>JBIOEG010000021.1:0-66573 GCA_044445825.1 Caulobacterales bacterium
CCCAACCGATTGTAAAAAAGCCTGGGTCCCCGCTTTCGCGGGGAATTTCGGGTGGTGGGGGTGGGGGTGCGCGTGGGGCGCAAGGCCGCCGCACCGCTGCTTCAGGCAACGATGCCTAAGCGGCGTACGTTCTTCTTCACGATGTCAAAGAGCGTCGCCCATGCGGGCGATGGCGCTTCGTTACCACAAGTGATGTCAAGAGTCGAGGCTCCGACAGCCGTCGCTACGCCGTCCACCAGCGCTCTGGCTTGGCCTTGAAGTCCGCCGCCTTCTCCAGCGCCCCGGCGAGGGAGAACAGCGTCCCCTCGTCCAGCGCCTTGCCGATCAGCTGCAGGCCTAGCGGCAGGCCCTGGGCGTCCAGGCCGGCCGGAATGCTCATCCCCGGCAGGCCGGCCAGGTTCACCGTCACCGTGAAGATGTCGTTGAGGTACATGGCCAGCGGATCGGCGATGTTGTCCCCCAGCCCGAACGCCGCCGACGGCGCGGTGGGCGTCAGCAGGGCGTCGACCTGCTCGAAGGCCTGGGCGAAGTCGTCGGCGATGCGCCGGCGCACCTTCAGCGCCTTCAGATAGTAGGCGTCGTAGTAGCCGGCGGAGAGCACATAGGCGCCGATCAGGATCCGCCGCTTGACCTCCTCGCCGAAGCCGGCGGCTCTGGTCTCCTCATAGGTCTCGGTGAGGTTCTGGCCGTCGACGCGCAGGCCGTAGCGCATGCCGTCGTAGCGGGCGAGGTTCGACGAGGCTTCCGCCGGGGCGATGATGTAATAGGCCGGCAGGGCGTATTTGGTGTGCGGCAGCGAGACCTCGACGATCTCGCAGCCGGCGTCCTTCAGCCAGGCCACCCCCTGCGACCACAGGGCCTCGATCTCCGGCGGCATGCCGTCGACCCGGTATTCCTTCGGCACGCCGACGCGCAGGCCCTTCACCGAGCGGCCCACGAAGGACGGGAAATCAGGGACTTCGGCCGGCAGGCTGGTGGAGTCCTTCGGATCGTGGCCGCTCATCGACCTCAGCAGGATCGCCGCGTCCTCCACGCTCTTGGCGATGGGTCCCGCCTGGTCCAGCGACGAGGCGAAGGCGACGATGCCCCAGCGCGAGCAGCGTCCGTAGGTGGGCTTGATGCCCACCGTGCCGGTGAGCGAGGCCGGCTGGCGGATGGAGCCGCCGGTGTCGGTGGCCGTGGCGCCCAGGGTGAGGTCCGCCGCAGTGGCCGCCGCCGAGCCGCCTGACGATCCGCCGGGGCTCAGCGGACGGTTCGAGCCGCGCGAGCGCCAGGGATTGACCACCGGCCCGAAGGCGCTGGTTTCGTTGGACGATCCCATGGCGAATTCGTCCATGTTCAGCTTGCCCAGCATCACCGCCCCGTCGCGCCAGAGGTTGGCCGTGACGGTGGACTCGTAGGTGGGCTTGAAGTCGCCGAGGATCTTCGAGCCGGCGGTGGAGCGGACGCCTTCGGTGCAGAACAGGTCCTTGATGCCCAGCGACGCGCCTTCCAGCCGCCCGGCCTCGCCCCGGGCCAGCCGGGCGTCCGACGCCGCGGCCATCTCCAGGGCCTTCTCCGGCGTCTCCAGCACGAAGGCGTTGAGCGCCCGCGCGCCCTCGATGGCGGCGATATGCGCCCTGGCCAGCTCCACGGCGGAGAAACGCCGCGCGCGCAGGCCTTCCAGCGCGTCCTTCAGGGTCAGTCCGGTGAGTTCGCCGCTCATTACTCGACCACCTTGGGAACCACGAAGAAGTTGCGGTCGGTCTTCGGCGCGTTGGCCAGCACCCTGGCCGGATCGCCGCCGTCGGTGACCACGTCCTCGCGCATCGGCAGGGACACCGCCTCGGTGGAGGCCATGGGCTGCACGCCGTCGGTGTCCACCTCGTTCAGCTGCTCGATCCACTGCATGATGCCGCTCAGCTCCCGGGCCAGGGGCTCGATGCGGGCCTCGTCGATGCGGATGCGGGCGAGCTTGGCGACCTTGCGGACGGTGGCCGCGTCGAGGGCCATGACGGTTCTCCTGATGACGCGCGGGGTTAGCCGCCACGGCCTTGCTTTGGCAAGGTGCAATACGCGCTGCTATGCAGGGCCATGCCCGTCCTCGACCTCGCCGACCTGCCCGCCGCCGTGGGGCGCCATGCGCCGCTGGTGGGGCTGGACCTCGGCGAGAAGACCATCGGCGTGGCGGTCTCGGACGTCGGCCGGATGATCGCCAGCCCGCTGGCCCTGATCCGCCGCGCCAAGTTCACCCTCGACGCGGAGCAGCTGTTCAGGCTGATGGCCGGCCGAGGCGCCGAGGGCGTCGTCATCGGCCTGCCGGTGAACATGGACGGCACGGAGGGTCCGCGCGCCCAATCCGCCAGAGCCTTCGCTCGCAACCTGCTGCGCCTGAAGGAGATTCCCATCGCCTTCTGGGACGAGCGGCTGAGCAGCGAGGCGGTCAACCGCATGCTGATCGGCGAGGCCGACCTCACCCGCGCCCGCCGCGCCGAGGTGGTCGACAAGACCGCGGCCGCCTGGATCCTGCAGGGCGCGCTGGATCGGTTGGGGGCCGGGTGACTGTCTCCCACACACTCTTTTCGTCACCCCGGCCGGAGCACGAAGTGCGTAGAGCCGGGGCCGGACCCGCCGGTACATAGAAGATCGACGTCTGGGCGGCGGCACGTCCGGCCCCGGGTCTCCGCCGCTTTGCGGCTCCGCCCGGGGTGACGATCAAAAGGGGAGCGACGCCAACGCCACAGTACGCACGCCCCTTCCCTGCCCGCTCGATCCCGCCTAGAACGCCCCTTTGATGACCGCCATCGCGCCTGGCCCCGAAGAGGTCCGCAAGCAGACCTTTGCGTTCCCGCGGCGGCATTTCCTGTCCGTCACCGACCTCGACCCGCCGGATGTCACGCGCCTGCTGGACCTCGCCGAGGGCTTCGTGGCGCTGAACCGGCAGATGGCCAAGAAGCTCGACCTGCTCAAGGGCCGCACGCTCATCAACCTGTTCTTCGAGAACTCCACCCGCACCCAGAGTTCCTTCGAACTGGCCGGCAAGCGCCTGGGGGCGGACGTGGTCAACATGAGCCCGCGCGCCTCGGCCATCTCCAAGGGCGAGACCCTGGTGGACACAGCGGTGACGCTGAACGCCATGCAGCCGGACATCCTGGTCATCCGCCACGCCTCGTCGGGCGCCGCCTCGCTGCTGTCCCAGAAGGTCAGCTGCAGCGTGATCAACGCCGGAGACGGCCAGCACGAGCATCCCAGCCAGGCGCTGCTCGACATGCTCTCGATGCGCCGCGCCTTCGGCGCCGTGGATCGGCTCACCGTGGCCATCTGCGGCGACGTGCTGCACAGCCGGGTGGCGCGCTCCAACGTAGGCCTGCTCACCATGATGGGCGCGCGGGTGCGGCTGGTGGGGCCGCCGACCCTGATGCCGCCCCACGCCGAGCGATGGGGCGCTGAAGTGTTCCACGATCTGAAGGCCGGCATCGCCGGGGCCGACGTGGTGATGATGCTGCGCCTGCAGCTGGAGCGGATGCAGGGCGCGCTGGTGCCGTCCACGCGCGAATACTTCCGCCTCTGGGGCCTGGACCGGGAGAAGCTGGCGCTGGCGTCCCCCAACGTGCGGGTAATGCATCCCGGGCCGATGAACCGGGGCGTGGAGATCGATTCCGACGTCGCCGACGACCTGTCGCTCAGCCTGATCCAGGACCAGGTGGAGATGGGGGTCGCCGCGCGCATGGCGGTGCTCGCCTCCCTCGCCGCCCGCCTGGACAACGATTGAGGGCGCCGTGACCCATCGCCCCATCGCCTTCGTCGACGCCCGTGTGGTGGATCCTCACAGGGGCTACGACGGCCCGGGCGCGCTGCTGGCCCGGAGCGGCCGCATCGAGGCGGTGGCCGAGGGCGGATCGCTGGGCGAGATCTCCGCCGACATCCGGACCGTGGACTGCAAGGGCGCGATGCTCGCCCCGGGCCTCGTGGACCTGCGCGTCAAGACCGGCGAGCCCGGAAACGAGCCCAAGGAGACCCTGAAATCCGCCGCCCGGGCAGCCGCGGCGGGCGGCGTCACCTCCATCGTCGTGCAGCCGGACACCGAACCGGTGGTGGACGAGCCCTCGGTGGTGGACTTCATCCTGCGCCGGGCGCGGGACATCGAGCTGGTGCACGTCTATCCCGCCGGGGCCGCCACCAAGGGACTGGCCGGCAAGGCCATGGCCGAGATCGGCCTGATGCGCGAGGCGGGCTGCGTCTATATCACCGACGCCGACCGGCCGATCGTGGATTCCCGGGTGATGCGCCGGGTGCTGGCCTATGCCGGGGGGCTGGGGATCATGGTGGCGCACCGGCCGTCCGATCCGTGGCTATGCGACGGCGCGGCGGCCACCGAGAGCGAGTTCTCCGGCCGCATCGGCGTGCCCTCCGCCCCGGTGGAGGCCGAGCGGATCATGCTGGAGCGGGACGTGGCCTTGGCCGAACTCACCGGCGCGCGGCTGCTGGTGGACCAGATCAGCTCCGCCTGCGCCCTGGAGACCCTGCAGCGGGCCAAGGCGCGGGGGGTGAAGATCCTCGCCACCTGCTCGATCAACCACCTGACCTTCAACGAACTGGACATCGGCGACTACCGCACCTTCTGGAAGCTTGAGCCGCCCCTGCGCGCCGAGTCCGACCGGCAGGCGCTGATCGAGGCGCTGGGCTCCGGGCTCGTGGACATCGTCGTCTCAGCCCACTGCCCCGCCCCGCCGGAGGACAAGCGCCTGCCCTTCGACGAAGCGGCCACCGGCTCGGTGGGCCTGGAGACCCTGCTGCCGGCCCTGCTGGCCCTGCATCACGAAGGCCACGCCCCTCTCGTCGACCTGATCCGCGCCGTCACCCTCGCCCCCGCCGAGGCCATCGGCCTGAAGACCGGGCGGCTCGCCAAGGGCGCGCCGGCGGACCTCGTGCTGTGCGACATCAACGCGCCCCGGGTGATCGACGCCGCCCAGCTGATCTCCAAATCCAAGAACTCCGCCTTCGACGGCCGCCGCCTGCAGGGCCAGGTGCTGATGACCGTGGTGGACGGACGGGTGGTATACGAGGTGTAGTTGTTCCTTCTCCCCTTGCGGGAGAAGGGTCGCTTGCTGCTTACCGAAAACAACCTTAGGTGGTTCCGATGCTCACCGGCCTCTCCCCCGCCATCGCCTACGCCGCGGCCATCGTCGGCGGCTATCTGTTGGGGTCGATCCCGTTCGGAGTGATCGTCACGCGGCTGGGCGGGGCGGGCGACATCCGCAAGGTCGGCTCGGGCAACATCGGCGCGACCAATGTGCTGCGCACCGGGCGGCGCGACCTGGCGGCGATCACCCTGGTCGGCGACGGCGGCAAGGGCGCGGCGGCGGTGCTGCTGGCCGGCTGGCTGCTCGGCGGCGCGACGTTCGCGGCGCTGGCCGGCGGCGCGGCCTTCCTTGGGCACCTGTTCCCGGTATGGCTGGGCTTTCGCGGCGGCAAGGGCGTGGCGACCTTCTTCGGGACGCTGATCGCCATCGCCTGGCCGGCGGGACTGCTGGCCGGCGCGACCTGGATTGTCATGGCGGCGATCTTCCGCATGTCCTCGCTGGCGGCCCTGGCCGCGGCGGCGCTGGCCCCGATCTACGTCTTCGCCACCAACCAGACGCCGGAGATCAAGATCTGGCTGGCGGTCTTCATGGCCGTGCTGATCTTCATCCGCCACCACGAGAACATCCGCCGCCTGCTGAAAGGCGAGGAGCCGCGCATCGGCGGCGCCGAGGGCGCGGCCGCGCCGCCTGCCGCGGCCCCGTGACGCCGCGGCCGCTCACCGACACCGAGCGGCTCGACTGGCTGCGCCTGGCCCGCACGGAGGGCGTCGGCCCGGTCACCTTCCAGCACCTGATCGGCCGCTTCGGCGCGCCCGACGAGGCCATCGCCGCCCTGCCCGACCTGGCCCGCCGGGCCGGTCGCGGGCAGGCGCCGCGCCCGCCCGGCCGGGCCGAGGCGGAAGCCGAACTGGCGGCCGGCGCGGCGCTGGGCGCGCGGCTGCTGGCCAGCCTCGAGCCGGACTTCCCGCTCGCCCTGCGCAACGTCGACCCGCCGCCGCCGGTGGTCTGGGCGCGCGGCGACGTCGCCCTGCTGGCCCGGCGCAGCGTTGCGGTGGTGGGCGCGCGGGTGGCGTCGGGCGCCGGTCGGCGGTTCGCCAGGAGCCTGGCCGCCGACCTGGCCGAGGCGGGGCTGGCGGTGGTGTCGGGCCTGGCGCGGGGCATCGACGCCGCCGCGCACGAGGGCGCCATCGCCGGCGGCACGGTGGCGGTGCTGGGGGGCGGGGTGGACGACATCTATCCGCCGGAGAACGCCGGCCTCTACCGCCAGATCGCCGAGCGCGGCTGCATCGTCGCCGAGCGGGCGCCCGGCCAGACCGCCAAGGCGAAGGACTTCCCGCGCCGCAACCGGCTGATCTCCGGCCTGTCCCTGGGCGTGGTGGTGGTGGAGGCCGAGCTGCGGTCGGGCTCGCTGATCACCGCGCGGCTGGCGGCCGAGCAGGGCCGCGAGGTGTTCGCCGTACCGGGCTCGCCCCTCGACCCCCGCGCCAAGGGCTGCAACGACCTGATCCGCCAGGGCGCCGCCCTGTGCGAAGGCGCCGACGACGTGCTGCGGGTGATCGAGACCCTGCGCGGCTTCGAAGCCCCGCCGCCGCCCGCCTACGAGCCGCCGGGCGTCGACGGCGAGGGCGCGGACCTGCATGACGCGGTGCGCGAACTGCTCTCGCCGACGCCGGTCTCCATCGACGACATCGCGCGGCTGATCGACGCGCCGCCCGGCTCGGTCTTCGCCGCCCTGGTGGAACTGTCCCTGGCCGGCGAGGCCGAACTGCTGCCCGGAGGCCTGGCGGTCTCGGGGTGAGAGTGCGCGCCGTCGCGCCAATCTCCACCCTAACCCGAGATTCCCCGCGAAAGCGGGGACCCACGGTTTTTTGCGAATGCGGTGCACGCTGACAGCCCGACAAAAAAACCTGGGTCCCCGCTTTCGCGGGGAATCTCGGGGTGTGGGGGCGTGGCGTGCGCAGCGCCGTTGCGTGCAATCCTCACGCAATTTTCAGACGGCGCGTTGACATGACCCCACTGCCACCCCCACTTTCCGCGCTCTTTGAGTTCGGGCGCCCGCCGCCCGCGGGGCGCAAAACAACAAACTCATGCAAGTCGTCGTCGTCGAGAGTCCGGCCAAGGCCAAGACCATCAATAGGTACCTAGGCCCGGACTACACGGTCCTGGCGTCCTACGGTCACGTCCGCGACCTGCCGTCCAAGGACGGTTCGGTGCGCCCGGACGACGACTTCGCCATGACCTGGGACGTGGACGCCAAGTCCGCCAGGCGGCTCAACGACATCGCCGACGCCCTGAAGGGCGCCAGCCGCCTGATCCTGGCCACCGACCCCGACCGCGAGGGCGAGGCGATAAGCTGGCATGTGCTGGAGGTGCTGAACCGCAAGCGGGCGGTGAAGGACGCCACGGTCGAGCGGGTGGTGTTCAACGCCATCACCCGGACGGCGGTCACCGAGGCCATGAAGCACCCGCGCGCCATCGACATGGAGCTGGTGGAGGCCTACCTGGCCCGCCGCGCCCTGGACTATCTGGTGGGCTTCACTCTCTCGCCCGTGCTGTGGCGCAAGCTGCCGGGCGCGCGCTCGGCCGGCCGGGTGCAGTCGGTGGCGCTGCGCCTGATCGTCGACCGCGAACAGGAGATCGAGCGCTTCAAGACCCAGGAATACTGGACCGTCGAGGCCGACGTGGCCGCCGGCGGCGATCCGTTCCTGGCCCGCCTGGTCAAGCACCAGGGCAAGCGCCTGGGCAAGTTCGACCTGCCGGGCGAGGCGGCCGCGGCGGAGGCCAGGGCCGCCGTGCAGGCCGGCCGCTTCGCCATCGCCTCGGTGGAGAAGAAGCCGGCCCGCCGCGCGCCGCCCCCGCCCTTCACCACCTCCACCCTGCAGCAGGAAGCCGCGCGCAAGCTGGGCTTCTCCGCCCAGCGCACCATGCAGGCGGCGCAGAAGCTCTACGAGGGCGTCGACATCGGCGGCGAGACGGTCGGCCTGATCACCTACATGCGCACCGACGGCGTGCAGTCCGCCCCGGAGGCCTTGGCCGAGGCGCGCGAGGTGATCGCCGGCCTCTACGGCAAGGAATATGTGCCGGAGAGCCCGCGCCGCTACACCACCAAGGCCAAGAACGCCCAGGAGGCCCACGAGGCGATCCGACCCACCAGCCTGCAGCGCAATCCCGGCCGCCTGCGCCTGGAGCCCGACATGGGCCGGCTCTACGAGCTGATCTGGAAGCGGATGATCGCCTCGCAGATGGAGGCCGCGCGCATCGAGCGCACCACCATCGACATCGAGAGCGACGACGGCAAGACCGGCCTGCGCGCCACCGGCCAGGTGGTGCAGTTTCCCGGCTACCTGGCTGTCTACGAGGAAGGCCGCGACGATCCGGAGCAGAAGCCGGGCGAGACGCCCGCGGGCGAGGAGGACTTCTCCGGCCGCCTGCCCAACGTGGTCGCCGGCGCGGCCGCCCGGGTGCTCGCCGCCCGGTCCGACCAGCACTTCACCGAACCGCCGCCACGCTATTCGGAAGCCTCGTTGGTGAAGAAGATGGAGGAGCTGGGCATCGGCCGTCCCTCCACCTACGCCTCGATCCTCACCGTGCTGCGCGACCGCAGCTATGTGCGCATGGAGAAGAACCGCTTCGTGCCGGAGGATGCGGGCCGGCTGGTGACGGCGTTCCTGGAGCAGTTCTTCCGCCGCTACGTCGAATACGACTTCACCGCCGACCTGGAGGAAAAGCTCGACCTCGTCTCCGCCGGCGACCTCGACTGGAAGGCCCTGCTGCGCGACTTCTGGCGCGACTTCCACGCGGCGATCGGCGAGATCGGCGAGCTGCGCATGGGCCAGGTGCTCGACGCGCTGAACGAGTCCCTAGGCCCGCACATCTTCCCGGACAAGGCCGACGGGACCGACCCGCGCGCCTGCCCCACCTGCGGCACGGGCCGCCTGTCCCTGAAGACCGGCAAGTTCGGCGCCTTCATCGGCTGCTCGAACTATCCCGAGTGCCGCTTCACCCGCCCCATCGCCGGGGACAACGGCGAGGACAAGGCCGACGCCGGCGACCGGGAGTTGGGCGTCGACCCGGCCACCGGGCGAACCATCTGGCTGAAGGCCGGCCGCTTCGGGCCCTATGTCGAGGAGACGGCCGACAAGCCCAAGCGCGCCAGCCTGCCCAAGGACTGGCCGCCGGCCGCCATGGACCTCGACAAGGCGATCCGGCTGCTGCGCCTGCCGCGCAAGGTCGGCGACCACCCCGACGACGGCGGCGAGATCCTGGCCGGCATCGGCCGCTACGGACCCTATGTCCAGCACAACGGGACCTACGCCAACCTGCCGAGCGTCGACGAGGTGTTCGACGTGGGCCTGAACCGGGCGGTGGCGGTGCTGGCGGAGAAGCGCGCCGGCGGCGGACGCGGCGGGCGGGGCAGCACGGAGTCCGCGGCGCTGAAGGACCTGGGCGCGCACCCGGCCGACGGCGCCCCGGTGCGCATCCTGGCCGGCCGCTACGGCCCCTACATCAAGCACGGACCGGTCAACGCCAACGTCCCCAAGGGCGCCGACCCGGCCACCCTGACTCTCGAGGAAGCCGTCGGCCTGCTCGCCGCCAGGCAAGCCCGAGGCGGCGGCAAGGCAAAGCGCCCCGCCCGCAAGGCCACGGCCAATCCGGCGGCGAAGGCCAAGCCTGCGACCAAGGCGAAAAAGGCTCCGGCCAAGAAAGCAGCTCGGAAGAAAAAGGCTTAACGAGCTAAGCCTCGAACGTCGCGGTCATGGCCACGGCGCCGTCGCAGCGGATGGCGGCGACGGTTGAGGGCTCGTCGCCGGGGCGCAGGCGGATCTCCTGGCCTTCGAAGAGCGGAGACTGTGCGCGGAAGTTGAACGACTTCAGCGGCTTGCCGGCGATGCCTGTGGCCAGGGCGCAGAGCTTGGCGGCGGTGAACGGCCCGTGCACCAGCAGGCCGGGATAGCCTTCGACGTCCATCGCATAGGGCTTGTCGTAGTGGATGCGGTGGCTGTTGAAGGTGGCCGCCGAGAAGCGGAACAGGTCGGCGGAGGTGGGCGACCAGACCTCGTCGTCGGCGCGGGCGATGTCGTCGGCGGGGCTCACCGGCGGCGTGGGCTCGCCGGACTGGCGGTAGGCGATGGTCTGGCGCTCCGTGATGCGCGGCGCCCCGTCCTGCACCAGGGTGCGGTCCACCTCCACCAGCACCAGCTCGCCGGAGCGTCCGGTCCGGCGGCGCACGTCGGCGATCTGCATGTGCAGCTCAGCCACCTCGCCGATGGCCATGGGCGCCTGAAAGCGCAGGGCTGACTGGGCGAACATCCGCCGGGGCAGCTCCACCGGCGGCAGGAACCCGCCGCGGCGCGGGTGGCCGTCCTCGCCGATGCGGTCGGGCGCCACCACCTCGTTGAAGAAGGCCCACTGGCCCAGCGGCGGCGGGTGGCGCTCCACCTCCAGCGGCGCGTCCACGGCCGCGGCGTATCGGCGCAGGGACTCCGCGTCGATCACCGCCGTCCGCGTCTCGCTGCGGCCGATCCAGTCTTCCAGGGCGGTCATCGCGCGCCTCCAATCAGCCCGGCGTCATGCAGCCGGCCGATTTCGCCGGAGGCCAGGCCCAGCACCTCGGCCAGCACCTCGTCGGTGTCGGCCCCCAGGCGGGGCGCCGGGCTGACAGGCCGGCGCTCGGCCCCGGACAGGGTCGCGGCGAAACCGGCCGCAGGATAGTCCAGCCCGCTCGGATGCGCAGCGCGGGAAAACACCGGATTGCCGGCGAAGTGTTCCGGCGTGTCGACCACCGCGTCGTGCAGACCGCGGTACATCGACCAGCAGACCCCCTGCGCCTCGAAGGCCGGGACCAGCTCGGCGGCGGCGCGCCGGGCGAACGCCGCCTCGACGATGGGGAACAGCCGCTCGCGCCACTGGTAGCGCACGCCCTCGTGGCCGTCGAACGAGACGCCGAGCTCCGCTTCGAGCGCCTTGACGGTCTCGGTGACGCCCAGGGTCTGCAGCAGCCCACGCCACTGGCGCGCGGTGATGGCGAATATCATGATCCTTTGGCCGTCCCGGGTGACGAAGTCCCGGCCGAAGCCGCCGAACACCGCATTGCCGGCGCGCGGACGGTCGGCGCCGGCCATCATCACCTCGGCCACCTGGCCCATGTTGCTGAGCGACGAGGCGGCGATGTCGGAGAGGGGAATGCGCACCTCGCGCCCGCCCTGCCCGCCCCGCCGCGCCCGCTCGGCCGCGACCAGGCAGAAGGCGGCGTAGGCGCCGGTGAACAGGTCCCAGGCCGGCAGCACATGGTTCACCGGGCGCGCGTCGTCGGGAAAGCCGGTCATCATCGGCACGCCCATGGCGGCGTTCACCGTGTAGTCCACCGCGGTGCGCCCGTCCGCCCATCCCATCACCCGCACGCAGATGATGTCGTCGCGCGCCGCCCTCAGCCGCTCGTAGGACAGGAACCCTTCCGCCGGAAAGTTGGTGACGAACAGCCCCGCGTCTTCCCCCGGCGCGGCGGCCAGGCGCACGGCCAGCTCGCGGCCTTCGGGCCTGGCGAGGTCGATGCACACCGACTTCTTGGCCTTGTTCAGCCCCTCCCAGTAGAGGCTGTCGCCGCCGGGCGAGAGCGGCCAGCGCCGGAAGTCCGGCCCGCCGCCGATGGTGTCGATGCGGATCACCTGCGCGCCCAGCTCGGCCATGTAGAGCCCGCAGCTAGGCCCGGCGATGAACGCCGCGGCCTCCACCACGCGCATGCCCTTCAGCAGGTCGTACATCCTTCCCTCAACTCCTCTTTGTTTTCGAAATCCCCCGCGAAAGCGGGGACCCAGGCTTTTTCTGGGCGCACCGGCGGCCGCATGTCTCCGGAAAAAACGCCTGGGTCCCCGCTTTCGCGGGGAATTTCGGAGTGAGGGTGGGCCAAAGACGGGCGCCCTCACGAGCCATGACGGGCGGTACCCGGCCCATACCGCTTGCCTTCCGGCGCGGAAGCATATCGACAAGCGCGTCGCGTCTGCCCAAGAAGGGCGCGTTTCAACCCCCCAGGATCATTGTCCCCATGGATCGAACCCTTCCGCAGCCGACGCCGGAGACCCAGCATTTCTGGGACGGCTGCAAGGCCGGCGAACTTCGCCTGCAGCGCTGCACCGCCTGTTCCAAGAGCTATTTCCCGCCCCGCCCGTTCTGCCCCCACTGCGCCTCGCGCTCGGTGGAGGTCTATCCGGCTAGCGGCAAGGCCATCCTCTACAGCTACGTCATCAACCACCGCCCACGTCCGGACATGGGCAAGGATCCCCACGCCATCGCCGTGGTGCAGCTGGCGGAGGGTCCGCGCATGATGACCAACATCGTCGGCTGCCCGCAGACCCCGGAGGCCCTGCAGCTGGACATGCCGGTGGAGGTCACCTTCCAGAGCTTCGGCGAGATCGCCCTGCCCTTCTTCCAGCCGGCGAAAGGCTGAGCCCCATGAAGCAGAAATCAATCGCCGTGGTCGGCGCAGCCGAGACCACGAAGATGGGCCGCATCCCCGATGTCTCGGTGATCGGCCTGCACGCCGACGCCGCCCTGAACACCCTGGCCGACGCCGGTCTGAAGCCCTCGGACATCGACGGCGTCGCCACCGCGGGCCTAAGCCCGGTCGAGCTCGCGCACTACATGGGCATCACCCCCACCTGGGTCGACGGCACCAGCGTCGGCGGCTGCTCGTTCATGCTGCACGTGCGCCACGCGGCGGCGGCGATCAACGAGGGCCTGTGCAACACCGTGCTGATCACCCACGGCGAGTGCGGCCGCTCCCGCGTGGGCGGCGGCGGACGCTTCGGCGGTGGCGGCGGCGCCAGCCTCTCAGGCCAGTTCGAGGCGCCCTACGGCCCCGCCGGCCCGCCGACCATGTTCACCATCCCGGTGCTGCGCTACCTGAAGACCTTTGGCCTCGGCGAAGAGGACCTGGCCTGGGTGTCGGTGATCCAGCGCGAGTGGGCGGCGAAGAACCCCCGCGCCAGCTTCAGGGACCCGATCACCGTCGACGACGTGCTGAACTCGCCGATGATCGCCTGGCCATTCCGCATGCTGATGTGCTGCCTGGTCACCGACGGCGGCGGCGCCCTGATCCTCACCAAGGCCGACCGGGCCAAGGACTTCCCGCAAAAGCCGGTCTACATCCTGGGAACCGGCGAGAGCGTCGAGACGCCGATGGTCAGCCAGATGGAGTCCTTCACCAGTTCCAGGGCGTTCCGCGTCTCGGGCCAGAAGGCCTTCGACGAGGCCGGCATCCAGCGCTCGGACGTGGATCACCTGATGATCTACGACGCCTTCGCCCACCTGCCCCTCTACGGCCTCGAGGACCTCGGCTTCTGCAAGCCCGGCGAGGCGGCCGCCTTCATCCGCGAGCGCAACACCGCCATCGGCGGCAAGCTGCCGCTGAACACCAACGGCGGCGGGCTCAGCTACATGCACTCCGGCATGTACGGCATGTACGCCCTGCAGGAGAGCGTGCGGCAGCTGCGCGGCATAGCGCCGGCCCAGGTGCCGGGGGCCAGGATCTCGGTCAGCCACGGCGTCGGCGGCATGTTCGCCGCGTCAGGCACGGTGATCTTCTCCAACGAGGCGCCGTAGCCGCGCTAGCGTCACCCCGGACGGCCTGTAGGGCCGATCCGGGGCCGGACGCGCCGGTTCATGGACGAACTCCAGCTGGGACGCGGCCCGTCCGGCCCCGGCTCTTCGCGCTGCGCGCTGCGGCCGGGGTGACGCGGGTTCGTAGCGTTGGTTGGCGGTCCGGGACCCCCTCAGCTCGACTGTGTCGTGTCCGGCAGGCCGAGGATGCGCTTGGAGATGATGTTGTTCTGGATCTCGAAGGATCCGCCGTAGATCGACATCGCCTTGCCTCCGAGCCAGCCGCGCACGGTTTCCAGCTCCTCGGCGGAGAAGCCGTCGCCTTCCCAGCCGAGTCCATTGTGGCCCATGATCTCCAGGGCCAGCTCCGAGCGGGTCTGGGCGATGGCGGTGGCGGCGTTCTTCAGCACCGAGGCCGCGTTGCTCGGACCCGCATTGCCCTTCGCCTCAGCGACGGCCCTGGCGATGGTCAGGGCGTGCGCCTTGCCGTCCATCTGGTGGGAGACCAGGCGGGCGCGCAGGTCGGAATCGGCGATGCGGCCCTGGGCGTCGACGCCCAGGTAGCGCTTGGCGGTGTCGGCCAGCGACGGCCCGCGACCGCCCATGCCGCCGGCGCCGGTCTGGCTGGCGCGTTCATGCTGCAGCAGCCGCTTGCCCACGGTCCAGCCCTTGTTGAGCTCGCCGAGCAGGTCGTCCTTGCGGGCCGTGGCGTCGGTGAAGAAGGTCTCGCAGAACGGCGAGGCGCCGGCGATCAGCTTGATCGGCCGGGTCTCCACGGCGGGCTGCTTCATGTCAATGAGCACGAAGCTGATGCCGTCGTGCTTCTTCACCGTGGGATCGGTGCGCACCAGGGCGCCGCACCAGTCGGAGTACTGGGCGCCTGACGTCCAGATCTTCTGGCCGTTGATCACCCAGTGGTCGCCCGCGTCCACGCACTTGGTCTGCAGGCTCGCCAGGTCCGAGCCCGCGCCGGGTTCGGAGTAGCCGACGCACCAGCGCACCTCGCCGCGCACGATCGGCGGGATGTGCCGCTGCTTCTGCGCTTCGGTTCCATAGTCGAGGATGGTCGGGCCGATCATGGTGACGCCCATGCCGCCGACCAGGGGATTGAACGCGCCGGCGCGGCCCATCTCCTGCTGCAGCACGCGCGCCTGCGCGGCCGTCAGGCCGCCGCCGCCGTACTGGGTCGGCCAGGTCGGGGCTCCCCAGCCCTTCTCGCCCATGCGCTGCTTCCAAGTGGCGAGGTCGCCGCCGGGCGCGCCGCCCTCCATCAGCCGCATCGTCGCACCGGCGTCGCCGCGCAAGGAGGCCGGGAAATTCGCATCCAGCCAAGCGCGCGCCTCCGTGCGGAAAGCCTCGAGCTCGGTGTCGGCTCCGAAATCGGCCATCTCAAATGCTCCCCTTCAATGAACCCGTGGCAATACGCGGGACCGCGAATGAAACCACCTTAAGGCTCGCCGCCGCGCCCGCAAGCGGGCCGGCGCGCGACGTCCGCCGGACCGCCCGTTTCGGGCCGGTGACTCCGCGCCGCTTTCGGTCTAGTCGGCGGGCGCCACGGGCGGATCGTGACGCACGAGCGTGCGAGCCGCCCCTGTCCGCCGGGATCGAAGGGTCAGATCATGCGCCGAACCGTCCTTCTCGCCGTCGCCGCGGCGGTGCTGTGCGCGCCGACCGCGTTGGCGGCCCAGGCTTCGGGCCCTGACAGCGGCATGGCGGCCCAGAGCGGCGTGCAACCGGGGCCGCCGGCAAGCGCGCGCGGGGCCGAAGCGAAGACGGCGGGAGAGCCGGGCCGCGCCGGGGCCGAAGGCGGTCGTTCCGACGCCGATTGCGACGCGCGCGCCGGCCCCGGCGCCGGAGAAGCGGCCGGCAAGGCGAACGCCCGCGCCGACCGGGCGCGCTGCCGCAAACTCACCGACGCCGACATCGTCACCGCGCCCATCGCCGAGGTCCGCCAGGTGACCCGCCACCAGGCGGTGATCGGCGGCAAGCCCCTGGCCTACACCGCCACCGCCGGCACGCTCACCCTGCGCGACGACGAGGGCAAGCCGACGGCCAGCATGTTCTACGTCGCCTACACCACCGGCGATCCACATCGTCCGGTGACTTTCCTCTACAACGGCGGCCCGGGGTCCTCGACGCTGTGGCTGCACATGGGCTCTGTGGGACCCTTGCGCGTGCGCACCGACAGCCCGCAACCTACCCACAACGCCCCTTACGACCTGCAGGACAACGACGACAGCCTGCTGGACAAGACCGATCTGGTGTTCCTGGACGCGGTCGGCGCCGGCTTCTCGCGCCCGCTCGGCGACACCGCGCTCGCGGCGTTCTGGGGCACGGACCAGGACATCGACGCCTTCGCCCGGGGCGTCGAGCGGTACCTGACCATCAACCAGCGCTGGAACTCGCCGAAATTCCTGTTCGGTGAATCCTACGGCACAACGCGTTCGGCGGGCCTTTCCTTCCGGCTGCAGAAGGACGGCGTACAGCTGAACGGGGTGATCTTGCTCTCCTCGATCCTCAACTACGGTCGCCGCTTCCCGGGTTTCGACCAGGACATGGTCAACTACCTGCCGAGCTACGCCGCCGCCGCGGCCTACCATCACCGCCTGTCCCAGCCGCCGGCCGACTTGCCCGCCTTCCTCAAGGAGGCGCGCGACTGGGCGCGAGGCCCCTACGCCCTGGCCCTGGCCAGGGGGCACGACCTCAGCGACGCTGAGCGCGCGGACATCGCCCAGAAGATGGCCGCCTACACCGGCCTGCCGCTGGACTACATCCTCGACAGCGACCTGCGCGTGCCGCCCGCCCATTTCCGCAAGCAGCTGCTGCGCGGCCAGAGGCTCACCCTTGGCCGCTACGACGACCGGTTCACCGGCATGGACATCGACGCGGCGGGCGAGGCGCCGGAGTTCGACCCCGCGGACACGGGCATCACCGGCGCCTTCGTCGCCGCCTTCCACGACTATGTAGTGCGTGAGCTGGGCTACCAGACCGACCTCGCCTATCGCCCCACCTACTATACGTCGGGGATTCCGTGGGACTTCCACCACAAGGCGCCGACCTCCGACGGCGCGATCAACGAGGCCGACGTGGCCCTCGACCTGTCCCAGGCCATGCGCGAGAACCCGCACCTGCTGCTCTATTCGCTGAACGGCGTCTACGACCTGGCGACGCCGTTCTTCGGCACGGAATACGACCTGGCGCACATGCAGCTCGACCCCCAGGTGCGCGGCAACGTCCGCTTCGCCTACTACCCCTCCGGCCACATGGTCTATCTGAACCCGGAGGCGCTGAAGTCCATGAAGGCGGACCTGGCGAAGTTCTACGACGAAGCGGCGCCGGCGCGGTGAGCTACCTCCCTCCCCTTCATGGGGAGGGTGGCCCGAAGGGCCGGGTGGGGGAGTCCGAAGCGTCAACGATATTTAGTCGAACCTTCCCGGCGCACTTCCCCACCCGATCGGCCCCGGACCGAGTCCGGCGCCGCTCTTCCCTCCCCATGATGGGGAGGGAAGATTCTACGCGAACGACTCCGTCATGGCCGAATAGACCAGCGTGCGCAGGTCGCGGCGCAGGGTGAGCCTCGCGTCGGTGCCCATGACCTGGGTCATGAAAACCACGGCCAGCTCCTCCTTGGGGTCGATCCAGAAGGCGGTGGAGGCCGCGCCTCCCCAGAAGTATTCGCCCAGGGTGCCCGGCAGGCGGGTCTTGGCGACGTTCATGTTGACACCGCAGCCGATGGAGAAGCCGATGCCGGCATAGCCCGCTTCGCTGAACAGGCCGGGCGGCGCCATGTCGGTGAGTTCCTTCCCGTCCGGGAGGTGGTTGAGGCTGAACAGCTCGACGGTCTTCGGGCTGAGGATCTGCACGCCGTCCAGCGTGCCGCCGTGCAGCATCATCCGGCAGAAGCGCATGTAGTCGTGCACGGTCGACACCAGGCCGCCGCCGCCGGCTTCAAGACTCGGCGGCGTGGCGTAGGTGCTCTTTTGCGCATCGTCCTGGATCTTCAGGCCGCCGCCCTGCTTGGGCTGGTAGCAGGAGGTGAAGCGCTCGATCTTTTCGGGGGGGCAGTAGAAAGCCGTGTCCTTCATGCCGAGCGGCTCGAACAGCCGCGTGCGCAGGAAGTCGCCGAAGCTCATGCCCGACAGCTTCTCGACCAGATAGCCCATGACATCGATAGAAACCGAGTAATTCCATTGGGTTCCAGGCGAAAACTCCAGCGGAATGCGAGCCAGCTGGTGCATCATCTCCTCCAGCCCGCCGGGGGTCTGGAAGTCGTTGATCTTGGCCTTGCGGTAGGCGGCGTCGACGCTCGTGCGCATCATGAAGCCGTAGGTCAGTCCGGAGGTGTGGGTCACCAGGTCGACCACCTTCATCCGCCGCTCCACCGGCGTGGTGATGAAGCTGGGCGGCGCGCCGGCCAGCAGGGTCGGCATGCCGCTGGCGTAGACGCCGAGGTTCTTGAACGACGGAATGTGGGTGTGGACGTCGTCGTCCAGGCCGAGCAGCCCCTCCTCCACCAGTATCATCAGCGCCACCGAGGTGATCGGCTTGGACATGGAATAGATGCGGAAGATGGCGTCCTCGCGCATCTTCTTGCCGCGCTCGATGTCCATGTGACCGGACATGCCGGTGTGGACCAGGTGGCCCTTGCGATAGACCTGGGTGAGGATGCCGGGCAGATCGGCGCCGTCGACATAACGGCGCGTCATCACCTCATCCAGCCGCGCCAGCCGCGCCGACGACAGACCCACGGTTTCCGGTTTCACCATCTGATTTCCCTCCTGAAGGCTTTTGCCCGCGACCCTAGCCAAGCCGCACGCGGGTTGCACGCGCGAGTGCGGTCCCGCGCCGAGAATCTCGCCATCGACCCCTCCCAAAGCCAAAGGGAGAGAGAGGGGCCCGACCGCGAAGCGGTTGGGAGGGTGAGGGGTTACGGAGCCGCCGAACTGAAGTGACGATCCGCTGGTTTCCGAGCAAGGTTCACCGCGGGCGTAACCCCTCACCTTCCCATTGCTGCGCAACAGGCCCCTCCCTCTCCCACTGGGAGCGGTGGTATTGCCGCTCCCATCACTGTTTCGAGCGAGCCTTCCATGACCTGGTCCATCGTCGCATTCGACCAATCCACCGGCGCTTTCGGGGCGGCGGTGGCCACCAAGGCCTTTGCGGCGGGGTCCTTCGTGCCCTTTGTGCGGGCCGGCGTCGGCGCGGTGGGCACCCAGTCCCTGACCAACCGCTACCTCGGCCCGGCGGTGCTGGACGGGCTGGAGCGCGGCCTGTCGCCCGCCCTGGCGATCCAGTCGGCCGTGGCCGGGGACGAGGGACGCGAGGTGCGGCAGCTGCACGCGGTGGACCGCCACGGCCGGATCGCCGCCTGGACCGGACGGCATTGCGTCGAATGGTGCGGCGGCGTCGGCGCCCCGGCGGTGAGCGTCGCCGGCAATATGCTGAGCAACGAGCGCGTGGCCGCGGCGACGCTGGCCGGCTTCCAGGCCGACCCGGCCCTGCCCCTGCCCGAGCGGATGATGGCGGCGCTGGAGGGCGGCGAGGCGGCCGGCGGCGACCGGCGCGGGCGGCAGTCCGCGGCCATGGTGATGGTGACCACCGAGGACTTCCCCGACCTCTCCATCCGCGTCGACGACCATGCCGAGCCCCTGCCCGAGCTTCACCGGTTGCTGGAGGTTTGGCGGCGCGAGCGAGCGCCCTTCCTGGGCAATTCGCCCTCCAAGGCCAATCCGGCGGGGGTTCACGACCTTGACGTCGTCGAAGCGCGTTGGATCGCGCAGGGACTGGACATCCGGTTCCGGCGCTGACTGCCGTTCTGCTCAGCTTTCCCTTGCAGGAAAGGCCGCGCGCGCCTTTGCTGGACCCGACTACGAACCGACGCGAGAGGCGCCCATGCTCATCCAGGCCGATCGCCTGACCCGGCTGCTCACGGCGGTGCTCGAGCGCGCCGGCGCGGTGCACGACCACGCCCGCATCTGCGCCGAGCACCTGGTGGCCGCGAACCTGAAGGGCCACGACTCGCACGGGGTTGGCATGGCGCCGTCCTATGTGCGCTGGATCGCCGCCGGGACCCTGTTTCCCAACCGCCATGCCCGGGTGATCCAGGACCATGTGGCGGTGATGGTGATGGACGGCCAGTTCGGACTTGGCCAGGTGGTGGCGCGCGAGACCGTCGACCTGGCCATCGCCAGGGCCAGGCAGACCGGCGTCGCCTGCGTGGCCCTGCGCAACGCCTGCCACATCGGCCGCATCGGGACTTACGGCGAGCAGTGCGCCGACGCCGGCCTAGTCTCCATGCACTATGTGAACGTCATCGGCCACGACCCCATGGTGGCGCCCTTCGCCGGCGCCGAGCCGCGGATGATCACCAACCCCTACTGCTGCACCGTGCCCCAGGCCGACGGCAGGCACATCGTCCTGGACTTCGCCACCAGCGCCATCGCCATCGGCAAGCTGCGCGTGGCGATGATGAAGGGTGAGCCCGCGCCCGAGAACGTGCTGATCGACGCGCAGGGAAAGCCGACCACCGACCCGCGCACCATCTTCACCACGGGGCCGCGCGGCTTCCTGCTGCCCTTCGGCCAGCACAAGGGCGGCGGCATGCAGGTCATGTGCGAGCTGCTGGGCGGCGCCCTGGCCGGCCATTGGACCATGCAGCCGGACGGCGAGCGCGACTATGGCGCGGCCGTCAACAACATGCTGTCCATCGTCATCGACCCCGACGCCTTCGGCGGCCGCGCGGCCTACGAGGCCGAGGCGAGCGCCATGATCGACTACATCCGAAGTACGCGCCCGGCCGACGGTGTCGAGGCGGTGCTGGTGGCGGGCGATCCGGAGCGCGCGAGCATGGCCGCGCGCTTGCGCGACGGCGTGCCGATCGACGACAACAGCTGGCGCGACATCATGAACGCGGCGATGAGCGTCGGCCTCGACGAGGCCGCCGTCGCCGCCATAGCCTGACTTCGCGCCGCCTTCAGACCAACGACACTCGAGGAACCGACCCATGAGGAAGAACCTGGCGCTCGCCAAATGGCGGGCTGGCGAACAGACCATCGGCGGCTGGCTGTCGCTGGCCAACACCCATTCCGCCGAGATGATGGCCAACGCCGGCTTCGACTGGCTGTGTGTCGACCTGCAGCACGGCCTGTTGGACTACGGCGACCTGCGCAACATGCTGCCGGCGATCTCCACCACCGACACCACGCCGATCGTGCGGGTGGCGGGCAACGACCCCAAGGAGATCATGAAGGTGCTCGACGCCGGGGCGATGGGGGTGATCGTGCCGCTGGTGAACAACCGGGCCGAGGCAGCCGCCGCGGTGGCCGCCTGCCGCTACCCGCCGGACGGCGGGCGCTCCTTCGGCCCGATCCGCGCGGCGCTCTACGGCGGGCGCGGCTATGCGCAGGAGGCCAATGACGAGATCGCCTGCATCGTGATGATCGAGACCAAGGAGGGGATCGAGAACATCGAGCAAATCGTCAGCACGCCTGGTCTCGGCGGCGTCTATGTCGGCCCTTCCGACCTCGCCTACGCCCTCGGCCTGCCGCCGCGCGGCGACACCGACGATCCGACGCACATGTCGACGGTGGCCCGCATCCTGGCCGCCTGCAAGCAGCACAAGGTGCCGGCCGGAATCCACACCGGCGGTGTCGCCTACACCCGCCTGCGCTTGGAGGCCGGGTTCAACTTCGTCACCCTCGGCTCCGACGCCGGCTTCATGATGCAGGCCGCCGCCACCGACCTCGCCGCCGTCCGCGGCGCGGCCAAGCGCGAGGGCGAGAAAACGGGGTATTAGAGTGCAGCGAGCGGGTGAAATGGCGGCGAGGTCGGCGCGGGTGAGCAGGTCCCACACAGACGGCGCCAAGCATCAACTCAGGAGCGATCGCTTCACTCCTGAGCACGTCGAAGCCTGGCGGCGCGACGGCGGGGTTTCCATACGGAACTTCTTCACGCCGCAGGAGGTGGCCGCGGTCGTCGCCGACTTCGACGTCGTGTACGGCCGCACCGATGGCGCCGACGAGGCCCTGGACGAGAAGAAGTCCGGCGAGGTTGGGCGGTTCAACGAAGCCCAGTTCGCCACCCTGCAGGCCATCCCATTCGACTGCTCGCCCGCCCTCAACCTGGTTGGCGTCCACCCGGCGCTGATCGACCTGGCCAAGGCGCTGCTGGGGCGCGAGCACGTGCACCTCTACCAGTGCCAGGCGTGGGCCAAGTTCACCGGCGACGCGGACTACGACCAGCCTTTCCACTGCGACTTCCCCAACCACACCCTCACGGCGCCGTCGGAAGACGCGCACCTGAACTCCGTGCCGATCCTCTGCTACTTCACCGACGTCACCGACGCGCATGGCGCCATGCACTATGTCGCGCGGCCTGACAGCGCGCGGATCGCTGGGCCGGAAGCCAGCATCTGGACCGACGAGGCCAAGCGGAGCGAGTTGCAGAACGGGCTTCGCCAGTACGAGCGCTCCAGCGCCGCGCCGGCGGGCAGCGTGTTTCCCTACGGCATCGACGTCTATCACCGCGGCACCAACCTGACCGCGCCAGGCGGTCGCCGCTATGCGGTGATGGCCTGCTTCAAGGCCGCCGGCGACGAGAGCATTGGCTTCCACGCCTGGCAGTTCCATCACCGCAGGCCGTGGCGGCGCATCTTCGACCACGCCACGCCCGAGCAGTTGGCCTGCTTCGGCGTGCAGCTTCCCGGCGACCCGTTCTGGACCGAGACCACCCTGCGGCGCGCCCAGGCGCGGTATCCGGGCTGGGACATGACGCCTTATCGCGAGGCGCTCTGAAAGGACGGGCCGTGGCCGACACCGCATCCGACGTCGATCACCAGACCCTGGTCACGCCGGGCCTGGACCAGGCCGCCGAGATCATCGTCGACCAGTGGGGCATTCCGCACATCTATGCGGCGACCATCCACGACGCCTTCTTCGCCCAGGGCTGCAACGCCGCGCGCGACCGGCTCTGGCAGCTGGACCTCTGGCGCAAGAAGGGCCTGGGCCTGCTGTCGCGGAGCTTCGGCCCCGAGTATGTGGCCCAGGATCGGGCGTCGCGCCTGTTCATCTACCGCGGCGACATGGAGGCGGAGTGGGCGATCTACGGGCCGGACGCCAAGGCCTGGACGGAGGCCTTCGTGGCCGGCGTCAACGCCTATGTGGGCCTTGTGCGGTCCGGCGCCGCGCCCCTGCCGGTGGAGTTCCAGCTGACCGCCTCCACGCCCGATTTGTGGACCGCCGAGGACCTGGTGCGCATCCGCAGCCACGGCCTCAACCGCAACGCCGAATATGAGGCGCTCCGGGCCCGGGTGGTGGCGGCCGGCGGCGTCGGGGCCGACCGCCTGCGCCGCAAGCTGGAGCCGCAACACGCCCTGCACATCCCCGAGGGGCTGGACCCCGCCGACATCCCCGCCGACGTGCTGGCCGACCACGTGCTGGCGACCAAGGAGGTGACCTTCTCGCCGGCCGACGATGAGCGGGCGCTCACCGACCTCACGGTCGAGGCCGCGGCGCAGGGCTCCAACAACTGGGCGATCGCGCCGTCGCGCACCGCCACCGGCCGCGCCATGCTGGCCAGCGATCCGCACCGGGTGCTGGGCGCGCCGTCGATCCGCTACATCTCGCACCTGAACGCGCCGGGCTTGGCGGTGGCCGGCGCCGGCGAGCTGCACCTGCCAGGCGTCACCATCGGCCATAACGAGCGCATAGCCTTCGGCATCACCGTCATCCTGCTCGATCAGGAAGACCTCTACGTCTACGAACTGAACCCGAAGAACCCGCACCAGTACCGCTACGGCGACGGCTGGGAGGACATGACGGTTCTGCGCGAGGCGGTGGCCGTGAAGGGCGAGGCCGCGCGTGAGGTCGAACTCGCCTTCACGCGGCACGGCGCGGTGCTGAAGGTCGACGAAGCGGCGCATCGGGCTTTCGCCCTGCGCACCGCCTGGTCGGAACCCGGAACCTCGTCCTATTTCGCCGCCGCGCGCTACCAGACCGCCGGCGACTGGGCGGCGTTCAAGGAGGCGCTGACGCACTGGCGCGCCGCCTCGCTGAACTTCGTCTACGCCGACGTCGATGGCAACGTCGGCTGGATCCCCGCGGCGCTGATCCCGCGACGCAGGAACTGGGACGGCCTGCTGCCCGTGCCGGGTGACGGGCGCTACGAATGGCAGGGCTTCCTGACGCCGGAAGAGCTTCCCTGCGTCTACAATCCGGCGAAGGGCTGGGTCGCCACGGCCAATGAGCTTAACCTGCCGGACGACTTTCCCTACGAGGACCTCAACGTCAGTTTCGAATGGGCCGATCCGGCGCGCGCGGTCCGCATCGAGGACGTGCTTGGGGCCAACGACCGGGTGACCATCGCCGATTCCCTGGTCCTGCAGACCGACGAGCGCAGCCTCACGGCCCTGCGCGCCACCGCCCTGCTGGCGGGCCTCACCTCGGCCGATCCCGCCGTCCGCCAGGCCCTGGATCTGCTGGCGGCGTGGGACGGCCACGAGACTACCGCCAGCGCCGCGGCGGCCATCGCCGAGGTGTGGATGAACAAGCACCTGGCCCCGCAGACCATCGCCCGCACCACGGCGCCGGCCGCCGCGGCGCTGATCGGCCTAGGCTCTCCCTACGCCGTGGTCAGCTACCTGGAGGCGCCCGACGCGGCGCTCGGCCCCGATCCGCTGGCGGCGCGCGACGAGATCGTGCTCTCCAGCCTCAGGGCGGCCCTGGACGAGATCGCGGAACGCCTCGGCCCCGACATGTCGGCCTGGACCTGGGGCGCGCTGCACACGGCGCACTGGACGCCGCCGGCCGCGGTCCTGGCCGAGCCCGAGCTCCGTGCACGGATGACCCACGGACCCCTGGGCGTGCCCGGTTCGGCCCAGACGGTGCGCGCCGCCACCTTCCGGATGGAAGACTTCGGCGTCATCAACGGCGCCTCGTTCCGCATGGTCGTGGACGTCGGAGCCTGGGACAACAGCATGGTGATCAACACTCCCGGACAGTCCGGCGATCCCGCCAGTCCTCACTACAACGACCTCTTCCCCCTGTGGGCCGCGGGCAAGTACGTGCCCCTGCTCTGGTCGCGCGAGGCCGTGGACAAGGCCGCGCGCAAGGTCATCCACCTCACGCCCGCGCCCTGAGGCGCCAAGAGGACTTCCATGAACGTCATCGACTTCGAATGCGACACCCCGACGAAGGAGGCGGTGGAGGACACCGTCCGGCTGATCAAGTCCGGCCGCGGCTTCGACAAGGAGGGCTACGCCCAGCTGATGGCGCCCGGCTGGGCGGCGCAGATCGGCATGACGCTGGAGGAGTTCAACGAGGCCAAGCAGACTATCGGCCTGACGGCGCTGGCCCTGAAGCTGTGCGAAAAGGACATGCAGCGGGCGATGAGCCACGCCCAGATCATCGCCATGCTGGACGAGGCCGGCGTCTCCCACGCCTGCATCGGCAACGCCGGCCGTCGCGCGAGCAATGAGGACGTGGCGAAGCTCGCGGCGGAATACCCCGGCCGCCTGATCCCCTGGTTCCGCATCTGGGGCGACGAGGGCGAGGCCGGTGTCGCCAAGCTGGAGCACGGGGTGCGTGAGCTGGGCTGCCGCGGCTTCGAGATCTCGTCCTACCGCGAGGGCCGCTACATCAACGATGCGGCCTACCTGCCTTTCCTCGCCAAGTGCGTGGAACTCGACATCCCGGCGCGGGTCACGGTGGGCGTGCACCTGCTCTCGGACCGGGCGTACGACTTCGCGCACCCGAAATTCCTGGACGAGCTGGCGATCGCCTTCCCGACGCTGAAGATCGTCGCCGGTCTCGGCGGCTGGCCCTGGATCCCGGATCTGGTCGCCGTCGCGATGCGCCATCGCAACATCTACATCGACATCGCCTGCCGGCGGGTGAAGCAGATCCTGGCCCCAGGGGCGGGCTACGAGCCGCTGATCTACTACGGAACGCGGGTGCTGCAGGACAAGATCATCTTCGGCAGCGGCTGGGGCACGAGCATGATCCCCCTGGCCCAACTGGTGCGCGAGACCGACGCGCTGCCGCTCTCAGATACGGTCCGCGCCAAATGGATGTACGCAAACGCCGCGCGGGTGCTGGGGATCGACTAGGCCGCGCCCGCGGACACGCCTGTCAAATCATGGAACCTTCTGCCGCGTGAACGTCCGCGGGCCCCACACGACCACCACCACCACGGCCACGGCCGCCATCAGCAGACCGTCGAGCCGCGGGTCCATGTAGGACCCGCTCACCGGGAACAGCTGCCAGCTCACGTTGCTCGTCATGTGGAACAGCGACACGGCGAAAACGCTCTTGCCGGTGTTGTTGTAGAGCCAGACCATGACCACCCGCGCCGCCACCGTGCCCAGCGACCACCAGGCGATCCACTCCGCCGAACGGTGAACCTGCACCAGGGCGACATAGTGGAACACCGCCCAGGCCGCGCCCAGCACCAGGCTGGCCCGCAGCGCATCCCAGCGCCCCTGCAGCGGGTCGAGGGCGTATCCCGACCAGCCCAGCTCCTCGCCGAGGGCGGCGATGAAGAAGACGACGATCAGGGCGAGCGCCGGCAGCATCTCGAAGTGCGGGACGGGAACCGGCGTTCCCTGCAGGCGCATGATCCCCCAAGCTGCCGCGGCCAGAGCCGGCTTGAGGAGCAGGATTGGCGCGAGCCAGACCGCCGACCGGATCCGATCATAGTCCAAGGCCCGCTTCAGCTGCGCCGACACGCCAGCCGCGCCATGTTCGCGCCAGGACAGGATGACGGCGGCCAGGGCCGGACAGACGAACATCAGGGCGGCAATGGGCAGGCCGGGCAGCAGCTGAATGTCCCACTCCGCGCCAAGCACCCAGAAGGGGACGGCGAGGGCGAAGACCACCAGGAAGAAGAGCAACGGCGTCCGGCGGGGTGGTGTGGGCGCCGACCGTGGACGAACGCGGCGAACGGCGGCGGTCAGTTGCGGCCCGATGGGCGTCGGCATTGGAGGAGGCCCGTTCCTAGCCTGCACCCGCGTCAGCTAAGGCCGGCGCGCCAACTAGACCGTGATCCAGATCAACGCCTCGCGGCTTCCCGAGGCTTTGCCTGCGAGCACGCCTCGACCGCGGCCGGCCTGCCTGATCAACCTTGACTAATCGTCCCCCGCGCATGCGAACTCATCCTTGAGAACCACGCCAAGAGGTTGAGCCGATGCGCCGATTGATCGCCCCCCTGATCGGACTCTGCGTCGGCATTGGCGCCGTGCGCGCGGACACACCGCCAGCGGCGGCGACCCCGCCGGCGCTGGAGGCGTACGGCCAGCTGCCGACCATCGAATTCGTTGCGCTCTCGCCATCGGGGGATCGGCTCGCCTTCGTCGCCCGCGACAAGGATGGCGCGAAAATCTATGCGCGGCAGATCGATGGACCGCTTCTGATGGCCGCGCCGGTCACGGACGGCATTATCGATCGGCTTGGATGGGCAGGCGAAGACATAGTACTGGCGAGCGTCTGGAATATCATCAAGCCCAGCGCGCTGAAAGGGTATACGCACGAAGGCGAAGTCGGGTTCATTCTGAACCTTCAGAACAAGAAATCCATTCAAGTATTCAAAGATGCTGTCGATGTCGGAACAAACGTTGTCGGCTTCTATGGCAGTCGTCAGGTCGGGGGGAGATGGTTCGGATATTACGGTGGAGATTCTTGCGGCCATTCCGAAGGATGCGGAGTCGCACTGTTCAAAGTCGACCTTCAGACCGGCGCCTTCTCCAAACTGGATCGAAGCGAGTCCTGGGCGTCGTGGCAAGTCGACGGCGTGGGTGACGCCGCCGCCCGGCTCACCTTTGACACCCGAAATGCGCGCTGGGAGCTGGTCGCCTCCAAGACCGACAAGTTGGTCGCTCAGGGTGCGTCGGGTTTCAACGGCGTCGATCTGTTGGGCCCGGGGCGCACGCCGGACACTGCACTGATCTATGTGAATGGCGACGACGGATTCCACACCCTGAAGGAGGTTCGGTTGGCCGGGGACACGCCGCCGCAAGCGCTCACCCAGGGCCAGGAGGTGACGACCAGGTGGGCCGATCCCGACACGCAGATGCTGCAAGGGTACACATACAGCGACGACGTCTCCCACGACGTTCTCTTCGATCGTCAGACTCAGATGCGCGTCGACGCAGCGCGAAAGGCCTTTCCCGGCAAGGTGGTGTCGATAGCTTCGGCGTCCCGCGACTTCACGCGGCTGATCGCCGAGACAGAGGGCGGCGATGATTCCGGCACCGATTGGCTGGTCGACCTGAAGACCGGCAAGGCTTCGATCCTCGGCTCTGCATATCCCCACGTGCCGCCCGCGCAGACGGCGACAGTCAGCGTGTTCAACTACAAGGCGTCGGATGGGCTGGCCCTGGAGGCCATTCTCACACTTCCGCCAGGACGTGACGCCAAGGCGCTTCCCGTCGTGGTGATCCCCCACGACGGACCCGAACGGCGCGACAGACTGGGTTTCAACTGGCTCGCCCAGGCCTTCGCATCGCGCGGCTATGCGGTGCTTCAGCCCAACTACCGCGGCTCGGAGGGGTTTGGTGCGGCTTTCCGAGACGCCGGCTTCAACCAGTGGGGCCGCAAGATGCAGACCGATGTGTCGGACGGCCTGTCTGCACTGGCGCAGGCTGGGATAGTGGATCTCAGGCGCGCCTGCATCCTCGGCCGCGGCTACGGCGGCTACGTGGCGCTCGCCGCGGTGACCGTGCAGCAAGGCCTCTATCGGTGCGCCGTAGCCGTGGGCGCGCTGGGAGACCTGCCGGCGCTGTTCGCCGAGAAGGTCGATCCGTACAACCGCTTGGAAACCACATACTGGTCGAAGTTCATTGGAGCGGATCAGGCTGGCGTCAACCTGGACCAGCTCTCGCCGGCCAAACTCGCGGCGCGGGCCGATGCGCCGGTTCTGATCGTCGACGTCAAGGCCGACTGGGAAATCCAGATCGACCAGACCGCGGAAATGGAGCGCGCTCTGCGCCAGGCTGGCAAGCCCGTGGAGGTCGTGACGATCGACAACTACGACTTCCTGCTCCGCCGGGCCGATACTCGGACTGCGCTGTTGAAGGCGGCGGTTGCTTTCGTCGAGCAGCACAATCCGAGCGATGACAAGTGATGGCGATCGGGCGGTCCGACTCGAATTAAATTCCAAGGTCCAGCAGGTTGTAGTCCCTTATGGCCGCGCGAGCCTCGTCGTCCCAGCGCCCGGCCTCGCCGCTTCGGGCGTGGGGCGCATAGACGAAAGGAGTCTCGTCCGGGAAGCGCTGGCGGCGGGCGTCGATGGCCCAGCCGATGACCCTGGCGCGCTCGCGGATGCGGGCCTCGTCATACACCGCCGGCTCGTTGTGCACGCCGCCGCCCCGGACGCCGAGGACCGAGCCTCGGCGGTGGAAGCCGAAGTTCACCGTCACCCGCCAGTCCGGGCCGGTGTTGGCGAAGGAGCCGTGCACCGCTTGGCGGTTGGTCATGGCCACGTCGCCAGGTCCGCAGACCAGGGGCACGGCCTGCGGCAGCCGCTCGGTCCCCGCCTCGGCCACCAAGGTGGCGATGTCCACCTTGCCCAGACGGTGTGAGCCCGGGACCACCCAGAGCCCGTTGGCCGGCGTGCAGCCGTAGAGCTGGGCCATGAAGTTGAATCCGTGCGAGCCCTCGTCCAGGTCGGGGCTGTCCCAGTGCGTCCAGCCGTCCTGGTGCCAGGCCACCGACGCGCCGCGGCCGGGCTCCTTCATCCACAGGGCCTCGTTGAAGGGCGCGAAATCCTCGCCGTTCACCGCCGCGGCGACGGCGAGCAGTTGCGGATGTCCGTAGACCCGCAAGGACGCCTCGGAGAACTGCAGCGAGCCCAGGATCAGGTAGACGACCTTGCCCGGCGCATCCGCCGTCGGCGCCGGTTCGAACATCTTGACCGGATAGCGCCCGTGCGCGGCCTTGGTGCCGCCCACCGGGTCGCTGAGCGGCTTGGCCCAGACCAGGTTGAGCCCCTCGTTGCCGAGGCCCAGCGCCGGACGGCCCAGGGCGTCGACCGGCGAGCCCTGGTCCGTAGGCAGGCGCTCGCGGATGTCCAGGAAGTCCGCTTCGATGTCCGCGAGCTCGTCGGCCTTCAGCACGCCCTCGAAAACGTAGAAGCCGCAGCGGCTGTAGGCCTGCAGGATCTCCGGATGCAGCTCGCCGCCCGCCGTGAACCTGATCGGCCCTCGGTTGCCCAGCGCCAGGGCGCGGCGCTCGCCGTCCTCGCAATAGGCCCGCATGGCCGCTTCCTGCGACCCGTAGTCGGCGACTATGCGGCCTGTCGGCTTGTTCATGGCGTCATCCGTGCGATGTCGCGCGTCAGCGACACAGGGGAGCTTAGCGCCGATCTCCGCGGCGGAGAACTCGGTGCGTGTCGGCAGGGGCTGGCCCAGGGTCGACCGTTCGCATTTCCCTACTCCGCAGGCGTCCGCCTCGATAGGGTTCGCCGGCGTTTCGGGGACGGAGGCAGGGAATGAGCGATCGCGTTGGACGGGTGCAGGGAAAGGTGGCGCTGGTCACCGGGGCGGCGTCGGGGCTGGGCGCGGAATCGGCGCGGCGGCTGGCTCGGGAGGGCGCGGCTGTGATGCTCACCGACCGGACTGTGGACGCCGGCGAGGCAGTGGCCGCGGCGATCGCCGACGCCGGGGGCCGCGCGGCGTTCCTCGCCCACGATGTGACATCGGAGGCCGACTGGCAGGCGGCGGTGGCCGCGACGGTCCGGCAGTTCGGACGGCTCGACGTGCTGGTCAACAACGCCGGGGTCGGCGGCGGCGGCGGCCAGCTGCTCACCCACACGCTGGAGGACTGGCGGCGCATCCTGACGATCAATCTCGACGGTGTGTTCCTTGGCCTGCGCTACGCCGGTCCGGCGATGGCGGAGGCCGGCGGCGGATCGGTGATCAACCTCTCTTCGATCCTCGGCAAGGTCGGGCTGCCGGGCGCCGCGGCCTACTGCGCCTCCAAGGGCGGGGTGCTGATGCTCACCAAGGCCGCGGCGCTGGAGTGGGCGCCGCTGGGTATCCGTGTGAACTCCATCCATCCCGGTTTCATCGACACGCCCATGGTCTCCGGCGCCCTGCGCGACGCGGAGAACGGCAATGAGATGCGCCAGATGATCATCTCTCGCCACGCCCTTGCGCGCCTCGGCGAACCGCGCGAGATCGCCGACGCCGTGGTGTTCCTCGCCTCCGACGAATCCAGCTTCATGACCGGCTCGGAACTGGTGGTGGACGGAGGCTACACGGCGCAGTGAGGGGGGACGCAACGATGGCCCAAAGGTGTCGCCCCATCCTTTCTCGTCACCCCGGCCGGAGCGCGCAGCGCGAAGAGCCGGGGCCGGACAGGCCGCCACCGAGCTGGATATCGTCTATGCTCCGGTCGGTTCGGCCCCGGATCGGCCCTGCGGGCCGTCCGGGGTGACGAAGCCGTGGGGTCGGTGGGCAAGAACCACCGCCGCCGTACCGCGCTCCGCGCCCTTGCCCTCGCGACAGGCTTGCCAGCCCCGGCTCCCGGCGCCCATGATTTCAGCCGACGGAAATCCGGGAGGACGGCATGGCCAAGGCGAAGTCCGGGGCGGTCGCCATGGAGTACGAGACGTTCGGCGATGCGGCGGATGAGGCTGTGCTGCTGATCAACGGCCTCGGCTCGCAGATGACTCGGTGGCCCGAGGCGTTCTGCGCCCTGCTCGTCGCCAAGGGGCTGTTCGTCATTCGTTTCGACAACCGCGACGTGGGTCTGTCCACCTGGATCACCGACGGGAGCGACTATTCGGTGGCCGACATGGCCGGCGACGCCGCGGCGGTGCTGGACGCGGCCGGCAAGCACGGGGCGCACATCGTCGGCATCTCCATGGGCGGGATGATCGCCCAGGAGTTCGCCGCCAGCTACCCGGATCGCACGCTCTCGCTGGTGTCGATCATGTCGAGCACCGGCAATCCAGGCCTGCCGCAGCCGTCGCCTGACGCCATGGCGACCCTCACGGCCCGCCCGCTCGACCCCGCCGATCCGAAGTTCATCGCGGAGAGCGTGCGCCGCGCCCTGGTGATCGGCAGCCCGGCCTATCCCTGGCCCGACGGCGCCCTTGCCGCCCGCGCCCGCGCGGAGGTGGCCCGCGCGTTCAATCCGCCCGGCGTGGCCAGGCAGATGAAGGCCATCGGCGCGTCGGGCGACCGGCGGCCAAAGCTGGCGACCATCAAGGCCCCCACCGTGGTCCTGCACGGCGCTGACGATCCACTGGTGCCGGTGGCCGCCGGTCGCGACACCGCCGCCAACATTGCCGGCGCCGAACTCATCGTCGTGCCCGGGATGGGCCACGACCTGCCACCCGCCCTCTTCGCCACCTTCGTCGACGCGATCTGGCGCGCGGTGCAGCGCACGCGTCAGCCGGCCAGGACGCCGGCCTGAATCACAAGAGATCCCTGGAGAACCGCCATGGCCGAAGCGCCCCCGAAGTTCGTCACCCGCCTCGTCCCCGAGGACGAATACACCCATACCCCGGACGCCGCCTCGAACTACAACGAGAGCATGTACTTCAATGTCTTCGATCCGAAGACCAAGGTCGGCGGTTGGTTCCGGCTGGGCAACCGGCCCAACGAGGGCGCGGCGGAGATGAGCGTCTGCCTCTATCTGCCAGGCGGGCGCGTCGCCTTCATGTTCGGCCGCCCGAAGATCGCCGACAACGCGCAGATGAACGCCGGCGGCCTGAAGATCGAGGTCGTCGAACCGTTCAAGAAGCTGAAGGTGACCTTCGACGGCAAGCTCTGCCTGCTGGACCGGCCGTTCGAGATGGCCAATCCGTCCAAAGCGTTCCGCGACAATCCTCATGTTCCGTGCAAGGTCGATCTCGACTATGAGGGGGTCAGCCCGATGATGGGCGGCGAGACCGTGCGCGAGGACGGCAAGCCGATGAACATCGACCCCGAGAAGTCCTTCGCCAGGGCCCACTATGAGCAGCACGTGGCGGCCAAGGGCAGCTTCACCGTCGGCGACGAGATGTTCCCCATCGACGGCTACGGCCTGCGCGACAAGTCGTGGGGGCCGCGCTACTGGTCGGCGATCAACTGGTATCGCTGGTGCCCGATGAACTTCGGCCGCGATTTTGGCATGATGCTGTCCATCGTCACCGGCGAGAACGGCCAGCCGCGCCAGGGCGGCATGGTGTTCCGCGACGGCGTCTACGACCACATCTCCGAGTGCGTGATGGACACCGACTGGGACGAGCACGGCTACCAGACAGGCCTGCGCGCCAAGGTGAAGACCCGCGGCGGCAAGAGCTACGAGGTGGAGGGCAAGGTCCTCTCGCTCATCCCCCTGCGCAACCGCCGCACCGCCCCGGACGGCACGGAACTGAACACCCGCATCACCGAGGGCATGACCGAGTACCGGTGCGAGGGCCTGGTGGGCTACGGCCTCAGCGAATACCTCGACCAGATCGTGGATGGCCGCCCCAGCGGCATGGGAGGCTGAGCGCGCGTGGAGCCCTACAAGACCTATCAGTGCGGCACCTGCGGCTACATCTACGACGAGGCGGAGGGACTGCCCGAGGAAGGCATTCCGCCCGGCACCCGCTGGGCCGACATTCCCGACAACTGGGTGTGCCCGGACTGCGGCATGGCCAAGGCCCAGTTCGACATGGTGGTGCTGGAGGACTGAGCGGGCGCTCCGCCGCGCATCGTCGCATCACGAAATCGCGCTTGCCGGACGCCGCGTCCGGCAGGCAACGTGCCGCCGAACCTGCAGGAGCATCCCCATGAACGACCGCATCTCCGTCACCCTCGAGGGCGGCGTCGCCGATGTGCGCATGGTGCGCGTCGACAAGATGAACGCCTTGGACGAGGCCATGTTCGAGGCCCTGGTCTCGACGGGCGAGCGGCTGAAGACCGAGAAGGGGCTGCGCGCGGTCGTGCTTTCCGGCGAAGGCCGCGCCTTCTGCGCCGGCCTCGACATGGGCAACTTCGGGCGCATGGCGGAAGGCCCGCGCGGGCGCTCCACCACCGCGGCCAACCCCGACGCCGGCCTCGGCGCGCGCAGCCACGGCATCGCCAACCGCGCGCAGTACGCGGCGTGGGTCTGGCGCGAGATTCCGGTGCCGGTGATCGCCGCCGTGCACGGCGTGGCGTTCGGCGGAGGCTTCCAGGTCGCGCTGGGCGCGGACATGCGCTTCGTGGCGCCCGACGCGCGGCTGGCCGTGCTGGAGATCAAGTGGGGCCTGGTGCCCGACATGGCCGGCACCCAGCTGATGCGACACCTCGCCCGCGAGGACATCGTCCGCGAGTTGACCTACACCGGCCGGATCTTCTCGGGCGAAGAGGCCTTCCAGTACGGCTTCGCCACCCGGGTCTGCGCCGACCCGCGGGCCGAGGCCCTGGCGGTGGCCCGCGAGATCGCCGGCAGGAACCCTGACGCCATCCGCGCCTCCAAGCGCCTGCTCAACGCCGCGGTGATCTGCGACCCGGCGCAGGGCCTGATCGACGAGTCCGTCGAGCAGGGCCGCCTGATCGGCAGCCCGAACCAGATCGAGGCGGTGATGTCGAACCTGCAGAAGCGCGAACCGGTTTTCGCCGACTGACGCAGGGCGCCGCCGCCACCCCGCGATTTCCCGTTGAGTTCCGGGCCGCGCAGGTCTGTTATTGCACGTGAGACATGCCACCGGAGCCAGAACCATGGCCTACGTCGAGGGACGCATCGTTCACGACGCCGACTCCCACCTGATGGAGTTGCCCGACTGCCTCGATGCCTATTTCGAGCGCAAACTGCTGGATCGCTACCACAACCTGCCGATCTACCGGCACAAGCTCGGCAAGCCGGGCTGGGCCGACGCCGCGCGGCGTCAGCACGAGGATCCCGACTTCCGCGCCGGCGACGAAGCCAACATCCTCCTGCGCAAGAACTATCAGGCCCTCGGCTCCTTCCGCCGCGACGACAGGCCGAAGACCATCGACTACCTCGGTTTCGCCAGCCAGCTGGTGTTCACCACCTTCTGTCTGGGCAACTTCCAGCTGGACTACGGCGACGACGCCGACCTCGCCTACGCCGCCGCCAGCGCGCACAACCGGATGATGACCGACTTCTGCAGGGTCGACCGGCGCCTGCTGGCCACGGCTTACGTGCCCTTCGTGGATTTCCAGCGCGCCGCCGCGGCGACCAGGCAAGCCATCGAACTGGGCGCCAAGGCGATCCTGATCAACTCCCGCTGCCCCAAGGGCCATTCACCCAGCCACATCGGCTTCGAGCCCGTGTGGGCCCAGGCGCAGGAGGCGGGAATCCCGATCCTGTTCCATGTGGGCGGCGAGGAGAAGCTGAACCCCGACTACTTCGAGAATGGCCTGCCGCGGGTGAAGGACTTCCACGGAGGCGAGGAGAACTTCACCTCCGTCAGCTTCATGCCGATCCCGCATTCCGTGATGCTGACTCTGGCCGCCCTGATCATCGACGGGGTGATGGACCGCTTCCCGCGTCTGAAGTTCGGCGCCATCGAGCTGGGCGCCTCGTGGGCGCCGAGCTGGATGCGGTTCATGGACTCCGCGGCCGCGGCCTTCATCAAGAACGAGGAACGCCTCGCCAAGCTTTCGGCCAAGCCCAGCGAGATCGCCCGGCGGCAGGTCCGCATCACCCCCTATCCGCACGAGGACACGGGGTGGATCATCGCCAACAGCGGCGATGAGATGATGCTGTTCTCCTCCGACTTCCCGCACGTGGAAGGCGGGCGCAACCCGTTGAAGCGGTTCAACGACGCCCTGTCCGGCACGCACAAGCAGGCCATCGACAAGTTCTACTGCGAGAACTTCATCGACCTGATGGGCGAGGGCCTCGCGCCGGAGCTGCGGCGGCCCAAACACCTCCAGGCCGCGTGAGCCTGCTGAGTCGAGCGCTGTCCATCGCCAACGGGGCCATCGGCAGGCGGGGCAAGAAGGCGGCCGCGCCGCCGCCGTCCGCGCCGGGCCCTCCGCCCATGCAGCTGCCCGGCGCCGCGGTGCTGCCGGGGGCCGTTATCTTCCTGGCCGTCGTCGTCGCCGGGACCCTGGTGCGCGTGTTCCAGGGCATCCTCTCGCCCCTGGTGGTGGCGACGTTCCTGATGCTGCTGATCGACTCGCTGGCGCGCAGCGTCGGGCGGCGATTCCCCATCCTGCCGGCCTGGGCGCGAGGCGGCGGCGCCGGCGCGCTGATCCTGGCCGGGTTCGGCTTCATCGTGCTCCTGCTGGTGTTCCAGGGCCCGCCGTTCGCCGGCGAGCTGCTCAAGATCGAGCCCAGGCTCAACGACGCCATCGCCCAGGTCACCGCCCTGCTGGGCCAGAGGCCGATCACCGTGCGCGAGGTCTTCGCCGGGGGCGAGCCATCCCACATCCTGGTGCGGGTCTTCTCGACGGCGCGCACCGGCGTGTCGTTCGCCGTGCTGGTGATCATCTATTTCGGCTTTCTGCTGGCCTCGCGCACCGCCTTCTCCCGCAAGCTCGACCGCCTCTACGACAACAAGCAGCATCGCGACCAGGCGCACCGGGTGTTCGAGAGCGTACGACTGGCGGTGGAGCAATATGTGCGGCTGGTGACCTTCAAGGCCCTGCTCATCGCCCTGGTCTCCTATGCGGTGATGACGCTGCTGGGCGTGCAGGGCGGTCTGTTCATCGCCTTCCTGGTGTTCCTGTCCGCCTTCGTGCCCATCGTCGGCGCCTTCGCCGGAGCGGTGTTCCCGGCCCTGGTGTCCCTGGTTCAGTACGGCGGCCTGGAGCGGCCGGCGATCATCCTCGTCACCCTGGGCGTCGCCGTGTTCCTCATCGACAATGTGCTGATGCCCAAGCTGCAGGGCGACGAACTGAACCTCGACCCTTTGTGGATCCTCATCTCCATCGGATTCTGGGGCCTGATCCTAGGCCCGCCCGGCGTGCTGCTCTCCACCCCGCTGACCGTGACCGTCATGGCCGTCGCCGCCGAGTTCGAAGGCGCGCGCTGGCTGGCGGTGATGATCAGCAAGGACGGCGAGCCGACCAAGGGATGACCGGCCGCGGCCGGCGACTTACGTAATTCTACGGTAAGGAATTGGCCGCAAACTGGCTGCGTTGGGACAAGACTCCTTGCTTGCGCGCAAGCCCGACAGAAGGCCCCGGTTTCGCATCCCGGGGCCTTCATTGTTTGGTCGCCGTCAGCCTCCAGCCTTGCCGCGCGCACGCCGTCGCCCCCGAAATCGTGATGCGGCGCGCGGTCGCGGGCAGCTTGTGGTTAAACAAATCCGGTTTAGCTTCCAGCGCTTGTGCGGGCGCGGCCCGTGATTTACCGAGTCTGTCGATGACGCTTAAGCGCCGCGAACTGCTCCGAAACGCCTTCGCCCTGGCCGGCGCCGCGCCCTTCGCCGCCGCCGGGCGCGCCCTCGCCTTCCCCGAACGGGACGTGCGCCGCCTTGGCTTCAACGCCCTGCATACCGGCGAGACCCTCGACGTGGCCTACTGGGAGAACGGGTCCTACCTGCCCGACGCCCTGGCCGCCGTGAACCACGTGCTGCGCGACCATCGCGACAACAGCGTGCACGTCATCGAGCCGAAGCTGCTCGACCTGCTCACCGTCTTGCAGGGCCGCCTGGGCGCCGCCTCGCGCTATGAGGTGATCTGCGGCTACCGGTCGCCGCAGACCAACGCCATCCTGCACGCCCAGTCCAGCCAGGTGGCCTCCGGCAGCCTGCACATGACGGGCCAGGCCATAGACATCCGCCTGCCCGGCGCCGAGCTCACGACCTTGCGCGACACGGCCGAGACCCTGGGGCTGGGCGGCGTGGGCTACTACTCGGTCTCGCAGTTCGTGCACGTGGACGTGGGCCGCGTCAGGCGCTGGAGCGGGACGTAACGGCGGCGCCTGTTCCACCTGTTCCGACCTGTCATTCACCTGTTCCACCTGTTATTTCGGTGTTTTTTCCACCTGTTACGGTCTGGAAGCCGTGATTGTTCAATTAGTTGCGACCACCTGATATCCGCCAGGAACAGGTGATAACAGGTGATAACAGGCGCCAAACAGGCCTGTTATCGATGCATAACAGGTGCGGAACAGGTGGGCGGCGGACGCTTGTCCACCACCACCCCAATCCGAAATTCCCCGCGAAAGCGGGGACCCAGGCGTTTTTGTTTGTTCCTTGCGTCCACCCCCGCGCGGCCCCACCCGATTGCAAAAAAAGCCTGGGTCCCCGCTTTCGCGGGGAATTTCGGGTGTGGGGGGATGGGCGCAGCGGCGCCGGCGGCCGCCCCGGCGCCGGCTGTGTGTTTCTTCACGATGAGAAAGAGCGCACCCGAATCGGGCCGATTACATTACCATATGTAACGTAGTAGGGCAATCCGCCGTCACGAGCTTTTCGGCAGAGGCTTGATGCGCGCCACGCACATCCAGCGCGGCTTGTCGGCGCCCGGGGGGCGGACAAAGCGCGGGCGAAACGGCCACTTGCAGTGGACACGGTGCGGGGGCTTGTGCGGGCGCGCGTCGACCGGATCGGCGGCGACCGCCAGGGCGGCGAAGATGGCGACCGCGAGAACGGCGGCGGGAGCACGGGCAAAGGCGGCCATGAAGCCCTACTTCCCCTGGAACACTGGCCGGCGCTTTTCCATGAACGCGCGGCGGCCTTCCTTGTAGTCGGCGCTCTCGAAGCAGGCGTCGACGGCGGCTTCCACGGCGTCGAGCTTCCTGCGGTCGGGGTCTTTCAGGGCCTCTCGCGCGGCGAGCTTGCTGGCTTTCACCGTCAGCGGGGCGTTCTGGCCGATCATTTCGGCGTAGGAGCGCACGGTGGTCTCCAGCTCGGCCACGGGCACGACCTTGTTGACCAGGCCGATGCGCAGGGCCTCCTCGGCGTTGAACTGGCGGGCGGTGAACAGGATCTCCTTGGCGAACGACGGGCCGACCACGTCGATCAGGGCCTTGATGCCGCCGAAGCCGTAGCCGAGGCCGAGCTTGGCCGCCGGAATGGCGAATCGCGCGTCGTCCGAGGCGATGCGCAGGTCGCAGGTCAGCGCCACGGCCAGGCCACCGCCGATGCAATAGCCGCGGATCATGGCGATGGAGGGCTTGCTGAGGTTCGCCATGGCCGCGCTGGCCTTGGCGCTTTCGGCGCTGTAGACGGCGTTGGCCTCCTGGTTGGCGCGCTGGTCCTCGAATTGCGAGATGTCGGCGCCGGCGACGAAGGCCTTGTCGCCCGCCCCGGTGAACACGATCACCCGCACCTGCGGGTCCGCCTCGAAGGCCGCCAGCACGCCGGGGACCGCCTGCCACATGTCCAGGGAGATCGCGTTGCGCCGCTCCGGCTGGTTGAAGATCATCCAGCCGATCGCCCCGTCCTTGCGCCCGATCAGACGCTCCGTGCCGATATCCATGCGGACCTCCTGGAGTTGCGCTGGGACTATGGCGGGGCGACAGGCGGCGTCAATCGGCAGGTGGGAAAGTTGGCGTCGATCGGGATGAACGGAGCGGAATAGGATTCAACAAAAAGGACACAAAGGACACAAAGGACACGAAGGAAGCCCCAGGACATCGCCGCGGGCCCAGCTCTTGCGCCGAAGGCGCCGTCAAGCTTGGTGGCGCTTCGCGCGGAACAACGGATGGAGCCCCCCCGGCGCCTTGGTGTCCTTTGTGTCCTTCGTGTCCTTTGTGTCGAATAGGTCCGCTCCGACCCAACGCCCTTCACCGACGGGCCCTCCGTGCTAAGGGAGCGCCGATGAACGCCAATCTCTACGCCCTGCTGGCCTCGCGGTTCCCCGCCGATCGCGGCAAGCCCTGTTTCCTGCTGCCCGAAGGCGCGATCTCCTACGGCGAACTCGAGGCCGGCGCCGGGCGGATGGCGGCGCTGCTGGCGGCCAAGGGCGTGAAGCCGGGCGACCGGGTGGCCGTGCAGGCGGCCAAGAGCCCGCCGGCGGTGATGCTCTACCTGGCGATCCTGCGGATCGGCGCCGTCTACCTGCCGCTGAACACCGCCTACACCGCCTCGGAGATCGAGTATTTCGTTCAGGACGCCGAGCCGGTCCTGTTCGTCACCGACCCCGCGGCCCTGGCCCGCGAGGCGGCCGGTCTGGCCCCGCTTTCGGCGATCCATGCGGCGCGGTCCGGCGACCTCGCCTCGATCATCTACACCAGCGGCACGACCGGGCGCTCCAAGGGCGCCATGCTCAGCCACGGCAACCTCGCCGCCAATGCGCTGGCCCTGCACGAGGCCTGGGGGTTCACCCCGGACGACGTGCTGCTGCACGCCCTGCCGATCTTCCACGTGCACGGCCTGTTCGTGGCCCTGCACTGCGCCTTCCTCAGCGGCGCGCCGATGCTGTGGCTGGGCAGGTTCGACGAGGAAGCGGTGCTCGCCGCCCTGCCCCGCGCCACGGTGATGATGGGCGTACCGACGTTCTACACCCGCCTGCTGGCCGATCCGCGGTTCACCCGGGCGGCCGCGGCGCACATGCGCCTGTTCATCTGCGGCTCCGCCCCGCTGCTGGAGAGCAGCTTCCACGCGTTCGAAGCGCGCACCGGCATGCGCATCCTGGAGCGCTACGGCATGAGCGAGGCGGCGATCATCACCAGCAATCCGCTGCAGGGCGAGCGGGTGGCGGGCAGTGTCGGGTTCCCGCTGCCGGGCGTGAGCCTGCGCGTGGACGCCGGCACAGGCGTCATCGAGATCAAAGGACCCAGCGTCTTCAACGGCTACTGGCGAAATCCTGAGAAGACGCGCGAGGAGTTCACGCCCGACGGCTACTTCACTACCGGCGATGTCGGCCGGGTGGATCCCGACGGCCGCGTCTGGATCAGCGGCCGGGCCAAGGACCTGATCATCTCCGGCGGCTACAACGTCTATCCCAAGGAGATCGAGCTGGTGCTCGACGAACTGCCCGGCGTGGTGGAGAGCGCGGTGATCGGCGCCCCGCACCCGGACTTCGGCGAGGCGGTGGTGGCGGTGATCGCCGGCTCGGGCGACGAGGCCGCCGTGATCCGCGCGGCGCGGGAAAAACTGGCGGGGTTCAAGACGCCGAAACGGGTGTTCTTCGTCCACGACCTGCCCCGCAACACCATGGGCAAGGTCCAGAAGAACCTGCTGCGGGAGGAATTTGCGGGGGCGTTCGAGGGGGACAAGTCAACGGGGACGTGACTTCCTGATCCCCACACCCCGACACACCACCCACACCCGAAATTCCCCGCGAAAGCGGGGACCCAGGCTTTTTTTCCAGTCGGCGGAGCCCTTTGAAAGGGAAACTCAAAAAGCCTGGGTCCCCGCTTTCGCGGGGAATTTCGGATTTTTGGGGGGGTGGGTCCTGACCCACTAGCGATGTTTGGGTGGGTTTGGGCAGGATTGGGCAGGCGGGGAACGTTGCCTGTCCCATCCAGGAGCCTACAAGGCCGCATGCTCGACAAGTACGATGAGCGGATCGATCCGACCTTCGCCGCCGTGGATGCGCGCCGGCTGAAGGCGCGGCTGGGCGAGGTGCTTTCGCCAGCGGACCTGCTCACCACCACCGAGGCCATGCGGCCCTACGAGACCGACGGGCTGGTCGCCTACCGCAGCCTGCCGCTGGCGGTGGCCATGCCGAGCACCGTGGACCAGGTGCAGCGCATCCTGGCCATCTGCCGCGAGGAAGGCGCGCCGGTGGTGGCGCGGGGCGCGGGAACCGGCCTGTCCGGCGGCGCCCTGCCGTTTCCCGGCGGCATCCTGCTGAGCCTCGGCAAGTTCAACCGCATCCTCGCCATCGACCCCGTCGCCCGCACCGCCCGGGTGCAGCCGGGCGTGCGCAACCTGGCGATCTCGGACGCCGCCGCGCCGTTCGGGCTGTTCTACGCCCCCGATCCCTCGTCGCAGCTGGCCTGCAGCATCGGCGGCAATGTGGCGGAGAACGCCGGCGGGGTGCACTGCCTGAAGTACGGGCTTACGGTTCACAACATCCTGACGGTCGAGCTGGTGACCATGGAGGGCGAACGGCTGACGTTCGGCGGCGAAGCCCTCGATGCTCCCGGGTTCGACCTTCTGGCCCTGATCACCGGCTCCGAGGGCCTGCTGGGGGTGATCACCGAGATCACCGTGCGCCTGGTCCCCAAGCCGGCGTGCGCCCGCGCCCTGCTGGCGGGGTTCGCCGAGGTGGCCCACGCGGCCCAGGCGGTGGCCGACATCATCGCCGCAGGGATCACCCCGGCCGGCCTGGAGATGATGGACAGCCTGGCGCTCACCGCCGCCGAGACGTTCGCCCACGCGGGCTATCCCATCGACGCCGCCGCGATCCTGATCTGCGAAGCGGACGGCGCGCCGCATGACGTCGACGCCGAGCTGGCCGAGGTGACCGGGATCTGTCGGGCGGCCGGCGCCACCACCCTGCGCGTCGCCGCGGACGAGGCCGAGCGCCAGCGGCTGTGGGCCGGGCGCAAGGGCGCCTTCCCGGCCATGGGCCGGCTGGCGGCCGACTACTACTGTATCGACGGCACCATCCCGCGCCGCCAACTGCCGGCGGTGCTGACCCGCATCGCCGAGCTGTCGGGGGAGTACGGCCTGCCGGTGGCCAATGTGTTCCACGCCGGCGACGGCAACCTGCATCCCCTGATCCTCTACGACGCCTCCAAGGACGGCGAGATCGAGCAGGCCGAGGCGCTGGGCGGGGCGATCCTGGAGCTGTGCGTGGCGGTGGGCGGCACCATCACCGGCGAGCACGGGGTGGGCCGCGAGAAGATCAACCAGATGTGCGTGCAGTTCACCCCCGCCGAGATCCGCGCCTTCGAGGCGATCAAGGCGGCGTTCGACCCGCGCGGCCTGCTCAACCCCGGCAAGGCCATCCCCACCCTGCCCCGCTGCGCCGAGTACGGGGCCATGCACGTGCACAAGGGGGAGCTGAAGTTTGCTGACCTCCCGCGATTCTGAGGCGCAGGCCCGGGCGGACGCGGTGTTCGCCCTGGCGGAGCAGGTGCGGCGGGCGAGCGAACAGCGCCGGCCGCTGCGCATCGTCGGCGGCGGCACGAAAGGCTTCTACGGGCGCCCGGTGGACGGCGAGCCGCTGTCGCTGGGCGGCCACAGCGGGATCGTGCATCACGACCCCAGCGAGCTGGTCGTCGTCGCGCGCGCCGGCACGCCGGTCGCCGAGATCGAGGCGGCCCTGGCTGACCACGGCCAGATGCTGGGGTTCGAGCCGCCGCTGTTCGGGCCCGGCGCCACCATCGGCGGGGTGGTGGCGGCGGGCCTCGCGGGGCCGCGGCGACCCTTCGTGGGCGCCGTGCGCGACCTGCTGCTCGGCGCCACGGTGCTGAACGGCCATGGCGAGGTGCTGAGGTTCGGCGGACAGGTGTTCAAGAACGTCGCCGGCTTCGACGGCTTCCGGCTGATGGCCGGGGCGCAGGGCTGTCTCGGCGTGATCCTGGAGGTGTCGCTGCGGGTGACGCCGAAGCCCCGGCGCGAGCGCGCCTTGTCGCTCGAGGTGGCGTCGGAACCGGCGCGCGCCTGGGTGAGCGAACGCCTGCGGCGCCAGTCGCCCCTGAGCGCCGCCTTCTACGACGGCGAACGCCTGCACCTGCGCCTTTCCGGCGGCGAGGCGGCGGTGGAGGCCGCGTCGGCGGACTGGGGCGGCGAGGCCGAGGATCTGGCGTTCTGGGACGAAGTGCGCCACTGCCGCCACCCCATGTTCCGCACCGAGGGGCCGCTGTGGCGCGTCTCGGTTCCGCAGACGGCGCCGGAACTGGACGCCGGCGACCTCCTCGCCTGGGACTGGGGCGGCGCGCAGCGCTGGTATTGCGGCGATCGCGGACCGGACCAGGTGCGCGCGGCGGCGTCGGCCGCGGGAGGCCATGCGACGCTGTTCCGCGGGTCCTGCGCTGACGGCCTGGTGTTCCAGCCCCTCTCCGCCCCGATCCTCGCCCTGCACCAGCGGCTGAAGGCGGCTTTCGATCCGGCGGGGGTGTTCAACCCCGGCCGCATGTACCCGGAACTCTAGAGCCATGCGCACCGCCATCGCCGGTCCGCTGGCCGACACCATCGCCGGGGCGAACGCCGAGGCGGTGCTGCGCGCCTGCGTCCACTGCGGCATGTGCAACGCCACCTGCCCCACCTTCCAGCTCACCGGCGACGAACTGGATGGACCGCGCGGGCGGATCTATCTGATGAAGCAGGTGGTGGAGGGCGTGCCGGCGGGCCGCACGACCCAGCTGCACCTGGACCGCTGCCTGACCTGCCGGGCCTGCGAGACCACCTGTCCTTCAGGGGTAGAGTACCACCGCCTGCTGGACGTGGCCCGGCCCCTGGTGGACCAGCAGGTCGCGCGGCCCTGGCGCGAGGCGCTGGCGCGGCGGCTGATCCGGCTCGTGGCGCCGTATCCCGGGCGATTCCGCCTGGTCCAAAGCCTCGGCCGGCTCGCCCGGCCGCTGCTGCCGGCGTCTCTGAGGGGCAAGCTGACGCCGCGGACCGCCAATGGGCCGGCGCCCGCGGGCCTGCCCGACCACGCCCGCCGCATGGTGCTGCTGGAAGGCTGCGTCCAGGCCGCGAGCGCCCCGCACTTCAACGCCGCCGCCCGCCGGGTGTTCGCCAGAATGGGGATCCGGCTCGAAGAGACCCCGGGCGCGGGCTGCTGCGGAGCCGTCAGCTTCCACCTGGACGCCATTGAAGAGGCTAAGGCTTTCGCCCGGCGCAACATCGACGCCTGGACCGCCCAGCTGGATGGCGGCGCGCAAGCCGTGGTGGTCGGCGCCAGCGGCTGCGCGGCCTTCATCGCGACCTACGGCGACCTGCTCGCCGAGGATCCGGCGTACGCCGCCAGGGCCGCCCGCATCGCCGCCCTGGTACGTGATCCCGTGCAGGTGCTCGAGGCCTCGCCGCCGGAGGCCAAGCGCGCGCCGTCCCAGCCGCGCATCGCCGTTCACGAACCCTGCACCCTGCAGCACGGCCTGAGACTGACGGCCCGCATCGCGCGCCTGCTCGCCAGCCTCGGCTACGAGCCCCAGCCGGTGCGCGACAACCACCTGTGCTGCGGCTCCGCCGGGTCCTACGCCCTGCTGCAGCCGGCCATGGCCGGCGCATTGCGCGCCGACAAGCTCGCGGCGCTGACGGAGTCGGCGCCGGCCGCCATCTACACCGCCAACATCGGCTGCTGGATGCACCTGGGCGAGGACTCGCCGATCCCGGTGCGCCACTGGATCGAGGCGGTGGACGATGTGACGGAATAGCTGAAGTCCACTGCGTTCCGACGTTCGGGGCCGCAAGCCTCATAGTGTCATCGTCGACGGAGCCCGTCGGACTCTGCATCTACAGGAACTCGCGGGATGCCGACCGCGTCGCTGACACGGTCGTCGATCCAGCGATAGCTCGCCAGTCCCCATAGGCCGCACGGCTCTACGCGACGCGTCAGCCTCCTTCCCGTTTCGTCCAGATAGACACCATCATGGCGTCGGAAGCAGTGTTGGCGGAGCAGTGCGCCAGCTTGAATCGGAACATTCTCGATCGTTTGAAAGTATCCCTTGGTCCAGCCGAGGCGGTTGGTCCAGACAGGTAGTATCAACAGATTGTCCGGCCTAAGCTGCTGATATTCCGGCTTCTTCGTATCTGAGCACGACGCAAAAATGTAGACTAAGTAACAGTGGGGCCCCGGCGCGCTCCCGCGCGGCGGGTCGGCGAGTACGACCCTGCCGAACAGGTACTGCTCCGTCGGCAGTTGCATAACGAAGACATCACCTGCGGCAGGCAGTCGATTCGACCTCTTGATGTGTTTGAGATTGGTTTGGATTGTCGCCATCTAGCGTCCATCTGCCCGCGCATCAGTCCAAGTGACCGCAACCACTATAACCCCAGCGCCTCCGCCACGGCGGGATAGACCACCTTGCCCGCCCTGACGTTCAGCCCCTCGGCGAAGCCCGGGTCGGCGGCGAAGGCGCGGTCGGGGCCTTTCGCGGCCAGGGCGGAGATGTAGGGCGCCGTGGCGGCGTTCAGGGCGTAGGTGGAGGTGAGCGGCGCAGCGCCCGGCATGTTGGCGACGCAGTAGTGCACGATGCCGCTCTCCACGAAGGTGGGCTCGGCGTGGTCGGTGGGCCGGCTGGACTCGAAGCAGCCGCCCTGGTCGATGGCCACGTCCACCAGCACCGTGCCCGGCCGCATTCGGGCGAGGTCCGCTCGGCTGACCAGCTTCGGCGCGGCGGCTCCGCGGATCAGCACGCAGCCGATCACCAGGTCGGCGGTGGGCAACAGCTCGGCCACGGCGTCGTGCGTGGAGAACGCGGTTTTCAGCCGCCCGCCGAACTGGTCGTCCAGCTGTTCCAGCCGGTCGGCCGAGATGTCGAACAGGGTCACGTCGGCGCGGTGGCCGATGGCGATCTCGGCGGCGTGCTTGCCCGCCACCCCGCCGCCCAGGATGATCACCTTCGCCGCCGGCACGCCCGGCGCGCCGCCTAGCAGCACCCCTCGCCCGCCGTGCGGCCGCAGCAGGTGGTAGGCGCCGGCGTCCACCGCCATCCTTCCGGCCACCTGGCTCATGGGCGCCAGCAGTGGCAGCCGGCCCCAGCGGTCCGTGACCGTCTCATAGGCGATGGCCGTGCAGCCGCACTCCATCAGGCCGCGGGCCTGATGCGGATCGGCGGCCAGGTGCAGATAGGTGAACAGCACATGGTGCGGGCGCAGCCGGGCGATCTCGATGGGCTGCGGCTCCTTCACCTTGACGATCAGCTCGGCGGCCTCGAACACCGCCTCGGCGTCCGGCAGGATGGTCGCGCCCACGTCCGCATAGGCCTGGTCCGACAGGCCGATGCCGTCCCCCGCTCCGGTCTCGACGAACACCTCATGCCCCTCGCGCCGCAGCCGCTGGACCACGCCCGGCGTAGCGCCGATGCGGAATTCCAGGGTCTTGATCTCCTTGGGGACGCCGATGCGCATCACTGCCTCCAGGTCGGCGCAAGAGCGTTTGCGAGTCGCGCCGTTCGCGGGGAGGCCCTAGCAGTCCGCGGGCCGTTCACGCAATTTCGTATCGTAAGTCGACGACGAGCCGAGAGAATCGCCCGCTTGCCCCGGGGCCCCGGCGCACGGTCGCGCTGGACCTCGGCGCCCGGCCGCGCCTAGGTTCCGCCCGGCTCCAGCAAGTCCAGGACGACGATGATCCGAAAGCGCCGCACGCGTATCGTCGCCACCCTGGGACCGGCCAGCCATACGCCGACCATGATCCGCACCCTGGCGGAGACCGGCGTGGACGTCTTCCGCCTGAACTTCAGCCACGGAACCCACGAGGACCACGCCGCGGCGATCCGTGGCGTCCGCGCGGCCGAAGAGGCGATCGACCGGCCGCTGGCGGTGCTGGCGGATCTGCAGGGGCCGAAGTTCCGGCTGGGCGCGTTCGCCAAGGGGCGCATCGACATCGCCGCCGGCCAGGTCCTCACCCTCGACGCCAACCCCGCGCCCGGCGACCGGCGGCGCGTGGAGCTGCCGCATCCGGAGGTGCTGCGCGTGCTGCGGCCGGGCATGGACCTGCTCGTCGACGACGGCAAGGTCCGGCTGCATGTGCTGGAGGCCCGGCAAGGCGCGGCGCGGGTCGAGGTGGTCTCGGGCGAGGCCCTGTCGGACCACAAGGGCGTGTCGGTCCCCGGCGTCACCATTCCGGTGCCGGCGCTTACCGCGAAGGACGTGGCGGACGCCGCGTTCGCCCTGCGTCACGGCGTCGACTGGATCGCCCTGTCCTTCGTGCAGCACGCCGCCGACGTCGCGGCCCTGCGCAGGATCGTGGCCGGCCGGGCGGCGATCCTGGCCAAGATCGAAAAGCCCGCCGCGGTGGTCGAGCTCGAGGCGATCCTGGACGTGAGCGACGGGATCATGGTGGCCCGGGGCGATCTGGGGGTGGAGCTGGCGCCCGAAGAGGTGCCGGTGGCGCAGAAACAGATCGTCCGCGCGGCGCGCAGCCGCGGCGCGCCGGTGATCATCGCCACCCAGATGCTCGAGAGCATGATCAACAGCCCGGCCCCGACGCGCGCGGAGGCCTCGGACGTGGCCGGCGGGGTCTATGAAGGCGCCGACGCCCTGATGCTCTCGGCGGAGAGCGCGGCCGGGGCCTACCCGCGCGAAGCCGTGGCGATGATGGATGCGATCATCCGGCGGGTGGAGGCCGACCCGGCCTGGCCGCGGCTGATGCGCGCCGAGCACGGTCACGAGGCGGACCAGGACGTCGACGCCCTGATCGCCGCGGCCACGCACGCAGCCGAGGCGCGCGCCACTGCCTGCCTTGTGGCCTACACCACCACCGGCGGCACGGCGCGGCGGGTCGCGCGGGAGCGCCCGATCCATCCGGTGCTGGCCCTCGCCCCGGACCTGGCCACCGCGCGCCGCCTCTGCCTCGTGTGGGGCCTGGAGCCGCGGGTGGCGAGCCAGCCACGCGGGGTCGCGGCGATGACCGACGATGCGGCGCACCTGGCGGCGGAACTGGGCCTGGCCGGACCCGGCGACCGCGTGCTGATCATCGCCGGCCCGCCCCTCGGGGCCCCCGGCGCGGCGAATCTGCTGCGCATCACCCATGCGCCCCGATTGCGCAACCGTCCGTCAGGTCAGTAGGTTAGCTTGCAATCGGGCTAGGGCCGCGGGAAACCTCTGCTAGGGTCCACCCGGGAGTTCGACTCGTCAGGGTCGAGCGTGGGGAATACGGCGCATAGCCTTCGCATGCAGCAGCCTGCCGACTTCACCTTCGAAGAGACCGCACAGGGCCGCGCCGCCGTGCTCACCGGCAATTGGACGGCGGTGGAGATGGGCTGGGCGAACGAGCGCCTGGAAGAGGCGTTCCGCGGCGAGACCCAGGCGCTGATCGACATGACTCACGTCGGCCGCTGCGACACCTCGGGCGCCTATGGCGTGCTGAAGGCCGCGTCGATGACCGGACGGCCGGGACAGTTCATCGCCCGTCCCGAGGTCAGCCGGCTGCTCGAGCTGGTTGACCGGGCGGTCAAGGCGGAGCCGACGCCGCACATCGAGCGTCGCTCCTTCTACGATCTGTTCGACCGGATCGGCCGGGGCGTCATGAACCTCGGGATCGACGCCTACGACATCATGGTGTTCGGCGGCCATCTGCTGGTCGCCACCGGCCGCGCCTTCGCCAACCCCCGCAAGGTGCGGTGGGCCGCCTGCTTCGCCCTGGCGGAGCGCGCCGGCCTCGACGCCCTACCGATCGTCTCCACCACCGCCTTCTTCATCGGCGCGGTGATCGGCCTGCTCGGCGCCAACATGCTCAGCCAGTTCGGCGCCCAGGTGTTCTCCGTCGAGCTGGTGGGCATCGGCGTGCTGCGCGAATTCAACGTGCTGATCACCGCCCTGCTGCTCGCCGGCCGCTCGGCCTCGTCGTTCGCCGCCGAGATCGGCTCGATGAAGATGAACCAGGAGATCGACGCGATGAAGGTGCTTGGCGTCGATCCCTTCGACGCCCTGGTGTTCCCGAGGTTCTGGGCGCTGTTCTTCACCATACCCCTGCTCACCTTCGCGGCCACCATCGCGGGGCTGGGCGGCGGCCTTGTCGTGCTGTGGTCTCAGCTGGGCATCGGACCGACGTTCTTCTTCCAGCGCCTGCTCAACAACGTCGGTCCCCTGCACTTCTGGATCGGCATGTCCAAGGCGCCGGTGCTGGCGCTGGTCATCGCCGCCATCGGCTGCCGCCAGGGCATGGAGGTCGGCGGCGATGTGGAGTCCCTCGGACGGCGCGTGACCTCGGCCGTCGTCCAGGCCATCTTCGCCACCATCTTCATCGATGCGGTGTTCGCGCTCATCTACATGAAGCTGAACGTATGAGCGCCGCCCAAGACGACACCCTGGACCACGCCGCCCCGCCGATCGAGGTCAGGGGACTGCATTCGGCGTTCGGCTCGCATGTGGTCCACGACGACCTGAACCTCACCGTGCGCCGGGGCGACATCCTGGGCGTGGTCGGGGGCTCCGGCACCGGCAAGTCGGTGCTGCTCAATTCCATCATCGGGCTGAAGCGCCCCGAGGGCGGCACTGTGCGCATCTTTGGCCAGGACATCGAACACGCCACGCGGCGCAAGTGGACCGAGATCGAACGCCGCTGGGGGGTGCTGTTCCAGCAGGGCGCCCTGTGGTCGAACCTGACCGTCAAGGAAAACGTCGCCGCGCCGCTGTTCGAGCACACCGACATGCTGGCCAAGGAGATCGGCGAGCTCGCCGACCTGAAGATCGCCCTGGTGGGCCTTCCCGCCGGATCGGGGGCGCTGAAGCCCTCGGAACTCTCCGGCGGGATGATCAAGCGGGCTGGCCTGGCGCGCGCGCTGGCGCTCGACCCGGAGCTGCTGTTTCTCGACGAGCCCACCTCCGGCCTCGACCCGATCAGCGCGGCGGGTTTCGACGAGCTGATCCGCGACCTCGCCGACAGCCTGGACCTGACCGTGTTCATGATCACCCACGACCTGGACAGCCTCTACACGATCACCGACCAGGTGGCCGTGATCGCCGACCGGAAGATCGTCGCCATGGCCCCGGTGCACGAACTGGAACGATCGGACCATCCCTGGATCCGGCAATATTTCGGAGGCGCCAGAGGCCGCGCGGCCGCCAAATCGCACGGCGCGCAGCCGCCGCCGACAGGAGCACGCTGATGGAGCGCGACGCCAACTACGCCCTGGTGGGCCTGATCTCCACGGTGCTGCTCATCGCGCTCATCGTGTTCATCGTCTGGCTGGCCCGGTTCGCCTTCAACCAGAGCTATGACGAATACCGCGTGGTGTTCGTCGGGCCGGTGCGCGGCCTGTCCGACGGCGGCGAGGTGCACTTCAACGGCATCAAGGTCGGCGAGGTGAAGAAGATCCACCTGGATCCCACCGATCCGGCGCTGGTGGACGCCGACGTGGCCGTGACCTCCGACATTCCCATCCGCAAGGACAGCATCGCCACCCTGGAACCGCAGGGCATCACCGGCGTGAACTACATCCAGATCGCCGCCGGCACCGCGTCGCAGCCGCTGCTGAAGGACACGGTGGCGCCGGGCCAGATCCCGGTCATCCACAGCCAGAAGGACGTGCTGTCCGACCTGCTGGCCGGCGGCGGCAATGTGATGCAGCGCGCCCTGGAGGCCCTGAACCGGGTCAACCGGGTGCTGTCCGACCACAACATCAAGAAGCTGTCCGCCACCTTGGACGACGTCCAGGCCGTCACGGCCGAGCTGCGCCAGCGCAAGGCGATCATCGCCGACGCCGACCACGCGCTGCAGAGCGCCGATCAGGCGGCGCAGCAGATCAAGGCGCTGGCCAAGTCGGGCCAGGGCCTGGTGGACAGCGATGGGAAGCACACCATGGTCAAGGTGGCCGACGCGGCGACCCAGATCGAGGGCGCGGCCAAGGATCTGCGGGAGATTATGGCCAAGCTGAAAGGCCCGACCAGCGATTTCGCCACCAACGGCCTGCCTCAGCTCACCTCGGCGATCTCGAGCCTGCAGCAGGCCACCGACAACCTCAACCGTCTGATCGGCGAGGTGGAACAGAATCCGCGCGGGCTGATCGCCAAGCCGGCGGCCCGGCAAGTGGAGGTCAAACCGTGATCAATGACCGTTTCGGCCTATTGCGGCTCACCGCCGTCGCAGTCCTCGCCGCCGCACTGGGCGGATGCGTCACCATCTTCCCCAAGGAGCCGCCCGAGCAGCTGTATCGGTTCGGGCCCGAGCCCGAGACGGCGGCGGCCGCACCCGCCACCCAGCGCATAACCGTCACGAGCGACCGGCTGGGCTTCAATCGGGCGGCGGACACCGACCGCATCCTGACGTCGTCGGGAGATCAGGTCGCCTACATCGCGGGTGGTCGATGGGCCACCCCCGCCTCCCTGATGTTTCAAGGCGCGCTGCAGCAGGCTTTCGATGCTTCGCCAGGACCGGTGCGCCTGGCCGCCAGGGGTGATGTCCAGAAGGCCGACTATTCCTTGCGGCTGAACGTGGTGGTGTTCGAGGCTCGCTACGAGGCGGGGGACAAGGCCGCACCGACGGTGTTCATCGAGGTTCGCGGCACGATACTGCGCAACACCGACCGCACGGTCGTGGGTGAGCAGGAATTTCGGGCCACCGCCGCGGCGTCCGACAACAGGGTCGGCGCTATCGCCCAGGCGTTCAACGCGGCGACGGGCCAGATCCTCGGCCAGATCGTGACCTGGACCGACCAGACGGCCGCCTGACCAGCCGCTACGCCGCCAGCCCCAGGCTACGCTTGGCCGCCGTGAGCGTGTTCTGCAGCAGACAGGCCACGGTCATCAGTCCTACGCCGCCAGGAACCGGCGTGATCCAGCCGGCGACGCGCGACGCCTCCTTGAACGCCACGTCGCCCACCACCTTGGTCTTGCCCGCCGCCGCCTTCACCGGGTCGCGAAACGGCACGCGGTTGATGCCCACGTCGATCACCGCCGCGCCCGGGCGGATCCAGCCGCCGCGCACCATCTGCGGCCGGCCCATGGCCACCACCAGGATCTCCGCCTCCCGGCACAACGCCGGAAGGTCGCGGGTCTTGGAGTGCGCGACGGTCACGGTGCAATCGGCGCCGATCAGCAGCTGCGCGATGGGCCGGCCCACCAGGATCGAACGGCCGATCACCACCGCCCGTTTGCCGGTCAGATCGCCCACCGACTCGCGCAGCAGGATCATGCTGCCGAGCGGGGTGCAGGGAACCAGCGACGGCAGCCCGCAGGCCAGGCGGCCGACGCTGACGACGGTGAGCCCGTCCACGTCCTTCGCCGGGTCGAGCACGGCGAGCACGGCCCGTTCGTCGATGTGCTTCGGCAAGGGCAGTTGCACCAGCACGCCATGGATGGCCGGATCGGCGTTGAGCTCGCGCACCAGGTCGATCAGGACGTCCTGGCTGGTCTCCTCCGGCAGCAGGTGGGTCACCGAGTGCATGCCGGCCGCGCGGCTCTGCTCACCCTTGGAGCGGACGTAGATCTGGCTCGCCGGATCGTCACCCACCAGCACCACCGCCAGGCCTGGGCGGACGCCGTGCTCGGCGACCATCTTCGCCACCTCCGCCGTCACCTTGGCGCGCAGCGCGTCCGCATGGGGTTTGCCGTCGATGATCCGCGCCTCAGCCATGGGCTCTCCCGACTCGCCAGTGTGACGCCCCGCCTAGACCTTCAGGCCAATGCGGGCAATCAGCGCGCTGGCGCCGCGCCCGGAATGGTCTAGAGGCTGGGCCATGCCCGCGTCCGTCCCCGCATCGGAGACCCGCGCCGACCTCATCCTGGTCGGCGGCGGCCTGGCGTCGAGCCTGATCGCCTTGCGTCTGCGGCGCGCCCGCCCCGACTTGAAGATCATCATGCTGGAGCGCGAAGGGCGGATCGGCGGAGAGCACACCTGGTGCCATTTCGCCAGCGACGTCTCCCCGGCGATCTCCGACTGGCTGGCCCCCCTGATCGTCCATGAGTGGCCGGGCTATGAGGTGCGCTTCCCGGCCCACGCCCGGCGACTTTCGACTCCCTACCGTGCGATCAGTTCGGCGCGGCTGCACGCCGTGGTCAGCGAACGCCTCGGCGACGACGCCTGGCTGGGCGTGGACGTCGTGGAGGCGGGCGCCGAGCACGTGCGTTTGGCGGACGGCCGCTCCCTGGCGGCCCCGGCGGTGATCGACGCCCGCGGGGCCCGGCGCTCGTCCGCGCTCGCCCTGGGCTGGCAGAAGTTCCTGGGCCAGGAGGTGCGCCTGGCCGCCCCGCATGGCCTGGATCGCCCAACGGTGATGGACGCCACGGTGGCGCAGCTGGACGGCTACCGGTTCCTCTATGTGCTGCCCATGGCGCCCGACCGGCTGCTCATCGAAGACACGCGCTACAGCGATGGGCCGGCTCTGGACCGGGCGCGGCTCGCCGCCGACATCGGCGCCTATGCGGCAGGCCGCGGCTGGGCCATCGACGCCGTCGTGCGCGAGGAAGACGGCGTGCTGCCCATCGCGCTCGCCGGCGACATCGACGCCTTCTGGGCCGAAGCGCCGCCCGGACCGGCCCAGGCCGGCCTGCGCGCCGCCCTGTTCCACCCCACCACCGGCTATTCCCTGCCCGACGCCGCGCGCCAGGCCGAGGCCGTGGCCGCCCTGCCCCACCTCACCACCGCCGCCGCCCGCGCCGTGCTCGAAGGCCAGTCCAAGGCCGCCTGGCGCGCCCGCGGCTACTACCGCCTGCTCAACCGAATGCTGTTCCGCGCCGCCGCCCCGGACCGGCGCTACCGCGTGCTGGAGCGCTTCTACCGCTTGCCCCAACCCCTGATCGAACGCTTCTACGCCGGCGAGGCGAGCTTCGCCGACAAGGCCCGGATACTGGCGGGCAAGCCGCCGGTGCCGATCGCCGCGGCCCTCGCCTGTCTGTCCGAGAGCTCCGTGCTGGGCGAGAGGGCCGCCGCATGAGCGCCAGACGCGCCGCGGTGATCGGCGCCGGGTTCGGCGGCCTGGCCCTGGCCATCCGCCTGCAGAGCGCGGGCGTCGCCACCACCCTGGTGGAGGCCCGGGACAAGCCCGGCGGCCGCGCCTACGTCTGGCAGGACCAGGGCTTCACCTTCGACGCGGGACCCACGGTGATCACCGACCCGGCCTGCCTGGAGGAGCTGTTCCGGCTCAGCGGCCGAAAACTCGCGGACTACGTCACCCTGCTGCCGGTCTCGCCGTTCTACCGGCTGTGCTGGGAGGACGGGGATGTGTTCGACTACGTCAACAACCAGGCCGAGCTCGACCGCCAGATCGCGGCGAGAAACCCCGCCGACGTCGAGGGTTACAGGCGGTTCCTGAAGTTCTCAGAGGCGGTCTACGCCGAGGGTTACCGGCGCCTGGGCCATGTGCCGTTCCTCAACGTCGGCGACATGCTGGCCGCGGCGCCGCAGCTGGTGGGCCTGCAGGCCTGGCGCAGCGTCTACGACAAGGTCTCCAGCTTCGTGCGGGACGATCACCTGCGGCAGGCGCTGAGCTTCCACACCTTGCTGGTGGGCGGCAGCCCCTTCGCCGCCTCGTCGATCTACGCCCTGATCCACGCGCTTGAGCGAGACGGCGGCGTCTGGTTCGCCAAGGGCGGCACCCACGCCCTCGTCCGCGGCCTGGCCAGGCTGTTCGAGGACCTGGGCGGGCGGCTGGTCACCAGCGACGCCGTTCGCAGGATCGTCACCAGCGGCAGCCGCGTCACCGGGATCGAGCACGCCGACGGGACCTTCGAGGCGTTCGACGCCGTCGCCTCCAACGCCGACATCGTGCACACCTACGGCGCGCTGCTCGGCGACGACCCGCGCGGCCGAGCCGTGGCCAGATCGTTGAAGCGCCGCCGATTCAGCCCATCGCTGTTCGTCGCCCATTTCGGCCTGAAGGCGCAGCACCCGCAGCTTCGCCACCACACCATCTGCTTCGGCCCGCGCTACCGCGGCCTGATCGGAGAGATCTACGGCAAGGACGCCCTGGCGGACGACTTCTCCCTCTATCTGCACGCCCCCTGCGCCACCGACCCGGACATGGCGCCGCCGGGGTGCTCCACCTACTACGTGCTCTCGCCGGTGCCGCACCTGGGCGTCGCCAACATAGACTGGGACACCGAGGGGCCGCGCTATCGCGACAGGATCTTCGAATACCTCGAGGCGCGCTACATCCCGAACCTGCGCGCCGACCTGGTCACCAGCCGCATGTTCACCCCCAAGGACTTCGAGCGCGAGCTGAACGCCTGGCGCGGCTCGGCGTTCTCCCTGGAGCCGGTGCTGACCCAGAGCGCCTGGTTCCGCACCCACAACCGCGACGATGTGATCGGCAATCTCTACTTCGTCGGCGCCGGGACCCATCCCGGCGCGGGCGTGCCGGGCGTTGTCGGCTCGGCCAAGGCCACCGCCGGCTTGATGATTGCCGACCTTGCGGCCAAGGATGCCGCCAGAGAGGCTGTAGCATGAGCGCCGTCGACCTTACCCAGACCAGCCGCGAGACGATCCAGAAAGGCTCCAGCAGCTTCGCCGCCGCCGCCGCCCTGTTCGATCCCCAGACCCGCGCCGACGCGGAGATGCTCTACGCCTGGTGCCGACACTGCGACGACGTCATCGACGGCCAGGCTCTGGGGCACGGCATGGCAACGCCGGACGCCGCCGACGCCGCGGCGCGACTCGGCGCGCTCTACGCCAAGACCCGCGCGGCCCTCGCCGGCGAGCCCATGGACGATCCGGAGTTCGCCGCGTTCCAGCGCGTCGCCGCCCGCCGCCACATTCCCGAAGCCTACGCCACACAGCTGATCGACGGCTTCGCCATGGACGTCTCCGGCCGCCGCTACGAGACCCTGGAGGACACCCTCGACTACTGCTGGCACGTGGCCGGAGTGGTCGGCGTGATGATGGCCCTGGTGATGGGTGTCGCGGCCGACGACCTGCCCACCCTGCGCCGCGCCCAGGACCTGGGCCTCGCCTTCCAGCTTACCAACATCTCGCGCGACGTAATGGAGGACGCCGCCAACGGCCGCGTGTACCTGCCGACCACCTGGCTCGCGGAAGCTGGCGTTCCGGTGGAGGCCATCGCCGCCCCGGAGCACCGCGCGGCGGTGTTCGCGGTGACCCGCCGCCTGCTGGACGTCGCCGAACCGTACTACGCGTCCGCCGTGGCGGGCCTCGCCGCCCTGCCCTGGCGCTCGGCCTGGGCGATCGCCGCGGCCCGCGGGGTCTACCGGCAGATCGGCGTGGAGGTGACCCGTCGCGGCGAGCGCGCCTGGGATGAGCGCGTCTCCACCAGCACGGCGGCGAAGCTCTGGCTGGCCCTCGCCGGCGGCGCCATGGCCACCGGCTCCCGCTTCAGCGGCAAGGCCCAGCCGAGGCCGGCGCTGTGGTCGAAGATTTAGGACCCTCTGTTCCGAAATTCCCCGCGAAAGCGGGGACCCAGGTTTTTTTGTTCGTTGTCCAAGGGTTGGGTCACAAGCAAGGCAGGAAAAAAGCCTGGGTCCCCGCTTTCGCGGGGAATTTCGGGATTGAGAGGCGGAGGAGTTCCGGGTCGGCCCCTACTCCACCACCGCCCCCCGCGCCGCCAGCTTCGCCTTCAGCACCCTCGCCGGTGGGGCCACCAGGAAACCGAACGACACGCAGCCGTCCTTGGTGCTGATGGCGTGGTGGTAGCGGTGGGCCTGGATCAGGCGCTTCCAGAACTTCGAGCGGCCGTTGAGCGGCACCGGATAGCGGCGATGCACCAGCCCGTCGTGGAACATGAAGTACATGGCGCCATAGGCGGTCACGCCGAGGCCCACCGGCAGCAGGAACGCAATGCCGTGCACCCCGAGGTAGATGCACACGATGGCCGGCGCGGCGAACACCACCGCGAACAGGTCGTTCAACTCGAACAGCCCGGTGCGAGGCTCGTGGTGCGACTTGTGCCAGACCCACATGAAGCCATGCATTACATAGCGATGCATGAACCAGGCGAAGGCCTCCATGAACGCGAAGGACGCGGCGAACAGGGCGATGTCGAGGACCCAAACGGTCATGGGCGCACCTATCGAGCGGCTCTGCGGGCGGTCGTCAGGGCGACGAGGAGCCCGAGGCCGCCGATCAACGCAAGTACCAGCCACGCCCTATACAGCACCTGTGGTCCAGCGTCGCGCCACAGTACGCCCTGGTAGGCGTCGATCACCCAGGCGTGGGGCGTGAACCAGCCCAGCTGCTGCAGCCAGGGCGGCATCAGGAAGCGCGGCACCATGCTGCCCCCCACCGCCGCCAGGACCAGGATGACGAAGGTGGACAGCATCTGGGCCTGCTCGCGGGTCCGGCATACCGCGACCAGCCCCAGGGCCAATCCGGCGGCGCAGATGGCCATGGCGCCGGTGGTCGCCAGCCACAGGGCGAGGTGCTGGGTCACCGGCGCCTGATAGATCAGCTGGGCGACGGCGAAGACCGCAACGGCCTGGGCCGCTGCCTGCGCGGCCAGGAACAGGAACTTGCCGCTGACCACGGGCCCCATGCCCGACGGTCCGGCCAGGATCCGGTCGGCGATCCCGGCCTGGCGCTCGTCGATCAGGCTTAGCGCCCGGTTCATGGCGGCGAACAGGGCGAACAGGATGGTCACGCCCCCGGCGTAGTAGGCGACGCTGCCGCCGCCGCGATTGCTGCCGATCACTTCCTCTTGCGCGAACAGGTCGGCCGTCTTGGGCGCCGAGGTCGGATCGTCCGTCAGGGACTGCTCGGCGATGTCCACATTGGCCTTCTGATCGGCGGTCAGCGGGCCGATGGCGGGTGATAGGTCGCTCAGGGTGCGCTTCAGCAGGGCCTGTGGCGCCGCGCGCAGCAGCGCAGCCCGGGTGCGCGCCTCGGTGAGCGGGGCGGCGATGGCGCGGGTTGGGTCGGCGAGGATCAGGATGGGCGAGCCGGGCGCCGCCGGATCGCCGCGGATCACCACGCCCGCGTCCACCAGCCCCGCACGCACCCGCCGACGCACCTCGGCGAGGCTGGCGGGCGTGGCCGCCTCGCCGCGCAACGACGGATCGGCGATCAGCGCCTTGTCCAGAGCCTGCGACGCCGGCGTTTTCGCCAGGTCCGCCACAGCCACCTTGAGCTTCACCTCGGCGTTGGTAGTGCCGGCGAACACCGTGGAGAAGATCAGGAACACGATGGGCGGCAGCAGGAAGGCCATCAGCAGGGCCGCGCGGTCGCGCAGCAACTCCAGCGCCATGACCCGGAACATGGCGAGGGTCACGGCCGGGGATCCCTTTCCGCCACGACGGCGAACAGGCTGGAAAGCGTGGGGCGCCGCACGCGGATTTCACGCACCTGGACGCCGGCCTCGCGCAGCTTGGCGTCGAGCGCCGCCGCCGTTTCGTAGCCATCCGTGACGAACAGGGACCAGGCGCCGGGCGAGCCGGCCTTCTTCAGGCTCTCGGCCTTCAGCAAGGCCAGCGCGTCGGGGTCGGGCTCGTCGGCGAGCACCACCTGAACCTCCATCATGTCGCCGAACGCCTCGGCGATGAGGTCGGCCGGCCGGCCCTCCAGCACCTTCTCGCCCTCGCGCAGGAAACCGACGCGATCGGCCAGGGCGCCCGCCTGTTCCAGATCGTGGGTGATCATCAGCACGCCGACGCCCTCGTCGCGCAACGCGCGGATCACCTCATCCACGGCTTCGCGCGCGGCCTGGTCCACCCCCACCGTGGGCTCGTCCAGCACCAGCAGGCGCGGGCTGTGCAGCATGGCCGCGGCGATGTTCACCCGACGCTGATAACCGCCCGACAGGTGCTTGACCGGCACGCGGGCGCGATCGGCGACGTGCGTCACCCGCATGGCGTGATCCACGGCGGGTCCCAAGGCGGCGCCCTTCACGCCGGCAAGCCGGCCGAAGACTTCAAGGTTTTCGCGCACCGTCAGGTGGGAGTAGAGCGCCAGGGTCTGCGGTGCGAGGCCGAGCTTGGCGCGCGCCGCGGGCGCCGCGTGAGGGTCGGCGCCGGCGATGCGGATCTCCCCGCCGTCCGGCTTGAACCGGCCGCAGATGGCGCGGGTGAGCGTGGTCTTGCCCGCGCCGTTGGGACCGAGCAGGGCGTAGATTTCGTGCGGACGGACCTCGAGGTCGACGCCCTTCAGCGCCTTGCGCGCCCCGAAGGCGTGGGAGACGTCTTTGGCGATGAGAATCGGCCCCGGTTGGGGAAGGCTCACGCGGCCGCCTTGCGCCCCGAGAACAGGCTGCGCGCGAAGGGCGCCAGACGGCCGGCGCAGCCCGCTCGGGTCAGCGCCGCATCGGCGGCCTGCAGGTGCGCCTCCATGGCCCGGGACGCCTCGCGCGGGCCGAGCACCGAGACGAGGGTGGTCATGCAGGCGTCCTTGCCGACGTCCTTGCCCGCGTTCTCCGCGGCGGCTTCGGCGTCGATCAGGTCGTCGCGGATCTGGAAGGCCAGGCCGATGCGCCGGGCGAACTCTCCGCACTCCCGGCGCGCGTCCTCCGAAGCGCCGCCGATGCGCGCCCCGGCCTCGGCGGCGGCCATCATCAGCACGCTGGTCTTCTTGTGATTGAGATCGTCGAGCTCGGAGAGGCCGCGGGGCCTGGTGCGCTCCGCGAGATCCAGGCCCTGGCCGGCCACCAGGCCGGAAAAGCCAACCGCTTCCGTCAGTTCGCCGACGAGGGCGATGCGATCCTCGAGCGACAGGGCCTCCGCGCCGGCGATCACCGCGAAGGACTGGGTGAGCAGGCCGACGGCGGCGAGGATCGCCTCGGCCTCGCCATAGACCCTGTGGGTGGTTGGCCGTCCGCGGCGCAGGCGCGCGTCGTCCATGGAGGGCAGATCGTCGAGCACCAGCGATGCGGCGTGCACCATCTCCATGGCGCAGGCGACGTCCAGGGCGCGCACCGCCGGCGCGCCGAAGGCCTCGGCGGCCAGCAACGTCAGCAGCGGACGGAAGCGCTTGCCCGGCGCCAGCAATGCGTAGTGGGCGGCCTGGCTCAATTGGACGGGTTCACGCTCCGGCGGCGGGATCAACTCGGCCAGGCGGCGATCGATGTGGAATCGCAATGACTCGACGCTCTGTAGAAAGATCGCGTTATCTTCCATGCGTCTCCGCCCCGGCCATCACGGCGCACACTCGACCGCCAGCCCCGAACCATTTGAAAGCGTTATTCTACACAGCGTCAACTGTGCGCCTCCCGCCTTGGGTCGAGCCTGCCGCGAGTCGCGCATACATGCAGTCGGCATTCTTGAATGGGTGATTGTGGGGCGCCTGAGCCATCAGCCTGCGTCGCGTCGCCGCATCCACGCCGCGATCGCCCAGGCGTGGGCGTCGTGTCTCAGCCGCTTTAGCGCGTCAACCGGCGCAAGCCAAACGAGTTCGTGATCGATTTCGATCTTCAGGTGGGGCGCCTGGGCCACGACCAACGCCGCGAACAGGGCCGCGCGGTTGTTGTAGGGAACGCCGTCGGTATTGATGAAGTATTGGTCCGCGCGGCCCAGCGCCTGGCCCGCACGCACCCTCAGACCAGTCTCCTCGCCGAACTCCCGCACCAAGGCCTGGGCGTCGTCCTCGCCGGGGTCAAGCGCGCCGCCCGGCAGGTCGATCCAGGGCGCATGGCCCGGCTTGGTCACGGTCACGCAGGCGATCAGGCCCTCGCGGGCCAGCACGCCGAACGCGGCAGGGCGGTCCTTGTACTGAAGGCCGGGCCTTGCCTCGCCGAACTGCGGAACCGACATCAATCTTCGCCGAACAGAGAGTCGTAGGGGTCGATCTTGCCCGCCTCGACGTCCGAAACCTTCGCCGCCGGCCATCCGACCTGGGAGGTCCGGCTCGAGGTCCAGGCCAGCACGATCAGGTCGCGAAGCTCGCTCGCGCCGGCCGCCAGCCGCCCGGCGGCGAAGCCCGACCCGCGCGCATCGGACCCGGTGAAGGCGCCCGCCTTCTGCAGCTCGTAGAAGGGAATGACCGTCGCCGCCGTCGTCGTCAGGTAGTCGGCCGTGCGCCGCTCGATGGGACAGCCGCAATCGTGGAAAGGCGTGAGCTTCGCCTGCACGGCCTCGAGCGTGACGTTGTCACGCACGAACACGCCCTCGAAGCGCGTGTGCACCTTCTCCTGGGTGTAGCCATTGGGGTTCGGATAGGGTCCCCAGCCGTTGTAGTGCATCGACACGTGCAGCGGCTGGCTGCCGTCGCCCACCATGTGCGACAGCGCGCCGAGGTCGGAAAGCACCAGGGCCTCGCGCGCCTTGCGGTCAGCCTCGAACCAGGCGCGATGCGCCGGATCCGGGGCGTTGCGCGTGGCGGCGACGTCCACGCGCCAATAGGCCAGATCCAGGGTCAGCTGCTGCCAGTCCTCGATGATCGAATAGGGCAGATAGCCTGCCCGCCAGCTGGAGGTGTACACCGCCCGCAGCGCGCCCTCGTACTCCTCGCGCGTCGCCGGCAGATTGCCGATCGCCGGGCCACCCAGGATGCGGCCGTCGTCGCCGATGTCGATGAAGTGGCCCGGATCGCGGTCGGCGTCATGCGCCTTGCCGGCGCCCTTTGACCGGTCGGGTTCGCGCGACAGCTCGCCCATGGCGGTCGCGGCGGCGTCGCCGCGCAGGAAGTCCGGCAGGTCCGCGGGCAGCGCCCGGATCGCCGCCACGCCGATCATCCTGTGGCCTGTCGCGCCCCAGGCGAAGGCTTCGCCCGACGCGCCGGCGCAGACCAGCACGGCGGTGAACCCGACGGCCAGACGCCTCAGACAGCTCATGCGGGATCCCTGATCGGCAGGGCGGCTTCCACGCGGGCGACCCACGCCTTCACCGCCGGATAGTGGGCGAGGTTGAAGCCGCCGTCATGCGCCATGCGCGTGTAGGCGACAAGGGCGATATCGGCCAGGCTAAGTGCGCCGCCGACCAGGAAGTCGCGTCCCCGCAGCCCCGCCTCCATGCGCGCCAGCGCCGCCGCGCCGCGCTCCACCAGCTTCGGGTCGAGGTCAGCGACCGACTTGCCCAGGTAGCGCACCTGGAATCGCGCCACCGCGATGGTCGGCTCGTGGCTGTACTGCTCCCAGAACAGCCACTCGAACATCCTCGCCCGCTCGTAGGGGTCGGCGGGTATCAGGTCCGAGCCCTCCGCCAGGTGCAGCATGATGGCGTTGGACTGGGCCAGCGTGCGGCCGTCCTCCAGCCGGATCGTGGGGACCTGGCCGGCGGGGTTCATGGCCAGGAACTCCGGCGTGCGCGTCTCGCCCTTCACGACGTCGACATCATGCCAGGTGAAGGGAATCCCCGTGCGCTCGGCCACCCACTTCACTTTCAGACAATTGCCCGAAATCCGATCACCCCAGATCGTGATCATCCGTGACGCCTCCGCTGGGTTGCCCCTTCTGTCACCGATCTGTAGGAATCCGGCCGCGACGTCGACGAGAAACAACAAGGGAGCCGCTGATGAAGCGAGCCCTGGCATGCCTCGCCGCGCTGACACTGGTCTTCGCAGCGTCCAGCGCCGGCGCCGATCCGGCCCCCCAGGCAGAGTTCGCCTCCGATCCGCTGGGCGACCTGATCACCGCGGCGATCACCGGCGCCCTGCCCGGATCCGCCGACTTCAAGCTGAAAGCCACCCTCTACCACGCCGGCGAGCGCGGCATCCGCGCCCTGGACTCCCTGGGCTGCCGGGTGGTGGCGATGCGCACCGCGGCGGTGGACGGGGTGAAGGTGCCGCGCCACACCAGGCTGTTCATCAAGGAGACCGTGGGTCTGCCCATGCCGGACGGCTCGAGACACGACGGCTTCTGGTACGCGTCAGACACCGGCAGCGCGATCCACGTCGGGCGCATCGACCTCTTCACTGGCCAGGGCAAGGGCTCCATGGCGCCGCTGATGCCCCTGAACCTCGCCACCCTGACGGTGATGAAGGCCGGCGCCTTCCGGGGCTGCCCGCCGCAGTGACCCGACCTTCCTAGCTAGGGCGTGATCTGCACGCTGTTGGCGGCGGGCGCGGGCGCGACGGCTGTCGCGGAGACGGGGAGCACCGGCGGAACCGGCGGCGGCGCGGGTGGTCCAGGGGGGATGGGGCCTGTGGGCAGGCGCTTCATCGCCACCCGCATGAAGCTGCGCCAGAACTCCGCCGGGGCGCTGCCGCCGGTGACGCCGCGCATCGGCGAGTTGTCGTCGCGGCCCATCCAGACCACCGCGGTCAGGCCGCCGGTGAAGCCGCAGAACCAGGCGTCCCTGAAGTCCGAGGTGGTGCCGGTCTTGCCGGCCAGGTCGTGGCCGGGGATCGCCGCCTTAACGCCGGTGCCCGAAGCGATCACCGTGCGCAGCATGCGGTCGAGTTCGCCCAGCGCCGGATTGCCGATGGCCGGGGCCGGCGGCTGGTTGTGCGCATAGAGCACCCGCCCCGAGATCGTGCGGATCCGCTCGATGCCGTAGGCGCTCACCCTATTGCCGCCGTTGGAGAAGGCGTCATAGGCCTGGGCCATCTCCAGTGGTGTCACCAGGTCGGCGCCCAGGGCCATGGCCGGCTCGGTGGTGAGCGGCGAGACGATGCCGACCCGGTGCGCCGTGGCCGCCACAGCGCCCGTGCCCACCTCGTTGGCCAGCTCGGCGGCGACGGTGTTCACCGACTGCGCCAGGGCCTTCTCCAGGGTGATCGGACCCAGGAACTCCGGCTCGAAGTTGCGCGGCGACCAGCCGTTGATGGTCACCGGCTGGTCCACCGCCAAGGTGTCCGGCGTGCGCCCGGCCTCCATGGCGGTAAGGTAGACGAAGGGCTTCCAGGACGAGCCCGCCTGGCGGTGGGCCTCGACGGCCCGATCGAACGGGCTCTTGCCGTAGTCGACGCCGCCGACCATGGCCCGAACCCGCCCCGAGGGATCCAGCGCCACCAGCGCCGCCTGCTCCACGTCGTCGTGGGCGTAGCGGGTCACGACGGCCTGGGCCGAGCTCGCCGCCGCCAGCTCCAGCGGCGCGTCGAGGGTGGTCTCCACCACCAGGTCGGCGGTCGGCTGGCCCACCAGGCGCAGGGTCTGGCCGTCCAGCCAGTCCACGAAGTACTGGGCCGGGCCGTTGGGACCGGTCTTGCGCGCCCTGGGCATGGAGGCCAGGGCGCGGCTGCGCTGCGACGCCGTGATCGCCCCGGTCTCCAGCATGGCGTCGAGCACCAGGCGAGCGCGGCGGGCGGCGTTTTCCGGGTGGTCGGACGGGTCGTATTCGGTGGGCGACTTGACCACTCCGGCCAGGGTGGCCGCCTCGGCCAGGGTCAGTCGCCCGGCCGGCTTGCCGTAGTAGCGCTCCGCCGCGGCCTCGATCCCATAGGCGCCCGAGCCGAAGTACACCCGGCTGAGATAGAGCCCGAGGATCTGCTGCTTGGTGTAGGCCCGCTCCAGCTCCACGGCGTAGACCGCCTCGGTGGCCTTGCGCTCCATGGTGCGGTCGGCGTTGAGGAACAGGTTGCGGGCCAGCTGCTGGGTGATGGTCGAGGCGCCCTGGGCGGCGCGGCCCCTGAGCACGTCGGTGACGATGGCCCTGGCCACGCCCATGGCGTCGATGCCCTGGTGCTCGTAGAACCGCCGGTCCTCGATGGCGACGAAGGCGGCGGTGACATAGGTCGGCGCCCTGGCCACGTCCACCGGCGGCCCATAGCGCCCGCCGCGCACCCCGATCACGGTTCCGGAGCGATCGATGAAGGTGATCTGGGGATCGCGGCGGATCGGCGGCAGCTGGGGTATCTGCGGCAGGTCGAACACCGCCGCCGCCAGCGTCAGGGAAGCGAGCAAAGGAACCAAGCGTCAGCTCTCCAGTCATGCGCCGACGCCCCGCGCCGACTCCCGCGCCCCGCCCCCTACCCGCGCCTTGTGGCGAGCCCGGGGCAAGCCGAAAAGATAAATCGCCGTAATGCTGGGAACGCCCGCCATCGCTGCGTAGCGCGCGCAGTCGGAACCGCCCGCCCTCATTCGTCCTATGCCTTTAGTCAGCCTATGAGGCCCCCGTGAACCAGATCACCCCCTGCCTTTGGTTCGACACCCAGGCCGAGGAGGCCGCGCGCTTCTACGTTTCGCTGTTCGCCAACTCCAGGATCGGCGCCGTCTCCCGCTACGGCGACGCCGGCCCCATGCCGAAAGGCACCGCCCTCAGCGTCGCCTTCGAGATCGACGGCCGGCCGTTCATCGCCCTCAACGGCGGGCCGGCCTACAAGCTCACCGAGGCCTTCTCGCTGCAGGTCAGTTGCGAGGGCCAAGTCGAGGTGGACCGCTACTGGAACACCCTCAGCGAGGGCGGCGAGCCGGGCCGCTGCGGCTGGCTGAAGGACCGTTTCGGCCTTTCCTGGCAGATCGTCCCTACCGCCCTGCCCCGCCTGATGGGCGATCTGGACCCGGCCAGGGCCAGGCGTGTGACCGAGGCCATGCTGAAGATGGGCAGGCTGGACATCGCCGGCCTGGAGGCCGCCGCAGCGGGATAGCGCCAGCGCATTTCCTTCACCGGCGATTGCGCCCGCCTCGGCGAAGCCTACACTGCCGGTCGGGTTGCATCGGGCGGGCTTTCCCTGAAAGGGAGAAGGACGATGACGCACACGCGCCAGAACATCTGGACGCTGCCAGGCGGGACCTGGGACCCCATCATCGAGTGGTACGCCAAGGGCGTCGGCGCCCTGCAGGCCCGGCCCCTCGGCGGCCGCACCAGCTGGCGGTTCCTGGCCGCCATGCACGGCTTCGCCCCGCAGATGTGGACCCAGCAGGGCTATCTGGGCGCCGCGGACGCCCTGCCCCCGGCCTCGGACCAGTCCACCTTCTGGAAGCAGTGCCAGCACCAGACCTGGTACTTCCTGCCCTGGCACCGGGGCTATCTGGGCGCCTTCGAGCAGATCGTGCGCGCCGCCATCGTCATCCTGGGCGGGCCGGCGACCTGGGCCCTGCCCTACTGGAACTACAGCGACACCACCAACCCCGACGCCACGACCCTGCCCACCGCCTTCAGCCAGCCGACCATGCCGGGCGGGGCGCCCAACCCGCTCTATGTGACCGCCCGATACGGCGCGGGGACCAGCCCGATCACCCTGCCGCCGGCGGACGTGACCCTGGGCGCGCTGGCCCAGCCCCTGTTCGCCGGGACCAACGCCGGCGCGTCGACCGGCTTCGGCGGGCCGAAAACCCTGTTCCACCACGGCGGCGGCAATGGCAACGGCCGGCTGGAGTCGCAGCCGCACAACCTGGTGCACAGCGACGTGGGCGGCCAGTCGGCCAACGGCGACCCGGGCCTGATGTCCGACCCCGACATCGCCGCCCTCGACCCGATCTTCTGGGTGCACCACGCCAACATCGACCGCCTGTGGGAGGTATGGCTGAAGCGCAACCCGGCGCACCTCAACCCAACCCTCGCCCAGTGGCTCACCGGGCCGGCCAACCGCACCTTCACCGTCCCCTCCGTCGCCGGCGCGCCGACCCAGTATGCCGCCAAGGACATGCTCGACACCCAGGCGCCGAACCTGGATTACGTCTATGACGACACCTCCGACCCCCTCGCCGGCGTGCACCGGGTGGCGGCCCGGCTGGCCAACCTGCAGGCCGCCGGCGCTCCGGTCCCCGCCGCCCCCGCCGCGCCAGCGCAGGAG
>JBIOEG010000022.1:0-61127 GCA_044445825.1 Caulobacterales bacterium
AAGCCGGGACCCAGGCGTTTTTGTTTGTTCCTTCCGTCCACAACGCGCCGCCCCCCCCGATTGCAAAAAAGGCTGGGTCCCCGCTTTCGCGGGGAATTTCGGGTGTGGGGGTTGGGAGCCTGGCTGTGCGGGCGAGCGCCCACCGGTCACCGGCCGTGCGCATTCGTTTCACGATGTCAAAGACCGCCGGCCCGAGCGGGCGCGCGATATTCATTACCAAGTGTAACGCAAGAAAGCAAGATTTCCCCCCCAATCCAAGCGCGCCGCCTAGGCCGCGTCCTCGCGCACCCGCCTGATCGCCTTGGCCCGCATCTTCATCTCGCGCCCAAGGATGGTGGCCAGGGTGGTGCTGCGCTTGGCGGCCTGTTCGCCCCAGAGGATGCCGGCGGAGGGTTCGTCGACTTCCACGACGACGGTGTTGGCGCGGAACTCCAGGCGGGTGCGGCCGAGGAGTTCCGGACTGCGGCCCGACAGGTCGCAGCCCAGGCGCACCGCCGCGCCCAGGGCGCGGGCGCGCTGGTAACGCTCGTGGGTGAGCAGGCGGGCCACCAGTGCGGGCTCGGGAATGGTGGTCGCGGCGGTGTGGCGGGAGAAGGCGGCGCAGGCCAGGAACACGCGCTCCGGATGGGTCATGCCGGAGATCGGCGCGCGCAGCACCTGGTGGAAGATCAGGTCGGCGCGGTGGTCGGGGTGCAGACGCGCGCCCAGTTCGGCCAGACGGCAAGCCGCGCCGATCAGCACCTGCTCGCGTGCGTCGAACACCGGCTCCAGCGTGGCGAAGGGCGGCGCCACCCAGGCTTCGAGCGCCTGGCTCATGCCGTCGGCCACGCCTTCGCGCGCGGCCAGGGCCGCACAGCCTTCGATCAGCGGATCGCGGGCGCGCACCGCCGCCGGCATGCTCTCGAACAGCAGCCCCTCGCGAAGGCCGTAGGCCGAGAGCACGACCCGCTCCACCTCCAGTTCCTCGACCAGCCCCTCCATTACCGCCGCGGCGTGGGGCAGGGTCTCGAGGCGGCGCTTGGAGATCCCCTCGATACGCTCCAGCGAACCGCGCGACTGCCGCGCGATCACCCGCGCCGCCTCCAGCGCTTCGCGTCGCGTCAGTTCGAACTGATGAACGATTTCAAGAGGATATCCGGACATCCTCATCGCCAGCAGGGCCAGGTTGCGCCAGGCGCCACCCACCGCGTGGAACGCCGGCGTGCCGAGGGCCTTGTGCGCCGACAGCCGCCGGACCACCTGGGCCTTCACCCGGGCCGGATCGAAACGCCCGTTGTCCTTGAAGCTGAACGGGCCGAGCGGCAGGGTGACGCCCTCGGACGGCGCGCCGTCCTTCAGCCGGATCAGCTCCAGGCTGGCGCCGCCCAGGTCGCCCACCAGGCCTTCCGAGTCCGGCGCCCCGGCCAGCACGCCGAGCGCGCTGTAGCGGGCTTCCTGTTCGCCATTGAGGACGCGCAGATCAAGCCCGGTCTCGGCGCGCACGATCCGGCAGAAGGCCGCCCCGTCCTCCGCCTCGCGCACCGCGGCGGTGGCGGCGGCGAACACCTGGTCCGGGCGCGCGGCGTCCAGCAGGGCGGCGAAGCGCAGCAGCGACGCCATGGCGGCGTCGACGCCCTCGGGCGACAGCCGGCCGGTCTCGGCCAGGTCGCGGCCGAGCCCGGCCAGGATCTTCTCGTTGAACAGGGTCCAGACGGCGCGCCCCTCCACCCGGTAGAGCACCAGGCGCACGGAGTTGGAGCCGACGTCGATGACGGCGACGTCCCGGGGGGCGGGCCTAGCGTCCTGCGCCCACATGGTCGAATGCGCGCGGCAAATCCTTGACCTTGTGGCCCCGGCCGCTGAGCGAGGGGTTGGCCATGAAATAGTCGTGGGCCGAGAACGCCCGCTTGCGGTCCCAGCCGGGCACGCGGCGATAGGTCCCTTCGGCGTCCAGCACCCAGCTCTGCGCCTCGTCGTTCAGATTGGCGACCATGATCTGCTGGAGAACCTGCTGGTGCACCGTGGGGTTCTCCACCGGCGTCATCACCTCCACGCGACGGTCCAGATTGCGCGGCATCCAGTCGGCCGAAGAGATGAACACCCGCGCCTGGCCGGAGGGCAGGGCCGCGCCGTTGGCGAACACCACGATGCGGGCGTGCTCCAGGAAGCGGCCGACGATGCTCTTGACGCGAATGTTTTCCGACAGGCCGCCGACCCCAGGGCGCAGGCAGCAGACGCCACGCACCACCAGGTCGATGGGGACGCCCGCCTGGCTGGCCATGTACAGGGCGTCGATGATCTCCGGATCTACCAGGGAATTGAGCTTGGCCCAGATGCCGGCGGGCTTGCCGGCGTGGGCGCTCTCCGCCTCCCGGCCGATCATGCGCAGCAGATCGCCCTTCATGGTCTCCGGCGAATAGGAAAGCTTCTCCAGCCGCTCGGGCCGTGCGTAGCCGGTGATGTAGTTGAACAGCCGCGAGGAATCCCGCGCCAGGGCGGGGTCGGTGGTGAACAGCGACAGGTCCGTATAGATCTTCGCCGTGACCGGGTGGTAGTTGCCGGTGCCGTAATGGCAGTAGCTGCGCAGGGCGTCGCCCTCGCGGCGCACCACCACCGACAGCTTGGCGTGGGTCTTGTACTCCACGAAGCCGAAGACGACGTAGACGCCGGCCCGCTCCAGGTCGCGCGCCCACTTCAGGTTGGCCTCCTCGTCGAACCGCGCCTTGATCTCCACCAGTGCGGTGACGTTCTTGCCGTTCTCGGCCGCGTCGATCAGGGCGGCCACGATGGGGCTGTCTTTGGAGGTGCGGTAGAGCGTCTGCTTGATGGCGATGACGCTGGGATCGGCCGCCGCCTGGCGCAGGAACTGCACCACCACGTCAAAGCTCTCGAAGGGGTGGTGGACCAGGATGTCCTTCTCGCGGATCGCCGCGAAACAGTCCCCGCCGTGGTCGCGGATGCGTTCAGGAAAGCGCGGCTCGAACGCCGGGAACTTCAATTCGGGGCGATCGGGCGGGATCAGCTGGCCCAGCTGGGCCAGGCCCAGCTTGCCGTCGATCTTCACCACGTCCTCCGGTTCGGCGTCGAGGCCCCGCACGATGAACTCGCGCAAGTCGTCGGGCATGGATGACTGGATCTTCACCCGCACCACGAGCCCCATCCGGCGACGCTTGAGGCGGGCTTCGAACTCGCGCACCAGGTCCTCGGCCTCTTCCTCGATCTCGACGTCCGAGTCGCGGATCAGGCGGAAGAGGCCGCGGCCCTCCACCGCATAGCCGGGGAACAGCCGGTCGAGGAACAGGATCAGGAAGCTCTCCAGCGCCACGAACCTTCGCCCGGGCTTGCGCCGCGCGCCCGACGCCGGCAGCTCCCAGAAGCGGTCCACCTGGGTCGGCACCGGCACCATCGCCCACAGCTGCTTGCCGTCGGACAGCCGCCGCAGCTTCAGGGCCAGGGAGAACCCGAGGTTCGGGATGAACGGAAATGGATGGGCCGGGTCGATGGCCAGCGGCGTGAGCACCGGGAAGATGCGATTGAGGAAGATCTCCTCCGCCGCCCGCCGATCCGTGACACCGATGTCCTTGGCGTCCAGCAGATGGAGCCCGGCGGCGGCCATTTCCTTGCGCAGGGCGGCCCAGATGCGCTGCTGGTCGTCCATGAGCTCATTGGCGCCGCCGGTGACCCGCACCAGCTGCTGCGACGGCGTCAGGCCGTCCTGGCTGACCACGCGAATGCCCTCGCGCACCTGCGCCTTCAGGCCCGCCACGCGGACCATGAAGAACTCATCGAGGTTGTTGGCCGAGATGGAGAGGAACCGCAGTCGCTCCAGCAGGGGGTGACGCGGGTTCTCGGCCTCCTCCAGCACGCGCCGATTGAAGCTCAGCCAGGAAACCTCACGGTTGAAGAACCGCGCCGGCGACCGCAGCAGCTCATAGCCTGGCGGGGTCTCGGCGAGGGCCGAATTTGCGGCGCCAAGCATGGGAACGTCGATGGCGCGGGCTTCCACCGGGGGGCTCATCTATGCGGCTGGAACAGATCGTATCTGGCGCCGATCTTGGACGATAACAAGACTTCAATCGAACAGATCAAGGCTTTGATCCTCCGACTCAAGAATCTGACGGGCCAAGGCTCGGGTAATATCGCGCTGATCATCGCCGGCGGCCTCGTCCAAACGTGCGACGATCTCACGCGCCATTCTTACAGAACGTTCAATGCGCCGCATGAGGTAAGGATAGACGTCATCAGCAGGCTTAATGTTCCGTTCCCGGAAGAATTTCCGCAGCACGCCATCGAGCACCATATCGTCAGGTTCGCCGATCTCCGCAACCTGCAAGGCGTTGAGCCGCGAGCGCAGATCCGGGATCGGCGCGGGCCAGTCGCGCGGGTGCCGGCGCGAGGTGAGCAGCAGTCCGCCGCCGGCCCCGGCCATGTTGATCAGGTGGAAAAGGGTCTCCGCCTCGGCCTGGTCGGCGTCCTCCAGCAGCAGCGGGTGGCCCTCCAGGCGCGCGAAGTCGGTCTCGCGCGGTTCGCTGATCGCCGCCCCGACCCGTTCGGCCCAGTCGCGCGCCAGGTGCGACTTGCCGGAGCCTTCCGGCCCGACCAGGGCCAGGCAACCGCCATGCCAGGCCGGCCAGGCGTCCAGAGCCCGGATCGCCTCCGCATTCGTCGGTGAATGCACGAAGTCCGCGCGGGCGAACGAGGCCGGTTGCTTCAGGGGCAACCGCAGCTGTCGAAGCGGTGGGGCCACGTCCTGCGCGCTTTTCGCCTGCCGAAATCTTCACCACACGGCCGATTCGCACCGGCCCCAGCCGGCAATATAGGACGAAGCGCGCGCGGCGCCGCCCTGGCGCGACAATTCACCGTGGCGCGAAGGCGGGAAAGGCGGGGGCTGGCGCTTTCGGCGGGTCGTTCAGGCTCGGGCGCCGCCGCATCTCCGTCACCGGCTGGTGCAGCTTCTCCAGCGCCTCGGACGCCGCACGGTAGCCCGCCTCCACGGCCGGCTCGAAGGCCTTCCAGTTGCGGATTTCGATGGCGTCCACGTCGGGCAGGATCAGCAGGTCGGTGGCCATGCGCGACGCTGCGATCTCGGCGGCGGAATGAACGGTGGCGGCGCGCATCAGCAACGAGACGATCGGCGGCCCGCGCCGCCAATCCCCGGACGAGAACCAGTTCCACAGGGATGGCGGCAACTTCACGTCGTTGGCGTCGATGCTGCGGCCCCGGCTGACGTCCACGCCAACGATGGGACCGATCTGCTGGGCGCGCATGATGTCCACCGGAAAGTTCTTCACCACGGCGCCGTCCACCAGCACGCTCATGTCGTGGGTTACCGGCGGCAGGATGCCGGGCAGGGAGATGGAGGCGCGCACCGCCTTCACCAGCGATCCGCGCCGGTGCAGCTGGTAGCCGCCCGTGGTCAGGTTCGACGAGACGCAGAAGAACGGCAGCCACAGGTCGGCGATGTCGCGGCCGTCGAAGTTCTCCAGCAGCCGCTCATCCACTTTCGCGCCGTGAGTCATGGCGATGAACGGCAGGGCGATGTCGTCCAGCGGGCTCGACTGGACGAAGGCCTTGGAAATGCGCCGGGACATCTCCACGTCGTCCCAGCCGATGGCCAGCCCCGCGGCGATGATCGCCCCCATGGAGACGCCGCCCACGAAGTCCAGGGGCACGCCGTGCTGGTGCAGCGCCCTGACGACGCCGACGTGCGCGTAGGCTCGCGCGCCGCCGCCGGACAGCACCAGGCCCACCGACTGGCCGGCGACCACCCGCGCCAGGCGGTCGGTGTCCGACATCACCCACGGGCGGGCGTGGAACAGCCGCGCCGGGCGCAACGATTCAAGCCAGGCCTCAGAGCCGGACGGGGTTTGACAGTCCGGCGATTGCAGCAGGATCAGGTCCACGAGCTGCTGCGCCTGCATGGGATCGGCGCGATGGCGGTCCAGATGCCGCGGCGGCTTGCCCCTGGCGTTGGCGACGCGGAACAGCCGGTCGCCCTGGCGCGCCACCACGGCCCTCCAGGAGGTTTCGGCGCTTTCCGCGGAGTAGAGGACGAAGTCGTGGTCGCGCTCGACGTTGGAGAACCACTCGGTGGGCGCCTGGGCCGCCTCCGACCCCACCACCGTCACCCGATAGCCGAGTCGCCCGACCCCGGCGGCGATGTCCGCGACCAGGGGCCTGACCTGCAGGTCCTCGCTGACGCCGATGAAGCCGAACACCGACGGGGCGCCGAGGCCGAGGTCCCCGGGGCGCTCGCGCGCCCTGCGCAGGATCAGCCGTGCGAGCTCGGTCATCACCGCCGCGTCGCGTTCGACCGCCTCGAAGAACACTTCGCGCGGCATGGCGAGGATCTCCGAGTCGCGCAGGGCGACCACCTCGGCGGAGTGGGGCAGGTCGGAGATGAGGGACATCTCGCCGGCCGGCTCACCGGGACGGATCACGCCCAGGAACTGCCGCTCACGGCCCTCCTCCTGACGGAACGCCCCCAGGCGCCCGGCGCGGACCAGATAGAAGGAATCCGCCGGCTCGCCCGCCAGATAGAGCTCCGAACCGCCGGGCAGGGAGAACCAGAACGCGCGGCCGGCCGCCAGCTCCTTGGCGAAGAGGCGGGTGAGCGCCGAGTCCGGAAGCGAGTCGGTCAGGCTTGCCACGCGGCGGAGAGTACGCGCGGCGACCGCAAAGGGCGACATCCAGCTTTGCCGGGGGCGAGGAGCCGCCCGCGGGATTCGCAGAAGCTCCGGGGCCGCCGCGTGGAGGTGGGCGCCGTGGGTCGCTTCCGGGGCCGAGCGCAACAGGGTAATGCTCGGCCATGCCGAAGCTGAGCTCCGCCATCGATCCCCGCGGCGACGACTTTGTCCGCAACGCCGCGCTGAACCGCGGCTTGGCGGCGGAGCTGCGCAGGCGCGTGGCCGAGGCGGCTCTGGGCGGGCCGGAGGCGGCCCGCACGCGTCACGCGGGGCGCGGCAAGCTGCTGCCGCGCGAGCGGGTGGAGCGGCTTCTGGACATCGGCGCGCCGTTCCTGGAAGTCGGCCAGCTGGCGGCCTTCGACCTCTATGACGGCGAGGCGCCGGGCGCCGGGATCATCACCGGGGTCGGCAGGGTGTCAGGGCGCGAGGTGATGATCGTCGCCAACGACGCCACGGTGAAGGGCGGCGCCTATTTCCCCATGACGGTGAAGAAGCATCTGCGCGCGCAGGAGATCGCGATGCAGAACCGCCTGCCATGCGTCTATCTGGTGGACAGCGGCGGGGCGAACCTGCCGCACCAGGCCGAGGTCTTCCCTGACCGCGACCACTTCGGACGGATATTTTTCAACCAGGCGCGTATGAGCGCCGAGGGCGTCGCCCAGGTGGCCTGCGTCATGGGCTCGTGCACGGCGGGCGGCGCCTATGTGCCGGCCATGAGCGACGAGACCATCATCGTGCGCGGCCAGGGCACCATCTACCTCGGCGGCCCGCCGCTGGTGAAAGCCGCCACCGGCGAGGTGATCAGCGCCGAGGAACTGGGCGGCGCAGACACCCACGGCCGCCGCTCGGGCGTCGTCGACCATGTGGCCGCCAACGATGAGCATGCCCTCGACATCGTCCGCTCCATCATCGCCAACCTCAACACCACCAAGCCTCAGCCGCTGGACATGGCCGAGCTGGAGGCGCCGGCCTTCCCCTCCGAGGAGCTGTACGGGGTCATCCCGCCCGACGTGCGCGCGCCCTATGAGGTTCGCGAGGTGATCGCCCGCGTCGTCGACGGCTCGCGGTTCGACGAGTTCAAGGCGCTCTACGGCTCGACCCTGGTCTGCGGCTTCGCCCGCATCTGGGGCTATCCGGTGGCCATCCTGGCCAACAACGGCGTGCTGTTTTCGGAGAGCGCGCTGAAGGGCGCGCATTTCATCGAGCTGGCCTGCAAGCGGAAGATCCCGCTGATTTTCCTGCAGAACATCTCGGGCTTCATGGTGGGCGGCAAGTACGAGGCGGGCGGCATCGCCAAGGACGGGGCCAAGCTGGTCACAGCCGTGGCCTGCGCCGAGGTTCCCAAACTCACCATCCTCATCGGCGGCTCGTTCGGGGCCGGCAACTACGGCATGTGCGGGCGGGCCTATTCTCCGCGCTTCCTGTTCGCCTGGCCCAATTCCCGGATCAGCGTGATGGGCGGCGAGCAGGCCGCCAGCGTGCTGGCCACCATCCGCCGCGACGGCCTGGAGGCCCGCGGCGAGACCTGGCCCAGCGATGAGGAAGAGGCCTTCAAGGCCCCGATCCGCGAACGCTACGAGACAGAGGGCGACCCCTACCACGCCACGGCGCGCCTGTGGGACGACGGGGTCATCGACCCGGCCCAGACCCGCGACGTGCTCGCGCTTTGCCTTTCCGCCGCCCTGAACGCCCCGATCCCGGACACCCGGTTCGGCGTGTTCCGGATGTAGCCGGCCAAGGAGCTTCCCATGACCAACCCCATCGCCGACCCCTTCGTCGAGGTCCCGGACACCGACGCCCAGTCCAAGCTCGTGCTGATCGACTCCACCGTCGAGGGCGCGGTGACGGTGACCCTCAACCGCCCGGAGAGGCGAAACGCCTTCAACGCCGAGCTGATCGGCGCTTTGCGCGAGACCTTCGAGACCCTGCGCGACCAGGAGGGCGTTCGCATCGTCTTCGTGCGCGGGGCCGGGGGCGTCTTCTCGGCCGGCGCGGATCTCGAGTGGATGCGCGACGCCGTCGAGCACACCGAAGACGACAACCGCGACGACGCCATGAAGATGGCGATCATGCTCAAGCACCTCTACGACATTCCCGCGCTCACCGTGGCCCTGGTGGAGGGCGGAGCATTCGGGGGCGGCGCGGGGCTGGCGGCGGCCTGCGACCTGGCGGTGGCCACGGCGGACTGCAAATTCGCCTTCACCGAGGTCAAGCTCGGCCTGATCGCCGCCACCATCAGTCCCTATGTGGTCCGCGCCATCGGCGAGCGGCGCGCGCGCAGCCTGTTCGCCAGCGCCCAGCAGTTCGACGCCGCCCGCGCCCGGGAGATCGGCCTGGTGGACGAGGTGGTGACCGACGCCGCCGCCCTGGACGCGGCCAAGGCGCGGCTCTCCGAGGCGATCATGGCCTGCGCCCCGGACGCGGTCGGCGCCTCCAAGGCGCTGGTCAGCTTCGTCGCCGAACATCCCATCGACCACCACGTGATGACCGAGACCGCCCACCGCATCGCCGCCGCCCGGGTCGGCAAGGAAGGCCAGGAGGGGGTTCGGGCGTTTCTGGCCAAGAGGAGCCCCTCGTGGATGGCGTAGGGTTCCTTCTCCCCCTGCGGGAGAAGGTGGCGTGATCCCATCTGTTCTCATCGCCAATCGCGGCGAGATCGCCCGGCGGATCATCCGCACGGCGCGCAGGCTGGGCGTGCGGACCGTCGCCGTCTATTCCGAAGCCGACGGTGCCGCGCCGCACGTGCGCGAGGCGGACGAGGCCGTGCCGATCGGGCCGCCGCCGGCGCGGGAAAGCTATCTGCGCGGTGAGGCGATCCTGGAGGCGGCGCGGCGCACGGGCGCGGAGGCGATCCATCCGGGCTACGGGTTCCTGTCGGAAAACGCGGATTTCGCCGAGGCGGTGATCTCCGCGGGCCTCGTCTGGGTAGGACCGCCGCCGTCGGCCATCCGGGCGATGGGCCTGAAGGACGCCGCCAAGGCGCTGATGGCCAAGGCCGGCGTGCTGGTGACGCCGGGCTATCTCGGCGAGGACCAGTCGCCCGATCGCCTGAAGGCCGAAGCGGCCAAGATCGGCTATCCCGTGCTGATCAAGGCGGTGGCGGGCGGCGGCGGCAAGGGCATGCGCCGGGTGGACGCGGCCGGGGGCTTCGACGCCGCGCTCGCCTCCTGCCGGCGCGAGGCCGCGTCCAGCTTCGGCGACGAGCGCGTGCTGCTGGAGACCTTTGTTGCCCGCCCGCGCCATATCGAGGTGCAGGTGTTCGGCGACGCCCACGGAAACTTCGTCCACCTGTTCGAGCGCGACTGCTCCCTGCAGCGCCGCCACCAGAAGGTGATCGAGGAAGCGCCCGCGCCGGGCATGGACGCCGCGACGCGCGAGGCCCTTTGCGCCGCGGCGGTCAAAGCGGCGAAGGCGGTGGGCTACCAGGGCGCCGGCACGGTGGAGTTCATCGCCGACGCCTCCGAAGGTCTGCGCGCCGACCGCATCTGGTTCATGGAGATGAACACCCGCCTGCAGGTGGAGCACCCGGTCACCGAGGCGATCACCGGCCTCGACCTCGTGGAGTGGCAGCTGCGCGTGGCCTCCGGCGAGCCGCTGCCGCTCGTGCAGGACCAGATCGCCATGACCGGCCACGCCATCGAGGCGCGCCTCTATGCCGAGGACCCCGCCAAGGGCTTCCTGCCATCGACCGGCAAGCTCGACCATTTCGTCATGCCCAAGAGCGTGCGCATCGACGCCGCGGTCGAGCCGGGCGGCGCCGTGACGCCTTTCTACGACCCGATGATCGCCAAGCTGATCGCCCATGGCCCGACCCGCGAGGCCGCGCGCGTCCGCCTGGCCGAGGCCTGCCGGGCCGTGCAGGTCTGGCCGGTGAAGACCAACGCCGGGTTCCTGGCCCGAACGCTGGACGATGCGGAATTCGCCGCGGGCGCCGTGGACACCGGGCTGATCGAGCGCGAGCTGCGGCGCCTCACCACGCCGGCCACGGCGACGCCGGGCGCCATAGCCTCCGCCGCGCGCGCACTGGCCGCACGCGTGGACCGCCTTGCGGGCTTTCGTCTGAACGCCGAGGCGCGTGCGCCGGCGCGGCTGCAACTCGGCGACGAGGTGTTCGAAGCTTCCATCGACTCGGCTTTTCGGGCCCCTGTGCTGAAGGTCGCCGACGGCGTCGTGGTGTTCGAAGCAGGCGAGGCCCTGCATTTCACCCGCCCCCACGCCAAGCGCGGCGCGGACGAGGCGGCGGGGGACGGCCAGATCCTCTCGCCCATGCCCGGCAAGATCGTGTCGGTTTCCGTCAAGGCGGGCGCCAAGGTGAAGAAGGGCGAGGCGCTGGTGACGCTGGAAGCGATGAAGATGGAGCATTCGCTGGTCGCTCCCTTCGACGGTGTGGCGGTGGAGGTGCGGGCCGCGGTGGGCGAGCAGGTGTCCGAGGGCGCGCTGCTGGCACGACTCGAGGCGGCGGCCTAGGACATCGCGATGGCGCTCCACATGATCAAGCTCTGCGTCGGCTGCGACACCGTGGACGAGTTGCTGGCGTGGCGGGCGGAGCAGGGCAGTCCCTCTCCCTGGATCCTGCGCACGCGGCAGACGCCGAAGCGGGCGGCCGAGCTGATCGAGGGCGGCTCGCTCTACCGCGTCTACAAGGGGTTCGTCCTCTCGCGCCAGCGCATCCTCGATGTGGCCACGGTGGGCCAGGGCGTCGCCACGCGCTGCGAGATCACCCTCGATCCCGAGGTGGTGCTCACCCTGCCGACCCCGCGCCGCGCCTTCCAGGGCTGGCGCTACCTGGACGGCGCCGACGCGCCGGCGGATCTCGCGCAAGGCGGCGGAGGCGAGGCGATGCCGACGGAGCTGGCGCGCCAGTTGCGCGAGATCGGCGCGTGGTAGGCGGCGGGCGCCCTACACCGCCACATTGTCGATCAGCCGCGTGCGGCCGATGCGGGCTGCGGCGAGGATGCGGGCGGGGGCGTCGGCAGGACCAGGGCCCAGGCGCGTGAGGTCCTCGGCGTTGCGCACCTCGAAATAGTCGATCTTCTGGAAGCCTGCGGCGCACAACGCCGCCAGGCCGCGCCTTTCGGCGTCTTCGATGCGCCCGCCCGCGGCCACCGCGGCGGCCGCGGAGCGCAGGGCCCGGTTGAGGTTCGCGGCGATCGGGCGCTCGTGCGCGGCGAGGTAGGCGTTCCTCGAGGATAGGGCGAGGCCGTCCGGTTCGCGGATCGTCGGCGCGCCGACGATGCGCACCGGAAGGTCGAGGTCGCACGCCAGGCGGCGGATCACCAGCAGCTGCTGGTAGTCCTTCTCCCCGAAGATGGCGACGTCCGGCGCGGCCTGGATCAGCAGCTTGCTGACCACGGTGGCGACGCCGGCGAAGTGCGTGGGACGCGCCTCGCCGTCCAGCGGCTCGGACACCCCGGCCACCCGCACGGTGGTCGAGAACCCGGCCGGATACATCTCGCCGACCGTCGGAGCGTAGAGCAGGTCGCAGCCGGCCTCGGCCAGCAGCGCCGCATCGCGCGCCTCATCGCGGGGATAGGCGTCGAAGTCCTCGCTGGGCGCGAACTGCGTGGGATTGACGAACAGGCTGGCGATCACGCGATCGGCCCGAGCCCGCCCCAGCCGCACCAGAGACAGATGGCCTTCGTGCAGCGCGCCCATGGTCGGCGTCAGCGCCACAGTCTCGCCGGCGGACCGCCAGGCGCCGACGCGGGCGCGCAGTTCCGCGACGGATCTGACGATCGGCAAGAGGGCGAGCTTGCACGCCATGGCGGGGGAACCTTTCGCGGGGCGGCGCGCTTATGGCCGGGCGCGCGGGGCGATGTCCAGCCTGATCGCCACGCCGCCGCCTGTCTTTTCGTCGCGTTGACCGCGACCTGGGGGCGTTGTCTCGTGTGGATCAACCGGCGCGGACTGATTCTCGCCCGGCGACTGACTGAGGGGCCAGTTCATGCGGGTCATTGTTGTCGGTAATGAGAAGGGTGGGGCCGGCAAGTCCACCGTCGCGGTGCACCTGATCGTGGGCCTGCTGCACGAGGGCGCGGGCGTGGGCGTGCTCGATCTCGACAGCCGCCAGCAGAGCGTGGCGCACTTCTTCGCCAGCCGCGCGCGCTGGAGCGAGGCGAACGGGGCCAGCCTGCGTCAGCCGACTCTGCTGGGCGACGTCGCCGACGTCGACGCGCTGGCCGAGGCGATCGCCGCCGTCGCGCCGCTCGACTATCTGGTGATCGACACCCCCGGCGGCGACACGGCGCTGTCCCGCGCCGCCCACCAGCGCGCCGACCTGGTGGTCACGCCGATGAACGACAGCTTCATGGACTTCGACGTGCTGGGTGTGGTCGACCCGGTGACCCTCGATCTCGTCCGGCCGAGCCTCTATTCGGAGACCGTCTGGGAAGCGCGCAAGCAGCGCGCCGCCGACCGCGGGCGCACCATCGACTGGGTGGTGCTGCGCAACCGCCTGGCCTCCACCGAGCCGCGCAATCGCAAGCGGGTGGACGAGCGGGTCAAGGCCCTGTCCCGCCGGGTGGGTTTCCGTACTCTTCAGGGGCTTCGCGATCGCGTGATCTATCGTGAACTCTTCCCCTTTGGCCTGACCGTGGCCGACCTGTCCGCGAACGTGCGGCCCGTGCCGGGATCGCTCAGCCACGTGGCGGCGCGCCAGGAACTGCGCGTGCTCATGGGAGACCTCGGTCTCGCGCCGCAACCGGGCGCCATCCTGGCCGCGGAATAGTCTAAACAGGCGAAATGCTGTTCCTCGGCCTCGCGGCCGCGGCCCTGGCCCTGCTCGTGTGGGTCGGCCGCCGGCCGATTCTCGCGCGAACCCCGTGGCGACTCGCCGGCGTGACCCTGGCCGCGGCCGCCGCGGCGGCGGCGGTTTGGCTCACAGTTCGCGGCGGCTGGGAAGACGGCCTGATCCTGCTGGCCCTGGCCGGCTATCTCGTCTTTGCGCTGCGCACGCCCCAGCCCACCGCCCGACCGGCGCCCTCCTCGCAGACCATGAGCGCCTCGGACGCCCGCTCCACGCTCGGGGTGGCCGAAGGCGCGAGCCGAGCGGAGATCGAGGCCGCCTACCGCCGTCTCATGCTGCGGGTCCACCCCGACCACGGCGGCGCGCCGGGCCTGGCGGTTCAGCTCAACGCGGCCCGCGAACGGTTGTTGGGGTAGGCGCCGCTGGCTTCAGTGAGGCGCGCTCACCTGGCAGGGCATGCCCTGGGTGGTGATCGTGGCGCAGGCCTGGCGGGCTTCGTCCTCGGTGAAGCCGGCGAACACCGCCCGGTAGAGCGGACCGGCCCGATCCACCGAACCCTCGCGGTCGTCGAAGATGTTGGCGAAGCGGTCGGCGATATAGTCCACTTGGCGCATGGCCAGGCGGTTGGAGCTGAACACGCCGACCTGAACCGTCCAGTCGGCTACGGGGCCCGCCATGGCGGCGACGCGGTGCGTGCCGAGGTCCGCGGCGAATCCGGGATGCGACGCCGAGAGCGGCGTGGCGCGGGCGGGAACCATGGTCACCGGCGCGCCGCGGTTGGCGGCGGTCAGCACCACGTCGATGGGGTCGGAGGCGTCGCCCTGCTCGATCTGCACGGGGATGGCGCCGGCGGCCGGGGGCTGCTCGAACAGGTTCTGCGTCAGCTGGATCTTCTCGCCGCGGTTGCGCCGCTCCGTGATGTCGAAGCCGGTGAGCAGCAGGTCTTCCACATTGGCGTTGCGCGACGCGCCGGACGTTCCGCCCATCACCACCGCGATCAGCCGCGTGCCGTTGCGCACCGCCGACGCCGCCAGGTTGAAGCCGGCGGCGTTGGTGAAGCCGGTCTTCAGGCCGTCCACGCCGGGCATCTTACCGAGGAGCCCGTTGTGGTTGATCATGGTCTGGCCGCGGAACGTGAACTGCTCCTGGGAGAAGTAGCTGTAGTACTGCGGGTAGTCGCGCAGCACGGCGCGCGACAGGATGGCGATATCGCGAGCGCTGGAGATCTGGCGGCTGTCCGGCAGGCCGTTGGCGTTGACGAACCGCGTGTTGGCCATGCCCAGTTCCTGGGCCTTCATGGTCATCAGCGCCGCGAATCGGCTCTCGCTGCCGCCCAGCTTCTCGGCGAGGGCCACCGCCATGTCGTTGGCCGACTTCACCGCGATGGCGTGCATGGCGTCTTCCACGGTGATGGTGTCGCCGGGGCGCAGGCCGAGCTTGGTGGGCGCCTGGGCGGACGCGTGGGCCGAGACCACTATGAGGTCAGTCGGCTGCAGCTTGCCGGAGGCCAGCGCCTCGAAGGCCAGATACAGCGTCATGATCTTGGTGATCGAGGCCGGATAGCGCGGCGAATCGGCCCGCTTCTCGTACAGCACCTCGCCCGTGGCCGCGTCCATCACGATCGCGGTGTAGCGCGGCTCGGAGGAGGGCACGCGCAGATCTGGCGGTTGAACTTGTGCGGTCGCGGGCCCTGCCAACGCGCCGGCAGCCAGGGCCACCGCGGCGAACGCTGTACAAAAACGGCGGGCGAGCTCGTGCATGGGCGGGCTCCGTCGGACGGAATTCACTGACGGCGGAAGGGGAATCCGCCGAAGCAGGAGGCTACCATGCCTTAACGGACCTTTCGCCAAGGTAAACACACTTTGACCGAAAGGTCGCAGGCGGACGGAACACGGATTGTTGAATCGCAGGTGTTCTTTCGTTCCCGAAGCGAGCGGTTTCAGAGTCGCTCGGTGCTGGACGGCCGTCGCCGCCGGCGACTGTGTCACCTCCGGCCCGATGCAGTTCCGCCCCTGGATCGCCACGCGGCAGACGCCGGCTGGACGCGCCCGCTGGCGCGTTCGGCGAGGGTGTCGCCTAGGCCGTTTGCTCATAAGCCAGCGCCAGCTTGGGCCCGCTTCCGGGCATGATGGCAATGACCGAGTTCGACCGAGGCCGTGGGAAAACTCGGAGCCACCACAAAACTGAGGCATGACAATGCTCAAGTAGTCTCTGTCTGAGTTACTCGTTGCAAGAACCGAGAGATTCGCGAGAGCCCGTCGAGCAAGAAGATTCTACGGTTTCTTTTCGAGACTGAGTTTTCACACAGTCTCGACCCTCTCGGTCCTTCCGAGAGTCCGCTTCCAGGCGGCTCACGTCCCGAGGCGGACAAGTTCAGGGGAGGCGCTCAGGGCCAGGCGCGCAATGGTCGCACCGGCTTGGCCACGACAGTCAGTTGCTATGGAGCGTGGCGTTGAGGCCCTTCCAGGAAGCGTTTCGAGGCAGGGCCTCTAGGATGCCAGTCTGCGAGTTGCGACGGAATAGAAAGTCGGAAGCACCAGAAAGCTCCAGCGCCTTGACCACCCGTCCGTCGGGCAATGTGACGCGAGAACCGGCGGTCACATAGCAACCCGCCTCCACGATGCAATCGTCACCAAGAGATATGCCGATCCCGGAGTTTGCCCCGAGCAAACACCGCTGACCGACGGAAATGACTTCGCTCCCGCCACCCGAAAGCGTCCCCATGATCGAAGCGCCGCCGCCGATGTCGCTCTGGTCGCCAACGACCACGCCGGCGCTGATGCGGCCTTCGACCATCGAGGCCCCTAGCGTGCCCGCGTTGAAGTTGCAGAAGCCCTCGTGCATCACCGTGGTGCCAGGCGCGAGATGCGCGCCGAGACGAACGCGGTTGACGTCGGCGATCCTAACACCCCCAGGAATGACATAGTCGGTCATGCGGGGTATCTTATCGATGCAGTAGACCTCGAATGGCGTGCGTGCGACCAGCGCGGCGGCGCGAGCCCGATCGACACCGTCAATCGACATGACCCCAAGTGAGGTCCATGCCGCATTGGTCAAGAGTTCAAAAAGTCCGTCGAGGTTCGCGTCATGCGGGCGGATCAGCCTCCGGCTGAGAAGGTGCAGCCGCAAATACACATCGCGCGCGTCGATAGGCGGGTCCTCTAGGCATGCAACGGAGGCTTTGATCGCAACCACTTTGACGTCGCGCCGCCCGTCGACGCCCGCAACTCCATCAAAGCCGGAGCCGAGTTCCTCAATCAGCCTGCTGGCCGTGAGTTCAGTTATCTCTGTCGAGACTGCCGCTGAGGAGAGGCTCGTCTTCGGGAACCAGCTATCGAGGACGATTCCATCGTCGGTGACCGTCGCGAAGCCTACCCCAATCGCACCATGGTTGCTCACGACGAAGCGCTCCTAGGACCAATTCATTCGCCAAGTTAGCGGCGTGCCCACGGGCGCGACAGGGTGCTGTCGCTTGAACTGAAGGCTATGTCTGCTCACCACCCCTTCCGGCCATCGGGAACGCCCGCTTCCCGGTCGGAGGCCAAGGGCACAGATCGACCCATTGCAGCCTTTCGCTTGGCAGCGTCAGCCCGCCGCGAGGAGCATTGCCCCCACGCATTTCACTGTCATGCTGAGGCCGACCAGCCATCCCGGCGTTCGCACCAATGAGGAGAACGAAAGTGACGCCATCGAAGAGCTTCAGTTTGGCGGCGGCATGCCTGCTGGCGCTGATCAGCGCGACGCCCGCTCTGGCGTTCAACGTCATGAAGCACCGCCAGGGCCACGCGACGGATACGAGTTCGGCAGACCTCTTCGCGCATCGCAAGCATGGCCACAGGCATGGGTCGCGCAGCAGCCATCTGCATCCGCACCTCCACCCCGGACGGTCAGGCGCGCACCAAAAAGCCTACTGAGGTCGGTGAACCGACGGCGGGCGCTTACGTCGGCTCACCACCCTGAGCACGCATCGCCAGCGTCCGCTTGCGGGCAGGTCGCCGACGGGTAAGTTCGACCCTCAGCTGCCCCTGGGGCCGCAACCCGTCCGCGGCTTAGCCAAGGGCGCTGATGCGCTCCACGAAAGCTGACTTTCTCGCCGTGTACTCGCCCCTCGTGGAGGCTTCCGCAGCCAGCTTCAGTTTGAGCGCCTCGTAGGCGGCTCGCGTCTCTGGCTCGCCTCGCAGCCGGTCCCGAAAGCGCAGGGACCGGAACCACTGCTCCCCTTCGTAGACCACAACGTGAGCAAGGTGGGTTCGGACCTTCGGCCGTCCGAAGATGTGGTGCTCGGGGATGCCCTGGTTCCCCGCGTAGTCATAACCCAGTCGAGCCATGGGCTCGATGAAATCCAGCCCTTCGCGAATATCCGCTACCCCGATCAGCATGTCGATTATGGGCTTCGCGCGAAGCCCTGGCACCGAGGTGCTGCCATAGTGCTCGATTGCCAGCGCCCGCACACCGAGCGCACCCCTAATGCGCGCTGCTTCCCCAGAGAAAGCCTGCGGCCAGAGCGAATTGTATTCGACTAAGCGGTTCGCGCCCGGCTCAAGGCCAAGGCCGTACATCGGGTCAGGTTCCGGCACGGTTCCACCTCCGAGACACCTGAGTCTGGCTTAAGCAACTCGCGGGTCAAGGTCCGCTCGCCGCCCGGCGCGTCCGCTTCCGGGCATGATCGTCATGACCGGGTTCGACCCCTTGCGGAAGTTGAAGCGGTCCGGTTCCGGGTTAGATTGGCGGTGATCGACCGGAAGAGGGAGGCATGTCCTCGGGGTTCTCGCAGCGGGCCGGGGCCAAAGCGTGTTTGACGCCCTAACCAACTTCATAATGCTAACTGCCCTCACTTACGTCGTGACCGGCTGGGCCCTGGCCTTCCGCGTGGGCTGGTTGAGGCGCACTGGCCGCGCGCCGGACGCCCCCACAACCAACCACATGCTATGGGGCGATTTCGGTATGGCCGCCTTTGGGTTCCTCATGAGTTCGAGGCACCGGCGGCTGAACGATGGCCCGACAACGCGGATGGTCTGGATTGCTCGGTGCAGCCTTGCCGCTGTTCTAATCCTGGTGATTACGGCCAAGCTCACAGGTCGGTAGCAGATGCCCTTGGTGCGACCGTTGGGGTCAGCAATTGGAATGGCGAGTGGAAGGCTGGGTCCCCTTTCCACCCTGAACCGAACTTCACGCGGTCCGCTCTCCAGCCGTGCGCCAAGGGGCAAGATCGACCCCCTAAGCGGACGTTCACCGCCCGAGCGCTGGGGCCCTGGACACGACGCTAGCAAACGCGATGCGAAAAGGATGACGCAAGAGTCACTGGCGGGAACCGCCGGTTCGGTGTCTGCTGGCCAACCTCAGCCAACGGGAGAGAAGCCATGGCCGACGGCGCAGCTCTGAGCGCACTCCAAGCCGCCCGCGACGAGGCCTATTCGACGCCGCTCGACCAGATCGATGTCAGCGCCCAGGACCGCTTCGAAACCAACACCTTCTGGCCGTTCTTCGAGCGCCTGCGCAAGGAAGACCCGGTCCACTACGGGGTGAGCCCGGAATTCGGCGGATTCTGGTCGATCACCAAGTTCGAAGACATCATCGCGATCGAGACCAACCACGGCGTCTTCTCGTCGGAGAAGAGCATCTCGATCGGCGACAACGACGGCAAGGACCCCAACGACGACGGCTTCGAGCTGCCGATGTTCATCGCCATGGACCCACCGAAGCACGACGAGCAGCGCAAGACGATCGCGCCGATCGTCTCCTCGGAAAACCTGCGCAACATGGCGCCGCTGATCCGCGAGCGGGCCGGCAAGATCCTCGACGAACTCCCCGTCGGCGAGCCGTTCGACTGGGTGCAGCGGGTCTCGGTCGAACTGACCACCCAGATGCTAGCCACCCTGTTCGACTTCCCGTTCGAGGAGCGCAGCAAGCTGACCTACTGGTCGGACCTGACCACCAATCCGACCACGCCCTCAAAGATCAATCCCGGGGCGGCGATGGATTTCGAGGAGATGAAGGCCGAGCTTCTGGCCTGCGCCTTCTACTTCAAGGGCCTGTGGGATCTGCGCGTCACCGAGCCGCCGAAGGCCGACCTGATCTCGATGCTGGCGCACGGCGAGGCGACCAAGGACATGCCGCTGTTCGAGTTCCTGGGGAACATCCTTCTGCTGATCGTCGGCGGCAATGACACGACGCGGAACTCGATCAGCGGCGGCCTGCTGGCGCTGAACGAGAATCCCGACCAGTACGAGAAGCTGCGCGCCCACCCCGAACTGATCGAGACGATGGTGCCGGAGATGATCCGCTACCAGTCGCCGGTCGCGCACATGCGTCGCACCGCGAAGGAAGACTTCGAGTTCCAGGGCAAGCTGATCAGGAAGGGCGAAAAGGTGGTCATGTGGTACGTCTCGGGCAACCGCGACGAGACCGCGATCCCCAACCCCGACGCCTTCCTCATCGACCGCGAGCGGCCACGACACCACGCCGCGTTCGGCTTCGGCATCCACCGCTGCGTCGGCATGCGGCTGGCCGAGATGCAGCTGCGGATCGTCTGGGAAGAGATCATGAAGCGCTACCCCCGCATCGACGTGGTCGGCGAGCCTGTGCGGCTGAGAACCTGCTTCCTGCGCGCCATCCGCTCGATGCCCGTCCAGATTCCGGCCCGGGCGTAGCGACTAGGCCATCGAGACTGCCAGCGTCCGCTTCCGACCGACCCGTTGCGGAAATTGGGACTGTCTGGCTGCGGAACTGCGGCCCGCATACAACAGGCGTGCCGACACGATGACTTGCCGTTGCTTGCTTCCACTCTGGAGAGGGCGCAGTCTGAGCTGAGAAGAAGGTCGGCCGGCAGGCAAAGCAGGGCGAGCTGGCGGCGTGGCCGGCGAAATGAGGCGATCTCGAAATCAAGGGAGGCCAAGATGACCAGTCGGTTCTTTACTGCCCTGATTGCTTTGACTGCAGTGTTTGTCTTGAACGTCGGCGAGGCCCGCGCCGCCGGACAGGTGACGGTCAAGTACCGAGTCTTCCCCAACGGCCGCAACATCCTGCCGCCAGAGGTCATCAAAGGCTCGGTCAAGAGCGCCGCTGACTCGGCTCTGTACGGCAAGACCGCCGGAGTTGCGTTCGAGTTCCTGTTCTGGGACATCGACGGCAGGCTCGATACAAATCCCAATATCAACTATGCTCCGCCGGGTGGGTCGAAAAACTTCGCCACCGCTTGGTACCTGAGGACTGGCCCGGGCGGGGGGGCGTGCGCCCCTCACTGCGCCGTCGGCACCTGGGCATTCAACCTGAAGAACGATCGGGTGATGAAGGGCGTCACGCCCATCGGCTCGGTCACGCCAGGCGGTCTTTGGACCTCGCCCTCGACCTCGGTTTCCACCATGACGTCCGGCAACGTGGCGATCACGGCACAGGCGACCATCGCGCCTCCAGGGGTGGCGTTTCGACGCTGGCTGGAGTTGCCGAACACCAAGGTGAGTGGCGCGACCCTCAGCGTGCCCGCCGCCACCGAAGCACTGGCGATCGCCTTCTATGGCCCCGCGCCCGTGGTGCCGCCGAAGCTTGGGCCCTGCAAGCCGACACCTACCGGTTGCATATAGGGGCCGATCGCCGTGCCGCTCGGCGCTCCACACCACTTGGTCGCAGCGGACCGACGAAGATCAAAGGCCCGATAAAGGTGTATCGCGTGATGCGCGCCGCCAAGCACGTTTCGGACTCCGGGCCTTCGCCGTTGAGCGGGCGTAAGAGATGACGACGTCTGACATGCGGTACCACCCGACCCCTGGTCGCCAGTCGATTGCCCGCTAGGGCCTGGGCGCCGCGACGGTGTTTGTATCGACGATGGAGTTGCCCGGCGGCGCCGCTGGGTGGACGCGGCTCAGGTACAGTTGCGACCCGCCGTTATCGAAGAACGCCTTGGAGCGCCCGGAGCGGCAGACCTTCGCCTTCGGGATGCAGTTGTTACCGCAGGGCTTGCCGGTCTTGCAGAATGGCGCCCGGGGCGGCTTGGGTTGATGGCAAACCTGGTCTCTGGCGATGCACTTTTTGCCGCAAGGGACGCCGCTCACACAGTGCAGTGCGGCGACCTTCCCCGTGGGCGCTCCACGAGCTGTCTCCGCGTGGGCAGCCCCGGCTTCGGCCAGGGCCAACGCGAGAGAGGCGATGATGACGAGCATGCGATGCACGGGCGTCTTCCTCGTGGTTCTCGAGACACTGCACTGCGCGCGCGGCCATCGCCAGCCCCGTCCGTGCGAGCTAACTCCCCCTCAGCACGCGTTCGGTACGTCGGCCTCCCCGCAGATTGTCGGAGGCGAGGCGCGACCCATTGCGGAAGTAGCAGGCTGGTCCTAGCGGTATCCTCTTTGACGAGAGAACCGAGCGCTTGTCGCGGCCGAGCCACCTGGAGCTGCATCGCTATCGCCGCAGGCAGGACCTGCCGCGCCTGCTTGCATTCTGCTCCGCCGTGACCGTAGCACGGGCGCCGTCGCGACCCACCTGGCACCCCGGTGATCTCATCTGGCAGCTCCGCGGCCACTTTGACGTGGCTCACGCCCTCTATGCGGTCGTAAGCGGCGACGCAGTTGTCGGCGCGCTGTGGTTCCAGGGAGAGGACCTGCTGCTCGATGTTCTGCCGGACGACGGATCGCTGCTGCCGCAAGTTCTGAGCGCCGCTATCGAGAAAGCCAGGCGAGCGGGCTCCGCTCGCCTGACCAGTTCGGTGGCGGACGAGGATTCCGAGCGCCAGGCGACTTTAGCCGCGGTCGGGTTCTCATGCGTGGGTCCGGGCGGTGTGAGGTTTGAACGCGACCTCACCAACGCGCCGCCGGTCGCACCCCACGCGGCCGGATTCCGCCTGCGCGATTGCGTTGGCATCGACCCTGAAGCCCGTGCGCAGGTGCACCGCGCCGCCTGGAGCGCGCTGGAGCACATTGGCATCACCGCGGTCTCCCCCTTTTCCGCGAGTGACTACCTCAGCCTGACCACGGGCGGCGCCTACGACCCGCGCTTCGACATTGTCGCCGAGGCGAGCGACGGCCGTCTTGCGGCTACCGCCACCGCGTGGGCGGACCCGGTGAGCCGAGCGGCGGTCTTCGAGCCGGTGGGTGTTGATCCCGAGTACCGCGGCGCCGGCCTCATAGCGGCGGTGATGACAGAGGCGATGGTCCGCCTCGCCGAAGCAGGCATGCACAAAGCCCGTGTAGGAACGGCGCACTTCAACACCGCCGCCATAGCTGCCTACGCCAAGGCGTTCGACCGCGCTGGCTCGACCTCGATCTGGTCGCGGCCACTCTGACCCGAACCTCCCGCACGCGTGACTATGAGTACACGACCTAGTCTAGTGGAAGAGCGAGGCCAGCCCGAACGCCGCCCCGGCCGCCAGACCTCCGACCACCAGGGTTTGAATTGCAGATTTTATCGCTCCGACGCCGGACATCTTGCCCTTCACCGCCCCAAAAACCGCCAGGGCCAGGCCGGTCAGCCCGACTGACCAGGGCAGCGCGCCGTTCACCGTGTTCACGGCGATATAGGGCGCGAGCGGGACGAGGCCGCCCGCGACATACGCGGCCGCAATGGTGAAGGCGCTGATCGGCGCGCGCTTCGGATCCGGCCGCTCCAGGCCGAGTTCGAAGCGCATCATGAACGCGACCCAGCGATCCGCGTCCGACGTGATCGCATCGACGGTTCCTTCCAGCACGGCGCCTTCGAGCCCGAAGCCTCGGAATACCATGCGCACCTCCGTTCGCTCCCGCTCGGTGAGGTCCTGAATTTCGCGGCGCTCCCGACGCTCTTCGCTGGCGTAGTGCTCCTGGTCGCTGCGCGCGGCGAGGTAGCCGCCGAGGCCCATGGCGATGGCGCCGGCAGCGATCTCGGCGGCGCCAGCGGTTACGATCAGGTCGGTGCGCGCGATCGCCGCCGACAGGCCGGCCGCCAGGGCGAACGGCACGGTCAGGCCATCCGCCATGCCGATCACCACATCGCGGACCGACTGGGAGCCTGTGAAATGGCGCTCGACATGGGGCGTGGCGGGCATGTTCGGTTCCTCGGACGAAGGTGCGGACCCGCGGCGGCTACGGTCGGCGCGTCGCGGCGCCAGGCCTCAGGCCGAACGGGGTTCTCATCAGCCAGCCGACCCAGCCCAGCACGGGCCCGGCTCGACCGACGCGACAGGCGCGCCCTCAGGCGAAACGCCGAGCCTCCAGCAAGTCGAAGCCGCATAGAGCTGGGCGGTCTCACCGCGGCCGGCGGACGTCCTGACGAGCGAATCGGCGACGGCGTCAGCCTCCAGGCCGGCCGCGGCGAGTTGCGCCGCTGCGGCTCGGTCCGGCGCCTGCTTGGGCGCGCCCTTGACGGTCACGGCGTAGCGGAACACGCCGCCGCCGTAGTCAGGCGTCAGACCTTCCAGGCAGGCGCGCGCCGTGCAGGTCCGCCACGAGAGCCGATGTTCGTTTGGCGTGGTTTGAGGCGCGCCGAAAGCCGGCAACGGGGATTCATGGGCCCTGGCCAGGGCGATGTTGACCCGCCGGCGAAGGATTTCCATCGACGGGTACAGGCGCGGCCCCATGGCGCTCGCCGTCTCCGCCGCGAACGGCGGGGGCGCGCGGTTGTAGATGCGTCGTGTAAGGCTGTCCTGCGCGATCTGCGCCCGCTGGCGGAAGGTCTCATCGGTGGGCGCGCAGGCGGTCCGAAACAGTGCGTCATCCGCCAGCGACAGTTCAGGGCTCCGCGCCGCCAGCCTCACGCCGCGCCAGGCGCAGGCCATGGCCGGGTCGGGTGGCACGCCGAAACATCCCTCCGTCGCCGCGAAGCAGGCCGCGATCTGTCCTTCAGACGCAAAGTCTCCGGTGAGCGCCTGGTGCAGGTATTCCGGTGCGCCCTGGGCCGCCTTCTTCGGGTGTTCCTCACAGGCCGCGAGCACCAAAGCCATGGTCAGCAACCCGACAAAGCATCGACGAGGCATGGATTTGCTCCTCATGGCCGCAGACCATGCGGACAACCAATTCGGCCGGCCTTGATCCTGCGCAATGAGCGCGCGTGACTTCTCGGATGTTCTGCGGGGCGAACAGGATCGCCCCGGAGATGAGCCAGCAGGAACCCGCAGTCCGACCGCTGGCGGCCGCCGACCGCCGTTTGATCGCGCTCGCGATATTCACGCTCGGCGCACTGCTGGTCTGGAAGCTGGCCGGTCTTCTGTTGTTGCTGTTCGCGGCCATACTGCTGGCGGTCGCACTCTCGGCCATGGCCGATGGCCTGCGCCGCGTGGCGCCGATACCGAAAAAGTTGGCGATCATCGTCTCCGCTGCCCTGATCTTCGGGGTGCTCGGCGGGGTCGTCGCGCTCTACGGTTGGCGCATAGTCGGGCAATACCGGGAGATCATCTTCAGGGTGCGCGAGAGCACCCACGCCGCCTTGGTGTTCGCACGCGCGCACGAGTGGACCCGGCTCCTTCTTCAGCGGGCGAACGACGCGCAGATCTCGGACGCGACCGACACTTTGGGTCCGCTGCTGGGATCGGTGCTCGGCGCATCGAGCCGATACCTGGCCTACGCGGCCGTGGTGCTGGTCAGCGGCATATTCCTGGCCCTTGAACCCGACCGGTACACCGGCGGCGCGCTGCTCCTGGTCCCACCGTCCCGTCGAGCGCGCGCGAGCGATTTTCTCGCTCAGAGCGGCTCGATCTTGCGCCGCTGGCTGATCAGCCGCCTCATCGTCATGGCCGCGATCGGGGTGCTGGTCAGCATCGGCCTGAGGCTGCTGGGCATCGAGGCGGCCGTCACGCTGGGCCTGACCGGCGCGCTGCTTACGTTCATCCCCTTCATCGGCGCGCTCATGGCCGCCGTGCCGGCGGTCCTGGTGGCGCTCACGGTGAGCCCCTGGCTGGCCCTCGCCACCGGTCTGCTGTTCTGGGCGGTGCACTTCATCGAAGGCACGTTCATCACCCCGGTGGTGCAGGACGAAGAGGTCTACTTGCCGCCGGTGACGACGATCTTCGCCACCCTGGCCTTCGCGGTGATCTTCGGCCCATCGGGCGTGATCGTGGCCAGTCCCCTCGTCCTGGTGATCATCGTCGCGATCCGCATCTTCTACCTCGAGGATCGGCTGGGCGAACCCGCGGCGCCACTCGCGCGGCGCCGTCGCTCCTGGCCGTGGATCAGACGCCGCGCCGCGACGACGCGCGAGCGCACGAACCAGGCAGAAGCGAACCCGCGCTGACTCATGCTCACCCGCCCGCCCTGCCAGCTCCGCCGGTGCCGGGCTCATGCGACAATGTCCGCCACTGCCGGCCGAGCAGCCGCATCAAGGCGAACCAGCCGCTCGGCGCCAGCGCCACGACCACCGCCGCTGATCCAAGATCGATGCCTGGCGGCGCGACGCGGAAGATTGCCGAGGCGAACGGCCAGTAGAGCGCGATGGCGAGGATGCCGAGCGCCGCCAGGGCGATGACCCAGAAGATGCGGCGGTGGCGATCGAAGATGCCCATGCCGGCGCCGGCGGTGTCGGCGAGCGCGAGGGCCAGATTGGCGATCACTAGGCATGCGAACGCCGCGCCCCTCGCCTGCGCCTCAGGCGCGACGGTCAGCGCCCAGGCGTAGAGCGCGAGGGTCGCGGCCAGCACCCCGGCGCCCTGCAACAGCGCCACCGCGATCTGGACGGGGCCGAAGAGCAACTCCTTCGCGGGCCGCGGCGGGCGCGCCATGGCGTCCGCCTCGTCGGCTCTGGCCTCGAACACCAGCGAACACACCGGATCGATCACCAGCTCTAGCAGCACTACGTGCATGGGGAACAGCAGCTGCGGCAGGCCCATGATCACGGGCAGCAGGGCAAGGCCCGCGATCGGAACATGGATCGCCGTCACATAGGTCAGGGCGGCGCGCAGATTGGCGAAGATTCGCCGTCCAAGCCGCACTCCGCCGACTATCGAGGCGAAGCTGTCGTCGAGCAGAACGAGACTGGCGGCTTCGCGCGCGACATCTGTTCCGTGCCGTCCCATGGCGATGCCGATCTGGGCGGCCTTCAGCGCCGGCGCGTCGTTCACCCCGTCGCCGGTCATGGCGACCACCTCGCCGTTGGCCTGCAAGGCTTCCACGAGCCGCAGCTTCTGGTCGGGCTGGACGCGGGCAAAGACGCGCACCTGGCGCACGCGCTCGCGCAGCTGCGGCATGCTCATGGTAGCCATCTCGCCGCCCGTGAGCACGCCGGTCCCGGTGTCGATCCCGGCCTGGCGGGCGATCTCCAGGGCGGTGGCGGGGTAGTCGCCGGTGATCATGGCCACGGCCACGCCCGCCATCCGGGCCTCTGCGAGGGCGGACGGCGCGTCCGCCCGCAGGGGGTCCGTGAAGCCGAGGAATCCCAGGAAGTCGAAGACGGTTTCACTCAGGTCGTCCGGAAACGGTCCGAACCTCCGACAATGGGCGACACCCAGCACGCGAAGTCCCCGGGCGGACAGGTCCTGAACCACCGCGTGCAGCCGGCTCACCTCGTCCGGGCCCAGCCCGCAAAGCTGGAAGATCGCCTCGGGCGCACCTTTCGCCGCGCCGACGCGCTCGCCGCCGCCGCCCCGCCAGGCCTGAATCACTGCCAACCGGCCCGGCCGCAGAGGCCATGACACCTCCGGCCCCGCTGCGGCGAACTCAGCACCGTCGTGCTGGGGCGGCCGCGCCAAGAGGATCGCCCGATCCATGGGGTCGGTGGGGCGCACGGCGGACGCGAGCGCCGCCGTCTCGAGGACCCTCGACGCCGCGGAGCCCGCAGGCGCATCGTCCGACAGCGTATGGACGGCGCCGCCGACCCAGACCGCCGCCACCTTCATCCGGTTCTCGGTAAGCGTCCCGGTCTTGTCGACGCAAAGCACTGTCGCGGCGCCCAGCGCCTCGATGACCGCGGCCCGGCGGACGATCACGCGACGCCTCGCCAGCCGCCACGCGCCGAGGGCGAGGAAGACGGCCAGCACCATGGGGAACTCTTCCGGGATCAGGGCGATGGCCACGGTCACTCCAGCGAGTGTCCCCTCGACCCAGTTCCCGCGCAGAACGACGTAAGCGGCCACCACGACCGCACAGAAGGCCAGCGCCAGGACCCCCAGCACGGCCACGATCCGGCCCGCGGACCGCTGCAGCGGAGTCGGCTCTGTCCCGATCCCCGCGAGCGATTTGCCGATGCGCCCGAGCGCCGTCGAGGCGCCGGTCCGCACCACCTCCGCCACCCCCTGGCCTCGCACGGTGAGCGTGCCGGCGAACAGGCCCGCGCCACCGTCCCCACCCGGCGGTGCGTCGAGCGCCGCCGCGGGCGCGTCGGCCATCGGCTGCTTCGACACCGGAACAGACTCTCCGGTGAGGGTGGACTCATCGACGACAAGCGGCTCGCCGCCGATCAGCACGGCGTCGGCCGGAACGCGCACGCCCTCGCTGACCAGCAGGATGTCGCCCGGCGCCAGTTGGCGCGCCGGAATTCGGCGCTCGAGCCCATCGCGGATCACCCGCGCGTAGGGCTCGGCCAGTTGACGCAGGGCCTTCAGCGCGCGCTCACTGCGCGCGTCCTGGAAGATCACCAGACCTATGGCGACGGCGGCGCCGGCGGTGAGGAACAGACCCTCAGCGAGGTCCCCGAGCGCGACATAGAGCACCGCCGCGCCAAGCAACAGGACGAACATCGGCTCGCGCAGCGTGGTCCCGACAATCATCCAGAGACTGCGTGACGGGGCCCCCCGGATCTCATTGGGCCCGAAGCGCGCAAGCCTTCGCGCCGCCTCGGCTTCGCTCAGGCCGCGCAAACGCTCGCCATTGCTCATGGCATGCGCCGAAAGCGAAAGGACCTTCCACGGGCCATCGAGGTCTGTTTCCTCTGGAGCGGCGGTAGCGGCCGCGAATCCACCAAAGCTCCACGTGCGCCGCCGCGCCTTGAGGCGGCGCAATGATGTCGCGCCGAGGACCGCGCTCGTTTCCGGCGGCCTCACCTCATTGTGCGGTGCACAAATTTCTGTTGACTATTGCACTGCAACATGAGATTAGACGCTCGCCTCGCGGGTGAAACGCCCCCAATCCGCGCGGTCATGAATGCGCAAGCCCCCGCTTAGCAACCCACCCCAAACCGCCTACCAGGAGACCCCCATGGCCACCGGCGCCGAAACCCTCAAGACCACGGTGGATCAGTTCACCACCGCGGGCAATCAAGCCTTCAAGGACTCCATCGAGAAGTCCCTCGCCGCCATCGGCGAAGTGAACACCCATTCCAAGAAGAACCTCGAAGCCGTCGTCGCTTCCGTCACCGCCGCCACCAAGGGCGCCGAAGCCCTGGGCGCGCAGGTCATGGCCTTCTCCAAGAAGTCCATGGAAGACCAGGTCGCCGCGGCCAAGAGCCTGACCTCGGCCAAGAGCGTGCAGGAAGTGGTCGAGCTGCAGACCTCCTGGGCCAAGAGCGCCATGGAGGCCTATCTGGCCGAACTGAACAAGGCGTCCGAGACCGTCGCCGCTTCGGTGAAGGACAGCTTCAAGCCGATCAACGAACGCGTCACCGCCTTCGTTGAGAAAGTGCAGACCGCCCGCTAGTAGGGGCGAACCTCTGCAAGCTTACGGAACGCGGCCGGGTCAGTCCCGGCCGCGTTTTTGTTTGAGGCCGGCTTTGCGGGGCCGCGGCGAAAGCGCTAACAGGTTGGCCTTCTGACCTCCTGCCGGAGCTTGTATGTCCGATCCCGAAGGGCGGCTCAGCGAACTGGGCCTTCAGCTTCCCACGCCGGTGGCGCCTGTCGCCAACTATGTGCCTTTCGTGCGCACGGGGAGCCTGGTGCACATCGCCGGGCAGGTGTCGCTCGACGCCTCCGGCGGCGTCCGCGGCGTGGTCGGCCAGGACGTGGACTTCGACACAGCCGTGAAGGCCGCGCGACTCTGCGGGCTCAACCTGCTGGCGCAGATGAAGGCCGCCTGCGACGGCGACCTGGCGCGGGTGAAGCGGGTGATCAAGCTGAACGGCTTCGTCCAGGCCGGGCCCGACTTCTTCGACATTCCCAAGGTGCTCAACGGCGCTTCCGATCTGATGGTGGAGGTTTTCGGCGACGCCGGCCGTCATGCGCGCTCGGCGGTGGGCGTCTATCGGCTGCCGCTGAACTTCGCCGTGGAGGTGGATGCGGTGCTGGAGGCGCCATGAGGGACCTGTTCGGCGAGGCCTGGGAGCACCTGTTCCATCCCGCCATCGCCCACCGCGGCCTGTGGTCGGCCGACGGTCCGCCGGAGAATTCGCTGGGCGCCTTCGAGGCCGCCTGCGAGGCCGGCTACGACATCGAACTGGACGTGCAGCTCACCTCGGACGGCGAGGCGGTGGTGTTCCACGACTCGACCCTGCAGCGCATGACCGGCCGGCCGGGCCGCATCGCCGACCACACCGCCGCGGACCTGGGCCAGATGCGCCTCAACGGCCGTGATGAGACCATCCCAACGCTAGCCGAGACGCTGACCCAGGTGGGCCGCCGCTGCATGGTCCACGTGGAGATCAAAACCGGGGCGGGGGAGGTCGGGCCCCTGGAACAGCGCGTGCACGACGTGCTGCTCGACCATGCGGGCCTGGCCTGCGTGATCGGCTTCAATCCCTATTCCCACGCCTGGTTCGCCGATCGCCACCCGAAGATCCTGCGCGGCCTGGACAGCTACAGCTACGTCGGCGCCGACGCCGCGCGCATGGCGCCGGACATCCGCCGCTCCTTCGCGAAGCTGGAGCATGTGACCATCGCCCGGCCTCACTTCCTGGCCCTCAGCCTCGACATGCTGCCCGGCGCTACGGCCGCCGCCTACCGCGCCCGGGGCATGCCTGTGGTGGCCTGGACGGTGCGCAAGCCGGCGGAGTGGCAGGCGATCAAGGGGCACTGCGACAACCTGATCTTCGAGGGCTTCGCCGCGTGAGCGGGCTGAAGAGCGAGGTTCGCATCCACCGACGCATCGCCGAGATCGGCCGTGAGGCCTGGGACGCCTGCGCCGGCGCGCCCGAACACCAGGCCAACCCGTTCGTGTCCTACGACTTCCTGGATAGCGTCGAGCAGTCCGGCTGCGCCGTGGAGCGAACCGGCTGGGGGCCGCAACACCTGTCCATCGCCGATGACCGCGGCGGCGTCGGCGCCGTGATGCCGCTCTATCTGAAGTCCCACAGCCAGGGCGAATACATCTTCGACCACAGCTGGGCGGACGCCTACGAGCGGGCAGGGGGGCGATACTATCCAAAGCTGGTCAGCGCCGCGCCGTTCTCGCCGGTCACCGGCCCGCGTCTGCTGGTGCGTCCGGACATAGCCACGGACGCGGGACGGCGCATGCTGCTCTCCGGCGCGCTGACCGTGTGTGAGCGCTACGGCGCTTCGGGCTTCGGCGTGAACTTTCCCACCGAGGACGAATGGCGGTTCCTGGGCCGCGAGGGCATGCTGCAGCGCCAGAACCAGCAGTACCACTGGCTGAACGCCGGCTACGCCACGTTCGAGGATTTCCTGGGCGCCCTGTCCTCCGGCCGGCGCAAGACCATCCGGCGAGAGCGGCGCGAGGCGGTCAAGGACCTGGAGGTGCTGGCGCTTACCGGCGAGGCGCTTACGGAAGAGCACTGGGACGCCTTCTACGCCTTCTACATGGACACCGGCGCGCGCAAGTGGGGCCGCCCCTATCTGAACCGGCGATTCTTCTCCCTGCTGGGCGAACGGATGGCAGACCGGGTGCTGCTGGTGCTGGCGCGCCGCCGAGGGCGCTTCATCGCCGGCGCCTTCAACCTGATCGGCGGCGACTGCCTCTACGGGCGCAACTGGGGCTGCGTGGAGGACGTGCCGTTCCTGCACTTCGAACTCTGCTACTACCAAGCCATCCAGTGGGCGATCGACCATGGGCTTCCACGGGTCGAGGCCGGGGCGCAGGGCCAGCACAAGATCGCCCGGGGCTATCTGCCCACGGCGGTCTACTCTGCCCACTTCATCGCCGACCCGGCGCTGCGAGGGCCGGTGGCGCGTTTCCTCGAGGAGGAGCGACGGGCCGTGCAGGGCGAGATGGACTGGCTGGCCGAGGAATTCTCACCGTTCAAGGCGGCATGATGGCTGATGCGATGCAACCCTGGCCGCCCGAGGTGACCCTGGAAGGCGAGCACGCCCGGCTTGTTCCGCTCCGCCCCGACCACGCGAACGCCCTGGCCGAGGCGGTGAAGGACGGCGAATTGTGGAAGCTCTGGTACACCGGCGTCGCCGCGCCGGAAGACATGGCGGCGGACGTGGCGGGCCGCCTGGCCGCACGGGCGGCCGGGACGGTGCTGCCCTTCACTGTGATCGAGGCGGCCAGCGGCGAGCCGGTGGGCATGACGACCTACATGAACATCGACCGCCACAACGTGCGCGTGGAGATCGGCGCCACCTGGTACCGGCGCCGCGTGCAGCGCGGTCCGATCAACACCGAATGCAAACTCTTGCTGCTGCGCCACGCCTTCGAGGACCTGGACTGCATCGCCGTGGAACTTCGCACCCACTTCTTCAATCACGCCAGCCGCCGAGCCATAGAGCGGCTCGGCGCCAAGCTGGACGGCGTGCTGCGCAGCCACGCCCTGTCGCGCGACGGCTCGCTGCGCGACACCTGCGTCTACTCGATCACCGCCGCGGAGTGGCCGACGGTGAAGACCCACCTGATGTTCCAGCTGCAAAGGCCGCGGGGGTAGGGGGAGCCAAACCATCCCCACCACGCCCATCCGGCGTCACCCCGGGCGGAGCCGCGCAGCGGCGCAGACCCGGGGCCGGACGGGCCGCCGCCGAGCTGGATATCGTCTAGGCGCCGGCGGGTCCGGCCCCGGCTCGGCCTTGCGGCCGTTCGGGGTGACGGAGGATGAGAAGGCTCTACGACCGCTCCCACGCCGACTTCAGCAGGGCCGTGACCGATTGATCCACCTCGGCGGCCGCCCCCAGCGGCAGCTTCGCCGTCAAGCGCTCCGACCAGCCCTCGTTCTTCGGCGCCGTCAGCCTCGCATCGGCTGCAGGCTCCACTGCAAGGCCGAGCACCGCTCCGCCGTCCTTCGTCGGCTTGAGCGCGGCGAACTGGACGTTGCGCGACCAGGCGGTGAAGCCCTTGCGCTGGCCGGTGACGGTGTCCGGCAGCCTGGCGACCGCCGCCTCCACCGCCGCAAGGATCTTGGCCGCGTTCGCATCCGTCCACAAAGCGGCGCGCAGCTTCTCCGGCTGGTCCCAGCCCATGCCGGTTGGAAAGGCCTCGCCGAGCACCTGGGCGGCGCGGTTGACGCCCAGGCCGTGGTGTTCGCGCATCCATTTGAGGCGGGCCCGCGGCGCGGTTTCGGGACAGGCGCGGGCGATCTTCACCCATTCCTCGAGGCTTTTGCCGGTGTCGCGCTCGAGCCCGGCGCGCACGGCGTCGAACCACTTGCGCTGGCGTTCGGTGAGATGAGGCGCGGCCATGGTTTCCGCTCGGGTGGGGGTTTGCTACGAGACTGGCTCGATCCCCAGATTGGGCCAACCCTTCGAGAGTGCGCAAGCCATGAGCCTGGACCTGGACGGGACCTACGACGCGGCCAACATCTTCGCGAAGATCGTGCGCGGCGAGATGCCGGCGGCCAAGGTGTTCGAGGACGAGCACACTCTGGCCTTCATGGACGTCTTTCCGCAGGGACGCGGCCACACCCTGGTGATCCACAAGTCCGCGCCGGCGCGCAACTTGATGGATATCGAGCCGGAGCCTCTGCAGACCCTGATCCTCACGGTTCAGCGGATCACCCGGGCGGTGCGCAGCGCCCTGAAGCCGGACGGGATCATGGTGGCGCAGTTCAACGGCTCAGCGTCGGGCCAGACCATCTATCACCTTCACTTCCACATCATCCCGCGCTGGGACGGCGTGCCGCTGGGCCGGCACGGCGGTGGACAGATGGCAGACGCGGCGGAACTGGCCGAGCTGGCTCACGCCATCGCCGGCCAGATCTCCTGAGGTGGCCGAGCCGGCGCTGAGGCTGGGCTTCACGCGGATCTCGCCGACACATCACCGTTTCGAGTTCCGCCGCCCGGACGGAACCGGCGAGGCGGTCGAGCTGGAGACGCGCGGCGGGCTCGTCCACGATCTCATCCACCTGGCGGTGGAGAGCGAGGCGGGGCTGCGTGGCTCGTTCTACGGCCTGCTGGCCAAGATCGGCGGCTATGAGGAGCTGGTGGTGAACGGCGGCGCCGCGCTGGGCGGCGAGGTCGCGATCACCGAGCGGGTGGTCGGCGCGCTCACCGGGGCGATGACGGACGAAGATCTGGACGCCGAGCCTTTCGTGGCCCGGGTCACCGAGTTTCTCGACATCTACGAGGAACGCGCGCCGCGCTGGTTCACGGCGGACTTCGTGCTCGCCGTCCGCGAACGCATGCGCCGCCTGATGGGCCGCTGGAAGGCGACACCCTTCGGCGAGACCATGCAGCTCACGTTTCCGCTGGAGACCTAGCCTCCCTCCCCTCCATGGGGAGGGTGGCCCGAAGGGCCGGGTGGGGGACTCTGAAGCGCCCACGCAAGCCGGGCGCGCCAGCGCACCTCACCAGACATCCCCACCCGATCTCTTCGCGATCTTCCCTCCCCATGAAGGGGAGGGAGCTAGTCCGCCAGCGCTGGTTCTTCCGCCTCGCTGGCGTCGGTTTCCGGCGCCGACTTGGCGGCTGGCGGCGCGGCCTTTTCGTCGATCTCGAAGGCGATCTTGCCGTCGCGCAGCACCACCTTGACGTGGCCGCCCTTGGCCAGGCGTCCGAACAGGATGTCGTCGGCCAGCGGCTTCTTGATCTGCTCCTGGATCACCCGGGCGAGCGGCCGGGCGCCGTAGAGTTCGTCGAAACCGTTCTTGGCCAGCCAGTCGATCGCCTCGTCGGCGGCTTCGATGGTGATGTGCCGGTCGGCGAGCTGGGCCTCCAGCTGCAGTACGAACTTCTGCACCACCATGCGGATCACTTCCGGCGTCAGCGACTTGAAGGCGACGATGGCGTCCAGACGGTTGCGGAACTCCGGCGTGAACAGCCGCTTGATGGCCGCCTCGTCCTCGCCTTCCACCTTGCCCCGGCCGAAGCCGATGGACATCCGCTGGGAGTCCGACGCGCCGGCGTTGGTGGTCATGATCAGGATCACGTTGCGGAAGTCGACCTTCTTGCCGTTGGCGTCGGTGAGGGCGCCGTGGTCCATGACCTGCAGCAGGATGTTGTAGACGTCCTGGTGGGCCTTCTCGATCTCGTCGAGCAGCACCACGGCGTGCGGGTGCTGGTCCACGGCGTCGGTGAGCAGGCCGCCCTGGTCGAAGCCGACATAGCCCGGCGGCGCGCCGATCAGCCGGCTGACCGTGTGGCGCTCCATGTATTCCGACATGTCGAAGCGCAGCAGCTCGATGCCGAGGGTCAGCGCCAGTTGCTTCGCCGTCTCGGTCTTGCCGGTGCCGGTGGGGCCGGAGAACAGGTAGCAGCCGATGGGCTTGTCGCCGTCACGCAGGCCGGCTCTCGCCATCTTCATGGCTGCGGACAAGGCGCCGATGGCCTCTTCCTGGCCGAACACCGCGCTCTTCAGATCGGTCTCCAGCTGCTTGAGGGCCTCGGTGTCCGACTTGGACACGGACTTCGGTGGGATGCGGGCGATCTTGGCGACCACCGTCTCCACTTCCTTCAGGCCGATCACCTTCTTGCGGCGGCCTTCGGGCAGCAGCATCTGGCTCGCCCCGGCCTCGTCGATGATGTCGATGGCCTTGTCGGGCAGCTTGCGGTCGGTGATGTACTTGGCCGACAGCTCCACCGCCGCCTTGATGGCCTCGGCGGTGTACTTCAGCTTGTGGAACTCCTCGTAGTAGGTCTTCAGGCCCTTGAGGATCTTGATGGTGTCCTCGACGGTCGGCTCGTTGATGTCGATCTTCTGGAACCGCCGGACCAGGGCCCGATCCTTCTCGAAGTGCTGTCGGAATTCCTTGTAGGTGGTCGAGCCCATGCACCGCAGGGTGCCCGAGGCGAGGGCCGGCTTCAGCAGGTTGGACGCGTCCATGGCCCCGCCGCTGGTGGCGCCGGCGCCGATCACCGTATGGATCTCGTCGATGAACAGGATCGCGTTGGCGTGGTTCTCAAGCTCCTTGATCACCTGCTTGACGCGTTCCTCGAAGTCGCCGCGGTAGCGGGTGCCGGCCAGCAGCGCGCCCATGTCGAGGGCGAAGATGGTCGCGCCCGCGAGCACGTCCGGCACCTGATGGCCGACGATCTTGCGGGCCAAGCCCTCGGCGATGGCCGTCTTGCCGACGCCCGGATCGCCCACCAGCAGCGGATTGTTCTTGGTGCGCCGGCAGAGGATCTGGATGCAGCGCTCCACCTCGTTCATCCGGCCGATCAGCGGGTCGACCTTGCCCTGGCGGGCCTTCTCGTTGAGGTTCACGCAATAGGCTTCCAGCGCCTCGCCGCCGGTCTTCACCTGAGGCTTGTCCTCGTCCTCGCCGGAGCCCGCGCCCTTTGTGGGCCGCGGCTCGGAGGCGCCGGGCTTCTTGGCGATGCCGTGGGCGATGAAGTTCACCGCGTCGTAGCGGGTCATCTCCTGCTGCTGCAAGAAGTAGGCGGCGTGGCTCTCGCGCTCGGAGAAGATGGCCACCAGCACATTGGCGCCGGTGACGTCCTCGCGCCCGGAGGACTGCACGTGGATCACCGCGCGCTGGATCACCCGATGGAAGCCGGCGGTGGGCTTGGCCTCCTCGCCGTCGTCGACCACCAGCGACTTCAATTCGTTGTCGATGTAGCCGGTGAGGTTCTTCTTCAAGGCCGCGAGGTCGACCTCGCACGCCTTCATCACGCCGGCTGCGTCCGCGTCGTCGATGAGGGCGAGCAGAAGATGCTCCAGCGTGGTGTACTCGTGCTTTCGCTGGTTGGCATAGGCGACAGCGCGGTGGAGCGATTCTTCGAGATTACGCGAGAACGACGGCAATCGGGGCCTCTCAATCCTTTTCCATGGTGCATTGCAGCGGGTGCTGGTGACGGCGAGCGGTTTCGATCACCTGTGCAACCTTTGTTTCAGCCACCTCATACGTGAAGACGCCACACACGCCGACGCCGTTCTGATGAACGTGCAGCATGATTCGAGTAGCAGCTTCACGCGATTTATTGAAGAAACGCTCAAGGATGTAGACCACAAATTCCATGGGCGTGTAATCATCGTTCAGGATGAGCACACGGTACATGGACGGCTTCTGGGTCTTGGTCTTCGTCTGAGTGACGACGGCCGTGCCCGTACCGATTATCTGGTCTCCCTGATTCTTCTCCGCCACGACGAGGGTCTCCGACACGGCCGGGGGCGCGGAGACGCCCCCTATCAGGGATTAGATATGGAAACTGCGCCTCTTTGGAAGGGCCGAATCGCGACCTGCGTTCTTTCAGCGCGTTGCGGCGCGCTTTTCCGGGCTGCTTAAAGGCGGCGCACAGGCCTGCTGGAGAATGGGGCGCCCGTTCAATTCTGCGGCGAGGCCCGCTTGACGGCGCATCCGAGCGCGGATTGCGCGAATCGAGGCCGAATCGGCGCGGTCTGTAACGTCCCCCGTAAGCAGAGCTACCGTTCCTGCAGCGTCGGCGCCATGTTAGGCCCGCGGGAGACCAAACATGAAGATCACGGCAGCGGCCATGCTGGCCGCCACCCTGGCCCTGAGCGCGACTTCGGTGCAGAGCAGCCCGGTGTCGCCCTGGCAGGCGCAGGCGGTGAAAGAGCAGATCCAGGCGCAGGAGACCCACATCGCCCAGGCGCTGGGCGCCGGCGGCATCGACGCCGCCCAGGCCAACCACCTCAGGTCTGAACTGGCCGCCGTGTCCTTGGCGGAACGCAAGGCTGAACATGACGGCGGCATCGAGGAGCGCGACTACCACAAGCTCGACCGCCAGCTGTCAAAGCTCACCGCCGAGCTGCTGAAGATGGAGCGCACCGGCCCTCACGCGGTTCCCGCCCACTAGATGGTCGCGAAGCGCTACTGCCGGGCGCCGGCGTCCTGGGAACCGAGATTGCGCACGGGAATGCCGACCTCGGTGGCGACGCGGGCCGTGCGGTCGCCGAGCTCTTCGACCATTTCGCGCAGCTCATTGGGCGTCACGCACAGCCGCGTCGCCCACTCGCGGACGTCGGCGTCATTGGTCACGTCGATGGTCTCCGCGGGCCGCCAGTGACGGGGTTCTGCAACGCGATCTGCCATGCGGGCGGCTCCTGGGCGCCGATCCCGGCGCCGGGGCCGCGCTTCGCGGGCCGGCCCGGCGAGACCCCGAGAGTCGGATTGCCCCCAGATCAGGAGACATCAGGGGGCGGCCGAAAATGATCTGCATCAACTTGCGCCGATCTAATGGCGGAAGCCGCCATCGGCGCTCTCTGGGCGGCGTCCAGACCCTCACGCGTCACTGCGTAAACCACGGCGAAGGTCGATCAGGGACTCCCGGCGCAAAGTGAGCCTACAATAGGCGATTCCTAGGGCATGGAGCCGACCCATATGACTATCTCAGAACTGATCGATCACATCGCCGCCGACGCGAAGGTCACCAAGGCGCAGGCGAAGTCGCTGATCGATTCCGTTTTCGGCGCGATCCATCACGCCGCCGGAAGGGGCGCGGAAGTGTCGATTCCGGGCTTCGGCAAGTTCAAGGTGCAGCACAAGCCCGCGCGCACCGGCCGCAACCCGCGCACCGGCGCGGCGGTGAAGATCGCCGCCTCCAAGAAAGTCGTGTTCCAGCCGGCCAAGGCGCTGAAGGAACACGTGAACAAGTAGGTTCGGTTCTGGGCGGGCGCCGGCCGTGGGGCCGGCGTCTGCTGTTCACGCGCCGCCGGCCGGCTCACCGATGCTGCAACGGCCTCGCCGCTAAGGCTTCAGCGTCCGCGCGCTGACCACCGCCCGGGCGCCGAAGCGGCTGCGCAGCGCGTCGACCGCCTTCTCGCCGCTGAGCGCGCGCGATTCATCGCCGTCGAAGAAGTCGCCGCCGACCCCTGCGGCTTCCACCAGCTCGGAGATGCCTATGCCGATCAGGCGGAACGGCGCGCCCGTCGCCTCGGCCCGCAGCAGTTCGCGCCCGACGCTGAACAGCGTTTTGGCCGTCTGGGTCGGGATCGGCAACGAGCGGCGGCGCGTGCGGATCTTGAAGTCGGTGGTGCGCAGCTTGAGGGTCACCACCCGCCCCGCGATGGCCTCGCCGCGGGCATGGCGCGCAACCTTTTCGCAGAGCGGCCACAACTCGTCCTCCAGGTCGGCCACCGCGGTGAGGTCGACGTTGAAGGTGGTCTCGGCGGACAGGCTCTTGCGTTCCTGATCCGGGTCGACCAGCCGCGCGTCCTGGCCGTGCGCCAGCTGCGAGAGTCTGAGGCCGTGCGCGCCGTAGCGGTCGGCGAGTCTGCGCGGCTCGGCGCGGGCCAGGTCGCCCACGGTTCGGTAGCCGTCGCTCTCCAGTGTGCGAGCGAAGGCGGGGCCGACGCCGGGCAGGATGGTCACCGGGCGCGGCGCGAGAAACGCCTCGGCTTCCGCGCCGCCGATCACCGCGAAGCCGCGCGGCTTGTCGAGGTCCGAGGCGATCTTGGCCAGGAACTTGTTGGCCGCCAGGCCGATGGAGACCGTCAGGCCGATGTCCGACTCAATGCGGGCCTGCAGGCGGGCCAGGGTCAGCGCGGGGCTGGCGCCGTGCAGCCGCTCCGTGCCTGCCAGGTCCATCCAGGCTTCGTCAAGCGACAGGGGCTGCACCAGAGGGGTCAGCGCCCGCACCGTCTCCATGATCCGCCGGCTCTCGGCGTGGTACTTGGTGAAGTCGGGCTTGATGATCACCGCCTCGGGGCAGAGCTTGCGCGCCTTGAACATCGGCATGGCCGAGCGCACGCCGGACATGCGGGCGATGTAGCAGCAGGTGGTGACCACCCCGCGCACCCCGCCGCCGACGATCACCGGCACATCGCGAAGCTCGGGCCGGTCGCGCTTCTCCACCGAGGCGTAGAAGGCGTCGCAGTCCATGTGGGCCATGGACAGGCGCTCGAGCTCGGGGTGCTTCAGCAGCCGCCGGGAGCCGCAGGACGGGCAGCGCGACTCGGCCGTATCGCCGCTCCAGAAGCAGTCGCGGCAGAGCGCGCTCATGGGTCCAGCGGCCACAGCCAGGCCGCGCCCCGCACGCCTGAGGAGTCACCGAATCGCGCCCTGCGCACCGGGGTGACGAACACGTCGGAAAACAGATAGGCGCGGATCACCGGGACCACCGCCTCATAGAGCTCGTCGGTGTTGGACATGCCGCCGCCCAGGACGATCGCATCGGGATCAAGGATATCACAGATCACCGCCAGGCCGCGGCCCAGACGGTCGATGTAGCGGTCGAGCGCGCCGCGCGCGGCGCCTTCGCCGGCCCGGGCGCGCGCCACGATCGCCTCGCCGGGCAGGGCCTCGCCGGTGACGCCGGCATAGTCGGCGCTGAAGGCCGAGCCGGAGATCCAGGTCTCCAGGCAATCCTCGCGCCCGCACCAGCATTCGTGCGCGCCGCGCTCCTGGACGCCCGGCCAGGGCAGGGGCGTGTGGCCCCACTCGCCGCCAATGTGGTTGGCCCCGTCGATGGTGGTCCCACGCACCACCACGCCTCCGCCGCAGCCGGTGCCGAGGATCGCGCCGAACACCACCGCGGCCCCATCGCCCGCCCCGCCATGGGCCTCCGACAAGGCGAAGCAGTTGGCGTCGTTCTCCAGGCGAACCGGACGGCCAAGGGCGGCTTCGAGGTCCTCCTTGAACGGCCGGCCGTTCAGCCAGGTGCTGTTGGCGTTGCGGATCAGGCCGGTCTTCGGCGAGCGGGAGCCCGGCATGCCGACGCCGACCGAGGCGCGCGTCGCGCTCGCCTCCCGCTCGGCGCGTCCCACCAGCTCGCGCACCAGCTCGATCGCCGGTTCATAGGACCCCGGATTCGGCGCGCGCACCCGCGCCGCGAATCCCCCGCCCGCATCCAGCGCCGCCACCTCGATCTTGGTACCGCCGAAGTCGACGCCGATGCGGATCATGGGGGCAGTCTAGCGCCTTATGGCCTCGGCGATGGCGGGACCCAGAGCTTCCCACTCGTCGATCCTCGGGTGCCGGTCGGGGGCGGCGAAGGCGAGGGGGCGCAGGCGCTCGTCGGCGACCATCTGGAAGCGGCTCACCGCGGGCGCATCGGCGGCCACCGAGTCGAGGTTCGGCAGCAGATCGTCGATGAACGCCACGGGGCCGGAGGTCAGCGCCGCCAGCGCCGCCGCCGGCGGCCCCTTCAGGCCGACGTTGATCAGCATGGGGTAGTCGAGGTCGTGTTTCGCCAGCCACCGGGCGCGCGGCTCGCGTCCCTGGGGCGGAGCGTTGGTGAGGATCACGATGCTGGCGTCCCGCGAGAGGGCTTTGAGCGCCTCCGCCGCGCCGGGGGCCGGATCGATGTGCTCCACTTCCGCCTCGAAGAAGGCGTCGAACAGCTTGCGTCCGGCGGCGAGGTCCAGGTGCGTCGTCTCGCCGGGCTTGTAGATGCATTGGAAAAGGGCGAAGCGGTCGATGCGCATTTCCAGGCCGTGGCGGCCGACGAAGCGCTCGAAGCCGCGCATGAACAAGGCCAGCACCTCGTCCACGTCCACCACGACCAGCGGCGCGGCCGGGTCCAGGGCGATGCCGGCGATGTCCGGCGGATTGGGCTTCTCGCTCAGCGGGCGCCTCGCAACAGCTAACTCGGGTTTAAGGATATTGGTGTCAGAGGTGACAACTGGATGATGCAGGCGAGTCGCTTCGCTGCAAGTGGGGCGTTTGGATTCCGAATGGCCAAGAAAGTCCTCATCGTCGAGGATAACGAGCTGAACATGAAGCTCTTTCATGATCTGCTCGACGCCCAGGGCTATGAAACCTTGCAGACCCGCGAGGGATTGCAGGCCCTCACCATCGCTCGCGAGCATCACCCCGACCTGATCATCATGGATATCCAGTTGCCGGAGATCTCCGGGCTGGAGGTCACCAAGTGGCTGAAAGAGGACGACAGCCTCGCCCATATCCCGGTGATCGCGGTCACCGCCTTCGCCATGAAGGGCGATGAGGAGCGCATCCGCGAGGGCGGCTGCGAGGCCTATATCGCCAAGCCGATTTCTGTCGCCCACTTTCTCGAAACCGTGAAACGGTTCCTCGAGCCCGCCGCAAGCGCCGGGACGCTGGCATGACCGCCCGCATCCTGGTGGTGGACGACATCGAGGCCAACGTCCGCCTGCTTCAGGCCAAGCTGCAGGCGGAGTACTACGACGTGCTCACCGCCAGCGACGGGGTGACGGCACTGGCCATCGCCGGGTCCGAAAAGCCGGACATCGTGCTGCTCGACGTGATGATGCCCGGCATGGACGGCTTCCAGGTCTGCCGGCGGCTGAAAGACGATCCGGAGACGCGGCACATTCCCGTGGTGCTGGTCACCGCCCTCGACGGCCGGGCGGACCGCATCTCCGGCCTGGAGGCCGGGGCCGACGAGTTCCTGACCAAGCCCATCGACGACGTGATGCTGTTCGCCCGGGTCAAGAGCCTGACCCGGCTGAAGATGGTCATCGACGAACTGCGCCAGCGCGAGGCCTCCGGCCGGCGCATGGGCGTGATCGCCGGCGCGGCCTCGCGCCTGGGCGGGACCGGCGGGCGAGTGCTGATCGTCGACGACCACGAACGCCAGGCCCAGCGCATCGCCGCCGAGCTGGCCGTGGAGCATCGGCCGGTGGTGGAGACCGATCCGGACAAGGCCCTGCTCACCGCGCGCGGGCCGGTGGACCTCGTCATCGTCAACGCCACCGCCAAGAGCTTCGACGGCCTGCGGTTCGCCGCCCAGCTGCGCTCGGACGAGAACACCCGCCATCTGCCTGTCCTGGGCGTCGTGGATCCCGACGACCGGCCACGCCTGGTGAAGGCCCTGGACATCGGCTTCAACGACATCCTCAGCCGGCCCATCGACCCGCAGGAGTTGGCCGCGCGGGTGCGCAGCCAGATCAAGGGCAAGCGCTACACCGACTTCCTACGCAACAACCTCGATCACTCCCTGGAGCTGGCGGTCACCGACCAGCTCACCGGCCTGCACAATCGCCGCTACATGACCGGCCAGCTGGGCGCCCTGGTCAACCGCGCCGCCCGCGGCGGTGATCCCGTGGCCGCGCTGATGATCGACATCGACCACTTCAAGAAGATCAACGACAGCTACGGGCACGACATAGGCGACGAGGTGCTGCGCGATTTCGCGGTGCGCCTGGCCTCCAACGTGCGTGCGGTCGATCTGCCATGCCGCTACGGCGGCGAGGAGTTCGTGGTGATCATGCCCGACACCAAGCTCGTCGACGCGCAGCGCATCGCCGAGCGCATCCGGCTGCACGTGGCCGGCTCGGCGTTCCGGGTGGCGCACGGCACGGAGCTGCTCACCGTCACCATTTCGGTGGGCGTCGCCGCCACCACCGGGCCGCGTGACACCGCCGAGGCCCTGCTCAAACGGGCCGACGAGGCGGTGTACGAAGCCAAGGCCGCCGGGCGCAACACGGTAATTGCCAAGGCGGCCTGAGGGCGGCCAAATCCAACGGTGTCAAACGCAAAACGCCCGGCGGTGAGGCCGGGCGTCTGATTGGGCTCGCGCTGGCGAAAGGCTATTTGATCTTGCCTTCGCGGAATTCCACGTGCTTGCGTGCCACCGGGTCGTACTTCTTCAGCACCAGCTTCTCGGTCATGGTGCGGGCGTTCTTCTTGGTCACATAGAAGAAGCCGGTGTCCGCCGAGGAGTTCAAGCGGATCTTGATGGAAGCCGGTTTGGCCATGTGTCGGGTCCTGGCGGGCAGGCGTCGGGCAAGGCGCCCGGGCCGGGAAATCGGAAGGCGCGGACAATACGAATCCGCGGCGCGAAGTCAATGTCGCGCCACCGCCCATCCCCCATCCACATTTCCAACCGGCGTCTGCGCGGCATTGTCGGCGCGGGCGGCGGCGTGCGAGACTTCGCCTGGCCCGGCCTCCGCCGCCGGGCGAGCCGAGGAGAGCGCCCATGTTCATCGCCATGAACCGGTTCAGCGTGTTGCCCGGCCAGGAAGCAGCGTTCGAGGCCGTCTGGCTGGGGCGCGACACCCAGCTGGGCGACGTGCCGGGCTTCGTCGCCTTCCACCTGCTGCGCGGGCCGAAGAACGAGGATCACACCCTCTATTCGTCGCACACGGTCTGGCGCTCGCGGGACGACTTCGAGGCCTGGACTAGGTCCGAGGCGTTCCGCACGGCGCACAAGGGCGCCGGCGACAACAGGCCGCTCTACCTCGGCCATCCGCGGTTCGAGGGCTTCGAGTCGATCCAGGAGGTGCTGCCGGCGCGGGCGGGGGCGGCGGCCTAGCCCGGCCCGTCCACCCGCGCCCAGGCGTCCGCCACGGCGAGCATCTCGCGCGCGCCGTCGCCGCCGCCGAGCCTGCCCCAAAGCAGGCCGGTGGCGACCCGCTCCAGGAAGCCCCATTGCCAGATCGGCGCCGGGTCGAGGCCGGTCATGCCCGCGAGGAAGTGGCAACGCTGGCGGCCGAGTTCCACCGGATCGCCGGCCAGCAGTTCCGTGGCCCATTCGCGCATGGGGATGCCGAGGTCGTAGGCGGGCTCGATGAACAGGCCCTCGGGATCGACGAACTTGAAGCGGCGCGGACCGCCGCCCGGGGCCAAGAGGGTGTTCCAGCTGTGGGCGTCGCCGTGCGCGAGCACCGAGGTTTTCGGGTCGAAAGCCCGGTGGCGCGCATCGGCGAAGGTGCGCGCGACCTCGATCGTGCGCGCCTCGCAGGGCGCGCCCTGTTCGGCCCATAGTTCCTCGATGAACCGGGCGAGGCCGACGGCCTTCTCCGCGCCGGTCTGGAACCTCTGCTTGCCGGGCTGGGCGGTCCAGGCCTCCTTGAGGGTGTCGCAGATCGCGCTCAGCTGCTCGTCGAGGGGAAGGCTGAGCGCGGCCAGCTGGGGGCCGAGCCGCTCGAGCAGCATCGCGTCCCGCGACTCATTGTGCCGGTAGACCAGGGGATAGGCCCGCCCCCGCGCGGCGAGCAGCACGCGCACGGCGCTGGCCTTTGGATCCAGACCTGGGACGGCCAGCTTCAGCACCGCCGGACGGCCATCCGTCATGGTGGTTTCGAGCACCACGGAGCCGGTGCCGCCGGACATGGTCCGGCCGACCACCAGCTCCCATTCCTCCGCCAATTCGCGGACCAAGCCGGCGAGGTTCGCCAGCCAGGCCGCGCCGGTCTCGCCGGCGTCCGCCGCTCTGCGCCGGACTACGTCGGGAACCTCGATCTCGTCGCCGCTCACCGGGTCACGAGTAGCGCGCTTCGGGCGCCGCCGGTGTGGCGTGCTGAACCGACTCCAACGCCCAGGCCAGGTCCGCGAGATAGGCGTCGGCGACTTCGGCGTGGAACGGGGAGAGCATCAGGTGCAGACCGGCCGGCTCGGTGGTGACGCTGGTGAACCAGCCGCGCTCGCGCAGCTTGGCCCACACCGCAAGGCAGTTCACGTCGTCGCGGCTGAAAGCGACGATGCCCAGCTGCGGGCGCCCCAGCACCGCGAAGCCCAGCGCCCGCACGCCGTCTTCGATGCGCTCGCGGGTCTGCGTCACCAGCCCCTGCCTGGCCCGATAGCCCTCGACCCCCAGGAAGTTCATCACAGCCCAGGCCGCCGAAATCGCGCCGCCGGGTCGCGTGCCGGCCAGGGTCGGGGTCACCATCCGCCCGCCGGGCCAGTCCTTGAAGTCGAACGTCATGAACGATTGCAGGCGGGCCGGGCGGAAGAACACCGTGGAGGCGCCCTTGGCGCAGTAGCCGTACTTGTGCAGGTCGGCGGACATCGAGCGCACGCCGGCCAGTTCGAAATCGAACGGCGGGATGGCCGCCCCGTTCATCCGCACGAAGGGCGCGATATAGCCGCCGACGCAGGCATCCACGTGCAGCCACAGGTCCCGCTGAAGGCCGAGGTCGGACAGCGCCTCGATAGGGTCGATCAGGCCGTAGGGGAAGTTGGGCGCCGAGCCCACGATCATCATGGTCGAGCCGTCCGCCGCCAGGGCCATCGTCGCTGGATCGGCCAGATAGTCGCGCAGCGGAGTTCGGCGCACCTCGATCTCCATCACCGCCGCGGCCTTGTCGAAGGCAGGGTGGGCGGAGCGTGGCAAGACGATGTTCAGCGCGCCGCGCACGCCCTTCTCCTTGCGCGCGAAGTCCCGCGCCGCCTTCACCGCCATGGTGATGGAATCCGTGCCACCAGAGGTGATGGTTCCGGCGGCGTCGTCCGGTGCGTGGAGCAGGCCGAGCCCGAAGCCCACGACCTCCTCCTCCATCCGCTTCAGGCTGGGGAAGGCCATGGGACCGAGGCCGTTCTCCGACATGAAGAGGGCGTAGGCCTCCTTCTGCACCTGCTCGACCTCGGGACCGGCGTTGAACACATAAACGGCGATCTTGCCCTCGCGCCAGCGCACGTCAGCGGTGGCGTAGCCGGCCATGCGGGCCTTCAGGTCGGGCCAAGCCGCGCCGTGTTCGGGCAGGGGCGATCTCATGCGCCGGGTCCCGTCATTGCTTCCCCGGTCATCGCTTCGATGTGTGAGGGGCGATGGGCTCGCCGGAGTCGCGTTCGGCCACCGCCTGTTTGAACCCCACCTCTTCCGCCCGCTCGCGGAACCACACGCCCTCCGGGCTGTGGCGGGCCACCCCGTCAAAGAAGGTGGCGAACATCTGAGTGGTGGAAAGGCCCATGTTTTCATAGGCTTGGTTGACCACCATCTTGGTCATCATCAGCTGGTTGCGCGGCACCCCGCGCAGGCGGCTGACCAGGGCCTCCACCGCCGCGTCGAGCTCCGCCTCGGGAACGGCGGTCAGGGCCAGGCCCATCTGCGCCGCCGTTTTCCCGTCGATCAGGTCGCCGGTCATCATCAGCCGTTTGGCCGCCTGCGGACCCAGACGATAGACCCACATGGCCGGCGTCGGCACGCCCCACACCCGGGCCGGCGGATAGCCGATGCGGGCGGTCTCGGCCATGATCAGGAAGTCGCAGCACAGGGCGATGTCCGACCCGCCGGCCACCGCCGCGCCGTGCACCTGGGCGATGGTCGGCTTGCGCGAGCGCCACAGGGCCATGAAGTCCTGGGTGTTGCGCCACATGAAGGCGAAGTCCACCGTCGGGTCCCAGGGCATGGACTGCTCGGGCGAGGCGTCGCCGTCGGCCCGCTCGGCGAACTTCTTCAGGTCGTAGCCGCCGCAGAAGCCCTTGCCGGCGCCCTTGACCACGATCACGTGCACGTCCGGATCGGCGTCGGCCTGCTCCACCGCCGCGCGGATCTCCCGGGGCATGTAGCGCTCGATGGCGTTGAGGCGCTCGGGTCGGTTCAGGGTGATCGTGGCGACCCGGTTGTCGGTATCGTAGAGCAGGGTGCGGAAGCTCATGGCGGCGTCCCTCGGTTGGCGTCAGCGCAGCACGCCGGCGGCATCCAGCTCGGCGAAGCGATGCTCTTCGTAGCCCAGAATATCCAGCAGCACCTGGCGTGCGTCGCGGCCGAAGTGCGGGGCGGGCCGCAGATATTGCGCGGGGGTCTCCGACAGGGTGAAGCGGCTGGACTCCACCACGCTCTCGCCGCCCAGGGGGTGCGGCAGGCGCACCCAGTGGCCGCGGGCTTCGAGCTGCGGGTCGGCGACCATGTCCTCGCTGCGCGCCGCGACGTGCGCCGCTACGCCCAGCGCCTGCAGCTCGGCCTCCAGCGCCGGCGCGGCGCGGTCGGCCGTCCAGCGGGAGATCAGGGCCTCGAGGCGGTCCTCTTCGGCCTTGCGACCCTGGAAAGTCGCGAAGGCGCCGTCCAGGGCATCGCCGCCGATCAGCGCCGCCAGCCGCGACCACTCTGCGTCGCCGGCCACCGAGATGGCGATCCAGTCGTCCTCGCCGGCGCAGCGGAACACGCCGTTGGGCGAGGCGTGCGCGTCGCGATTGCCCATGGGCCTGGCGTAACGGCCGGTGGCGGCGCCGGCGGCCACCTCGGCGGCCAGGAACTGGATGCCGGCCTCGGCCTGAGAGACGTCCAGCCAGCATCCCTCGCCCGTGCGCCGGCGGTGGTCCAGCGCCGCCAGCAGGGCGACCAGGCTGAAGCGCGGCGCGACATAGTCCGTATACGGTCCGAACGGGCCGATCGGCGGCGAGTCCTCGTGACCCACCACCGACTGGAAGCCGGCCATGGCCGCGCCGATGTTGCCGAAGCCGGCCAGGGCGCTGTAGGGGCCGGTCTGGCCCATAAGCGAGGTGGAGAGCCCGACCAGGCGTGGGTTGATGGCGCGCAGGGCGTCGGCGCCCAGGCCCCAGCGGTTGAGCTGGCCGGGCATGAAGCTCTCGACCACGACGTCGGCCCAAGCCGCCAGGTCGCGCACGACGTCGCGCCCCGCCTCCTGCGCCAGGTCGATGGCCATGCCCAGCTTGCCGGTATTGCAGGTGTCGTAGAGCGCGCAGCGCTGCGGATCGATCACGCCGCCGGGGTACGGCCCCATCACGCGGGCGATCTCGACGCGCACGGAGGACTCCAGCCGCACCACGGTGGCGCCATAGTCGGCCAGCACGCGGCCGACCGCCGGCCCGGCCACCACCCAGGCGAGATCGAGCACCTTCAGGCCGTCGAAGGGAGGCGCCACGCTCATATCACGGCCTCAGCCTGCAGGCGGCGCTGTTCGTCGTCGTCCAGTCCCAGCAGGTCGCCGAACACCTCGTCGTTGTGCTCGCCCAGCATCGGCGCGCCGCGCGGCGCGTCGAACATGTCCGCCGGCCCCTGGGCGAAGGCCCAGGGCAGGGTGCGGGTCTCGCCGCCCTCGGACACGTCCTGGAAGAACCCGCGCTCGCGCATGTGCGGGCTCGCCAGCAGGTCGCCGATGTCGTTGACCGGGGCGAGCAGGATCTTGTGCTTCATCCCCGCCTCGCCCAGTTCGCGCTTGGTCCGGGGCGCCAGGAAGGCGGCGATCGCCGCCCTGGCCGCCGCGATGTCAGCTTCCTTGATCTCTCCGGACAAGAGTTTTTCCGGCAGGGTGATCCAGTCCCAGTCCTTGAAACGGTCGGGCAGGGCGCCTTCGCTGCGCATCCAGCGGAACAGATTGTTCGACCAGGCGCCCAGGGCCGGGCCTGGCGGCAGCAGCAGCTCCACCAGGCCGTCGCTGGCCTGCCACTTCGACCCGGCGCTGGCGCGGGCGCGCAGGTCGGCGAGGAAGTTGGGGTGGCCCACCGCCGCCGAGGCGATGATCGACAGCGTGGCCTGGGCGGCGCTCTGCTGGGCGGAGATGTCCACGTGCTGGCCGCGCCCGCTCTTGAGGCGCGCGAAATGGGCGACCAGCGCTCCGCCCGCCGCGTCGGCGGCCGCGTGCAGCCAGGCCTGGGGCGCGCTGATCCTCAGCGGCGGCCCCGCGCCGTCGCGGTGCGGGTGCAAAGGTCCCCCCGCGGCCCAGATCACCAGATCGGACTCCGCATAGCCGCTCTTGGGTCCGGTCGACCCGAAGGCGGTGATCGAGACATGGATCAGGTTGGGATTGAGCCGGTGCAGGTCGTCGTAGGCCAGGCCGAGCTGGGCCATCCGGCCCGGACGGGCGGACTCGAACAAGAAATCCGCCCGCTCGGTTAGCCGCCGCACGAGGTCGCGGCCCTTGGCCTGCTCCAGGTCCACCGTCACCCCGCGCTTGGCCGCCGCGTATGCCGACCAGTAGAACGAGCGCCCCTGGTCATCGAACGGTCCCACTCGCCGCGCGCTGGACCCGCCGGGGGGCTCGAGCTGGATCACGTCGGCCCCCAGCTTGCCCAGCATCTGCCCGGCCAGCAGCCCGCGCTCGTCAGTCAGGTCGAGAACGCGATAAGGCGCCAGCCAGCCCGGCATGCCTCCCCCCGATATTCCTTGGGCGCCAGCGTGGATGTCGGCGCCCGATCTTTCCTAACACGGCGGCGCGGGGCGGCCAGGCGTGAACAGTGGTGGCGCGGGCCCTACGGCTTCTCGTCCTTCGGCAGGGCGGCAGCCTCGTCGTCCGTCAAGCGCGTGATGCCCTTCACGATGCACGGCGTCGGGATGCCGTGGTCCTGCGTCACCTTCAGGTCGAGGTCGAGGGGGCTGCAAATCCAGTCGCTGCCACGCTCAATGCTCACGATGTGCGAGTCGGGCCACTGCAGCTCGGGGCAGGCGCTGGTCAGGTCGAGCCGGTAGAAGTCGTGGATGCGGACGCGCAGGTAGATCGCCGTGGCATCCTTGCTGGCCTTCCAGCCTTCCCAGTCGCGGGACAGGAAGCATTGGTTGGTGTTCGGGGCGGCCGGGGCGATGTCGGAGACCGATCCTGCCGAGAGCGTGGCGACGGCTCCTATGGCGAGGGACAGCAGCAAGCGTCGAGGCATGTTCAATTCTCCCAGGCGCGGGCGGCCGTCCCTTCCGCCGAGCGATGGGCGGACTCTACGCCCAGGCGACTGGCCGGCACAACTTCCGGGACGGCGTGGGCGAGGCTATGCGGCGCCGCGAGCGGCCACGCCCTTGGCCACCGCCAGGCCCGAGCCCCAGGCGTCGAACACATCGTTGTAGCCCGCGCTCCGAAACAAGGGCTCGCACGCCGCGAGCATCGCCTGCAGAGCCGGGATGTCGCCGTCCAGCACCCGAAGGATCTCGCTTCGCAACGCCTCGCTCGTCCACGGCGACGCCTCCAAGGGCTGGCCCAGCAACTCCCGCGTCAGATACTTCGGGAAAGGCCGGAGCCGCCCGCCGTTCAGGGCGAAGAGCGCATCCAGCAGCGGGCTCACCGCCTCCGTCGCCTCGAGCCGCGCGGCGAATGCATCGCCGTCGCGGCTGCACTTGGCCGCGCGGTAGACCTGGTTGATGAAGTGGTCCAGCGAGGCGTGGATGAAGGCCGAGATCTCGCCGCCGGGCACACAACCCTTCTCGTCGATCAGGCGTTGGACCTCGCCGGTCTTGTCCACCATGGCGGTCATGTCGACGAAGCTGTAGCGGTCGAAGGCCGTGTCGCCGCCCCAGGCTGCGTGTCGCGCGAACTCGCCGAGGGTGATCGGGTGGAAGTCGGCGGCGCCGGTGGTCGGTCCGGGAAAACGCGCGCTCCAGGCGGGGAACGCCTCGTCGGTGACCACGATATAGGCGTCCCAGTCAGAGAGGGGCGTCTCCAGGCCCTTGCCGCGCGAGCCGCCGAGAACGAGGCCGATCACCGCCGGATCGGCGCGCGCCTCTTCCAGCAGCGCCGCGAAGGCGGCCTCGCCGTCAGAGGTGGGCGAGCTGTTGTCCGCCACGTCGGAAGCGCAGGAAGGGCACCGGCCGGTGCGGGTTGTCGAAGCGCTTGGGCGCTTCGCGCAGTACGAAGGCGGTGACATTGGGCAGGTCGAGCGCCAGGGCCTCGTCCAGCTCCAGCCAGGCGATCTCGTCCAGTTCGCCGCAGTCGGGCTGGCGGTCGAGGCTGATCAGGTTCTCTGCCTCGGCCAGGAAGAAGCGGGCGTCGAAGCGCTTGGGCAGCATGGGCGGAGTCACCGCGCGGGCGATGAAGTCCAGGGCCGCCAGGTCGGGCAGGGCGCCGTGGGCGACGAACTGCCGCCACGGCCCGGCGATGGGGCGCGACTCACCGGGCTTGCCGAGCAGCAGGCCGCATTCCTCGAAGGTCTCGCGGATGGCCGCCAGCGCCAGGGCCCTTGCGCGCTTCGGCGGCGCGGTCTTGTTGAGCCGCGCGGCGACCTCCGGCCGCAACTCGGAAGCTGTCGGGGCGCGGAAGTCGCTGGGATCGATACGCCCGCCCGGGAACACCCACTTGTCGGGCATGAAGTCGTGGCCGCCGTGCCTGCGGCCCATCAGCACCCGCGGCTTAGGCCCGTCGCGCCGGATGATGATCACGGTGGCGGCATCCCGCGGCCGCACCGCCCGCTTCTTGGTCCGCTCGTCGGTGGGCGGAACGCCCAGGTGGTCGATGACTTTCTCGCTCATGCGACGACTGTAGGGCCGCCGCTCGCGCGGGCAAAGCATGCCGTGGGGGCAGGGCCTCGCGCTGCACGCAGATCAGAAGGCCAGCCGTCCCCTAAGGTCCTCGAAGGGGATGGCCACGAACTTGCGGTAGGCCGGCCGCGCCATCAGGCGGTCGAACCAGGCCTGGGCGTGGGGCAGGGCGGGGCGGTCGAGGTCGAGGTTGAAGTAGCGGTAGGCCATGCAGCCGGCGGGGATGTCGCCCATGGTCAGGTGGTCGCCCGCCAGGAACGGCCGCTTGGCCAGGGCCACGTCGAGCTTGCCGAAGTCCGCGTCGCTGGCGGCCTGCAGTTCGGCGATGCGAGCCTGGTCGCGCTGGGCCGGCGGGGTGCGGAACCAGGCCCAGAACAGTGCGCCGAAGTCGCGCTGCAGGGTGGTGGCGTTCCAGTCCATCCACATGTCCGCGTAGGCTCGGCGACCGGGGTCCGTATCCCACAGCGTCCCCGCGCCATGGGCGGCCGCTAGGTAGCGGACTATGGCCTGGGATTCCCAGACGATGGTCCCGTCGTCGTCGATCACCGGCACCCAGTTGTGCGGGTTCATGGCCAGGAACTCCGGCGTTCCTCGGATCCCGAAGTCGCCGCCGGCCGGGATGTGCTCATAGGCCAGCCCCAGTTCGTCCAGGGTCCACATGACCTTCTGGACATTGGACGAATTCAGCCGTCCCCAGACGCGAAGCATCGCCGTGCCTCCGTTGCCGATCCTTGTCTACCTTCGCCGGCCCCTCGGCGGACCGCCTGATCTGCGCCCCCGGACAGCCTGTCTCGGCCGCGGCGCAGTCCGGTCGCCGGCCTCCGGCTCGCTGAGCATCTCGAACAGCAGGCCGCCGGTGATGGGCGTCGCCTCGCGCAGGCGCACCTCCACCTCGCGGCCCAGGCGCCAGCGGCGGCCGGTGCGCTCGCCGACCAGGGCGTGGGCGTGTTCGTCGTGGACGAAGTACTCGTCGCCCAGCCGCGAGACCGGGACAAGGCCGTCGGCGCCGGTCTCGGCCAGCCGCACGAACAGGCCGAAGCGGGTGACTCCGGTGATCCGCCCGACGAACTCCGCGCCCACCCGGTCGGCCAGGAACGCGGCGATATAGCGGTCGGTGGCGTCGCGCTCGGCGGCCATGGCCCGGCGCTCGGCGGCGGTGATCCGCTCGGCGGTGTCCTTCAGCCGGGCGATGTCCTCGTCCGCCAGGCCGTCGTCGCCGAGGCCCAGGGCGCGGATCAGGGCGCGGTGCACGATGAGGTCGGCGTAGCGGCGAATCGGCGAGGTGAAGTGGGCGTAGCGGCCGAGGTTCAGTCCGAAGTGGCCGATGTTGTCCGACGCGTAGACCGCCTGCATCTGGCTGCGCAGCACCACCTCGTTGACGATCTCGGCGTGCGGGCCGCCGCGGGTGTCGTCGAGGAGCCGGTTGAAGCGGGCGGTGCTCGGAGCCTGGCCTTTGCTCCAGGCGACGCCGAGAGTGGCCAGGAAGTCCGCCAGCGCCTGCACCTTCTCGTCGCTGGGCGTGTCGTGGATGCGGTAGATCAGGGGCGTGCGGCGTTGCTCCAGGGTCTCGGCGGCGCTGACGTTGGCCTGGATCATGAACTCCTCGATCAGCTTGTGCGCCGGTAGGGCGGCGCGCGGGGTGATCGCGGCGATCTTGCCGTCCGGGCCGAACGAGATGCGCCGTTCGGCCGAGGCGATCTCCAGGGGCGAGCGGGCGTCGCGGCCCTTGGAGAGCACGCCGTAGGCGTCGAGGAGGGGCGTCAGGATGCGCTCGGCCAGCGGCGCGGCCTTTTCGTCCGGCCGGCCGTCGAAGGCCGCCTGGGCCTCCTCGTAGGAGAGCTTGGCGGCCGAGCGCATCAGGCCGCGCACGAAGCGGTGCGAGCGCTTGCGGCCGTCGGCGCCGAACACCATGCGCACAGCCATGCAGGCGCGGTTCTCGCCCTCGATCAGCGAGCAGAGGCCGGCGGAGAGCCGCTCGGGCAGCATGGGCTCGACCCGGTCTGGGAAGTAGACGCTGTTGCCCTTCTCCCGCGCCTCGCGATCCAGGGATGAGCCGGGCGTGACGTAGCCGGCGACGTCGGCGATGGCGACCCAGACGATCCAGCCGCCGGGGTTGCGCGCGTCGTCGTCCGGCTCGGCGAAGACGGCGTCGTCGTGGTCGCGGGCGTCCGGCGGGTCGATGGTCACCAGCGGGATGTGGCGCAGGTCGGTGCGGCCGGAGAGGGTCGGGGGCTGCGCCGCCCCGGCCTCGGCTTCGGCGTCGTCGGAGAAGCCGGTGGGGATGCCGTGGGTGTGGATGGCGATCAGCGAGGCGGCGCGGGCGTCATCCTCGCGGCCCACCACTTCCAGCACCTTGCCGCGCTTTGGCCCGTAGCGCCGCTCGGCCGCGCCGCCGACCTGGGCCAGCACCAGGTCGCCGTCGCGCAGATCCCGGGCCTCGGGCTCGGACAGGATCAGGCTTTCCTTGGAGCGGCGGTCCACAGGCTCGACGCGGACCTCGCGCCGGGCCTTGCGGACCACCCCGAGGATTCGGTGGGCGCTCTGGCCCAGGCGCTTGATCAGCCTGGCCTCGACCTCGCCGGTCTCCAGCCGCTCGAAGCGCACCAGCAGCCGATCGCCCAGGCCCGGCGCGCCGGCGGCGACCTCCTTGCGGTCGGGCGACAGGCGGGCCAAAGGCGCATCGGCCTCGCCCTTCACCAGGCGCACGAAGAGGTCGCCGTCGGCGTCGCGCTCCACCACGTCGGCGACGCCCACCGGCGGCAGGGCGCCGGGCTCCGCCACGCCCTTGCGGCCGCGCCGGGCCAGGGCGCCCTGGGCCTCCAGGTCCCGCACCATGCCGCGCAAGGCCCGCCGCTCCGCGCCTTTCAGCCCGAAGGCTCGGGCGATGTCGCCGCGGTCCGCGTCGCCGTGGGCGCGGATGTAGGCGATCAGGGTATCGCGGTCGGGCAGGCCTTGCGGCGGCCGCGAGGCGGGTCTGGTCGGGCGAGGGACGCGAGGTCGGGCCATGGCCTGACTTACCCCACGCCGGCTGGAATCGCGATCCGCCGCGGAGTGCCTACATGGGGGGCTTGGCTCGAGGGATAGGATCAATGCGGGCGGTGGTGATCACGGGGGTTTCCAGCGGCATCGGGCAGGGCGCGGCGCGGGTGCTGGTCAGCAAGGGATACCGAGTGTTCGGCAGCGTGCGGCGCCAGGCCGACGGCGAGCGGCTTCGCCAGGAACTCGGCGAGCGGTTCTCGCCGCTGGTCTTCGACGTCACCGACGAAGCCGCCGTCAAGGCCGGCGCCGACGCCGTGCGCGAGGCGCTGAAGGGCGAGCCGCTGTTCGGCCTGGTCAACAACGCCGGCATCGCCGTGGCTGGACCGCTGTTGCAGCTGCCGCTCTCGGAGGTCCGCCAGCAGCTGGAGGTGAACCTCGTCGGCGTGGTGGCCTGCCTGCAGGCCTTCGCGCCGCTGCTGTACGAAGGCGTCGCCGCCGGCCAGAAGCCCGGGCGCATCGTCAACATCACCTCGGTGGGCGGCAGGACCGCCATGCCGTACCTGGGACCCTACGTAGCCTCGAAGTTCGCCCTCGAGGGTCTCACCGAGTCCCTGCGCCGGGAGATGCTGCTGTTCGGTGTGGAGGTGATCGCCATCGCTCCGGGCTTCGTGGCCACGGAGATGACCAACAAGGGCCGCGAGCTTGATCTGGCGCCCTACGCCGGCACCCCCTACGCCGCGTCGCTGAAGAAGCTGCAGGACTTCATGAGTCCCAGCGCCAATGCCGCCCTGTCGCCGGAGGCTCTCGGCCGGGGGATCCTCAACGCGCTGACCACACCCCGTCCCAGGGTGCGCTACACCCTGGCCCCCAATCCCATGCAGACCTTCCTGATCGAACACCTGCCCAAACGCCTGGCGGACCGGATGATGGCGGGAATGCTGGGACTCGCGCGGGCGGAGTAGGCGCTACCCCCACTACCCTCCCAATAGGAGGCCGCCTACCCCTCGTTCAGGAACGCCACGATCGCCGGCACGGCCGTGCGGTCCTGGATCATGAACAGGTGGCCGCCGTCGAACCACTCGAGGCGGGCGCCCGGGATGCGGCTGGCCATGTTCTCCTGGCTCCGTGGCAGGGCGATGCCGTCGTAGCGGCCGGCGGCGATCAGCACCGGGCAGGCGATGCGGGGCAGGCGCTCCCAGGTGTCGTGCCCGGCGCGCGCTTCGATCTGGCGGCGCGCGCCCATCTCGCGGCCGGGCTCGCCGGCGAAGGGGTCGGAGGCGCCCATGGCGACGAAGCTGGCGTACTGGTCGGGATGGGCGACCGCCCAGGCCGCGTCGCGGCGGGTGTCGCTGATGGGGATCAGGTGTCTGGCCCGGGTCTCGCCCTTCAGATGGCCGATTTCATGGAACGGGTACGACGCGCCGCCCGCGCCGCCTGGCGACGTGCAGGCGAGCACCAGGCGCTTGACCCGCTCGGGATGGCGCAGCACCAGCTCCTGGGCCACCATCCCGCCGAAGGACACGCCCACCACGTTCACCCGGTCCCAGCCCACGGCCTGGATGAGCGCCGCCGCGTCGTCGGCGTAGTCGGCCATGCTGTAGGGCCTGTCCGGCTTGCTGGTGCGCCCGAGGCCGCGCTGGTCGTACGCCAGCACGTCGAAGCTCTTCGGCAGCGGCCCGTCGAAGACGTTCGGCTTGACCCGCAGGTCGCCGCCGGTGCCGGAAATGAACAGCAGCGGCGGGCCTTCGCCGGCGCGTTCGTACCACGTCTCGATGTCATTCAGCTGGGCGATGGGCATGGCCCATTTCAACGCATGGTGGAGGCGCGCGCCAGGGCGAAGTTGGGCTGGGCCTGTATCTTTGCGATCCGCCGATCCGTCGTAGAGTCAGACAAGGGAGCCTTCGCCATGCCCGACCCCGACGATCCCAGCGATCTGCAAGCCGCGACCACTTCCGCGTGGGGCCGCTATCTGGATCTGGTGGCGCAGTTCCGGCCGGAGCTGCACCGCTATTGCCGACGGCTCACCGGCGACATCTGGGACGCGGAAGACCTGGTGCAGGACACGCTGGTGCGCGGCTTTTCAAGCCTCGCCCTCGCCCCGTCGCGGATCAACAATCCGCGCGGCTTCCTGGTCACGATCGCCACCCGATGCTGGGTCGACTCACGCCGCAGGCAGGCCGCGGAGGCCAGGGCGATGCAGACCCTGGCGGACCTGGCCGAGCCGAACGCCATAGCCGCCGACCGTTCGGAGGTGCGCGACGCCAGCGCCCGGTTGCTGCGCGCCCTGCGGCCCCAGGAACGCGCGGCGTTGGTCTTGAAGGAAGTCTTCGACCTGAGCTTGGCGGAGATCGCAACCACCCTGTCCACCAGCATCGGAGCGGTGAAGTCGGCGCTGCACCGGGGGCGCGCGGCGGTGAAGGACTTGGCGCCGGTGCACCGCAGCGCCCCGTCCAGGGAACTGGTCGACCGCTTCGTGGAGCGCCTGGACGCCGCTGACCTTGCGGGCCTGCTGGACCTGATGCTCGACGGCGCGAGCATCGAAATGCGCGGCCACCTGCTGGAGGTCGGCCGCGGAGAGTTCGAACGCAAGGGCAGCTGGCTGTGGCAGGCGGTGAACGTGCATCCGGACCTGCCGCCGGACATGCGGCCGCCCAAATGGACCAACGAGAGGGTGGAGTTCCGCGGCGAGCCCATCGTGCTGGGTTTCGCGCCCGCGGCGTCCGGTCGAACCCTGCAAGGCATCACCCGCTTCGAGGAGGAAGATGGCAAGATCGCAGCGGTCCGGTCCTATTGCTTCTCGCCGGAAACGGCTGGGGAGGTTGCCGACGCCTTGGGACTGACGGTCGGCTGGATTCCCTACCGCTTCCCGTCCTTCGCGCTCGGCTAGGTCTTACGCGGGCTGCGACTGCTTTGCGGCTTTTGCGCTTGGAAAGCCCGCGCCGGGCGCCTAACGATGGCGGCTAACGGCGCCGGTGAGCGCGCCGGCAGGATGGGAGGCGGGCCATGCCCCAGGTGAAGTCCAACGGGATCACGCTGGAATACGACGTTCAGGGGGACGCGGGCGCCGAACCGCTGCTGCTGATCATGGGGCTGGGCGCGCAGATGACCCGCTGGCCCCAGGAGTTCCGCGACAAGCTGGCGGACCAGGGATTTCGCGTGATCTGGTACGACAACCGCGACGTGGGCCTCTCGGAGAAGATCGACGCCGCCGGACCGCCGGACATGGCCGCGGTGCTGGCGGCCCTGAGGGACGGCAAGGCCCCGCCGGTGGCCTACACCCTGGCCGAGATGGCGGCGGACGCGGCCGGCCTGCTGGACGCCCTCGAGGTCGAGCGCGCCCACATCGTCGGCGCCTCCATGGGTGGGATGATCGCGCAGCTCGTCGCCGCCGACCACGCGCACAAGACCCTGTCGCTCACCTCGATCATGTCCACCACGGGCAACCCCGATCTGCCGCGCGCGACGCCGGAGGCGATCGGCGTGCTCAACAATCGCGGGCCGGATCCTCATGAGGATCTGGAAGGCTTCCTGGACCACTCGGTAAAGTCTGCCCGGGTCACGGCGTCGCCGGCCTATCCGGCGGATGAGGCGGCGCTGCGTGAGCAGACCCTCGCCAGCTTCCGGCGCAGCTTCTATCCGGTGGGCTTCGCGCGGCAGTATGCCGGGGTGATGGCCTCCCCGGACCGCCGGCCGAAGATCAGGGGAATTCGCGTGCCCGCGATGGTGATCCATGGCGAGGCCGATCCCCTGGTGCCGGTGGAAGGCGGCCGTGACACGGCCGCCAACATCCCGGGCGCCGCGCTGAAGATCTACCCTGGCATGGGCCACGACATCCCGCCGGCGCTCTACGACGCCTTCGTGGCGGATATCGCGGCAGTTGCCGCGCGAGCGAAGGCGGCGGCGTAGGAACAGGCGAGGGGCTACGCGCTCTCCGCGGAGGCCTGAGCCTTCTTCCTCAACCTCTCGGTCACCGCGGCGTACAGATCCTCGCCCCATCCCGGCTTGACCTTGTTGCCAAGGGCGAACTGTGGAGGCACGCCCTCCGGGCCTTCGCCTGGCGGCAGGGGCGGGGAGAAATAGCCCAGGGCGTAGCTGCCCATGGAGTAGCCCAGCAGGGCCTGCAGCTTCGGATCCAGGGTTCGGGCGATGGACGGCGGGCAGGAGAGGTACTGATTCTCCTCCTGGCGCAGCCAGCCGAGACAGTAGGTCAGGTTGATGCCGATGCGGTCGGCGTCCGTGCGGTTTTCGCCGCCGCCGTGGATCACCGATCCGGAATAGACCAGCACCGAACCGCGCGGCATTTCGGCGTAGGCGATCTCGTCAGGCGTTGCGCGGCGGCTGTCCGGCCAGTCAGGGCTGCCGGGCACCAGCTGGGTCGCGCCATTGGCCTGGGTGAAGTCGGTCATGGCCCAGATGGTGTTCAGCTGCGGCTCGACGCCCTGCAGATAGCCGCCCCAGGCGAGGCGATCGCGGTGCAGCACCTGGCGGGGCTGGCCGGGACGGATGCGGATCACCTGGGTGAGGTGCAGCTGGTAGCGGTCGCAGGCCGGCAGCAGGAAGGCGTCGCAGGCAGCCAGGATGGTCGGATGCATTATCAACTCGCGACAGGCGGGCGAGCGGGCGACCAGAGCGCCGGTGCGGGTGGTCTGGAAGCCGCTGAACTGGTCGCGGCCCGGGCCGGTGGCCTCGATGTAGGGATCGATCTCGCTGCGCACGCGGTCGATCTCGTCGCCGCTCAGCACATTGTCGAGGATCAGGGCGCCGTCGGTCTTCAGCGCCTCGACGATGGCGTCCGGTGGCGCGTCGGCGGGCAGGTGCTTCAGACTCGTCATGGCGATCTCCCGTTGGACCGTACGGAGTTCAGGCCGCGCGGCCGGCGCCGTCAAGGCCGCAGTCCGCGCGACGGCTGCTCACCTCCTGCTCAGATTTCCTCGACCGGCGCTTGACGCGGACACCTCGTCCGGCTCATCCAGCGCGTTTCAACCCATCGTCGGCGGGGACAGCGCTATCAGTCATGGCCATGCGCGGCGCCGTCCTCGGCGTGGAGAACGCCAGCTTCTTCTACGGCTCGAACAAGGTGTTCGAGAACGTCAGCTTCCTGCTGGACGAGGCGCGCACCGCCCTGGTGGGCGAGAACGGCGCCGGAAAGTCCACCCTGATCAAGTGCCTGACGGGCGAGCTCGAGCTCAACTCCGGCCAGGTGCTGAAGTCGCGCACCCTGCGCGTCGGCCATGTGCCGCAGGAAATCCCCGAGGCGTTCGCGGACCTGACCGTGCGCCAGGTGTTGGAGCGGGCCCTGGCGCGTGGCGGCGCCGACGGCGAGGACTGGCGCATCGACGTTATGCTGGGCGAGATCGGCATGCCGTCCGAGACCGCAGGCGGACCCTACAGCGCGCTCAGCGGCGGCTGGCAGAGACTGGTGCTGGTGGCGGCCGCGGCTTTGCTTGAACAGCCGCACCTGCTGATCCTCGACGAGCCCACCAATCACCTGGATCTGGTCAACATCAAAGTGCTGGAGGGCTGGCTCGAGGACCTGATCAAGCTGCCCATGCTGATCGTCTCCCACGACCGGGAGTTCCTCAACCGCGTCACCACGCGCACCCTGTTCCTGCGCTCGGACGGGGCGCACGCCTTCAAGGTCCCGTTTTCGGCCGCCCGCGAGCAGCTGCTGCAGCGCGACGCCGCCGACGCCCGGCGCCGTTCGCTGGAAGACAAGGAGATCAGGCGCCTGGAGGCCGCCGTCGCCCGCTACAAGGTCTGGGGCCAGACCAGCGACGCGTTCCACAAGAAATTGAAGGCCACCGGGAAGCGCATTGATCGCATCGAGGCCGAGAAGGCCGAGAACTACCAGTCCCGCGAACGCCGGCTGGAGCTGGCCGAGGGCGACTTGGAAGCCAAGGTGGCCTTGCGGCTGGAGGGCCTCATGGTTTCGACGCCGGACGGGCGTCCGCTGATCAAGATCGATCGTCTCGGCGTGCGCACGGGCGACCGGGTCGCGCTGCTGGGCGTCAACGGGGCGGGCAAGACCACCATGCTCGGCGCCCTGGCCCGGGCGTTCGAGGCGGCCGCCGACCACTACGACGGCAAGGCGCAGGTGCGCTTCAACCCGGCTTGCCGCCTGGCGGTGTTCGACCAGGCGCTGGGCGACATGCCTCTGAGGTCGAGCCTGCTGGACTATCTCTCAGCCGTGGACGGGGTCACCGAGAAGGAGGCCATCGGCTCGCTGATCAAGGCCGGCTTCCCGTTCCATCGCCTGCGCGATCCTATCGACCTGCTCAGCCATGGCGAGCGCTCCCGGCTGAAGTTCCTGCGCCTGAAGGCCGAGCGGCCCAACTTCTACCTGCTGGACGAGCCCACCAACCACCTGGACATCGAGGGGCAGGAGGACCTGGAGGCGCAGCTGGAAGCGGCGGACGTCTCGTGCCTGTTCGTCTCCCACGACCGCTACTTCACCCGCACCGCCGCCACGCGTTTCCTGGAGATCCGGCGCGGCAGGCTGGTGGAGGTGGAGGACCCGGACGCATTTTTCGAAGCGCAGGCGTAGGGCCGGTCACCCCCGTCCGCGCGCCTCGCGGATGCGTTCGTGGTGGTGGATCACTTCGCGGACCAGGAAATTCAGGAACTTCTCGGCGAATTCCGGATCGAGCTCGGCCTCGGTGGCCAGCTTGCGCAGGCGAGCGATCTGGCGGGCCTCGCGAGCGGGGTCGGCCGGCGGCAGGTCGAGCCGCGCCTTCAGTTCGCCCACCTTGCGGGTGGCCTTGAACCGCTCGGCCAGGATGTGGATCAGGGCGGCGTCGATGTTGTCGATGGAGCCGCGCAACTCCAGGAGCTCGGGCGGCGTGGCGGGGGCATTGGC
>JBIOEG010000023.1:0-59639 GCA_044445825.1 Caulobacterales bacterium
CCTTGACCTGCCAGGTTCCCCCCGGGTTGCCGATCGCCCCGCCGCCGATGATGGCTGTGCCGTTCATCTCCCAGATGGCGAGATTACCGGAGGCGTCGGCGAACAGGATGTCGCTCTTGCCGTCGCCGTTGAAGTCGCCGGCGCCGGCGACCGCCCAGGTCCCGCCGGGATTGCCGATGTTTCCGCCGCCGGTGATGGACGTTCCGCTCATCTGCCAGGTGGCGAGATTGCCCGAGGCGTCCTGGAACAGGATGTCGGCGAAGCCGTCCCCGTCGAAATCGCCGACCGCGGCCGCATGCCAGGTCCCGCCCGGATTGCCGAAATCCCCGCCGCCGGTGATCGCCGTACCCGACATCTGCCATAGAGCCACCTCGCCGTTCGTCTGGCCGAACAGGATGTCGCTATGGCCCGTGCCGGTGAAGTCGTGCGAGATCGCCATGGGCGCACTGTACGCGGTGATGTCGGTCGCGCCGCCGTTGGAGGTCGTGGTGAAGGTCACGCCGCCGTAGTCGCCTAGAAGATGGAGTTCCCCCACCGGGGTCTGTCCGTCGAGCAGGGTGAGGAGGCCGTCGTGCCAGGTCGCGCTGGTGACCGTCCCGCCGAAGCTGATGGTGTCACTGGGGGCGAAGCCGGTGATCGCGGCGCCGAAGGAGCCGGAGGGGGCAAGCGAGGCCGCGCTTAGAGTCAGCGTGCCGCCGACGGGAGGGGGCCATGCAGGGCCCGCGAAGTCGGCCTGCGTTCCGAAGCGGACCGTAACGCCTTCCGCCACCTGGTCGACGGCAAGATTCGAATTTTCTTCAATCAGCAGTGTGCCCGAACCGGAGATAGGCGCGGAGATCGTGAGCGCTCCGCCCGCGATACCCGTCTCAATGACGCCGTTGTCGATGACAGACACCGCCGTGATCCTCAATTCGCCGTCTAGGACCCTGATCGTTCCGCCAGGATCGATCGTCACCGTCCCGGGGACCGCGTCGCCCAGTGTTCCCACCTCGAGCGACGACGTGCCGTCGAGATAGACGGGCGCGTCAATGAGAAGCGTGCCAGCGAAGGCTTCTCCGCCGTTCAGGACCGTCAGGCCGGAGTCGAGTGTGCCGCCAACGCGAAGCTCAGCCCCGGCGCCGTCGATGTAAATGATGCCGTTTTTTTCGCCGATGTAGATGCCGTTGAATAGTACTTCGTTCAACAGGTCCCCGGTCACCGTCAGGCTGTGCGCCGCATCGATGGCGATGGCGCCGTCCAGCGCAACGGCGCCGGTTACAAAGTCCCCTGAAAGCAGGATGCCTTCGAAAGGCGAGTTCAAGCCTGGCAGCGAGATCCCGCCGGAAGACTGTGTGGGGCTAATGAGCGTGAGGGACGACGACTGTCCGTCGCCCGTGACCGTCAGGGGGCCAGTCTGAGGCTCGATATCGACCTGGTCGGCCGCGCCGGGTGCGTCTGTGGTCGGGGCGCCGTTCTCGGTCCAGTTGCCCGGATCGTTCCAGCTGCCGTCAGACGGCCCAACCCAGTTGAACACTGCCACTGCTGCGCCTCATAACTCACGCGTCACGACCTGACGTTGAGCTGGACCACAACAAAGGATTTGCCGCAATGCGGATCTTCGTTTCAGGGCCCGCCCGCGCCATTGGTCGTAGCGCAGCGGCGGGAAACGGATTGGCCTCCTCGATCTCGAGCAGATCAGCCAATTGATTGAAGGCGGCGGCGATGTCGGCGTTATGGACGGCCATTGCGGCGGCTCCTTCTCCCCGAAGCTACCCAGGCGCGGATGTTGTCAAAGCTAACCGCATTGCCGCGAGGGGGACTCCCCTGCCCTCCCCGCATGCGCAACCCGTTCAAGTACTACAACCTCTCACCGGAGGTGATCCGACGTTCGGGGCGACTCCGACTTCCGGAGACGAGTTGGCGTTAGACTGACAGCACCGAGGTCAGTCAGACGAGATTGCCGCAACAGTTGTAGCTGTGAGCGAGAATGTTCTCTTATGGACTCTCCACCAACCGATCAGTCGGCGTTGGACTGACGAGGGCTGCGTCGAGGGATTTGGCTACCAGCGCTGCGGCGGGCGAACGCTTTGGCTGAGGCACGCCAAACAGAGTCCTTTGATCGGCCCACAACAGCGGTATCTCGACGGTCGTCGGTACGGATGGTCGGCCGCCCAGCGCCCTGCCTGCGAGGATCGCCTCCTGGAGATCGGGCGCCAGAAAAGCCCATCGGGCCAGCTTGATCTTGTTGGAGCCGGTTGGCGCCCGCGCGTAGCGCATTTGATCATTGGACGCGTCTGGCTGGATTCGAGAGGCTTTCAGGACGGTATGGGCGGCGCGAAGACGTCGGATCAGGTCGCGGTCTGGCGGAACGATAGATCGGCCGCTGCCGCCACTAGGATCGACAACCCAGATGCGGCCTCCGCGGAGCTTGAGTCGGACCGGCAGCATGATTCTGAAAAGGCGGCTGTCCTGAGGTTCGGCGGTAACCTGCTCGCCTGGCAGTAGCTGACGTCGAACGCTGTCGAGGCCGATGCGTTGGTGCGATTGCACGCCAACGCCCGTGGCCCGAAGCACGACATGCACGGCGGCAGGATGGATCTCGACGCGCGCAAGCAGCGCTCGCAGTTCCGGCGCGCTGAGATCCGTCTGGACGACGCCGACAATCGGCGCGAGCCGCCGCAACACCAGATCCTCGATTGCAGTGGCCGTGACGCGCCGTATCGCGTCGTCCTCAGTGCCGTGGCGCCGCCCCGGCCAGATGGGCGCGGACACATAGTATTGGTAGCAGCGCCCGTGCGGGCCGCGCGCAAACACGGGGTCCATCGGTTGGCCGTCGCCATCGAAGAGGATGCCGCGTAGCAGGACGCTGGCAGACCTGGGGACCCGCTCTCGCCTTGTACGGCTGTTGCGCGCCAACAGAGCCTGAGCGGCTTCGAACGTCGGACGGTCGACAATCGCTGGGTGGCGTCCGGGATAGCTCTCAAGCTTGTGAGGAATTTCGCCGACGTAGGTGCGGTTTTTCAAAAGGTGGCCCAGCGCGCCTCGGCTGAAAGCGTGGCCAGGCTCGCGCCGGCGCCCGATCGGAGCACGAGATTTCGACCGGATCCCTTCGGACTCGAGCCAACGCTGGAGCGCGAGGGTGTTCCCCAACTCCAGATAGCGGCGGAAGATCAGCCGGACCGTCTTGGCTTCGGCTTGGTTGACGGAGAGTGCGCGCGACACCTGGCTGGTCGGGGGGTCGTAGCCAAGCGGCAGCACTCCGCCCATCCACATGCCCTTCGCTTTCGATGCAGCGATCTTGTCCCGGATGCGTTCGCAGGTGACCTCGCGCTCGAACTGGGCGAACGAGAGCAGGACGTTGAGCGTCAGTCGCCCCATGGACGATGTGGTGTTGAAGGCCTGGGTGACGCTGACAAACGAGGCTCCGACGGCGTCCAACGTTTCGATGATCTTCGCGAAATCGCGCAACGAGCGGGTCAGGCGATCGACCTTGTAGACTACCACCACGTCCACACGCCGCGCCGCGACGTCAGACAGCAGCCGACGCAGACCGGGTCGATCCATCCCGCCGCCCGAGTATCCCCCGTCGTCGTAGCGATCGCGCTGAACAAGCCAACCCTCGCCGGCCTGGGACTTGATGAAGGCTTCGCAGGCTTCGCGCTGCGCATGCAGGCTGTTGAACGATTGCTCCAGGCCCTCGTCGGAACTCTTGCGCGTGTAGACGGCCCAGCGAACGGCGTCCGGTCCAGTCATGCTGCGTCTCTGTTGCGCAGCCCGAAGAAGCGAGGGCCATTCCAACGGGTGCCGGTGATCTCTCGCGCCACCTCTGACAGGCTGCGATAGGTGCGCCCGGCGTGTCGGACACCGCCGGCAAGAATCTCGACCGTGTACAGGACACCGCGATATTCTCGGGTCAGCCGCGTGCCCGCCGGCGGGTTCGGCGTGCGCGGGATTGACGTGCTGCGAAGCCTCGCTTTGGTCTCACCACTGAGGCTCCCTTCGGCAGCCGCCTGCATGCGCCACGCGATGATCAGACGCAGTAGCTCCACAGAGCGTAGCTTCGGTGGTGGCCCCCACCGGCCACGCCAGACGTCTTTCAATGCGGCGAGGTTCATCGATTCCAGCGACCGCACTGACGCCTCCACGTCGGTGGGCGTTGCGCTCTGTCCTAAGTCGTCACGCACGCCAGTCCCCTCCTTTGTAGAAGGATGGCGGCTTCGCTCCAGTGCTCGCTCGCCGAAGACCAAAGTAATTCGGTCCCTCAAATCGGCGATACACCCGGATCATCGTCTCTGGCAGGCCCCATTAACAACAATTTGTCGTGATAATTACTTTCTTGATCTGAATAGTGGAGAATTTTTATTGAGTGACTGCTTCCACCACCATGAAGGCCCGCGGGAGACTCTCGCGGGCCTTCGCCGTTGCGGGGGGCGGTCGGCGCGGCCAAGATGCGCGGGCCTAAGGGGAGTTCGTTCGTCGCCATGGCTGAACCCGTTCCACAGCGCGCGCTCGGCAAGACCGGGGCGATGGTCCCGGCGCTGGGGGTGGGGACCAATCGGTGGGCTCTGGGGACCAACGACGACGCTGTGTTGGAGACCTACAAGGCCCTGCTCGACGGCGGGGGGAACTTCCTGGACACCGCCGAGGTCTATGGCTTCGGCAAGTCGGAGCGGCTGATCGGGGATTGCATCCGCAAGGATCCGCGCCCGGTGTTCGTGGCCAGCAAGTTCGCGCCGTTCATCGCGCGAACCTCGCCGCGGCATCTGCTGCGCGCCCTGGACGCCTCCCTCGCGCGGCTGGGGGTCCCCACGTTGGACCTCTACTACGTGCACTTCCCGTTCCCCTTCGCCGACCTGGGGGCGCTGGCGGACGCCATGGCCGAGGCGGTGAAGGCCGGGAAGGTGCGCCACGTGGGGGTGAGCAACTTCAGCGCCGATCAGATGCGCCGCTTCGCCGAGCGGCTGGGGCGGGCCGACATCCCGCTGGCCGCCAATGAGGTGCACTACAGCCTGCTGAACCGCCGGCCGGAGACCAACGGCGTGCTGGACGCCTGCCGCGAACTGGACGTGGCGCTGGTGGCCTACTTCCCCCTGGCCTCGGGCCGGCTCACCGACGCCGGGGCGGCGGAGAAGACGCCGAAGGCCGAGGCGTTGCGCGGCGTGCTGCGCGAGGTGGGGGAGGCGCACCAGGCCAGCACGAGCCAGGCGGCGCTGAACTGGCTGCTGCAGCGCGACCCGCACGTGATCCCCATCCCGGGCGCCTCCAAGGCCCGGCACGCCGAGCAGAACCTCGCGGCCCTGGGCTGGTCGCTGACCGACGCGGAGTTCGCCGCCATCGACACGGCGTCGGCGCCGACGCCGTGAACCCTGGCGCCTGAACCCTTGCGCCGGGGCGTCGATGCGCCTTTCGTAGGGCTCGGAGAACCGCGCCATCGCGGCCCGGAGCAGCCCAAGGGAGCACGCCGCAGGTGAGCGAGGATTTCCGCACGAAGGCGAAGCTCTGGCCCAAGGGGCGGCTCTATGAGGACTTTTTCGTGGGCCAGACCTTCGAGCACCACTGGGGCCGCACGGTGTTCGAGAGCGACACCATCCTGTTCTCCAACCTGACCCTGTCGTTCAACCCGCTGTATTTCAACCGCGAATACGCCAAGGCGCTCGGCCATCCGAACATCGTGGTCAACCCGCACCTGGTGTTCAACATCGTGCTAGGCCTCAGCGTGCAGGACTGCAGCGAGATCGGCGGTCCTTTCCTGGGGGTCTATGAGCTGACCTACGACCGGCCGGTCTATCCGGGGACCACCATCACCTCGCGCAGCACCACCACCGAGACCCGGCTCTCCGGCAGCGATCCGCGCAACGGCATCGTCACCTGGACCAGCGAGGGCTTCGCCGAGACCGGTGAGCGGGTGGTGGGCTTTCGCCGCTCCAACCTGGTGCGCCGGCGCAATCCGCAGGCGGTGGCATGATGGGCAAGCTGTCAGGCCTCACCGGGAGCGACAACTACTTCGAGAACTTCGAGGTGGGGTCGGTGATCCGCCACGCCCGCGGCAAGACCGTCACGAACCTGGAGAACGTGCTGATCACCAATCTGGTGATGAACACCGCGCAGGCGCACTTCAACGAGGACCAGACCTCGAAGACGCCCTTCGGCCACATCCTGTCCTATGGCGGGGTCAACTTCTCCATGGTGCTGGGCCTCGCCTCCCAGGACTGCTGCGAGAACGCCCTGGCGGAGCTGGGCCTGGACAACATCCGCCTGACCCGGCCGGTGACCCACGGCGACACCCTCTACGCCTACAGCGAGGTGCTCTCCAAGGAAGACGCCGACCGGGAGGACGCGGGCATCGTGGTGTTCCGCCACTACGGGGTCAACCAGCGCGACGAGCTGGTGGCCCAGGTGGAACGCAAGGTGCTGGTCAAGCGCCACAGCCACTGGGGCGAGCGATGAGCGAGCCCTTCGGCGCCCTCAGCGACATCCGCATCGTCGACCTTACCCAGATGCTGTCGGGGCCGTACGGGGCGATGATGCTGGCCGACCAGGGCGCCCAGGTGATCAAGGTCGAGCCCCCCGGCGGCGACATGACCCGCGTCGGCGGGCCGTTCCGCGCGGACGACAAGGTCCACGCCCTCGGGGGCTATTTCCAGAGCGTCAACCGCAACAAGGAGAGCGTCTGCCTCGACCTGAAGACCGAGGCCGGCAAGGCAGCGCTGAAGGCCCTCGTTCGGAACGCCGACGCGGTGATCGAGAACTTTCGCGCCGGGGTGATGGAGCGGCTGGGGCTCGGTTATGAGGTGCTGCGGGAGATCAATCCGCGCCTGGTCTACGGCTGCCTGCGCGGCTTCGGCGACCAGCGCACCGGCGCCTCGCCCTACAAGGACTGGCCGGCCTTCGACGTCGTGGCCCAGGCCATGGGCGGCATCATGGCGATCACCGGGCCGGACGCGGCGACGCCGACAAAGGTTGGTCCGGGCGTAGGCGACATCGTGCCCGGCATGATGCTGGCCTTCGGCGTGCTGTCGGCCATCCACCACGCCCGTCGCACCGGCGAGGGGCAGTTCGTGGACATCTCCATGGTGGACGCGGTGCTGGCGGTCTGCGAGCGCATGGTCTGGCAGCATTCGATCCAGGGCGTGGTGGCTGGCCCGGAAGGCAACCACCACCCGTTCCTCACCCCCTTCGGCATGTTCCCGGCGGCGGACGGCTTCGTCACCATCGCCGCGCAGCAGGAAGGTTTCTTCGACACCCTGTGCGCCCAGCTGGACGCCGGTTGGATCGCCGCCGATGCGCGCTTCGCCACCCGCGAAGCCAGGGCCAAGCACCGCGAGGCCCTGATCGAGGCGGTCTCCGAGGCCACCCGCCAATTCACCAAGGCGGAACTGATGGCGCGCCTCGGCGGGCTGATCCCTTTCGGCCCGGTGATGGACATGGCCGACATCGCCGGCGATCCGCACTTCGCCGTGCGCGAGATGATCGTGAACGTGGAGCAGCCGGGCGCCGCGCCGATCCAGATCGCCGGCGCGCCCATCAAGATGACCGCCACCCCCGGCGGCGTGCGGCGACGCGCGCCGCTGCTGGGCGAACACACTCGCGCGCGCCTGCTGGAAGCCTGGCTCACGCCGTCCGAGATCGACGCCCTGCTGCAAAGCCGGGCGGCCGTCGCCGCGAGTCCCAAGGAGGAAGCCCTTCCATGAGCCAACGTCCCGCCCGCCTGCGGCGCTCCCAACTTTCCGTACCCGGAAGCAGCGAGAAGATGCTGGCCAAGGGCGCGGAGTCCGAGGCCGACCACGTGTTCTGCGACCTGGAGGACGCCGTCGCCCCCAGCGCCAAGGTGGAGGCCCGGGACAAGATCGCCTGGGCGCTGAACAATCTGAACTGGGGCCGCAAGACCAGGTGCGTCCGGATCAACGACGTGACCACCGAGTTCTGCCACGGCGACATCATCACCGTGGTGGAGAAGGCCGGCGCGAACATCGACACCCTCATGCTCACCAAGCCCTATACGGCGGGCGACGTGCACTTCCTGGACCTGATGCTCGGCCAGCTGGAGAAGCGGCTGAAACTGGACCGGCGAATCGGCATCGAGGTGCTGATCGAGGAGGTGCAGGCGCTGCAGAACGTCGACGAGATTTCCCGCTGCTCGGAGCGCCTGGAGTGCCTGATCTTCGGCATGGGCGACTATTCGGCGTCGCAGGGCATCGAAACCCGCAACGTCGGCGACAGTGAAGGCTACCCGGGCGACATCTTCCACTACGCCCGGTTCCGCATGACCATGGCCGCCCGCGCCGCCAAGATCGACGCGGTCGACGGTCCCTATGCGAACTTCCGCAACGAGGAGGGCTTCCGCAGGGAGGCAAGCCGCGCGCGGGCCCTGGGCATGGTCGGCAAGTGGGCCATCCACCCCGCCCAGATCGCCCCGGCGCTGGAGATCTTCTCCCCGAGCCCGGAGGAGGTCGCCCGCGCGCGCAAGCTCGAGGCCGCCTATCTGGAAGCCGAAGCCAGGGGCCTGGGCGCTGCCCAGGTGGATGGGGTGATGATCGACGTGGCGGTGCTGAGGATCGTGCGCAACACGCTCGACAAGGCCGATCTGATCGGGATGTAGCCGACCTGGCCCGCCGGCCTTGACATGTGCGCAACATGTTTCAATGTTATGCACATGACAGCGATGATCCAAATCCGCAATGTGCCCGATGCACTGCATCGCCAACTCAAGTCGCGCGCGGCGCTGGCGGGATGTCGCTTTCCGACTACTTGCTCGGCGAAATTCGCGAGGTGGCCGAACGCCCGACACTCGCTGAGCTGAGAGCGCGTCTGCAAAACCGCTCTGCAATCACCCCTTCCGTGGCGCCCGCCGAGGCGGTCCGCGTTGAACGCGACCGCCAATGATCGTCGTCGACGCTTCGGCCCTGCTTGAAGTGTTGCTCCGCACGCCCGCGGCAGACGCGGTGGAAAGTCGGCTGTTCGACGCCGGACAGACCCTGCATGCGCCGCATCTGCTCGACGTCGAGGTCGCCCAGGTGATCCGCCGGTATGCGGCGAGTGGCGAGATCGACGGCGAACGCGGCCGCGCGGCCCTCGCCGACCTCGCGGACCTTCCCTTGCGCCGGTATCCGCACGATTTCCTCTTGCCGCGGGTCTGGGAATTGAGGGCCAATCTCACGGCCTACGACGCCGTCTACGTGGCCCTCGCCGAGACGATGGGCGCCCCGCTGCTCACCCGCGACCAAAGCCTCGCCGCCGCGCCCGGCCACCATGCTCGGGTCGAGTTAATTCTCGAAGACGCGCATGGACCCCCCTAGTTCGACCCTCGAATGGTAGGCTTGCCCAGTAGCGTATCGGCGATGATGCGTTGCTGGATCTCGCTCGTACCCTCGAAGATCTTGGTCAGCCGGGCGTCGCGCCAGTAGCGCTCGACGGCGTGCAGGGTGGTGTAGCCGGCGCCGCCGAGTATCTGCAGGGCCTCGCTGGTCACCCGCTCGGACATCTCCGAGGCGAACAGCTTGACCATCGAGGTCTCGATGCGCCCGGCCCGGCCCGCGTCGATCTCGCCGCAGACGTAGTACATCAGCTGGCGCGCGGCCTCGATCTCGGTGGCCATGCTGGCGATCTTGAAGCGGATCGCCTGGAAGTCGGAGATCGGCTGGCCGAACTGGATGCGCTCGCGGGCGTAGGCCATGGCGTCCTCCAGGGCCCCGCGGGCGAGGCCGATGGACCTCGCCGCCGTGTGGGCGCGCGCCAGGCCCAGCCCGAAGGCGGTGGCCTGGGCGGCGCGGCCGTCGTCGCTGCCGCCGAACACCCCCTCGGCCTGGCGCGCCGGCGCGCGGACATTGTCGAAGTGCAGCTCCCAGGTCTTCCAGCCGAAGTAGCCGATCTTCGGGATCGGGCTGCCGGTGACACCGGCCGGGAGTTCGCCCTTGGGCTTCTCCACCGAGACGCTCACCGTGCCGGCGCGGCCGCCGGGCGCTGCCGGATCGTCGATGCGGCAGAGCACGCTGATGAAGTCCGCGCCGTCGGCGAAGGTGCACCAGTACTTGTTGCCGTTGATCACCCAGCCGTCGCCGTCCCGCCGCGCCCGGCAGGTGACTCCGGAGAGGTCCGAACCGGTGCCCGGCTCCGACAGCGACGCCGCGCCGAGGTAGCGGCCCCTGGCCATCAGTTCGATCTTGCGCCGACGCTCCTCGCCGGAGCCCGGAATCGAGCGGTAGAAGCTGTTGCCCCTGGCGATGATGCTGGCGACGCTCATCCAGCCGCGGGCCAGTTCCTCGGCCACCAGGCAGTACTCGAAAGCGCCAAGGCCCAGGCCGCCGTACTCCTCGGGTATCAGAATCCCGAAGAAGCCAAGATCGCCCATCTGTTCGATGAGTTCGCGCGGCATGTCGCCCTTCACCGGGTCGAGGCGGTTGGCGGCCGGCAGCACCTCGCGCTGCACGAAGTCGCGCGCCACGTCGCGCATCATCACGCGCTCTGGGGTCATGTAGCCGCTTCCGGCCGGCGCCGCAGTCAGATCGTCCGCCACCTGCACTCCTCCCGGCGCCGACGCGCCCTTCGTCCGGCGCATTCGAGGCGACCGGGGCTCTCGCGACTATAGCCCAGGCGTGCGGACGGACGTAGGCTTTGGGCCGCATCGGCCGACGGCGGCGAACGGCCGTGGCGCGGACGCGGGAGGATCGGATGGACGACGCATCAACCGTGCGGGCGACGAGCCTGTCGACTACCGCATCCCTGGCCCGGCTGCTGACCGACATGCGCGCCGCGCCGCCGCCCCCCGAGGCGCTGACGGTGGCCAAGCAGTGCCTGCTGGACTGGCTGGGCGTGGCGCTCGCCGCCCGGCGCGAGCCGCTGGTGGCCATCCTGGCCGAGGAGCTGGCCGCGGCCGACGAGCCGGAAGGCTGCACGCTGCTCGGCCTCGGCCGCCGCGCGCGCCTCGACCACGCCGTGCTGATCAACGGGGCCATGGGACACGCTCTGGACTTCGACGACGTGATCACCGCCATGGGCCATCCCACCGCGCCCGTGGCCCCCGCGGTGCTGGGGCTGGCGGAGGCTTTGGGCGCCACCGGGGCGCAGACGCTCGCGGCCTTCATCGCCGGGGTCGAGGCGGAATGCCGGGTGGGTCGCCTGATGGGGCCCTCGCACTACGCCAAGGGCTGGCACGGCACGGCCACTTTCGGCAGTTTCGGGGCGGCGGCCGGGGCGTCCCAGCTGCTGGGTCTGGAAGGCGAGGCCTTGTTGCACGCCCTGGGCCTGGCGGGCACCCAGGCCGCGGGACTGAAGAGCGTCTTCGGCACCATGTCCAAGCCTCTGCATGCCGGCAAGGCGGCGCAGAACGGCGTGCTGGCCGCCCGCCTCGCCGCGCGCGGCTTCACCAGCGACACCGACATCCTGGGCTCAGAACAGGGCTTCGCCGCCACCCAGTCGACCACGGTGGACGTCGCCGCCGGCCTCGCCCCGCGCCCGATGCCCTGGGTGGTGGACGCGCTCTTCAAGTACCACGCGGCCTGCTACCTCACCCATAACGCCATCGAGGCGGCCAACGCCCTGCGCGCGGAGAACGCCTTCACCGCCGCCGACGTGCAGGCCGTCACCGTGCGGGTCCATCCGGTGCATCTCGGCGTGTGCAACATCGAGGCGCCGCGCACCGGGCTGGAATGCAAGTTCTCCCTGCGCATGACCTGCGCACTGGCCCTTGCCGGCGAGGACACCTTCGACGACGCCCTGTTCAGCGACGCCACCGCCGCGCGGGCCGACCTGGTGGGGCTGCGCCAGCGGATCGCGGTGGCGCCCACCGCCGAGGGGCCCGGCTCGACCGTGGAGGTGCGCCTCAAGGACGGTCGCGAGCTGAGCCGCACGGTGGACGTGGCGATCCCGGCGCGGGACCTGGCCCAGCAGCAGGCGAGACTGGAACGCAAGTTCCGGCATTTGACGCGCAAGGTGCTGCGGCCAGAGGCGCGCGAGGCGGTGATCGAGATCTGCCGCGGGCTCGAGCGGGAGCCGGACCTGAAGCGCCTGTTCCGCACGTGCGCCGAAGGCCTGCGTGCGTGAGGTTCGCTGAACTCCTCGCCTTGGACGCGCGCGAAGCCGCCGCCCATGCCTGAGCCGTCCGGCGGCCTGCTGGAGGGCATGCGCTACGACGTCTGGGGCGAGGGCTCGCGACCTTTCCTGCTGCTGGTGCACGGCTTCCTGTCCAGCCGGGCGCAGTGGCGGCCGAACCTGGAGGCCCTGGCGCGGGTCGCAACGCCGGTCACCGTCGAGCTGCTGGGCCATGGCCGCTCGCAGAGTCGCCGCGACCCGGAGAGCTACGGCGTCGGCGCTTATGTCCGCCGGTTCGAGGGGCTGCGCGAGAGACTGGGCGCCGAGCGGTGGTTCATCTGCGGCCAGTCCTTCGGCGCCGGCCTGACCATCCGCTACGCCATCGAGCATCCACGGCGGGTGATCGGCCAGGTGTTCACCAACTCGATCTCCGGCTTCTCGCCGCCGATGCGGGTCGATCCGGCGGCGCGCGCCGCCCACGCTGACGCCCTGGAGCGGGGCGGGCACCAGGCGCTGAAGGCCATGTCCATCTATCCCAGGCCCTCGCGCCGCCTGCCACCGGAGATCTGGCAGGGCCTGGTCGCCGATGCGGAGCTGCTCTCGCCCCGCGCCGTCGCCGAAGCCATGCGCGGCACCGTGCCCGGACTGTCGGTGTTGGAGGATCTTGCGCGCATCGCCGTGCCCTCGCTGCTGGTGAACGGAACCGCGAGGCCGCGTTCCAGCCGATGCGCGACCGCGCCGTCCACGACATCCCGGGCCTGCAGGTGGTCGATCTCGACGGCGGCCACTCGGTCAACCTCGACTGCGCCGAAGGCTTCAACGCCGCCGTGGCCGCGTTCGTAGGGAGGCTCGCGGACGCGGCTTAGGCCCCGCTAGCCCGCGCCCTACGGCGTCCCGCCGTCGACCTGGATCACCGAGCCGGTGGTGAAGCTGGACGCCGGGCTGGCCAGGTACATGGCGGCCGTGACGATCTCCTCCGGCTGGCCGGGGCGGCCCAGGGCGTTGCCGGCGACCCGCCGCGCCCGCTCGTCCCAGGCCTTGGAGATGTCGGTCAGGAACGGGCCGGCCATGATGGCGTTCACCCGCACCTTGGGGGCGTATTCCTGGGCGAAGGCGATGGTGATGGCGTTCAGCGCCGCCTTGGCCCCGGCATAGGGGGCAAAGCGCGGCGACGGGCGGATGGAGGCCGTCGAGGAGACACTGATGATCGACCCCCCGTCGCCGGCGACCATGCGCGGGCCGATCAGGGAAGTCAGCCGGAACGGCCCCTTGAAGTTCACGCCGATGACCTTGTCGAACAGGTCCTCGCTGGTCTCCAGCGACGACGGCGTCAGCGGCGACATGCCGGCGTTGTTCACCAGGATGTCGACCTTGCCGAAGGCCTCGTAGGCCGCATCGGCCAGGCCCTGCAGGGCGTCCCAGTGGCCGACGTGGCAGCCGTAGGCCAGCGCCCGGCGGCCCAGGCCGCGCACCTCGGCGGCGGCCGCCTCGCAGGCGTCGACCTTGCGGCTGGTGATCACCACATCGGCGCCGGCCCTGGCGAAGGCCCGCACCATCTGCAGCCCGAGCCCGCGGCTGCCGCCGGTGACCAGCGCCACCTTGCCGGAAAGGTCAAACAGGTCGCTCATCCGCGCTTCCGCTCCCAAGGCCTTGGATCGATGTTGTTGTCGTCGCGGCGACTATTCACGCCTTACGCCAGGGAGGCGCAAGCGGGCGCGGTGGCGCCGCAGCGGCGCGACCCCTCGGCGCCGCCCTACGCCCTCAGCATCGCGCCGGCGATGACGTTGCGCTGGGTCTCGCTGGAGCCGGAGTAGATGGTGGCGGCGCGGACGGAGAGGTGCTTGGCCATGGCGCGGGCGCCGGCGTCAACCTCGTCGCCGGCGAGCCCCAGCGCGTCCAGCGCCGCGGCGGCGTAAGGCCCCGCCACCTCCATGGCCAGCTCGGCGACCTTCTGGTGCAGCTCGCTGCCCACCAGTTTCAGCATCGAGGGCGCGGACTGGTCGCCTGGGCGGGGACGCCCCGCCGGCAGGCTCGCCAGTTCGAGCTGCTCGAAGGCCTCCAGCTCGATCTGCAGCGCCGCCAGGCGGCTGAGCGCGCTGCGCCCCAGGCCCGGTCCGGCGTCGGCGATGGCCAGGGCGGTGCGGCGCAGCACCCGGCGGACCAGGGCCGAGGGTGTGTTGTTGGAGCGCGCCAGCTGCATCAGCCGCTTGGCCACGCCCCAGCCGTCATTCTCCTCGCCCACCCGGTTGGCGACCGGAACCCGTACGCCGTCGAAGAACACCTGGTTGAACTCGTGCTCGCCGGCCAGGCCCAGGATCGGCGAGACGGCGAGGCCGGGGCTGGCCATGTCGATCAGCAGGAAGGTCAGGCCCTGCTGGCGCTTCTCGCCGTCGGCGGTGCGCACGATGGCGAACATGCGGTTGGAGAGGTGCGCCCCGGTGGTCCAGATCTTCGAGCCGTTCACCACATAGACGTCGCCGTCGCGCACGGCCCGGGTGGAGATGGCGGCGAGGTCGGATCCGGCCCCGGGCTCGGAGAAGCCCTGGCACCACAGGTCCTCACCCGAGAGGATGGCCGGGATATAGCGCGAGCGCTGCATCGGCGTGCCGATCTCGATGAGCAGGGGCCCCAGGCTGCGCACGCCGCCGGCGAACAGCACCGGCGCGTCGTTCAGGGCGCACTCGCGGTCGAACAGGAACCGCCGGCGGGCGCTCCAGCCGGTTCCGCCCCATTCCACCGGCCAGGCCGGAGCGATCCAGCCGCGGCGGAACAGGCGCCTGTGCCAGGTGCGGCAGGCCTCGATGTCGGCGTGCACGCCCAGGGTCCGCCGCCCGGCTTCCCGCAGGTCCGGCGTCAGCGCCGCGCCCAGGAAGGCGCGCACTTCCGCCAGGAAGGCCGCGTCATCGGCTTCGACGGCGGCTGGAGCCGATGTGACAGCCGCGAGGCTCACGATTTCCAGAACTCCCGCTTCGCCCATGAGACGACAGCGCAGCCTGCGCGCCGTCGGCGGCGCACGGCCTTGACTCAGGTCAAGCGCGGGGGCGTCAGCGCTTGCGCGCGGTGACGATCCAGGTGGCGGAGTTCATCATCACCCCGTCCGCGCCGGCATAGGGCGCGAAGGCTTCGCGCAGAGCGGGCAGAACCAGGTCGCGCTTGTCCGGCTCGTCGCGCAGCATCCGGCCGAGCGGACCGATGTTGAGCGCCACGCTCACCGACTCGTCGAGATCGCCCCAGCCGATCTTCTCGTCGTGGCCGCGGATGGCGATGTCCTCGAAGCCGGCGCGCGACAGGATGGCCGTCACGCGCGCCGGGTCGGCGAAGGCGAAGGGTCCCGGGGCCAAAGGATCCCCAGGAGGCGGGAACGTCAGATGCCGCAGGGCCGCCGCCGTCGGGACGGTCACCCAGTCGTTCTCGGCCATGCCGCGCCAGCAGACGAAGGCCAGGCGCCCGCCCAGCCGCAGGGCGCCCCGGATGTGGGCGAACGCCGCCGTCGGGTCGGCGAAGAACATCACCCCGAATCGCGAAAACGCCGCGTCGAAGCTCGCCGGCGGCAGGGCATGGGCCTGCGCATCGCCTTCGATGAACTCCACGTTCGAGAGCCCCGCCGCCGCGGCCCGGCGGCGCGCCAGCGCCAGCAGCGGCCGGGACAGGTCGAGGCCGACGACCTGGCCCGACGGGGCCACCTGCTCGGCCATCGCCAGGGCGGTGGCGCCCGCGCCGCACCCGATGTCGAGGATGCGCTCGCCGGCCGCGGGCCCGAGGGCGGCGATGGCCGCGCGGCCGAGCGGGGCCAGTTCGCGGTCGAGGGTGTCCTGGAACACCGCCCAGGTCTCGCCGCCCGCGGAGTTCCAGTAGGCGGCCTGATCGGCGTTGGGCGTCGGATCGGATTGTTCAGGCATCGGCCGCCTCGCTGGTTGTGTGCGCCGGGCGTTCGCCCGCTCGGTCGAATTCTACACGGCTTGCGTCGCGGTGAAGGTCACGCCGATGTCACGGCGGGAGAACCGCCAACCCTCCGGCGTCCGCACGAACGTGTCGCGATATTCGCCGACGATACTGGGCGCCGCCGCCGGCGCCGCGCGGCGGCCAGCCTCCCCGTCGTGACGGTAGAGGGTGAGGTACACGCAGCCGGTGGCGCGCTCGGCGTCCACCACCTCGATGAGCAGGTTGCTGCACACGTGGCGCGACAGGCGCCCGGCATTCTCCTGCCGGCGCCTGAAACCCGCCGCGATGGCGTCGCGGCCGGTCATGGTGTTGTCCGGCGAGGCCCACACCCCGTCCTCCGAAAACAGCTCCGGAACCCGGCCCGCCTGGCCGTGGTCCACGAAGTGGCAGTACTGGGCGACCAGACGCTCGCACGCCCGCTCGATCATCAGCCGCTGCAGATCGTCCATGCCCGCCTCCCCGCGTCAGCCTGAAAGCAATACCGCCGCGATCTTCTCACGGGTGAGCGGCAGGTCGCGGATGCGCGCGCCGAGGGCGTGGGCGACGGCGTTACCGATGGCCGCCAGCGTCGGGCCGGAGGAGATCTCCCCGGCCCCGTAGGGCGCCGACGTCGGCTGGTCGATCAGCTCCACGTCGATGGGCGGAACCTCGTTGAACCGCAGGATCGGATAGTCGTCCCAGGTCGTGGATACGATGCCACTGCCCCCCAGCCGCACCTGCTCCCTTCAAGGCCCAGCTGGCGGCCATGATCATGCCGCCCTCCACCTGGTTCTTCACCCCGTCCGGATTGATCACCAGGCCGCAGTCGGCGACGCACCACATTTGCTTCAGGCGCACCTCCGCATCCACCTCCAGGGCCACGGCCACTGCGACATAGGCTCCGCGGTCGCGGTGGCGATCGAAGGCGAGGCCGAGGCCCTTGCCGTCGCCGCCGGCGGTCCGCGCCGACCAGCCGGCCATCTGCGCCAGCCGCTGCAGCACGGCGCGAGAGCGCGGATCGGAGAGCATGGACATCCGGAAGGCCAGGGGGTCCTGGCCGGCCGCCTCGGCCAGTTCGTCGATGAAGCACTCGCCGCCGTAGGTATTGGGCGGTCCGCCGAGGCCGCGCAGTGACGAGGTGCGCACCGGCGGGATGACCAGGTTCTCGGTCACCCGGGTGGCCGGTATGTCGTAGGAGGGGATGGCGTTCAGCCGCCCGCCGCTGAAGCCGGGCATGGACATGGGCGGCGGGATCGGGGCGTCGGGGTTCAAGGCCCGCTCGGCCAGCATGCCGCCGCGCCCCACGTGCGGCCCGCTCCAGATCTCGGACGCGAAGTCCACCAGCCGGCCGGCGGCGTCGAGTTCGGCGGTGTATTCGATATGCATGGCCGTGCCCACCGGGGCGCAGGCGAACTCGTCCTCGCGCCGCCACTGCACCCGGATGGTCTGGCCGGGCCGGCGCATGGCGATCGCGGCGGCGTCGCAGGCGGCGTCGTCGGCGCCGTTGTGGCCGTAGCAGCCAGGCCCCTGTGCGTGCTCCACCCGGATCTGCTCGGGCGGCAGGCCGGTGAGCCGAGCCAGCATGCCGCGCAGGGGATAGACGCCCTGGGCGTGGGTCCAGACCGTCAGCGCGCCGTCCTCGAACCGCGCCAGCCCGCAGGAGGGGCCGATGGAGCCGTGGTCGATGTAGGGTTTGCCGTAAGCAGCCTGGATGCGGCGGCGGTTGGACGTCTCCGGCGGCGGCGCGCCGCCCGACCAGGGGTTGGCGGGCAGGCTCTTCAGCGAGATGGGCTCGGACATCTCCGGCGCCACCACCCGGGCGTTGTCCCAGCTCGCCAGCTGTTCGGCCGCGACGACGGCGAGCGACACCGCCCGCTCGCTGGGGCTGAGGAAGGCGATCAGCGAGGCCTCGCGGACGATGTCGATGTCCTCGCCGGCGGCGCGGCGCACCGCCGCCTCGTCGATTCCGGCCAGCTTCGCCTGGGGTCCGGGCTGATGCAGCACCCGGGCGTGCACCACGCCGTCGGGCAGGCGGTCGTGCAGGAAGGCCGCGCCGAAGACTTTCGGCGGCAGGTCGATGCGCGGCAGGCTCCTGCCGACGATGCGGTGGCGATCCGGCGTCTTCCAGCGGGCCCGGCCCTCCGACGGCAGCGCCAGGTCCACCTGGGAGGCAAGCACCCAATAGTCGAGCCCGGTGTGCTCGCCGCCGCGCAGGAACGCGCCGTCGGATACGTCGAGCTCGTCCGCCGTGCAGCCGAGCTGGCGCGCCGCCTCCTCCGCAAACAGCAGCCTGACCTCGGCCGCGGCCGCCCGCAGCGAGGCGCCGGAGGTCTCGATGGACATGCTGCCGACGGTGAGGCCCTCGTCCGGCACCGCGCCGGTGGCGGCGTTGACCACCTCGAGCCGTTCCCAGGCGACGTCCAGCTCCTCGGCGGCGATCTGGGCGAGGCCTGTGGCGGCGCCCTGGCCGTACTCCACCTTGCCGAATGCGACGCGCACCTTGCCGGGGTGCGGGAAGGACACCCAGCGGTCCAGGCTGGGATTGGCCTGCAGGCTGGGGGGGATCATGCGGCTGCCCCGGCGCGCAAGCGTTCGGCCGCCAGGGCCACCGCCTCGAGGATCCGGTTGTGCGCCCCGCAGCGGCACAGGTGCCAGGCCAGGGCCTCGGCGATCTCGCCGCGGTTGGGCGACGGATTGGCGTCCAGCAGCGCCTTGGCGCCCACCAGTATGCCCGACAGGCAATAGCCGCACTGGCCGGCCTGCTTCTCCAGGAACGCCGTCTGCAGCGGGTGCGGCTGCCCGGGCGAGCCGAGGCCCTCCACGGTGAGAACCTGGCGGCCGTCCAGCACGCCCACCTCGACGCCGCAGGCGGGCTTGACCTCTCCGTCGATTAGCACCGCGCAGCTGCCGCACTGCTCCGCCCCGCAGCCGAACCGCGCGCCGGTGAGGCCGAGGCTGTTGCGCAGCACGTCGAGCAGGCTCGCCGTCTCGTCGGCGCGGACCACGCGCGCCTCGCCGTTCACCGTCAGTCTGATCTCACGAACCAAGCGATCCTCCCTGGCCTTGGCCAAGTTCGACCATAGCGCAGCGTATTGCGGGACGTAACGTGCGGCGCGGGTGCGCGAGTCACTTCGCGCCCACCAGCTGCTGGCCCGGCATTTCGAGTTCCCGATTGAGTCTGTGGCCTGAACCGGACACACACCGTAGGCCGGGCGGCGCACAGACGTCGCCGGCGAGGGATGGAGACCTGCATGCACACGCCTGCCATCGCGGCGCGGCCCGATCTGATCGACGCCGAATGGATGACCGCGGCGCTGCGGGCGTCAGGCGCGCTGCCGGAAGGCCGGGTGAGCGCGGTCGCGTCGACGCCGGTGGGCAACGGCCTGGTGGGCGACAGCTTCCGCTTCTCCCTCGAATATGACGCCGCCCCGCCGGGCGCGCCGGCCAGCGTGGTGGGCAAGTTCCCCGCGGCCGATCCGGCCAGCCGCGCGTCCGGCTCCGCCCTGCGGCTCTATCTGCGCGAGGTCTCGTTCTACCGGGAGATCGCGCACACCGTGGGCATCATCACGCCGAAGCCCCACTACGCCCGGATCGACCCGGCCAACGACGACTTCACCCTGATCCTCGAGGACCTTGGTCCAGCCAGGCCCGGCGACCAGCTGGCGGGCTGTTCGGTGGAGGACGCGGCCACGGCGATGCTGGAAGCCGCGGCCCTGCACGCCCCGCGTTGGGCCGATCCCACCCTGGAGACCATCGGCTGGCTCACCGCGGGCGATGCGACCATGCCCCTGGTGGTAGGCGCCCTGCCCATGGTGATCGGCGCCTTCAAGGACCGCTACCAGGGCCAGCTGGACGCCGAGTGCCTGGCCCTGGTCGACCGCCTGGCGCCGGCGGTGGGCGCGATGATCGCCGACCGCTCCGGACCGCGCACCCTGCAGCACGCCGACTTCCGCCTGGACAACATACTGTTCGACATCCAGGGCGGGACCCGGCGCATGGGGACCCTGGACTGGCAGACCCTGGCCCTGGGTCCCGGGGCCACCGACGTCGCCTATTTCCTCGGCGCCGGCCTGTCGCCGCGGCTGCGACGCGACCACGAACGCGAGCTGGTGGGCCTCTATCACGCCGAACTGGCGCGCCTGGGCGTCGCCGGCTACGGCTTCGACCAGTGCTGGAGCGACTACCGCCGCCTGGCGGTGCACGGCATATTGATGGGCGTGTTCTCGGCCATGGCGGTGGAGCGCACGGAGCGCGGCGACGCCCTGTTCCTGGCCATGACCCGGGGCGCGTGCCTGCAGGCCCTGGATCACCAGACCTTCGAGCTGTGGGGCGTCTGAAAGGACGTGGGCATGCAAGTCACGGCCGCCAGGGCGAGACGGTGGGGTCCTGGTTTTTGCGTGGCGGTGGCTTGAGTTTCATCGTTACATGTGGTAACGATTTCAGCTCGTCCGGCTCGGGGCGGCGGTCTTTGACATCGTGAAGAGATACGCGGCCGGCGCACCAGCGGCGGCCGTGGGGCCTGTGTACGCCTGGGTTCCCGATTCCCCACACCCGAAATTCCCCGCGCAAGCGGGGACCCAGGTTTTTTTGCAATCGGTGAGGCCCGCGCGGGTGTGGACGGAAGGAAGGAACAACAAAACGCCTGGGTCCCCGCTTTCGCGGGGAATTTCGGATTGGGGTAATTGAGGTGGTGGTGCGCAAGCGTCCGCCCGCCGACCTGTTGCGCACCTGTTATGCATCGATAACAGGCCTGTTTGGCGCCTGTTATCACCTGTTATCACCTGTTCCTGGCGGATATCAGGTGGCCGCAACCTATTGAACAAGCACGACTTCCAGACCGTAACAGGTGGAACAAACCGTGAAATAACAGGTGGAACAGGTGAATAACAGGTCCGAACAGGTGGAACAGGCGCGCCATGAGCCGCCCCGACCCGCGGGCCGCTAGCCGTCGGCGTCGGGGCGGACGCTCAGCGTCTCCAGCTTGGCCTGGCGCAGCACGGTCACCGGCAGGTCGCGACCCGCCGCGTCGTCGGTGAGCAGGCGGTGCAGGTCGTCGACCGTGAACACCGCCTGGCCGGCGAACTCGAGGATCAGGTCGCCCTGCCGCAGGCCGCCCCGCTCGGCGGCGCCGCCCTTGGCCTCGATGACCAGGACGGCGGTGTCGCCCTCGCGCTGCAGGCGGCGCGCCACGCGGGGATCGAGCACGGTGGTCTGGCCGGCCAGGCCCAGCCGCGCGCGCTTCACCCGGCCGTCGCGCATCAGCCGGGCGGTGACGTCCACGGCCGTGTCTATGCCGATGGCGAAGCACAGGCCCTGGGCGCGGCCGATCATGGCGGTGTTGACGCCGACCACGCGGCCAAGCCCGTCCACCAGCGGGCCGCCGGAATTGCCGGGATTGAGCGGCGCGTCGGTCTGTATGACGCTCTCGATCAGCCGTCCGTTGGGCGCGCGCAGCGTGCGGCCGAGGGCGCTGACAATGCCGGCGGTGACCGTGGCCTGGAAGCCCAGCGGGTTGCCGATGGCCACCACCAGCTGGCCGACCCTCAGGCGGCTGGAGGCGCCGAACGCCGCGTGGGTCAAGCCGGTCCCGGCCAGGCGCAGCACGGCGAGGTCGGTGGCGGGGTCGTCGCCGATGATCTCGGCGGTGAATTCGCGGCCGTCCGTGAGGCTGGCGGTGACCTTGGCCGCGCCTGCGACCACGTGGCTGTTGGTGAGCAGATAGCCGTCAGGGGCGAAGAGCACGCCGGAGCCGGTCCCGGCCCGGCCGCTCTTCGCGCGGGCGGAGATGTGGACGACCGCCGGGCCGACGGTCTCGAACGCGTGGGTGACCCGGGCGGAATAGGGATCGAGCGCCTCGTCCGGGCGCTCCGCGATGTCGTAAGCCATGCGGCGGCAGATGGGCGGGGGCCTCGCGGACCGCAAGACTCGCGGCGCCGCTCCAGATCACCGTGGCTTGCGGAGCGGGTTTCCAATCGCCACCTAATACCCGGGCCGCGCGGCGCCGCCTCTCGAGGGACGCCGCCGGTCGAGTCGCTTGATCAGTGAGGGCTCGCCGTGAACCGTACGATTCTGTTCGACAGCCCGTTCCTGCTGGGCTTCGACCACACCCGAAACCTGATCGAACGCGCCGCGAAGGCCGCCGCGGAGGGCTATCCGCCCTATAACGTGGAGGAGCGCGGCGACGGGCGCATCCGCATCACCCTGGCGGTGGCCGGCTTCACCCCGGACCAGCTGCAGGTGTCCGTCGAGGACAACCAGCTGAACGTGATCGGCCGGCGCGAGGGAGAAGCGGCGGGCGGCGACGTCCAGCGCGCCTATCTGCACCGCGGCATAGCCGCGCGCGGCTTCGTGCGCAGTTTCGTCCTGGCCGACGGCATGGAAGTGGAAGGGGCCACTCTGGAGCACGGCCTGTTGCACATCGATCTGTTCCGCCCGGAGCCCGAACGGAGCGTCAGGCAGATCCCCATTCGGACGGTCGGCTGAACCGCGGCCCGTCTAGGCGTTGAGTTTCCTGAAGGAGTGGTCGTGATGACACCGCAGTTTTCCAAAGAAGCGCTTTCCAACGAGGCCTTCGCCGCGCTCGGCGGTCCCAATCTCGTCTATGTGCGCCCGGTCAAGGCGGCGGACGTGCTCGCCAGCACCCCCGTGGACCAGGCCCGCAACCTCTCCATCAAGCCCGACCAGATCCTCTACGCCGTGCACAGCGCGGACGGCGAGCGGCTGGCGATTCTCGAAGACAAGCAGACCGCCGTCGCCACCGCCATCGCCAACGAACTGGCGCCAGTGTCGGTGCACTGAGGCGGCGCCTCGCGACCCGATTGCATCCTTCAAGGCGCACGCTAGGCTGAGCACCCTATCTAGGGGCTCGCTCATGCGTTGGATTCTCGCCGCGGTAGGTGCGTCGTTGCTGCTTACCGGCCGCGTCGCGGCCGCCGATGTCAGCGATCCGGTCTGGGTGCAGGCGCCGGATCGGACCGAGTGGGCCAAGGCCTACCCGGCGGCAGCGGCCAGCGCCGGGGTCGAGGGTCAGGCCCACATCAAATGCTCCGTGACCGACACAGGGCTGCTTAGCCGGTGCGCAGTGCTGGACGAGGCGCCGATGGGCCAGGGCTTCGGCGCTGCCGCGCTGTCGCTGGCGCCGGGCATGCAGATGGGGCCGCACTTCGCCAACGGGCAGCCCTCGGCCGGCAAGGATGTAGTGGTGCCTGTGCGATTCACGCCTGCCCTGATGCACCCCGGCGCGATCGTCACCCAGCCCGACTGGATGAAGCGGCCGGACCCCGAGGATTTGGCAAAATGGTGGCCTGCAGCTGCACGCGGCGGTGGGGGCCAGGCGAAGGTCTCGTGCGTTGTCACTAGCCGCGGGCTGCTGGACAAGTGCACAGTGATCAGCGAATCGCCGGCCAACGAGGGGTTTGGTCAGGCGGCTCTGCTGCTGACGCCTTCGTTCCTCATGCGACCGATGAGTATCGACGGGTTGCCGGTCGGCGGGGCCGAAGTGAATATCCCGATCCATTGGATCGACGGCGGCCCCCAGGAGGGCGTCCCCGAGCGCGTCGCTCAACACCTACCCTGGAGCCAGACGCCCACTGCTGCGCAGATGGCCGCAGCCTTTCCCGCGCAAGCCGTAGGACATGTCGCGAGCGGGCACGTCGTGCTGAATTGCCACGTGATAGGCGATGGCGTGCTGAAGATGTGCGAGAGCTCCTCCGAAGAGCCCGCGCACCATGGATTCGCAAGCGCGGCGATCGCCCTGAGCAAGGACTTCAAGGTCGCCATCAATCCGGAAGTGTTGAGGAAGGTCAACAACCTCTACATCAATCTTCCATTCGACTTCAGAGATCCGAGCCAGCCGGTCCCCCCTCTTGAGGTCGTCGACCCGTTGTGGCTGCGCGGCGTCGACCCGAAGGCGGCGGGCGGCATCTTCCCGGACGCAGCAGCCAAGGCAGGGCTGAAGACCGGTATCGGCGTCGTCGTTTGCGAAGTCGCGCACGATGGAACGCTCGCCAACTGCGCTGTGGACAGCGAAGACCCGCCCGGCATGGGCTTCGGCAAGACGGCGCTCGCCATCGCCGGCGTAATGCAGATGAATCCCTGGACCCAGCAGGGCGCGCCGGTGGACGGAGCGCATGTGCGCATTCCCATCCGACTCAACTTGGCGGCGGATGCGCCCGCCGCGGCGACTCCGGCCAAGCCCTAGTCAAGCCGCGCTCGGGCGGGCCTCCTGGGCCAGCAGGGCGTGGATGGTGTCGGGCGCCTGGGCCTTGCGCAGCTGTTCGCGCAAGTCGGACCGGCGCAGCTGGCGCGAGACGCGGGCCAGGGCGCGCAGGTGATCGTTGCCGGCGTCGGGCGGCGCGAACAGGGCGAAAATCAGGTCCACCGGCGCGTCGTCAACCGCCTCGAACGCCACCGGCTGCTCGAGGCGCACGAACACGGCGCGCAGCCGGGTCAGACCCCGCAGGCGCGCGTGCGGCACGGCGACGCCGTGGCCGACGCCGGTGGAACCGACCGCTTCGCGTTCCATCAGGGCGTCGAACACCTCCGGCGCCTTGAGGCCGAAGGATCGCGCGGCGATTTCGGCCACCACGCCCAGCGCCTGGCGCTTGCTCGGCGCGCTCACCCGCGGCGCGATGGCCCCCCGGTCAAGCAGATCAGCGATTTGCATCGAAGCGCATCCTACTCGACCCGATCCGTCTGAACTTACGCGCCCGGCCGGGGTTTCGGGAGGGCCCGCCCCAACACGGCTTAGTGACGTCCGCTTGATCCGCCATTGAGGCTCTTCAGCCGCTCCGGGTCGATCCAGCCAATATTGCCGTCGGCGCGGCGATGGACCACCGACAAGCCCCCATGAGCGGCGTTTCTGAACACGATTGCCTGGCCCTCGGTCAAGTCGAGTTCCATCACCGCCATGGAAACGGTCATGGTCTTTATCTCGGCCTGGGTTTCCGCGATGACCATGGCCGCCGGGGGCGCGTGTCCATCGTCGGCGTCCCAATCCTCGGCCTCCGATTCGCCCTCCGGCGCACGCAGCACATAGGAGGACGCGACCTCGGCCGCCTTGGCGTCCGACGCGACCGAATGGCTCTTCAGGCGTCGCTTGTAGCGTCGGATGCGGGTTTCGATCTTGGCGAGCGCCGCGTCGAAGGCGCTGTGTGCGTCGCCGCCCAGCCCGTGGCTCTGCAAAGTCTGGCCCGAGGCCAGGGTGACCGAGCAGTCCATGCGGAAGGCGTGGCCCTCGCGGCTTAGCACCACATCGGCGTCGCCGCCGCGTCCGAAATACTTGCCTATCGTGCTCAGGATCTCGTCGCTGACCCGGGTGCGCAAAGCGTCACCGACAGCGACGTGTTTGCCGGAGACTTGGACTTGCATACCCCATCAACGCGCCGGGCCGCCGAAGGTGTCAAGCGTGGCCGATTACAGCGGGCGCAGTTGCTAACAAGCTTCGCGCAGCGCCCGTTTGCGCTCCACCGACGAGGGGATGCGCATGGCCTCGCGGTACTTGGCGACGGTGCGCCGGGCGATTTCCACGCCGGCCCCTTTCAGCGTCTCGACGATGGCGTCGTCGCTGAGCACTTCACCGTCAGCGCGCTCCGATTCGATCAGCTGGCGGATCTTGTGGCGCACCGCTTCGGCGGAGTGCGCCTCGCCGCCGGAGCTGGAGGCGATCGAGGACGTGAAGAAGAACTTCATCTCGAATACGCCGCGGGGCGTGGCCAGGTACTTGTTCGACGTCACCCGGCTGACCGTGCTCTCATGCATGCCGATGGCGTCGGCGACGGTCTTCAGGTTCAGCGGGCGCAGGTGCTCGACCCCGTAGGCCAGGAAGCCGTCCTGCTGACGCACGATCTCGCTGGCCACCTTCAGGATGGTCTTGGCCCGTTGGTCGAGGCTCTTCACCAGCCAGTTGGCGCTGGACAGGCAGTCGGAAACGAAGGTCTTTTCCTGGTCGCTGCGCGAACCGGCGCTGACCCGCGCGTGGTATCTCTGGTCCACGAGCAGGCGCGGCAGGGTGTCGGCGTTCAGCTCCACCAGCCAAAGGCCGCCAAGCCCCTCGCGCACGAACACGTCCGCGACCACGGTCTGCACCGGCTCGGCGCCGAAGGCGGCGCCTGGGCGCGGAGTCAGGCCGCGCAGTTCGGCGATCATCTCGCGCAGATCCTCGTCGTCGACGCCGCAGGCCTGCTTCAGGCCGGCGAGATCGCGTTTGGCCAGCAGTTCCAGATTATCCACCAGGGCGGCCATGGCCGGGTCGAACCGGTCGCGCTCCTTCAGTTGCAGCGCCAGGCACTCGGCCACGCCGCGCGCGAAAACGCCGGTAGGCTCGAAGCCTTGCAGCCGGCCCAGCACGGCCTCGACCAGGGAAAGATCGCAGCCCAGTCGTTCGGCGACGTCGGCGACGTCGGCGCGCAGGTAGCCGCCTTCGTCCACCGAATCGACCAGCACCAGGGCGACGGCGCGCTCGGCGCCGGTGAGGCCGGCGACAGCCAGCTGGTCGTGCAGATGTTCGGCGAGGGTGACTTCGCGGGTCCCGCCGCTATCGCCTTCGCGCTCGTCGGCGTCGAAGGAGCCGCCGCGGCCGGCGCGCGACCAGTCCACCGATCCGCCGGCGTCGGCGCCGCCGCCGGCGCCCTCGGCGTCGCCGGTGGCCCGTTCTCCCGGGGAGGCCTCGCCGTAGATGTCCTCATGCCTGGCGTCCAAGTCGGCGGCGGCGGCGCTGTCGGGCACCTGATCGGTTTCGAAGTTCGAGGCGTCGGGCGACGCGGCGACGGGCTCTTCGGCCTCGGCTTCGCGGTCGTCGCGCTGGAGCAGGGGATTTCGCTCGAGCTCGGCCTCGACATAGGCCTCGAGCTCGAGGTTCGACAGCTGCAGAAGCTTGATCGCCTGCTGCAACTGCGGCGTGATGACAAGGCCCTGGCCTTGCCTCAACTCCAGTCGTGGTCCCAGCCCCATGGAACACTTCTTGCAGGAGCGAGCGTTCCCTTTTGATTAATGGGCGCGCGGCGCGGGCGCGGGCGCGCGCAATCGCGCGGCGCGAACATGCAATGAGGGCCGATCTCGCGCTATGCGAACCGGTCTCCGAGATAGACGCGGCGGACCTCGGGATTGTCGAGGATCTCCTGCGGGGCGCCCTCGAACAGCACCTGGCCGGCGTGAATGATCGAGGCGCGGTCGATGATGTCCAGGGTCTCGCGCACATTGTGGTCGGTGATCAGGATGCCGATGCCTCGGCCCTTCAGATAGGCGATCACCTCGCGGATGTCGGCGATGGCCAGGGGATCGATGCCCGCGAAGGGCTCGTCCAGCAGCATGAATGCCGGATCGCTGGCCAGGGCGCGGGCGATCTCCACCCGCCGCCGCTCGCCGCCCGACAGCGACACCGCCGGAGCCCCGCGCAAGTGGGCGATGTGCAACTCTTCGAGCAGTTCCGTGACCACCGCCCGCGCCGTCCGCCGCTCACGCACCCGCATTTCCACGATCGCCGCCACGTTCTGCTCGACCGTCATGCCGCGGAAGATCGAGGTCTCCTGCGGCAGGTAGCCGAGGCCGGCGCGGGCGCGCTGGTACATCGGCAGATCGGTGATGTCCGCGCCGTCCAGCCAGATCGAGCCGTAGTCCACGGCGATCAGGCCGGTGATCATATAGAAACAGGTCGTCTTGCCGGCGCCGTTGGGGCCGAGCAGCCCCGCCACCTCCCCGCGCCTCAGAGTCAGGCTCACGTCCCGCACCACGCGCCGTCCGCCGAAAGCCTTGCCGATACGATCCACGACAAGCCCCTCGCCCGAGGTGTGCCGGACGGCGGCCTTCACGGCGGCGGAAGGGCGCGCATCGTTCATCGGCGTGGTCGCTCAGCCGCCAGCCGGCGGCGTCGGGGCCTGGGCCGGCTGGTTCGGATAGAAGACTCCGCGCACCCGTCCGGGCTGGCCGCGGCCAACGACCGCGGAGTCCATCTGCGCCTGCTTCGTCGAGACGTGAATCACCAGGCGGTCGCCGTGGGTGACGTCCTTGCCCTGCACGACGATCACGTCGCCGGTGAGCACCAGCAGGTCGGAATCCGCCGTGTAGACTGCGCGGTCGGCGCGGGCGGTCTGGGTTGGCGTCACGTAGAATACGTGGCCCTCCGCCTCGATGCGGTCGGTGCCGCCGCAGGTCACGCCCGACCCGGACGAGGCAGACTTGGCCTTGGCATAGACGGTGATCACCTCGGCCCGCAGGCGGGTGGTGTCCTGCAGGGCCTCGGCGGACCCGCGCCAGATCGCCACGCACTTGGCGGTCAGCACCTCCTCCTGATCGGCCGTGATGTCGACCGGAGACCTCGAGGATCCGGCGATCTGCGCGTGGCCGGCGCCGGCGAAGGGCGTGAGCCCCACCGCCAGGCCGCAAACGGCCGCGGCCCATGAACGCGTCATCCGCGCAACCTCCGGCTCTTGGCGCAAACCACGCCTCGGCATCTCATCTAGTGCGCTTTCAGCCGGGCGTGAACGCCCCCGCGCAGAATCACGCGCTGACCGCGGGTGTCCATCATGTAGCTGCGTCCCTCGGTTTCGCCCATGGAGGTCTGGGTGGCGATGGAGGCCGGGCCCGTCACCTTGCCGGTTCGGGTGTCGATGATGGCCGCGGCGCTCGTCGCGCTGGAGGCTTTGGCGTCGTCGGCGTGCACGTGGCCGAGCAGGCGCAGGATGCCCGTGTCTTCCTGATAGACACCGCTGTCGGCGATCAGGGTGGAGGGCTGGGCGCTATCGGCGGCGACCGAGATGATCGGCCCGGTGAGCAGCACCTCGTGCGGGTCGCTGTCGTCCCGCGTCGCCTGTTGTGCGCTCAGCGTGAAGGCCTGCCCGCGTTGATCGCGACCGACGAAATGCGGATTGATCATGCGGATCTGGCCGGGGCTCTCCCTGGGGCGCGCCGCCTGGGTTCGCACCGCGTGCAGGGCGACCAAGCCGGCCAGCAGGGCGATCATGCCCAACATCGCGGCGGGCAGGAGCCAGCGCAGCAGGTGCACGAAGAGGCTATGCCGGCGCATCGTCGCCAGATCCGCCGGTCGCCGGGCGGCCTGGTGCAGTGGCAGAGGTTCAGCCGGGACGGCGGTCAAGCGCGAAGCCCTCAGCTATGGGCGAAAATGTCGACGTCTTCCCAGCCAGCCACGTCCAAGGCGGCGCGATGCGGCAGGAAGTCGAAGCAGGCCTGGGCCAGCGCCATACGCCGCTCTCGTTGCAGCATTGCGTCAAGACGGGCCTTCAAGGCGTGAAGGTTGAGCACGTCCGAGGCCGCATAGGCGATCTGTTCCTGGGAGAGCGCCTCGGCGCCCCAGTCGCTGCTCTGCTGCGTTTTGGAGATGTCGACGCCCAGCAGATCCTTGGTGACGTCCTTGAGCCCGTGCCGGTCGGTGTAGGTGCGCGCCAGCCTGGACGCGATCTTGGTGCAGTAGACCGGGCCGGTGAGCACGCCCAGATGGTGGGCGAACATGGCGATGTCGAACCGGCCGAAGTGGAAGATCTTCAGCACCGACGGATCAGTGAGCAGCCGCTTCAGATTGGGCGCGTCATAGGCGGGCCGGCGCAGCTGCACGATATGCGCCTGGCCGTCGCCGGCGCTCAGTTGCACGATGGTCAGCGGATCGCGGCCGATACGTAGGCCCATGGCCTCGGAATCGACCGCCACGGAGGCCGCACCCGCGAACACACCATCGGGAAGGTCGCCGTAGTGCAGATGATGAGGCAAGAGGCGATTGATCTCCAGCTTGGCCGTGGGCGCTACCTGACAAGGTGAGCCGAACTATGGCAGGTCGGCCGAACCGGCGATCCGGCGCATGGTGCCCAGGAGAGGACTCGAACCTCCACGGCTTTTACACCACTGGCACCTGAAGCCAGCGCGTCTACCAATTCCGCCACCTGGGCCCGCGCAGGTCCGCCGGATCGGCGCGAGGCCGGGACGCATAGGGCGCCGGGCCTCCAGCGTCAACTTCGGCCTGGACGCCTGCCGTCAGTCCTCGGAGTCGTCGCGCGCCGCACCCGCGCCCATGGCGCGTTCGGCGATCCGCGCGCTCTTTCCGCGCCGATCGCGCAGATAGTAGAGCTTGGCCCGCCGCACGACGCCGCGGCGCTTGACCTCGATGCTTTCGATCATCGGGCTCATCACCGGAAACACGCGCTCGACGCCTTCGCCGAAGCTGATCTTGCGGACGGTGAAATTCTCCTGCAGCCCGCCGCCGGATCGGGCGATGCATACGCCCTCATAGGCCTGCACGCGCTCACGTTCGCCTTCCTTGATCCGCACGTTGACGCGTACGGTGTCGCCGGGGGCGAATTCGGGGATCTTCTTGCCGGTCAGGAGCCGCCTAGCTTCTTCCTGCTCCAGTTCCTTGATGATGTCGGCCATCTCGGTTCAGTCCTTTCGCTACTGGGCTTCAATCGCCCTTTGCCTGTTGATTGGCGAGAAAGGCCGCCCAGAGATCCGGACGCCGCTCCCGCGTAGTCTCTTCCCGCATTGTCCTGCGCCACTTGGCCACCTCGGCGTGGTGGCCCGACAGCAGCACCTCGGGAATATCGAGCCCTTCGAACGTCCGCGGCCGGGTAAATTGCGGATGCTCCAGGAGCCCGTCGTCGAAACTCTCCTCACTCAAGCTCTCGGCCTCGCCCAACACGCCGGGCAGCAGCCGCACGCAAGCTTCGATGGTCACCATGGCGGCCGCCTCGCCGCCGGCGAGCACCGCGTCCCCCACGCAGACCTCCTCGAACCCGCGCGCATCGATCAGCCGCTGGTCCACCCCCTCGAAACGCCCGCAAAGCACCACCAGGCCGGAGCCGGCGGCCCATTCGCGGACCCGCGCCTGGGTCAGGGGCCGACCCCGGGCGCTCATATACAAAAGCGGCCGCCCCGCCGCGTCCACGCTGTCCAGCGCCGAGGCGATGACGTCCGCGCGCATCACCTGTCCGGGCCCCCCGCCTGCGGGGGTGTCGTCCAGGAAGCCGCGCTTATCCTTGGAAAAGGCCCGAATGTCCACTGTTTCAAGGCGCCACAGCCCCTGCTCGCGCCAAGCGGTCCCGATCAGCGACACGCCGAGCGGTCCCGGGAAGGCTTCCGGGAACATGGTCAGGACGGTGGCGGTGAAGGGCATCTTCGGTCCGCTACGCCGACACGCGCAGCGTATCAACCGCGGCCGCCGGGGACCACCGGTTCGCGCGCCACGAGGCGCCACGCTCCTGCGGGCCTGTCCCGCCGCATCCAGACCGTCCAGCTGAGTGTTGCGCCGCGTTGCAGGTCGGCCCGGTCACGTCGATCCAGGCCGTAGGCGGCCGGCGGCGCCAGAACCTCGAACAGCGTCGCCCGATCTCCTACCGAGTTCAGGATCGGCAGTGAGATGCTCAGTTCGGGCAGATCGTCGTCCGTGCCCATCCGACTCCAGCCCAAACTCCGCACGAAGGAACCCATCCCCCGGCACCACCGCCAGTCGCCGTCGCCGCGGCTGGCCGCATCGCGCACCTCGTCGTCGCTCAGCCCGGGTAGGCCGGCCGGGCTGATCGCCAGCTCCCGCAGCCGCATCCGCTGGCCAGACGGGCCGAAGCGCCTGGCGACCGCGGCGTCTTCACCGTCGGCGTGAAGCTGCCCGATCACCGCCCTTGCCACGGCGCATTCCGTCGCCGAGGGCTTGGCGAGCTCGGCGGCGCCGACGGACTCGGCGAGTTGCTTGTCGTGCCAGTCAGCCCAGATAGCGTAGCCGATCGCCGCGGCCAGCAGCAGGACCCCGAGGAGGATCAGCGGCCAGACGTCCTCAATGCGTCCCGCGGGAAGCTTGGCGCCGGCCATGTCCGAGATGCGGGTGAATCGCGTTCGGTTCTCTGCCATCCTTCCCCCTCGCCACCGAAGGCTAACATCGCCCGCTCGGACTCTGCCATCAGGAGTAGTCATGACCATCGCCGAACAACGCTTCCACTATTCCGGCGACGACGGCGAGCGCATCGCCGCGTTCCGGTGGGCGTCGGACGCACCGGCCAAGGCGGTGATCCAGATCGCGCACGGCGCCGGCGAACACTCCCTGCGCTACCGCGAGCCGCTCACCCCGATCATCGAGGCCGGCTATTTGGTCTATTCGGCCGACCACCGCGGGCACGGGGCGACGGCCGGATCGGAACGGCTGGGCGATTTCGGACCGGGCGGCGCGCCGGCGGCGATCGGCGACATGGCCACCCTGTCCAGGCTGATCCGCGAGCGCGAGCCAGACTTGCCGCTCGTCCTGCTGGGCCATTCAATGGGCGCCATGTTCTCCCAGGTCTATGTGCTGGACCATTCCGACCTGATCGACGCCCTGGTGCTGTCCGGCACCGCGGGACCCGGCCCGTCGCCCAGTCAGGGGCCGAACGCGGCCTTCGCCAATCCGCGCACCGACTACGACTGGCTCTCGCGGAATGAAGCGGAGGTGGACAAATATGTCGCCGACCCGCTGTGCGGCATCCGCTTCACCGATCCCTCGCGCGCCTCCTTCACCGGCCTGCGCGAGCGCCGGATCGTCGGCGGCGAAGCCTTGGGCAAGGTGCGCAAGGATCTGCCGATCTATGTCTTCGTGGGCGACGAGGACCCGATCAATCAGAAGCTGGCGCGCATCTCGCCGCTGATCGACGGCTACAAGGCCGCGGGCCTCACTGACGTGATGCTCAAGGTCTATCCCGGCGGCCGCCACGAGATGCTCAACGAGACGAACCGCGACGAGGTGGTCACGGACCTCGAGGCCTGGCTCGACAGGGCCGTGGCCGGAACGAGAGCCGCCGCCTAGCGCGCGTAGAGGCTGCGCGTCAGGCAGGAGAACACCAGGCGGCCGGATTCGTCGAGGAGGTCGTGCTGGGCGATGATTATGCCCTTAGATTCTCCGACGGCGTCCTTGCCCATGACAGTCATGCGGCCGCGCATGAGTTCGCCGGCGGGCGGGTTGCGCACCCAGCGCAGAGCGTCGACGCCCAGGCGCTTGGTCTGCGGCCAGGCGGCCGACGTCTCGGCGTCGAGCCGCGCCCAAAGCGCATAGACCATCGCGTCCGGCGCGCCGTCATCCGGGTTCCAGCCCGGCGCGAAGGCCGCCACGAACGCCTCCAGCGCCGGACGGTCGATCATCACCGCGCCCAGCGAGGCCACCTGGCCGATCTCGATGTCGTCGAACGGGGCGGGCATGGGCGAGGGTCCTCGGGCGAATCGACGGCGGCCATGACACTAATCGCCGGACGGACTTTCCGCGTCCAGGTCGTTGGCGAGTAACCAGTCGCAGCTTATAGCTCCGGCATGCGCCTAGGTTTCATTTTCGCCGCTGCAATCGCCGGCTTTCTTGCATTTGTCCTGGCCGCGACGGCGCCCGCCCAGCCCCTCGGCCCGGCCCACGTGAAACTCCAGCTCGCGGCGCAGACTCAGGGCGCCGCGCCGGGTTCGACGCTCTACGTCGCGCTCATCCAGAAGATCGACAAGGGCTGGCACACCTACTGGCGTAACCCGGGCGACACCGGCGAACCCACGAAGATCGTCTGGACCCTGCCGCGAGGCTGGCGCGCCGGCGACATCGTCTGGCCGACCCCACACCGAATCCCGGTGGGACCGCTGATGAACTACGGCTACGAGGACGCTGTCCTGCTGCCCACGCCCCTCGAGGTCCCGGCGAGCGCGACGGTCGGCGAGACGGCGCACCTGAAGGCCGCGGTGTCGCTGCTGGTCTGCGCGGATGTGTGCGTGCCGCAGGAGTCCGTGGTCCAGCTCGATGTGCCAGTGGTCGCCGCCGCGCCGGCCGCCGACCCGACCTGGGGCGCCAAGATCGCCAAGAACCTGGCTGACGCCCCCAAGCCGAGCGGCCTAGCGGCAAGCTTCCAGTCCACGGCGGGGACCGTGACGATCGCCGCCGCAGGCGCGCCGCTCGCGGGAACTGACTTCGCCGGCGCCTACTTCTTTCCCTACGACGCGACCGCCATCGACCAGGCCAAGCCCGAGTCGATCGATCGGGGCGCCCAGGGCGTGACCTTGGCGGCCACGCCCGGTCCGCTGTTCGCGCATGCGGCGCCCAGCGAGCTCAGCGGCGTCCTCGCCCTGCCCGGCGGCGCCTATGAGATCACCGCCATCGCCGGACCTCCGCCGCCCGGGTCCGGCGGCCTGGGACCGCCCGCCCGGCCGGCGCCTGGCATGAACCTCGCGGTCGCCGCCGTGTTCGCCTTCCTGGGCGGCCTGATCCTCAACCTGATGCCCTGCGTATTCCCGGTGCTGTCCATGAAGGCCTCGGCGTTCATCGGCCACGCCGATGAGACGGCCAGGGCGCGGACGCAGGGACTGGCCTTCCTCGCCGGCGTGCTGGCCGCGTTCCTGAGCCTGGCCGCGATCATAATCGCGGCGCGCGGCGCGGGCGTCGCGGCCGGGTGGGGCTCGCAGCTGCAGCCGGCCGTGGTCACCGCGAGCCTGACCTTGCTCATCCTGGCCGCCGCCCTGAACCTCTCCGGCCTGTACGAGATCGGAACCTCGATCCAAGGCCTCGGCGCGGGGCTGGCCTCGCGCGCCGGGCTCATCGGTTCGGCTTTCACTGGCGCCCTGGCCGTGGTGGTGGCGGCGCCCTGCACCGCGCCTTTCATGGGGCCGGCCCTGGGCTACGCCCTGACCCAGCCGACGCCGGTGGCGCTGGCGGTGTTCACCGCGCTGGGCCTGGGCTTCGCCGCGCCATTCACCGCCCTGTCCTTCAGCCCGGCCCTGTTGCGCGCCCTGCCGAAGCCCGGCCCGTGGATGGATGTGACGCGCAAACTGCTGGCTTTCCCGATGTACGGGACAGCCGCCTGGCTTCTCTGGGTGCTCTCCCAGCAGACCGACGCCACGAGCCTGGCGGCCGTTCTGGCAGGCGGCGTGCTGCTGGGCTTCGCCGCCTGGCTGTTCGGCGCGGCGCAGCGCGGTGCGGCGCGGGGAGGCCGGATTGGGCTCGTAGCGGGCCTGGCGACCCTGGCTCTGGCGGCCGCCGTCGCGATGATCGCGATCGCACCCTACCGTCCGGCGGCCAGAGCCGGCGGGGTAGTGTCGGCGCCGGTGTTCGCCAACGTTCCGGCGGAGACTTGGAGCGCCGAGCGGGTCGCCAGCCTGCGCGCGCAGGGAAAGCCGGTGTTCGTTGACTTCACCGCCGCGTGGTGCGTCACCTGCCAGGTGAATGAGCAGGTGGCGCTCAACACCGCCGAAGCCGCGGCGGCTTTCAGGCGCACCGGAGCAGTCTTTCTGAAGGCCGACTGGACCAATCGCGACGCGTCCATCGCCAAGGCGCTCGCCGAGCAGGGACGCGTCGGCGTGCCGCTCTATCTGGTCTATTCGCCAGGTTCGAGTCAGCCGCGCGTGCTGCCGCAACTGCTCACCTCTGGGCTGGTGGCCCAGGCGCTGGAGGCGGCGGCCGCTAAGCCGCGGGCTTTGGCGGAGAGGTGATCACCTCGACATTGTCGCGCAGCAGATAGGTCATCTCGCGCAGCGCCAGGTCTCGGGCCTTGGGATCCGCCGCGGCCTGCAGGTCATGCAGCTTCACCGGCAGGTCCTGGGATATGCCGCGCAGGATGCACTTGAGGTCGCCGTCCGTGCCCCGCTGGGCCAGGGTGAGATGTCCCTTCATGTCCAGCGCGGCCAGTTCTCCGATGCCGGACTGAAAGGTTCCAAAGCCGGAGAGGCCAGATAGGTCGCCTTTCAGGTTTTCATGCCTGAACGCCTCCGCCTCGCGCTGCAACCGTCCAGCGCGCTTGACGATGTCGGCGAACAGGGGATCGGCGGCCACGGACTGCGGGACCGAGATGATAGCCGAAGCCGCCTGCGGCGGACCCGCCGTGGCGGAGGTCGAGGCGAGCCACAACATGGCGGAGAACGCGACGGCGTCGCAGGACATGAGGAGCTCCCTTGAGGACCCGAAGCGGTGCGGGCTGGACGTAGCCTTGTGGTAAGCCCGCGGAGTAAACGATCGACTACCAACCCCTGGGTCCAACCCCCTTGGCGAAGGCGCCGCATGGCCGATCTCGACCTCGCCTGGCTCGGCCTGGAACGCGCCGCCCGCGAAGACGGCGCGCGGCGCATCGCCGGCCTGTTCGAAGCCGAACCCGATCGTCTCGAGCGACTTAGCGTCGAAGCGGCGGGCCTCGCCCTCGACCTCTCGAAACAGCCGTGGAGCCGCATCGGTTTCGCCGCCGCCCTGGCCCTCGCGCGAGCGGGCGACGTCGAGGGCGCGCGTGGGCGGCTCTTCGCCGGCGAGCCGGTGAACCGTTCGGAAAACCGCGCCGCCCTGCACATGGCGTTGCGGGCGCCGGACGGCGCCCGTTTCGCGGCCGCGGGCGAGCCGGTGTCGCCGCTGGTCGAAGCCACAAGGGCGCGGATGCGCGACTTCGCCGAGGGCGTGAGGTGCGGCGCCGTCCATGGCGCAGACGCCCGGCCGTTCCGCAGCATCGTACACATCGGCATCGGCGGCTCGGACCTCGGCCCGCGCCTGGTGTGGCAGGCCCTCAAGCCGCTAGACCCCGCCATCGACCTGCGGTTCGCCGCCAATGTCGACGGGGCCGAGATCGCCGCCGCCCTTGCCGGCCTCGAGCCGCGCGAGACCCTGGTGATCGCCGTCTCCAAGACCTTCACCACCCAGGAAACCCTGGCCAATGCCGAGGCGGCTCGCGCCTGGTTGCGCGGCGCATTGGGCGAGAGCGCCGACGCCCACCTTGTGGCCGTCACCGCCAATGTGGCCGCCGCGAAGGCCTTCGGAGTCGCGGAGGACCGCGTCTTCGGCTTCTGGGACTGGGTCGGAGGGCGGTATTCCCTGTGGTCCGCGGTGGGACTGTCCACGGCCATAGCCCTGGGCTGGGACGCCTTCGCCGGGCTGCTGGCGGGCGCCGCGGCGATGGACGATCACTTCCAGTCGGCTGCGCTGGAGCGCAACGCCCCGATCCTGCTGGCCATGGCGCACCTGTTCAATCGCAACGGTCTTGGCCGGCCGGCGCGCGCGGTGGTCCCGTATGCCCGTCGCCTGGGCCTCCTGCCAGCCTTCCTGCAACAGCTGGAGATGGAGTCCAACGGCAAGCGCGTGGGGCTGGACGGCCAGGCCTTGACCCGCGGCTCGGCCGCGGCGGTGTTCGGAGAGCCTGGCACCAACGGCCAGCATGCCTTCTTCCAGATGCTTCACCAGGGAACTGACGTGATCCCGGTGGACATCGTCGCGGTGGCCAAATCCGATGAGGGGCCCGCGGCCGCCCAGGCCAAGCTGCTCGCCAACGCCGTCGCCCAGGCCGAGGCGCTGATGATCGGGAGATCGGAGGCGGAGGTGCGCGAGGAGCTGAGAGCGCGCGGCGATCCTGACGAGAAGATCGCAGCCCTTGCCCCCCAAAGGGCGTTCCCAGGCGACCGCCCCACGAGCTTCATCCTGATGGACCGGCTGACGCCGCGAACGCTCGGCGCCCTCATCGCCCTCTATGAGCACAAGACCTTCGTGGAAGGCGTGCTTTGGCGCCTGAACAGCTTCGACCAGTGGGGCGTCGAACTCGGCAAGACCCTGGCGAGCCGCGTCCTGGCCGAGCTGGAGGGCGGCGCCCCGGGACCGCACGACGCTTCCACTTTGGCCCTGATCAGGCGCCTGCGAACCTGAAGCCGCGCCGGGCGAAGGCGTAGCCGCGATCGCGAGCCTCGAAGACATGCTCGTGGCCACCCTGCCGGCCAGGTCGCCAGTAGCCTTCCGCGGTGATCTCAGTTTGTTGGAACCCTCGATCGATGAGATCGCGGTGCTGTGCGCGCACGGTCTGACTCTCGCCCAGCAGATAGACATGGCCGCGACGTCCGACCGGCGGCGCGAAGGCGCCGGTGGCGTGAATCAAAGCCTCGCTGGCCGCCTGGATGGGCCGTCGGCGGTGCAGCCAGACGATCTCCACCTCGGCGTCGGTCCTCAGCGGCTGTTCCTCGGCGGCGCTGTCCACTTCCAGCAGCAGCACCGCCTTTGCGGTGGGAGGCAGGGCCTCGGCCATGGCGAAGATCGCCGGCAGGGCGCTTTCGTCACCGCTGAACAGGTGCCAGTCGGCGCCGGGGTCGATCACAGTGCGGCCCCTCGGACCCATGGCCTCCAGCGGCCTGCCGAAGGGCCGCCGGGCCCAGGCGGACCCCGGCGAGGCGCCGTGCAGCACCACGTCGATGTCGATCGCGAGCTCGGCCCGGTCGAAGGCGCGTACGGTGTAGCGGCGGCGCGCCGAGCGTCCACCTGCGGGGATCGACAGCACGAGATGCTGGCCGGGCGCGTGCGAGAACGAGGTCAGCGTCTCGCCGATCAACCGCACTCGGCGCATCCGAGGTGTCAGGTCGAACGCCGCGACCGGTGCAAGCGGCCAGACGCGCGCATGCGGTCGAAATGGTAACTTGTCGGGGAGCATGAGTGCCTTCCTTAGACGATAAAAGATATATCGATGTATTGATATATCTTAGATGCCTTTGACTTAGTCAAGTCGAATTCCTGCGCCGAATTTGCCGGGGATTGTCCAACGCTAGAGGCGCGCTAAGGACACGCCGATTGGCTTCGTTCACATATTTCCGCTATAGCGCCGCCCCATGAGCCGGACGACGCATCATCGCGCGCATCGGCCGACCCGCCATCGCGGGCCGGGCCGGACGCGCTTGGCCTGACGCCGACGCATCCTGCCCCGCGCCCCGCCGACCGCGGATGGGGCGCCAGGACCGGCCTCCATCCGCTTTCCAACAAGGAAACCCCGTGGATGGACCTGCCTTTCCGCCTTGCCCCGCCAGTAGCGCTTGCCCTTGGGGGGCCCAACCCGCTAAGCGCCCGGCCATGAGCAACGAGGCCGACAACCGACCGCGCGCCAGAGCGCCGCGCGGCTTCATCGATCGTCGCGCACCGACCTTGCGCGCCGAGCGCGCCATCGTGGACGCCGTCTCCGGTGTCTATGAGGCTTACGGTTTCGAGGTCCTGGACACCGGGGCGTTCGAATACGCCGACGCGCTCGGCAAGTTCCTGCCGGATGCGGATCGGCCGAACGAGGGCGTTTTCGCCCAGCAGGACGACGACGACCAGTGGATGGCCCTGCGTTACGACCTCACCGCGCCGCTGGCGCGGTTCGCCGCGCAGCATTGGGAGACCCTCCCCAAGCCTTTCCGCCGCTACGCGTTCGGCCCGGTCTGGCGCAACGAGAAGCCCGGCCCCGGCCGCTTCCGCGAGTTCGTGCAATGCGACGCGGATACGGTGGGCTCAGCCCGGCCCGAGGCCGACGCCGAAATCATCGCCATGGCGGTGGAAGGCTACGCCGCGGCCGGTCTGCCGCCCTCGACCTATGTGCTGAAGATCAATAACCGCAAGCTGCTCAACGGGCTCCTGAGCAGCCTCGGCGTCGAGACCGAGGGTCAGAAGCTGGCGGTGCTGCGCGCTGTGGACAAACTCGACCGCCTGGGGACCGACGGGGTACGCCTGCTGCTGGGCGAGGGGCGGCTCGACGAGTCCGGCGCATTCACCCGGGGCGCTGAGCTGAAGCGCGCCGCGGCCGACGCCGTGCTGGCCTTCCTGTCCGCCGGTCTGGACTCCGGTCATCAGGTGAGCCGCGCCTCCACGCTGGATCGCCTGGCCAATGTCATAGGCGGGTCGGCGGAAGGCGAAGAGGGCCTTGCGGAACTCTCGCGCATCGGAGCCGCGCTTCGCGCGTTCGGCGTGGCCGAGGACCGGGCGCTGTTCGAGCCCTCGGTGGTTCGCGGACTGGAGTACTACACCGGCGCGGTGTTCGAGGCCGAGCTGCTAGCGGAAGCCGTGGACGAGAAGGGTGAGGCCGTCCGCTTCGGCTCCATCGGCGGCGGCGGGCGATATGACGACCTGGTGGCCCGCTTCACCGGCGAGAAGGTTCCCGCCACGGGATTCTCCTTCGGAGTCTCGCGCTTGGCGGCGGCCCTGAAGGCCAGCGGGGCGGGGCTTGAGCATGACTTGCGCGGCCCCGTGGTGGTCATCGCCTTCGACCAGAACCGCATGGCGGACTATTTCGCCCTGGCCGGTGAACTCCGCGCCGCGGGTCTGGCGACAGAGGTCTATCTCGGCGCGTCCGGCATGCGGGCTCAGATGAAATACGCGGACCGCCGGCTTTCGCCCGCGGCGGTGATCCTCGGCGAGGACGAAATCGCCGCCGGCACGGTGACGGTGAAGGACCTGGACCTGGGCCGTGAGCTCGCGGCCGGGATCACCGACAACCGCGAGTGGCGCGAGGAGCGGCCGGGTCAGGTAACCGCCCCGCGCAGCGATCTGGTCGCTGTGGTCCGCGCCATAGTGGAGCGCGGGCGATGAGGGTCGAGGCGCCGGTCCCCGCCGAGGCGCTGGCCGCGATCCGCGCGCCGTTCGAGGCGATGCGCGCAACGCCGATCGATCCGCCGATCCTCCAGCCCCTCAGCCTGATCCTCGACCTGGCCGGCGAGGTGATGCGCGAGCGGCTGTTCGTGGTGCAGGCGGAGGGCGGCGAGGAAGCGGTGCTGCGCCCTGACTTCACCATCCCCGCGGTCCGCGCCCATATCGACAGCCGTCGCAAGGGTGGCCGTTACGTCTATGAAGGCAAGGCTTTTCGCGCCGCTCCGGCCGGTCGCGAGGCCAGCGAGGAATTCCTGCAGCTCGGACTGGAGGTGTTCGAGGCTGGCGACGCACCGCACGCGGATGGTGAGATCGCCGGCCTGGCCTGGCGGTCGGCCGTGGCCGGCGGGCGCGAAGACCTGGTGCTGATCCTGGGCGACGTCGCCCTGTTCGGCGCGTTCATCGATTCCCTCGCCCTCGCCGAACCTCTTGCGGCGCGCATCAAGCGCGCGTTCTCCAATCCTCGCCGACTTCGCCAGGTGCTGGAGCCGGTCGGGGACGGCGGGGGGCCGCCCCAACCGGCGTCCGGCGAGCGCCTGGCTCGCGTGCTGTCGAGCCTGCCCGAGCCCGAAGCGGCGGCGGTGCTGCAGGATCTCTGGGCCCTGGCCGGCATCGAGCCGGCCGGCGGGCGGTCCGCCGCAGAAATCGTTCATCGCCTGGCCCAGCGCTCGATCGCCGCCCGCGCCCCCGAACTCACCGCCGACCAGGCCGCGCAGATCAGCCGGTACCTCGCCATCTCCCACACGCCCGCGGCGGCGCTGGAGGCGATCGCCCGACTGGCCGGGCCAGACGGCAAACGCCTGCGGACGGCGTTGACGAACTGGGAGCGGCGGCTGCGGGCGCTCGAGGACGAGGGCGCGCCTACCGACCGGATGCTGCTCTCCACGGGCTTCGGCCGAAGCTTCGACTACTACGACGGCATGCTGTTCGAGGTGCGCAGCGCCGCGCTCGGAGAGATGCGCCCGGTGGCCGCCGGCGGACGTTACGACAGCCTGCCCGCGCGCCTGGGGGCTACCCTGGCCACAGGCGCCGTGGGCTGCATGGTTCGCCCGGGCCGCGCTTGGCGGGAGGGCCGCGAATGAGCGAACTGGTCATCGCAATTCCGTCCAAGGGACGCCTTAAGGAGCAGGTCGAGGATTGGCTGGCCGACTGCGGCCTGCCGCTGAAGACCGCCGGCGGCGATCGTGGCTACGTGGCCCGGCTGGATGGCCTGGCGGATGTGCAGGTGCGCCTTCTATCGGCCGCCGAGATCGCCACGGCGCTCATGGCCGGGGACATTCACCTCGGCGTCACGGGGGAAGATCTGCTGCGCGAACTGGCCGACGCGATCGAAACGCGCGTCATGCTGCTGCGCCCTCTCGGATTCGGCCGCGCGGACTTGGTTGTGGCAGCGCCGAAGAGTTGGATCGACGTCGAGACCATGGCCGATGTGGACGAGGTGGCGCATTCCTACCTGGCCCGCACGGGGCGGCGCCTGCGCGTAGCCACGAAGTACCTGACCCAGACCCGCGCCTTTTTCGCCCGGCACGGCGTGGCCGACTACAGGATCGTGGAGTCCAGCGGCGCCACCGAGGGCGCGCCGGCGGCGGGTTCGGCGGAGCTGGTGGCCGACATCACCACCACCGGCGCCACCCTGAACGCCAACGGCCTCAAGGTGCTCGCCGACGGCCTGATCCTCAGCAGCCAGGCGCAACTTGCGGCCAGCCTCGTCGCCCAGTGGGACGCGCACCGGCTCGATTTGACCCGACGTCTGCTGGGCGTGGTCGAGGCGCGCGCGCGGGCCCAATCTACTGCGACGCTGATATGGCCGCCGGAGCAGGACAAGGCCGCCCGGGCCGCTGTCGCCGATCTTGCGCGGGAGGGTGCGGCCGCCCACAGCCACGGCCTGCTGGCTGGGACCGACGTGCTGCTGCGCGCCGCCGCCGCCCTGTCCGCCGCCGGAGTGGGTCCGGTGACGGTGTCCAACCCGGCCTATGTATTCGAGGCGCGGAGCTCCGCCGCCGAGGCGCTAGCGGGGAAGGTCGGCGGCGCTTTTTGACGGCGCGTCCAAAGGCGCGGCGCAAAGGCGATATCCTTGACCGCTCAGTCTAAGATTCACCCGAATGTGTTGGTTTTCGCGCCGGTCATTGCGTGCCGGCGCTCCCGGAGCCGTTGACAGGGTGAATTTTTTCCCGTTCTCTCACCGCCGCGAGAGGCAGACAGGCCGTGCAACAGGTCTGACGTCTCCGGCGTTTCGGGGAGGAAACGCCCGCTTGGATCGAGTGACCAAGACATCTCAAACCCGCCGCGAATATCCCCCGCGGCGGGTTTGATTTTTCACCGGTCGCAGAAGAGAGTCCGCCTACCAGATCCTCACCCGGTTTTCGGGCGCGACGTACATCGGGTCGGTGGGCTTGATGTCGAACGCCGCGTACCAGGCGTCGACATTGCGCACCACGCCGTCCACACGCTGATGGGCCGGCGCATGGACGTCCGAGACCAGCTGGCTGCGCAGCGCGTCGTCGCGTTCGGCGCTGCGCCAGACCTGAGCGAAACCGAAGAACACCCTTTGATCGCCGGTCACGCCGTCCAGCACCGGCGCGGGCCGGCCGTTCAGGGACATGTGATAGGCGTCGAGGGCCAGGAGCACGCCACCGAGGTCGGCGATGTTTTCCCCCATGGTCTGGTCGCCCTTCACATGCGCGCCGGGCAGCGGCTCGAATGCGGAATATTGCGCGCCCAGGATCGTGGTCTGGGCGGCGAACTTCGCGGCGTCTTCGGGCGCCCACCAGTCGGTGAGCTTGCCTGTGCCGTCGAACTGTCGGCCCTCATCGTCGAAGCCATGAGTCATCTCGTGACCGATCACCGCGCCGATGGCCCCGTAGTTGACGGCCGTGTCCGCCGAAGGGTCGAAGAAGGGCGGCTGCAGGATGGCGGCGGGGAAGACGATTTCGTTCTCGGTCGGCGAATAGTAAGCGTTCACCGTCTGTGGGGTCAGGCCCCACTCCTCGCGGTCCACCGGCTTGTGCAGCCGGCCCACCCGATACGCCCACTCGAAGGCCTGCGCCCGCTCGACGTCGCCGAACAGATCGCCGGCGCCGATGGCCAGCGGCCCATAGTCGCGCCACTTCACCGGATAGCCGATCTTGACGCTCAGCTTGGAGAGCTTCTCCAGGGCGCGGTGCTTTGTGGCGTCGCTCATCCAACTGACGCGCTGGATCCGCGCGCCCATGGCCGCGCGGATGTCGCCAACCAGAGCCAGAGCCTTGGCCTTCGACTCCGGCGGGAAGTACTGCGCCACATAGACCCGGCCGACCGCCTCGCCCATGCCGTTGTTGACCGCCGCCGCGGCGCGCTTCCACCGCGGCCTGATCTCACGCTGCCCGTAGAGCGCCTTGTTGCGGAACTCGAACTCAGCCTCGACGAAGCGCTTCGAAAGGTAGGGCGCGGCGCTGTCGGTTACATTGAACGCCTCCCAGGCCCGCAGGGTGTGGATCGGCGTCCGGGCGAACACCTCGGCGATCTTCGGGAAAGCGGTGCTCTCACCGACGACCACGCGGTTGACCCGACCCAGGTCGGCGGCCCGCAGATAGGCGTTCCAGGGAAAGCCGGGCGCGGTCCTGGCCAATTCGGCCGGCGTCATGGGGTTGTAGGACTTGACCGGGTCGCGCCCCTGCGCCCTCGACCACTGCACCTGGGCGATCTGGGTCTCCATATCGACGATGGCCTTGGCCTCGGCGTCGGCGTTGGGCCAGTCGATCGCTGCGAGCATCTGGGCCACATAGGCCTGGTACCTGGCCTTCTGGGGCGCGAAGCTGTCCTGCAGGTAGTAGTCGCGGTCGGGCAGGCCGAGGCCCGCCTGGCCCAGGTAGACGGCGTAGTGGTCCGGATCCTTGGCGTCGCTGGCGATATAGGCGCCGAAGAAACTGCTGAAGTAGCTCTTGCTCCCGCGTCCCATCAGGCTGGCGATGGCTTCGCGGCTGTCCGCGGAGCGGATCATGGCCAGCTCGGGCGCCAGCGGCTTCGCGTCGAGCGCCTCGACCCGGCCTTCGTCCATGAACGCCCTGTAGAAAGCGCCGATCTTCCCCTCGTCGCCGCTGGCCGTGGAGTCGGCGGCGGCGCGCTCCAGCAGGCCGTGAACACGTTCCTGGGAGAGCACCTGGAGGACGTCGAACGCGCCGTAACTCGAGCGATCCGCCGGGATTTGCAGGGACTTCAGATAGTCACCATTGGCGTATTCGTAGAAGTCCCTCCCGGGCGCGACGGTGGGATCGCGGCCGGCCAAGTCGAAGCCCCAGGGGCCCGCATGCGCCGCCTCGGTGGCCGGCGGTGTCGCCAGGGTCGGGTCTGCGGCCTGGGAGAGGCTGGCAAGTCCCAGCGATGCAACGGCGGCGAGCGCAGTGGCGCCGAGCACGAATTTTTTCATCTGAGGTTTCACGCAAAAGTGGTGATTCGTGCCCCTGGACCAAGCACGATCGTGGAGTTCTCGCCCCTTAAAAAAAGTTCATGCGGCGCCCGCCTCGGCGCGGGCGGGTTTCACGCGGGGATCTGCAGCGCCTTGATCGCCTGGTCGCGCACGCTTTTGTAGTCGAGTTTGCCGTTGGGCGCCCGCAGGATCGGCGCCACCACGAGCTCGCGCGGCGCCTTGTAGCCCGCCAAGTGCTCGCGCACGTGCGCCGAGAGATCCGAGAGACTTGGCGCCGCGGAGTCGCCGACGTCGACCACCGCGCAGATGCGCTCGCCGAACCGAGGGTCGGGCACGCCGACCACCGCGGCGTCGCGCACGCCCGGGAAGCGCTTGATCGCCTCCTCCACCTCCTCCGGGAAGACCTTCTCGCCGCCGGTGTTGATCACCTGCGAGCCGCGGCCCAGCAGCTTCATCGACCCGTCGGCCTCCACCTCGGCATAGTCTCCGGGCACCGACCAGCGGCGTCCCTCGAAAGTCTTGAACGTGCGCGCGGTCTTCTCGGGGTCCTTGTAGTAGCCCACCGGCAGGAAGCCGGAGACGCACACCAGCCCACGTTCGCCGGACCCTGGTTCGATGCGCCGCCCGTCGTCGCTGAACACCGCGCTGTTGGGCCCGACCATGAACTTGGCGGTCTGCGCCGCCACGCCGGCGCCCGAGCTGGAGATACCGAGACCCACGGCCTCCGACGAGCCGAGGCTGTCGAGGATCGCGCAGCCGGGAAGGTGCTTCAGCAGCCCCTGCTTGTTCTCCAAGCTCCACATGGTGCCCGACGAGCCGATTCGGCGCAGGGAGGTGAGGTTCCAACGGCCGGGATTGGCCTCGAGCACCTCTAGCATCGGCGCGGCGAAGGCCAGGCCGACGATGGCGATGGCGATCGCGTGCAGCCGCTCCACTTCGTTCCAGAGCTCCGCCGCGTTGAAGTGTTGTCCCGGCAAGGTGGCGACCGCGCCCCCGAGCGACAGCGCCATCATCGAGCTGAACTGGGCGGTGCCGTGCATCAGCGGCGCGGCGGCGATGTTCACGCCCGGGGCCAGCTCCGGCGGCCCCTGCAGCGCGGCCAGCACCCTCGGACCGGCTTCTTCGGGGCTGGCCATCGGCGGGATGCCCATCAGCACATTACCCCCCGCGCCCAGCACCTGGATGAGATCGTCCTGACGCCACATGACGCCCTTGGGCATGCCGGTGGTGCCGCCGGTGTAGAGGATCAGCAGATCGTCATCCTGACGGCCCCAAGGCGCCGTCGTGCGCCCGGTCTCGCGGGCGACAATGGCGTCATAGTCGTCGGCCCAGGCCGGAACCGAGTGACCGGGCTCGGCCAGGGCGATCCAGCGCTTGACCAGCGGCAGGCGGCCGCGGATCTGCTCCACCGTCGGCGCGAAGGAAGCGTGGAACACCACCGCCTCGGCGTCCGCGTTGTCGAACAGATAGATCAATTCGTCGGCCACGTAGCGGTAGTTGGTGTTCACCGGCGCCAGCCCGGCCTTGAACGCGGCGTAGTAGGTCTCCAGGTACTCCGGGCCATTGTAGAGGTAGGCGGCCACCTTCGACTGGCGCTGCAGGCCGGCGTCCAGAAGGTGCCGCGCCAGGGCGTCGGCCCGCTTGTCGAACTCGCGCCAGGTCTGCACCCGTTCGCCGCGAATCTGGGCCGGGCGGTCCGGAATGGCGTCGGCGACGGATTCCCAAATGTTGGCGTAGCTCCACATGGCGCACGCGTCTCCCGTTTGTCTGATCGTTGATCAGAGTCTTGGGACGCCCGCGCGTCGGGAGTCAACGTGTGTTGGGTGAGCGCGCTACTTCGCTTGGTGGGACAGGATGTCCTGCACCCGCAGGATCGCCGGGCCCAGGATGACCACGAACAGCACAGGCAGGAAGAACAGGATCATCGGCACGGTCAGTTGCGCCGGCAGCGCCGCGGCCTTCTTTTCGGCGGCGGCCAGGCGCAGCTCCCGGTTTTCCTTGGCCATCACGCGCAAGGCCTGGCCGAGGGGCGTGCCATATTTCTCGGCCTGCACCATGGCGGTGACCACCGCCTTGACCCCCGGGTGATTGGTGCGCTTGGCCAATCCCTCGTAAGCCATCCGCCGCTCGGGCAGGTAGCTCAGCTCGGCGGTGAGCAGCGACAGTTCCTCGGCCAGTTCGATGGATGAGCCGCCCACCTCCTGGCTGACCTTCTGCACGGCCGCCTCGATGGACATGCCGGATTCCACGCAGATCAGCAGCAGGTCGAGGGCGTCCGGAAACGACTGGATGATGGATTCGCGCCGCTTGGTCGCGACGTTGGTGATGTAGACGTTCGGCGCGTAGTAGCCGGCCACCATGGCCGCCACCACCGCCGCGACGCGGGTCATCACCGGCAGGCCGAAGTTGTTGATGAGCAGGAGGTAGAACGCCGCGGCCGCCGCCAGAACGAATGGTGAGACGAAACGGAAGAAGTAGAAGCGCGATATGGCGCTGGGGCCGCGGAAGCCGGCCTGCGCCAGCTTGTCGGCGATGCCGGTGTCCTCCAGCAGCCGCGAGAGCTGCAGGCGGTCGACGACGCGCTTGTAGAGACTCTCGTCGGTCTGCCGCAGGCTCCCCTGCTGCTTGCCGGCCAGGGCCTCCCGCGATCGCCGCCGGAGTTCCTCGCGGCGAGTGGCCACCGACTTGAGCCTGCTTTCCAGGTTGTTCTTCTCGAACGCCGGCTGGATCAGCGTGGCGACCGTGAAAAAGACGATCGCGCCGGTCACCGCCGTCAGGATGTTGACCGGGTCGGTGAGGACGCTGGCGATGTCCCTGGTGCTCATCGGTTCGCCTCAGAACTTGAAGTTGATCATGCGCCACATCACGAAGATGCCGATGCACATCCAAATGGCGCCGCCCATGAGCATGGCGATGCCGCGCGGATCGGTGACCATGATCGCCATGTAGGAGGGCGTGGTGACGCTGATCATCAGGATCACGCCGGGGGGCATGGCGCCGATGATGAACGCCGAGGCGGTGGCCTCGGAGGACAGGGCCTTGATCTTCTCACGCATCAGCTTGCGCGCGCGCAGCACCGCCGAGAGGTTCCCGAGGGCTTCGGCGAGGTTGCCGCCGGTCTTCTGCTGCACGGCCATGACGATGGAAAAGAACCGCACTTCGGGCGTGGGCATGCGCTCGTACAGGCGCTCCAGCGCCTGATCGAGGCTCATGCCCATGCCGATGTTTTCCACCAGGCTGCGGAACTCCCCGGCGAGCGGTTCGGGGGTCTCGCGCCCGATGATCTTCAGGCAGTCGTGGACCGGCAGTCCGGACTTGATGCCGCGGACGATGACGTCCATGGCGTCGGAGAAGCTGCCGGTGAACCGCTTGCGGCGCTGGTTGCCCAGCCAGCCGACGATCCAGCGCGGCAGGCCGAGCCCGGCGCCGATGCCGAGGCCGAGATCGATCAGTATGGGCGCGCGCAGCACCAGCAGGACGCCGAACGCCACCACGCCGAGAATGCCGCTGGCGACCCAGAACTGAGTGGGCGTGGCCTTCAGACCGGCCTGCTGCAGCTTGTTGGTGAGAGTCAGCTGGGCCTTCTTCGCCTGCCGATCCTGTTCCTTCAGGCTCTTGATGATCTGCTTGCGTCGGGCCTCGGTGTTGGCGACGTTCGCCCTGGCGCGGCGGCCGTCGGCGCGCTGCGCGGCGGCCCCGGTGACCGTCTGGGCGCGCTTCAGGGTGCGGGCTTTGGAGTTGTCGCCGCCGGCGAACACGAAGCCGAGTCCGGCGACCGCGACGAAGCCGAGGACGGCGGCGATGACGATCAGCAGGGTTGGCGACATCGCGGCTACTCCGCCGCGTCTAGGGCTTCGGCCAACTCGCGCTCGAGGCCGTAGTAGCGGGCGCGGTCCCAGAATCGCGGGCGGGCGATGCCGGTGGAGCGGTGACGCCCCTGCACGCCGCCATGCTCGTCCTCGCCGGTGATCTCGTAGACGAAGAGATCCTGGGTGACGATCACATCGCCTTCCAGGCCAACCACCTCGGTCACGTGGGTGATCCGGCGCGAGCCGTCGCGCAGTCGGGCGGCCTGAATGATCACGTCCACCGAGCCCACGATCATCTCGCGGATGGTCTTCGAGGGCAGGCCGTAGCCGCCCATGGTGATCATGGATTCCAGACGGCTGATCGCCTCGCGCGGCGAGTTGGCGTGCAAGGTGCCCATGGAGCCGTCGTGGCCGGTGTTCATGGCCTGCAGCAGGTCGAATGCCTCGGGTCCGCGCACCTCGCCCACGATGATCCGCTCCGGACGCATCCGCAGGCAGTTCCTCACCAGGTCGCGCATGGTGATCTGGCCCGAGCCTTCCAGGTTCGGCGGCCGTGTCTCCAGGCGCACCACGTGCGGCTGCTGCAGTTGCAGTTCGGCCGCGTCCTCGCAGGTGATCACCCGTTCGGACGGATCGATGAAGGCTGTGAGTGTGTTGAGCAGGGTGGTCTTGCCCGAACCGGTGCCGCCCGAGATGACGATGTTGCAGCGCGAGGCGCCGATCACGCCGAGCACCCGCGCGCCTTCCGGACTGATCGAGCCGTACTCGACCAGGTTCTTCATGGTCAGCTTGTCCTTCCGGAATTTCCGGATGGTGAGCGTCGGGCCGTCCAGCGACAGGGGATTGGCGATGACGTTGACGCGGCTGCCGTCCGGCAGGCGCGCGTCGCAGATCGGCGAGGATTCGTCCACCCGGCGGCCGACCTGGCTGACGATGCGCTGACAGATGTTCATCAGCTGGCCGTTGTCGCGGAACCGCACGTTGGTCAGCTGCACCTTGCCGCCGACTTCGATGAACACCCGGTTGGCGCCGTTGACCATGATGTCGGCGATGTCGTCCCGCGACAGCAGCGGCTCCAGCGGGCCGTAGCCGAGGACGTCGTTGATGATGTCCTGGACGAGGTGGTCGGTCTCGGCCACCGACATGGACACGTTCTTGATCGCCACCAGTTCGGCGACGATGTCGCGGATCTCCTCGGCCGCTGTGGCGGCGTCCAGCTGGGCCAGCTGCGCGAGGTCGATGGTGTTGAGCAGGGCGTTGAAGATGGTGGTCTTGGTGGCGTGATAGAAGTCGCTCTGCTCGCGAACGATTTCCGCCGTGGGACCCTGGGCGCGCTGCAGCTGTTCGAACCCGGGGGTCGAGCGCGGGCCCGCGGCGGTCGGCGCCGGCGCAGCGGGAACCGGCGCGTCCGGCGTCTTCGGATCCATGCGCTGCGGACGCGTGGCGATGGTCGCCGCCCCCGCCGGCGCCGGTGGCGGCGCCTGCCGCTGCGGCGGAGGGTTCTGGTCCGAGGCGCGCTTGCCGAACACGCGGGTTCGCTACTTTCTCTTCAGGAAGCCGAGCAGGGACGAGGTCTTCGCCGCCGGCTCTGGCGCCGCTTCGCGACGGCTGATCATCTGAGCCAGGTATTCGAGGCTCTCCGCCTGCTTCGACTTGGGGCCGACCTCGGCGATCATCTGGCCGTTGTTGGAGGCCTGACCGAACAGCTTGGCGTCGAAGCCGATCACCATCGCCGGGCGCACGCCGAGCGCCTCGCCGAAGTCCTTCACCGCGATCTCCGGCCGGCCGGGCATGCCGACCTTGTTCAGGATCACCCGCGGCGGCCCGTCATTCGGCCGGGCGGCCTTCACCAGGTCGATGATGTTCTTGGCGTTGCGCAGCGAGGCGAGATCGGGCTCGGAGACGATCACCAGATCGTCCGACGTGACCAGCATGCGCCGCGCCCAGGGCGTCCAGGCATGCGGCAGGTCCAGCACCACATAGGGCGTGGCGGCGCGGATCTTGTTGGTGACCGCCTCGAAGGTCTCCGTCGGGATGTCGAAGTCCTTCTCGAGGGTGGCCGGCGCGGCGAACAGCGACAGGTGCTCGCCGCAGCGCGCCATCATGCGTTCCATGAGCACCGGATCGAGGCGATCGGGCTGGGAGAGGGCGTCGACGATGCCGTGCAGCGGGTCCTGGTTGAAGTCCAGCCCGGCCGTGCCGAACGCCAGGTCGAGGTCCACCAGCACGGTGCCCGCGCCCATCCGTTCGGAGATCAGATAGGCGATGTTGTGCGCGACGGTCGAGGCGCCGGACCCGCCCTTGGCCCCGACGAACGCGATCTGACGGCCGATGAAGGGCTGCGACGGGTCCGCGTAGAGGGTGGTGACCGCGGAGATGAGTTGCAGGGTGCTCAGCGGCGGCACCAGGTATTCGCTCACGCCCCGGCGCATCAGCTCACGATAGAGGGCGATGTCGTTGGCCGCCCCCACCAGGATCACCTTGGTGCCGGGATCGCACACCTCGGCCAGGCGCCCCAGCAGCGCCAAGAGCTGGGTGGAGGCGTCCTGGCTCTCTACGATGACCAGGGATGGCGTCGGCTGGTTCTGGTAGTAGTCCACCGCCCCCGACAGGCCGCCCTCGCGCACGACGGTGTTGGCCCGCTCCATGCGGCGGTCGGCGGAGGCCTTCTGGGCGATTTCGATCAGCTCCGGACGCACCAGGAACATGTGGATGGTGATGCGCGGCACGCTGTGCTCGCCGAGCGCGGCCTCGGCGTTGGCCAGGATGTCGCCGACCGGATTGGTCGCCGGAAAGCCGGCGACGGAATCGATCGCATCGGGGTCGGGCGCGGCCTTGGAATCGGCGGACGGCAGTCCGGCGAAGGGGTCTTCCGCCGCGGCCCGTTCGGGATCTTCGGGCGGAGGGTCGAGGTCCCCTTCGCGCCAGCCGTCGCGCGGCGCGGCGTTCGTCGGCGCGTCAAACGCGTCGTCGGCGTCGAAGTCGAGGTCGAAGGGATCGCTGTCGGCGGTCTTGGCGGTCATGATCCGGGCCTCACTGCACCGCCGACGAGATTGCGCCGTTGGATTGGGTGTCCTTTGCGGTCGAGGTCGTGTCGCCCTTGCGGTAATGGCCGAGCACGACTTCGCGGCGTCCGGCGTCCGGCGGATCGCTGGCGCGCGGCTGCGCCAGATCCTGCGGACTGGCGATCTCGGCCGCCAGGTTGGCGGTGACGGCGCATCCGAAATTGCCGTAGGCGCGGTTGTCCTTGGTGGCCGACAGGTTTTCCCAGTTGTGGCCGCAGTCCGGGCCCTTGGCCACGTACCGCGTGAAGCTCACCAGGACCGGCGCGTGATCGTCGCCCTGGGCGTCGTAGCCCACGATGCGCACCTTCTCGGCCGGAACACCCTGATTCACCAGCGACTCGCGCGCGCCGATGGCGGTCCTATAGGCGGGATCGCCCCCGTGGTCGGGCGTGCTCAGCACGATGGCGCCGCCTTGCGAGTCGAACCATTGGCGCGCCAGGTAGCCGAGGGCCGCCGCCTGGTTGTCCGAGAGGCCCGAGGCGTGCGTCGCAAGGCGCAACTGGTCCGTCTGAGGCTTCACATCGATGGCGAATCTTTCGGTGGGCGTGAGCGGTTCCGTGCTCGCTTGGTCTTTCGCCGCTGGCGAGGCGCAGGCGCCGAGCGCGAGAAGGGCCACAATCGATATCGCGGCGGGCAGGCGCATGGTCAGACGCTCCATCTCATTCCACCACATAGCCATAAGGACCTTGATAGGTTCTTCCCGCGTTCGGCGAAGGCGGGTGGTTGTAGGTCTTGTTCAGCTTGCCCATCAGATCCGTCTCCAGATCGCTGGCGGTCTGCAGGCCGTCGATGGGCGTGTGCAGATCGGCCGGGCTCGCGGCGTTCACCAGGTAGGGTGTGACGATGACCACCAGTTCGGTCTGGCCGGCCAGGTAGTCGCGCGAGCGGAACAGCGCGCCCAGCACGGGCAGGTTCATCAGGCCCGGAAGTGAGGCCAGGTCCTGCTTGGAGGTGTCCTGCAGCAGACCGGCGATCATCAAGGCGCCGCCCGAAGGAAGCTCGACCGTGGTCTCCGCCCGCCGCACGATCAGCGAGGGCACCACCAATTGCGGCGCACCGGCACCATTGCTCAGCGCGAACGCGCCCTGGTTGCTGAGCTCGGACACCTCCGTGGACATCTTCAGCGAGATCCGGCCGCCCGAGAGCACCACCGGCGTGAAGCCGAGGCCGATGCCAAACGGTTTGAACTCGATGCTGATCTTGCCGGTGGCGTCCTGTCCGGTGGGAACGGGGAATTCGCCGCCGACAAGGAACTTGGCGGCTTCGCCGGAGACGGCGGTCAGATTGGGTTCGGCCAGGGTGCGCACCAGTCCGACCTGCTCGAAGGCCTGGATATTGGCCTGGCCCTTGTTGAGGCCGTTGCTGCCGGCGGTCTTCTGAGGCGTCGCGATGGCTGTGTTGTGGCTGACGATCGGGCAGAGCGAGCCTGTCGGGAACGGCGGCGATGCGCAGGGAATCTGCACTTCCGGCTGGACAGTGGTGTCCTGGAAGAAGCCGCCGTTGAGGCCGCCGAGCAGCGATCCGTTGATGCCGAACGTACTCGTCGTCCCCAGGATCAGCTGACCGAGGCCGGTCTGACCCAGAATGGCCGAGTAGTTGAAGCCCAGCTGCTTGATGATGTTGCGCTGCATCTCGACGATGCGCACCTTCAGCATCACTTGGTCCTTGCCGGCGATCGCCAGCATGTTGATGACCTGTTCGGGCTTGGTGACCGTGGCGGCGGCGATCTGCGCCGCCTTGTCCGCGTCGGCGGCGCTAGCCACAACTCCGGTGAGGATCACGCTGTCGCTGAGCGATTCCACCTGCACGTGAGAGCCTGGGACCACCCGATTGATGGTGTCGGCCAGCGCGGAGGTGTTCTGGTCCACCTGCACGTTGAGGGTCAGGATCCGCCGACCGGTCGCGTCGAAGAACACGGCGTCGGTGACGCCGCTCTTCAGGCCGATCACATAGATGCGGCGAGGCGTGCGCAGCATCGCCTGGGCGACCGCCGGATTGCTCACCAACACGTCGCGGGCGTCGATCGGGAGATCCACCACCGCCGACTTGCCCTGCGGCAGGATCAGCGACTGGGAGCTCGCGCCGGCGGCGAGGTCCACTCGCACCACGGCGGCGTTGGCGGCCATGGCGCCGACCGTGGCCGCCGCCCGAGAGGCCGTGGCCGCCTGAGCCATGACGCCTGAGGCGGCCAAGGCGAGGCCGGCGCCGGCGATCAGGCCGACGAGGGTTCTGAAGAGGCCCGCCGTGAACGGCTTCGTGCTGAAGAGGGCTTTCATTGCGACATCACCACCTCGGCGGGCGCGCCGCCTTTGAAGACGCGGACGCCGGTCGTCGCCGCTGCGCGGGGCGCGCTCGAGACCCCGCCGCCTATGTCTGCGTAGGAGCGCAGCGCCAGCATCAATCCGCCCTGCGCACGGGCGCGCGCCAGGGACTGGGCGCTGGCCGCCGGCACCTCCAGCGTGGCGACCGCGCCGGTCACCGCCTTGCCGGTCTTCGGCGCGTCGGTGTTCGTGTCGATCGCCAGCACCAGAACGTTGCTGAGCACCGTCTCGGTTGCGAAGCTTCCCGATCCCTTGGAGGCGTCTGGCCGACTGTCCATCACGTCGACGCGATCGCCGGGCAGGATGAAGCCGCCGGCGCCGGTCTCGGGGTTCACCGGGATCGACATGGCGCGCATCCCGGCCGGCAACCTCACGGCCATGTAGCTGCTCTGACCCGCGCGCACGACCTTGCGCGCCGTGATCGGTTCACCCGCGTAGATGGGGTCCTTGACGATCGCGCCGACCATCGCCTGCATGGCCGGGCCGCCGCCGTTGACAATGTCGGTCACCGTCTTGGTGGCGCCCCTCATCGCCGCGTCGGCGCCGCTGGGCTTCGCCGCCTGCGTCGAGCCGTCGGTGATGTAGGCGGCGTTCATGTTGGTGACCGGCCAGGGCTGCCAGCTCATGTTGTCGATGCTCAGACGTTGACCGATCGCGAGGTCCTGCTTGGCGACCAGCACCCGGCTCTGGGCCAGGTTCGGCGCGGGGCCCGACTGGGCGGCGACGACAGGCGCCTTCGGCTTGGAGGCCATGTTGCGCACCACCAGAGCCAGGGCGATGGCGGCCACGGCGGCGATGACGAGAATGGCGATTCGGGCGGGATTCATGGGCTTCCGCGCCTCCAGGCGGCGGTTTGGTGTTCGAGTGTTAGCCTGCCCGCCCCTTTCGAGGCCTGGTCCAGCGAGTCGACGTCGCGCCGCTTCTGACGCAACCGCACATTCGGACAGCCGTGGTTAACGCCCGCCTAAGGCGGCGTCAGTTCCACAGAACCAAATGTGCGGCGCCGCTGATCACGCCTTGGGGGAAGGCCGCCAGGGCGCCGATGGCGATCGCCACGCCGTAGGGGGCGGACTCTCCAGGCGTCGCGAGGCGTCCCACCCAGGAGGGTCCGACCATGGCGTAAGGTCGCACCCAGGCCGAACGCAACGCCAGCAGACTAAGGGCGAGCGCGCCGCCGGCCAGGGCGGTGTAGATCGCAAAGGGGGCGAGCGCCTTGACGCCCAGCCAGAGCGACGCGGCGGCCATCAGCTTGGCGTCCCCGCCGCCGATCCAGCCGAACGCGAACATGCCGGCGCCGAGCACCAGCGTGCCTGCGCCCACGAGCACGCAAAGTCCGATCGCGGCCGGCGTCATGCCGGCCGTCAGCGCCGCGGGAACGAACGCCGTCGCCAGTGCGACGGAGATCCAATTGGGAATGGTGAAGGTCGACAGATCCTTCACGCCCGCCACGATCACAAGCGGCGGGAAGAGGACGAGGAGTGCGATCTTGGCAAGGTCGGGCGACATTGGTCCGCCGAAGGATTCTGACGAAGGTCAGAATGGTCCGGCAAGGTGAACCAAAGGTTTCCCGTAAGCGTGCGTCGCACTCCCCTCTCTAAGCATCAACCGACGGCGGAGCCGACGGCGCTGAACTTGGTATTAAGATTGGTGCCCAGCGTGGTCACGGCCGCGATGATCACAACGGCGATCAGCGCGACGATGAGCCCGTACTCAATGGCTGTTGCCCCGGAGGTGTCCCTCGCAAGGCGGGCAATGAAATCTCGCATCTGTGACTCCATCAGCTTGCGGCGTTGCACGCGCTGCGATGGAACGCCCCCGCAGCTTCGCGAGCGTGATTTGAACACTTGCGCTTTAAGTGTGAGTAAACATTACAGGTCAAGCTTCGCTAACCATGAATCCTGCATAAGTATTAGCTAGGTAGACCAAGCAGTCACGAGTTGACTGCAACAAAAAGGCGGCGGCGACTTGCGTCGCGGCCGCCCGTCTTGACTGAAAAAGGAAGGGGCCGCGACTTGCGTCGCGGCCCCGGCCTTTTCGGCGGTTTCGCCGAGATGCGTCGTTAGTGGCCGACGGCGCTGCCCACGGCGCTGAACTTCGCGTTCAGGTTCGTGCCGAGGGTGGTGACCGCGCTGATGATGACCACCGCGATGAGGGCGACGATGAGACCATACTCGATGGCCGTGGCGCCCGATTCGTCCTTCATGAAACGCGTAACGAACTTCGACATTGCTTGATCTCCTTTGGTTGGCAAGCAGGTGAGGGATCAAGCGCTTTGGCCTGCTTGCCCCCGAAAACACGAGCAATTTGCAGCACCTGGCTTAATGTGCAGTAAACGTACAGTACTGGCGCGCAATTTTCTATGGTTTATTGGGGTTTACTATTACTATCCATTAACCGGTGGCGTCCGAGCCGCCGATCCTGAGTCTATAATGCCACGGACGTGTCCGTGCGTGGGGTCTGGGCCTGCCCGGCCGGCGCATCTTCGCTTTACCCATCCTTATCCATCGCCCGCCTACCGTGCGGTCTGCTTACAGTCAGCGGAGCTGCGATGCCCTGGGCGATCATCATGTTGGCCGGGTGTTTCGTCGGCTTCGGCGTGCTGGCGCGCTTCTTCGCGGCGAATCCGCGGCAGCCCAGGTTCTTCACCGGCGAGCTGGTCGACGACCTGCTCTACTGGGCCTTGGCCACCATCTTCTTCTCCGACCTGAGCGCCATGATGCTGGGCGCCGGCGTGTCCGCGGCGTTCGGCGCGCGGGCGCCGCACGTCCTGGCGATGATCAACGGCGGCTATGGCATTGCGCCGCGCCTGCCGCTGTTCGCCCAGGTGGTGATCGTGCTGATCGCCACCGACGTGATCCAGTATTGGCAGCACAGGTGGTTCCACGGCCGGACGCTGTGGCCGTTCCACGCGATCCACCACAGCGCCGAGCAGGTGGATTGGAGCACTGCGTTCCGGTTCCACCCGGTGAACTACATCCCCTACGTCGCCGGCACGGCGGCCATCGTGCGGCTCGGCGGTTTCTCGCCGGAGGTGTTCGTGGTCATCGCCCCGCTGAACTTCGTGTTCGCCGCGATGGTCCATTCGAACCTGAACTGGACCTTCGGGCCGCTGCGATATGTGATCGCGAGCCCCGTCTTCCATCGCTGGCACCATGTGCGCGACCCGGCGATCCACAACATGAACTTCGCGCCGACCTTCCCGGTGCTCGACCTGGTGTTCGGCACCTTCTACATGCCCAGGGGCGTCATGCCGCAGGACTACGGCGCGGAGGGAACCCCGCATCACTTCCTGGCGCAGATGATCTATCCGTTCCAGGCGATCGCCAGGCGCATCGGCGGCCCGCGTCCCGAGGCGGTGGCCGGCGGAGCCGGCTGAGGTCGTGGCGCAGAGCCCCGGCGCGACGGTGGCGGCCTGGCTGGGGAGGATCCCCGCGGCCGATCGCCTGGCCGCCGACGCCTACACCCACGAACGCCTGGTCGCCTGGCTGCTCGGCGGCCTGCTGATCGCCGCCATCGCCCTGTTCGCTCAACGTCTGGGGCTGCTCGCCCGCCTGCGTGACGCCGTCCAGCACCAGGGACCCCGGCCGTGGCTCGCCGGCGCGGTCTGCGCGGGCGCCTTCACCCTGGCCGTGGTCCTCGCCAAGGCGCCGTTCGACGCCGTCTTCGGCTGGCGCGGCGACCGGCTCCTGCACGGCGCGGCGGCCTTCGCACCGCGCCTGAAGGACGCCTTCGCCAGCGGCATGACCCTGCTGCTGCCGGTGGTGGTGCTTGCGCCGTTGCTCCAGGCGCTGATGCGCCGCCTGCCGCGAACCTGGTGGGCGTGGAGCGGCGGCGCAGCCGCGGCGCTCATTCTGGCGTTCGGCTGGCTGCCCTACGCGCTCGCTCCGGGCCAGGGCGGCGCGCCGCTCGAGCCGGGCCCGATGCGCGACGGCCTGATGCGCCTTGTGCATGACGCCGGGGTTCCGGCCCATCAGATCTACCTATCCCCAGGCGGGCCGCTGGACACGGATGTCGCCGGGGCCTTCGGACGGGCGCGGGTGACGGTGAGCCGCGACTTCGTCCGCACGTCATCGCCGGCGGAGGCGCGCGCCTTCGTCGGCCATCTGGCGGGCCACTACGCTCACGGCGACCTGCTCTCCATCCAGCTCGTGCAGGCCGCGGTCGTGGTGGCCGGTTTGCTGGCGATTCAGCTGCTGTTCGGCCCCGTGGCGCGGTTGATGGGCGGACCGCGGTTGACCGGACCGGCCGATCCCGCGGCGGCGCCGGTGGTGGCGGTCATCGTGCTGCTGACCGTGGCCCTCGGAACGCCGGCCCGCGGCGCCTTCATCCAGTGGGTCAATGTGGGGGCCGACCAGTTCGCCCTCGACCATTCGCGCGAAGCCGACGGCCTGGCGAGTTTCCTGATCCGCGACTGGGATCACATGAGCGTCGAGCCGAGGCCCCTGGAACGCGCGGTGTTCTACACCCATCCGCCGCTGGCCGACCGGATGCGCCACATCGCCGCGTGGAAGGCCGCGCACGGCGCGTAGAACGCGCCCCGACCCGGGCTTCGAATACCCATTTGGCTGACGTCGCGTCCGCCTGATACTGGCGGGCCGAATTCCTTTCTTCCCAGGAGACCTCTTCCATGGCTGACGCAGCCTATATCGTGGCCGCCACGCGCACCGCCGGGGGCCGCAAGGGCGGCAGGCTGGCGGGCTGGCACCCGGCGGACCTCGCCGGCCAGGTGCTCGACAACCTGATCGACCGCACCGGCGCGGACCCCGCCCTGGTGGAGGACGTGATCATGGGCTGCGTGATGCAGGTGGGCGAGCAGGCCACCAACGTGGCCCGCGGCGCCGTCCTCGCCTCCAAGCTGCCCGAGAGCGTGCCGGGCACCAGCGTCGACCGCCAGTGCGGCTCGTCGCAACAGGCCCTGCAGTTCGCCGCCCAGGCGGTGATGAGCGGCACCCAGGACATTGTGATCGCCGCGGGCGTCGAGAGCATGACCCGCGTGCCCATGGGCCTGTCGGTGGCCCTGCCGGCCCAGAACGGCTTCGGCAATCCCATGAGCCCGGCGCAGCAGAAGCGCTACCCGAACATCCAGTTCAGCCAGTTCATGGGCGCCGAGATGATGGCCGAGAAGTACGGCCTGACCAAGGACCAGCTCGACGAATACGGCTACAGGAGCCACCAGAAGGCCATCGCCGCGACCCAGGGCGGCGCCTTCAAGAACGAGATCCTGCCCATCGGCATCAAGGACGCGGAGGGCAACGACGCGGTGCACGCCGCCGACGAGGGCATCCGCTACGACTCCAGCCTGGAAGGCATGCGCGCGGTGAAGCTGCTGCGCGAGGGCGGCCGCATCACCGCCGCCACCTCCAGCCAGATCTGCGACGGCGCCTCCGGAGTGATGGTGGTCTCCGAGAAGGGCCTCAAGCAGCTCGGCGTCGAGCCGCTGGCCCGCATCCACCACCTCACCGTCATCGGCGGCGATCCGGTGATCATGCTGGAAGCTCCGCTGCCGGCCACCATGCTGGCGCTGAAGAAGGCCGGCATGTCCATCGACGACATCGACCTGTTCGAGGTCAACGAGGCCTTCGCCTCCGTGCCCGTGGCCTGGCTGCAGCAGACCAGGGCCGATCCGGACAGGCTCAACGTCAACGGCGGCGCCATCGCCCTCGGGCACCCGCTGGGCGCGTCGGGAACCAAGCTGATGACCACCCTGGTCCACGCCCTGAAAGCCCGCGGCAAGAAGTGGGGCCTGCAGACCATGTGCGAAGGCGGCGGCCTGGCCAATGTGAC
>JBIOEG010000024.1:0-58316 GCA_044445825.1 Caulobacterales bacterium
ACGCTGGTGCGAAAGTTCGCGCCGCCGCCGTCCCCGCCCGCGCAGAGCACGCGGGCCCTGTGCGACAACACCAACACCCTCGCGGTGCTGAACGGCCCGCCGGTGAACCGCACGCCGTGCACGCTCAGCCAGGAAGCGCACATCACGCTGCTCTACACCTACCACTGGAACAACGGCGCGGGCTCGATGCCGTCCTGGCCGCGCACCATCCTGCTGCGCAACAAGGGTTCCAGCAACGACTACGGGCCGTATGCGGTCACCGGCTCGGCCAGGGACTGGACGGCCAACGTCAACATCTATGTGCCCGCCGGCTCCTACGAGGTGATCGACTCCGATCCGCGCACCTGGTCCTACAACGGCGCGTCGAACAACTACGGTTTCGTCAGGGTCGACGGCGCCTACACCAGCGGCGCGCCGCTCACCCCGGCGAACCGAGGCTCGCCCTTCCGGATACCTTCGCCGTCGCCGACCCCGACGCGTCCGACTCCGCCGGCGCCGCCCGCCGGGTGCGGCGCGCCCACCCCCGCGGCGGGCCCGGGCGGCGCCGGGCGTCTCGCCATCGCGCCGACGCGCGTGCCCGTCGGCACGCCGCTGTGCGTGGCCTCCAGCCCGGGCTTCGTGATGACCCCCGCCACGGTGGTCTATGTGAAGCCGACGCCGGCGCCCGGGTACCTGATCACCGGCATCGCCCTGTGCGGCACCCCCGCGGGCGCCGCGATGGTCCTCGGGTCGTCGCCGCCCTCGGGCAATAGGATGCCAGCCTGCGCGCCGATGGCCGGCGGCATGAGCCTGGTCATTCCGATCCCGTCGGGGCCGGAGGGGACCCTGCTGCTGCAGGTGGGCTACAGGGGTTCGGGCCTGCCGGGCTTCTGGAACCTGTACGCCTACAACCCCGGCACGGGCGCGACCGCGGTCTTGCCCAGCCAGATCCGCTTCGTGCCATAGAGCCTGATGGGTTCAGTTCGACGCGATCCGAACCCTGAATCAGGCCCTAATGCGTCCAGGCGCCGCTGGCGTTGGTGCGATAGCCCAGAGCGCGGTAGGCCGCGTCGACGAGGCCCTGGCCGCGGTCGTTGAGCAGTATTCCCAGTCCCATGCGGTTCATGGTGTAGCCGAAGCTCACCCTGCACTCCGGGTCCGCGAAGCCGATGGAGCCGCCGGCGCCCACGTGGCCGAAGGCGGCTTCCGACAGCACCGCCGAACAGGCTTCGGCGTTCTCCAGCCGCCGATTGTCCATGGATTTCATGAAGCCCAGCGAGAACCTCGTGGGGATCATCAGGGTGGCGTCCTCGTGCGTCGCCACCGACACCTGGCCCATGCGCGTCAGGGTTTCCGCGCCCACCAGCCGCACGCCGTTCAGCGTCCCGCCGTTGGCCAGGGGCGCGTAGAGGCCGGCCAGGCCCCGGCCGTTGGAAATGCCGGTCGCCGAGCCGATCTCCGCCGCATGCGCCTGCCGGGAATTGGCGCTGAAGCCGCCCTGGTTGGTCATGAACATCGCCGTCGGGCCTTGCGGGTCGGCGCGCATGGCCCTGGCGATGCGCGAGTCCCGGGCCGCGTCGTCCGGCGGATAGGCGATCATCGGGGCCACGCGGGCTTCGTGTTCCTCCGGCAGGCCCATCCAGAAGTCGACATCCAGCGGCCCGCACACCTCCTCGCGCAGGAACACCCCCATCCGCCTGCCGGTGGCGCGGCGGACCATCTCGCCCACAGTCCAGGCGCTGGTGATCCCGTGGTAGCCGTTGCGGGTCCCGGGTTTCCACGCGGGCGCCTGGGCCTCGAGCAGCCCAACCATGTAGTCGTAGTCATAGAAGCCGCCGGCCTTCACCGGCGCGCTCACGCCCGGCAGCCCGACCGAGTGGTCCAGCATCATCGAGACCAGGGCGGCATCCTTCCCCGCCTGGCCGAACTGCGGCCAGTACCTGGTGACCGGCGCGTCGAAGTCGAGCAGGCCGCGGTCGGCGGCCATGTGGGCGCACAGGGCCGAGGCGCCCTTGGTGCAGGAGAACACGATGGAGATGGTGTCCCGAGCCCAGGGATCGCCGCCCACCGCCTTGCGGCCGCCCCACAGGTCGACCACCGTGCGCCCCTCGAGGGTCACCGCGCAGCTGGCGCCCACCTCGCCGCGGACCTCGAAATTCTCCACGAAGGCGTCGAGCACGCCGCGGAACTTCGCATCGCAGACGCCCTCGACGGTCCCCTGCGCGGTGGTCAGCGAGACGTTGTCCATCGGGGACCTCAGCGGTTCTTCGGATCGTCGAGGAAGGCGACCACCGCCTCGAGGAACACGTCGTTGCGGTCTCCGGCCACCATGTGCCCGGCGTCGGCGACATCGGTGAACGCGCCGTGCCTCAGGGTCGCGACGAAGGCGAGGGCCGCATCCAGGGACACCAGCTCGCTCATGCGGCCCCGGATCAGGTGCACCGGGATGTCGATATGCCTGCAGCGGTCCTCGAAGTCGTGCATGGCGTCGCCGGTGCGCGAGCCGCGCACGCCGGTGACGAACTTCGGATCCCAGTGCCAGCGATAGCGGCCGTCCTTGCCCAGCCGCAGGTTCTTGCGCAGGCCGGAAAGGTCGGCCGGTCTCGGGCGGTGCGGCAGATAGGCGGCGATGGAGTCGGCCGCCGCCTGCAGGGTGGCGAACCCGTGGTCGAGGTTGGCCCCCATGAAGCCCATGATCTTGTCGACGCCGGCGGGATCCGACTTGGGGATGATGTCCACCAGGGTGAGCGACCGGAACGTGCCCGGCGCCAGCACCGTCTCCACCATCAGCCCGGCCATTCCGCCCAGGGAGGCGCCGATCAGCGCCGGCTTGTCGGGGAAGGTGGAGCTGACCGCCACCAGGTCCTCGGCGAAGCGCTGCATCTGGTAATCGCCGTCGGAGGACCAGTCGCTGTCGCCGTGGCCGCGCAGGTCCAGCGCCACGGTCTTCCAGCCCCGCTCGGCCAGGCGCTTGGCGGTGGACGCCCAGGAATGCCGCGTCTGGCCGCCGCCGTGCGCCAGCAGCACCGATCCCCTGGTCCCCTCGCCGGCCACGTCCGCCGCCAGGCGCAGGCCGTCTTGCGTCAGGAATGTCGAGGCGCTGCGATGCAATGAACCGGTTCCGGGAGGCTGAAGCTTCGCGAGCTTAGGTTGACCGGACACAAAGGCAAAGGGCGCCCCGGCGTCAGGTGCGGCCGATCACCACCGTCAGGGGGTCGCTGCCCCAGCCCTCCACCAGCCGCCCCGTCGCCACGTGGGCGAAGCCGGCGCGGCGAAGGTAGAGCTCGACAAGCTGGGCGTGGCCGCGGCCGTCGATGGCCCGCCAGAGCGCCACCGCCTTGGTGGGAAAGCAGCGGTTGGAGAAGCTGACCACCAGAGGCGCGCCGGGCCGCAGCACCCGGGCGACTTCCCGAAGCAGATCCAGGGGCCGCTGCAGGTACTGGATCGCCACGCAGATCATCGCCGCATCGACGCTGGCGTCGTCCAGGCCAAGTCGCGGGTCCTGGTTGAAGTCCTGGATGAACCAGCGGCTGAAGCGCGGGTTGGCGGCCAGCTCCTCGGCGTTCATGCCGTGGCCGATGACCTCGGCATAGGCTGCCTCGTCCGGCAGGTGGCTGACCCAACTGCTCATCAGGTCCAGGATCACGCCCCCGGCCGGCAGCACCTGGCGATAGCAGTCGGTGAGCGCGGCGATGGCGGTCTCGTCGATGTGCGTCACCAGCCGCGGGACGGCATAGAACGCCGAATCGTCGTCGGCGTCCTCCTTGGCGAAGGCGCCGGGCGGCAGTTCCGGCAGGGCGGGGTCGGCGGTCATCGCCGGCGAGCGTGGCCAAACCGGACGCGGCGCGCAAGCGCGGCCCGTTCCACCTGTTCCGACCTGTTATTCACCTGTTCCACCTGTTATTTCGGTGTTTTTTCCACCTGTTACGGTCTGGAAAGTCAGTCCGTTCAAAGGCTTGCGGCCACCTGATATCGCTCAGGAACAGGTGATAACAGGTGATAACAGGCGCCAAACAGGCCTGTTATGAGTGCATAACAGGTGCGGAACAGGTGGCGGCGGACGCTTGCCCGCACGCCCCCAAACCCCCACACCCGAAATTCCCCGCGAAAGCGGGGACCCAGGCGTTTTTGTTTTTTACCTCCGTCCACACCCGCGCGCACCACCGATTGCAAAAAAGCCTGGGTCCCCGCTTTCGCGGGGAATTTCGGATGGGGGGGTTGGTAGCCTGGGTGTGCGGCCGGCCGCCGCTGGTGCGCCGGCGCGGTTTTCGTTTAACGATGTCAAAGACCGCGGACCTCGGAGCGCCCAGGGCCACGAAGTTACCACAAGTGCCGCAATAAGTCGAGCGATACGGCTAGCCCGCGAGCGATATCAGGGCGCGCGCGAAGCCGTGCCAGAGCGCGGTGTCGCTGAGCGGTATCTTCAGCAGCTGCACCGCGAGCGCAAACCCGCCGGCCCACCAATAGGCCGGATGCACTTTGCCGAGCGCACGCCAATCGCGAACCATGCCGGCGACGATAAACAGCAGGGCGGCCAGCGCGGGTGGCAGCACGCCGATCACGGGCGGCGGCGGATTGTTGAATCCCGCCAGCCCCACCGTTCCTGCGAACGGCGGGGTGTGTCCGCCCATGACGAGGTAGACGATGAACGGACGCGCGATCGCGGCGTCCAGGAGGACCGCCGTCGCCGACAGCATGAGGCGCTTGTGCCATTCCGAACGACGGATGTTGAGGATGGCCGCGATCACCAGAACGGAGAACGAGAGGAGCGCCCCCAGCGGCACGACCATGAAGGCTTCGCCGGCCGCGCCATAGTGCAAGGCGGCGGCTCGCTTGGCGGAGTTGATCGCCGCCAGCACGCCGAAGATCGTCATCGCGGTCGCTAGCGACACGCCGATCATGCCGACATCGCGATGGCGGGCGACCGCGCCGGAGCCAACCAGCCAGGCCTGATAGACGAAGAACAACGTCCAGCCAAAGAACAGCGCGCCGTGGATCGCCAGCACCGCGATCCGCTCGGGCACCCCTTGCGCCAGGGGCGCCCAGAAGGTCGGTGCAAAGCCGATGAACGCGGTGGCCGCCATGGCCACCGCCATCCACAGATAGAAACGCGTCCGCCGCGCAGTCGCGGCGCCTGGCGCATTGTTAGCAATTGTTGCCGTCATCCTGCCGTTCCCCCCAGTTTGGATTACACTAGTCGAAGCGAAGCCCCGCGCCATGGGTTTCTGGAGGTAACAGTCGTCGGGTCTGCGGTGGGGGTTCGTACGCCGAACGGGTTTCTTTCCGGTGAGGCGGCGGGCGCGCGTCCCCTCAATCCGGCAAGCCCAGCTTCCTGAGATTGTCGACCATACGATCGAGGATCGCCGGCGAGAACACCATCGCCTGTCTGAATTTCGACGTCGTCAGGTCCGGGTACGTGCGCAGCATCTGCGCGTAGGCCTTCTTGGCTTCCTCCATGCGGCCGGCGCCTGACAACGCGCATGCCAGGTGACGGTAGAGCCACTCAATATGCGGCCGCTCCTCCAGCGCACGCCGATAGAAGGCGACGGCCTGGTCATAGTCCTCCTGGATCTCGTGCGCGGAGCCGATCCCGACAAGGTTGTTGAAGTTCATTGGATCGAGAGGGCTCAGGCGCAAGGCGCGCTCGAATTTCTCAATCGCCTGCTGCGGCCGGTCCGAATAGGTGTCGATCCAGCCAAGCCGGCTCCAGGCCCAGGCCGCATTCGGATCGATGGCCAGGGCGCGTTCGAGCAACACCCGCGCCGTTCCGAGATTGTGCACGAAGGTGTGGACCGCGCCGAGCACCGCCAGGATCAGCGGGTCGTCGCCGCTGAGTTGCGCCGCCTGTTCGGCTAGCGTCAACGCCAGCGCCTGGCTCGCGTCGATATCGGCCGCCCAGGTGTAGACGGAGCGCTGGGCATGGCACCAGCCCGCGAGCGAGAGGGCGAGCGGGTACTCGGGATCGATCTCCAACGCCTTGTCGAGCAGCTCGAGCGCCCTCGCGCTCTCGTCCTTCTCGAGCGCCCAGACGTGGGGCATGGCGCGCATGGCGTAGTCGTAGGCGCCCAGGTCCTGCGGCCGCTTGCGCCGCGAGCGCTCGATCTCGGCGATGCGGATGGAAGGCTGCAGAGCGCCCGCCACCTGCTCGGTGATGCGATCCTGCAGGTCGAAGATGTCATCGAGCGTGCCGTCGTGGCGCCCCGTCCAAACGTTGGCGCCGCCTTCGGTTTCGACGAGCTGGACGCTGATCCGGATGCGGGCGCCGGACTTCTGGACGCTGCCTTCGAGCACATAGGCGACGCCCAGTTGCCGGCCGACATCGCGCGCGTTCGCCGCCTGGCCCTTGTAGGCGTATGCGGAGTTCCGGGCGATCACGAAGAACGACCGGATGCGCGACAGGGCTGCGGTGATCGCTTCGACGATGCCATCCGCCAGATAATCCTGGCCAGGCTCGCCGCTCAAATTGCTGAAGGGCAGCACAGCGATCGATGGTTTGTCCGGCAGGGCTGGAGGGACGGGCGCCGCGACGGGGGCCGGCGCACCGGTAGGGACGGTCCCGACAACCACGTCCGCGATGCTCGCGACCACTTTGGTCCACGCTGGGTGATCGGTCTCACCTGCCCAGCCCGAGAGGTCGAGGCACTGAATCTGGTCGAACGGCATCGGCAGCCGAACGCCATCGACGGCGAGTTGCACCAGCTTGTCGTCTGCCCGAGCCCGGTCGGCCTCCGAGCGCACCCACTGGCTCTTCGCCGCCTCCGCCGACCAGATCACCACCACGGCCTTGGCCGAGGCGAGCTGCTCCTCGATCACATCTGAATAGGTGCGGTGCGAGGGCAGGTCATCATCGCGCCAGACGCTGTAGCCGAGCGCACGCAGCGCCTCGTCCACGGCCTGGGCCTGCTTCGCGGTCGACCGCGCATAGGAGATGAAGACGTCAGACATGCCGTTGCGACCCCTTCCCCGGCCGCGATCCGAACGAACCCTAGCGGGGCCTGCCCGAAGCGAGCAAGCGCGAACGTCCGTTTCCCCCCTGAACCGAAGTTCGCGAGGTCAGCTTTCCGGCGAAACATTGACGTCGGGGCCGCCCAACACATGGCGCCAGCGCCCGCCAAGAAAATATCGCAGATAACAGCGTTCTCCCGGCCGTCCCTTCGTGCGAGGTTAAATTGGGAGAAAATCCCAATAACGAGGCGACGGAGAAAACGAAATGCCCAAGGGCAATGAACTCGGAGTGTTTTCAGCGCAGAGCACGTCTGTCACCTATCTACCCGGGCCCGCCGGCAGCACGCTGGTCCAGGCGAATTTCGAAGGAACCGGCACGGGCTTCGGTACGATCGGCGGCACCGCGACGTTTGTCGGCGGCAAGAGCGGGACGTTGAGTTGGGACGGCGGCGCCTATCTGGACAACGGTGACCAGGTGAGCGGCCACGGCGCAGGCACGTATGAGAGCGTCGGCACTCACCGGTGGCGCATTCAGTTGATCACCCAGATTTCCGACGGAAGCGCGGTGATGTCCGACGGTGAGCTTGATCTTGCCACCCGCACCTGGAGCGGAAAGCTGTTTGAGTGGAAATGAGCGAACTTTCCCTGGGGCCGGTCTGACGCCGGAGTCCGCCAACCCCTTCGCGGTTCGCGGCGCCCCAACAACCCATCGAGGAGACCAACCATGGCCGCCATTCTCAGCGTCACGACCGTACGCGCACACGCAGGAAAATACCCGGACGCCTTGGCTACTTTTGCGAAGTTGAAGACCCATCTCGAACGGCTCGGCGGCAAGGGCCGCATTGTCACCCAGGCGTTCGGCGCGACGCCGCTCACCCTCACCCTCATCGTCGAGAACGCGAGCTGGGCGGAGTTCGGCGCGATGAGCGGGAAGGCCGAGACGGACAGCGAACTGCAGGCGTTTCTTGCGAGCGTCCGCGCCAATCCGATCTGGGACATCGTCCAGCGCGGCCTCTCCACGGAAGTGGCGGCCTGAACTCGCTAGGTGGGGCGGGATGCTGAATCCCGCTCGGAAACTCAGGGCTTGGACAGCAGGTCGGGCTTCAGCGTGGCGAGGTCGACTGGCACCGAGACGTGTTCCTGGACGATCTTCCACTTGCCGCCGGCCTTTCGGTAGACGTCCGTGACGCGCACGACGAGCTCCAGGGCCGAGCCGTCTTTGGCGGTGAAGTGGCCGTCCTGGATGTTGTGGCCGTAAGCCACGGACCCGACGACGGTAATGCTCTGTTCGCTGATCTGATTGGTCACTGGTCCCGGAAAAGCGGCCAACAGATCTTCCCAGTCCTTCTTGTAGTCCGCCCAACCCACGTGCTGCCGCGGCGGGGTGACGTCAAACACGAACAGGCCCTCGCGGGCGTAGTAGGACATGATCTTGTCCACGTTCTTGGCGTTAAAGCCGGCGTTGAGGCCCTTCTCCAGAGCCTCGATCTGCGCCCGGTCGCTCGGGCCGGCAGGCTTGGCCGCGGCAGGCGGTTTGGTCGACGCGGCCGCGGCAGGCGGGGCGGCGGTGGTCGCCGCGCTCGCGGCCCCGATGACGCCGAATGAAACGGCCAGCGCGGCCGTCAGTCTCCACGGATAGTGCATTCCAGCCCCCAGAGTCTGTGAGTTGCGCCGCCTGAGTGTCCACGGCGCGTCGCAGACCTTAGGCCCGCCGTTCCGGCACGGCCAGCGGAGGTTCCCGGGAACAAGCCAGGCCTAGGGGCGTCGGTCGCCGCCCGGGTTCCGGCTAGGCCGCCTCGCCGAAGGACAGCGCCTCGTAGCGGGCCAGGTGGTGGTCGGTGGAGCCGAACAGGCCCTCGATCACCGTGGCGCGCTTGAAGAAGTGGCCGATGGCCATTTCGTCGGTCATGCCCATGCCGCCGTGCAGCTGGATGGCGTTCTGGCCGACGAAGCGGCAGGCCTTGCCGATCTGCACCTTGGCCGCCGACACCGCCTTGGCCCGCTCCTGGGCCGGCTCGGCCAGGCGGATGTGGGCCATGTAGGTCATGGAGATCGACTGTTCGAGCTGGATGAACATGTCGACCATGCGGTGCTGCAGCACCTGGAACTGGGCGATGGGCTGGCCGAACTGCTTGCGCTGCTTGGTGTATTCGAGGGTGCCCTCGTGCAGCTTGCGCAGCACGCCGCAGGCCTCGCCGCAGAGCGCCGCGGTGGCCTCGTCGATCACCTGTTCGACCAGCGGCAGGCCCTGGCCCTCCGGCCCGATCAGGGCTTCGCCGGGCAGGCGGACGTTTTCGAAGGTGATCTCCGAGGCGCGCTGGCCGTCCACCGTGGGATAGTCGCGAGTGACCACGCCGGGCGTCGCCTTGGGCAGCAGGAACACCGACACGCCCTCGGCGTCGCGCTGGGCGCCGCCGGTGCGGGCGGTGACGATCAGGTGGCTGGCCCAGGGCGCGCCGATCACCACCGCCTTGTGGCCGTCGAGCACCCACGAGGCGCCGTCCTTGCGCGCCGTGGTCTTCAGGTCGTTCCAGGCGTAGCGGCCCTGGGGCTCGGCGTAGGCGAAGGCGAAAGTGGCCTCGCCGCCGACGATCTTGCCGATCAGGTCCGCCGCCTGGGGGTTGGCCGAGGCCTTCAGGAACCCGCCGGCGATGACCACGGTGCCGAGATAGGGCTCCACCACCAGGGCTTTGCCGAACTCCTCCATGACGATCATGGTCTCGGTGACCCCGCCGCCCAGGCCGCCGACGTCCTCCGGGAACGAGGCGCCGAGGATGCCGAGGTCCTGGGCGAAGGCCTTCCACACCTGCGGCCGCCATCCCGCCGCCGACTTCACCGCGGCCCGGCGCTTGTCGAAGTCGTAGTGGTCGGCGAGGTAGCTGGCGACGGTGTCGCGCAGCATGGTCTGTTCCTCGGTGAAGCTGAAATCCATGGGTTCCTACCTAAGTCCGCCGCCGCCTGCGGTCGGGAGTGCTCGATTCCCCTCCCCCTTGCGGGGAGGGGTCAGGGGTGGGGGTGCTAACGCCGATGGCCGCCAAAAGAAACGCGTCGCCTGATTCTGCGGCGGTCAACGCCTGTGCATTGCTCAATCGCACGACCCGATATCCGCGCCCAGCCAGCCAGGCGTCGCGGGCGGCGTCGCGCGCTGCGACTACGTCAACGTTGTGTATCCCGCCGTCTGCCTCGATGACCAGCCGAGACCGGTGGCACACGAAGTCGACGACGTAAGGCCCCATCGGCGCCTGGCGTCGGAAGTGGAAGCCATCAAGACTGCGAAGCGCCTTCCATAGCTGGCGTTCGGTGAACGTTGGATCGTTGCGCATGCGACGCGCCGCGCGCTCGGCTCGCTCATTTGTGTGTATCGCACCTGGCGTTCGCTCCGACACCCCCACCCCCTGCCCCCTCCCCGCAAGGGGGAGGGGGTTCCTATAGGCCCAGGACCATCTTGGCGATGATGTTGCGCTGGATCTCGTTGGAGCCGCCGTAGATCGAGGTCTTGCGTCCGTTGAAGTAGGCGCCGGCGAGGCCGTGGGTGTGGTCCGGACCCACTGCGCCCAGGTTGTGCGGAGCGCCGCGCAGATAGGGCGCGCCATAGTGGCCGGCGGCCTCGAGGGCGAGTTCGTTGAGCCGCTGCTGGATCTCCGTGCCCTTGATCTTCAGGATCGAGGACTCCGGACCGGGGCCTTGGCCGGAGCTTTCACCCGCCAAGGTGCGCAGCTCGGTGAACTCCAGGGCGGTCAGGTCGATCTCCAGCTCGGCCATCTTGCGCTTGAAGAAGGGATCGCCCAGCAGCGGGCCGCCCACGTCGCCGCGCTCGGTGGAGGCCATGCCGCGCAGCCGCTCCAGCGCCCGCTTGGAGCGCGCCACCCCGGCGATGCCGGAGCGCTCGTGCTGCAGCAGGGCCTTGGCGCAGGTCCAGCCCTGGTTCTCGTGGAAGATGCGGTTCTCCACCGGCACTTTGACGTTGTCCAGGAAGACGTCGTTGACCTCGTGGCCGCCCTCCAGGGTGATGATCGGCCGCACGGTGACGCCGGGCGACTGCATGTCGATGAGCAGGAAGCTGATCCCCGCCTGCGGCTTGGCCGCCGGGTCGGTGCGCACCAGGAAGAAGCCCCAGTCGGCGAACTGGGCCAGGGTGGTCCAGGTCTTCTGGCCGTTGACGATGTAGTACTCCTTGCCGTCGTCGGCGGTGATCCGCTCGGCGCGAGTCTTCAGGGACGCCAGGTCCGAGCCCGCGCCCGGCTCGGAATAGCCCTGGCACCACCAGACGAGACCGTCGCGGATGCTCGGCAGGAAGCGCTGCTTCTGCTCGGGCGTGCCGAAGGTGTAGATCACTGGCGCCAGCATGGAGACGCCGAAGGGCAGCACGCCGATGGTGTCGGCCCGGGCCTGCTCCTCCGACCAGATGTACTTCTGGGTCGGCGTCCAGCCGGTCCCGCCCCACTCCTCCGGCCAGGACGGCGCCGACCAGCCCCGTTTGGCGAGTATCCTGTGCCAGGACAGATAGTCTTCCTTGCCGAGGGCGGTCTCGTCTTCCGGCCGGTCGCGCAGCTGCGCCGGATAGTTCTCGGCGATGAACCGCCGCACCTCCTCGCGGAACGCGTTGTCTTCGGGCGAGAAGTCGAGGTCCATCGGTCGCTCCAGCAGGGGCGCCGCCGCCCCGGTCAACGCCGGCGAACATAGAGCCGCAGCGGCACGGGGCAAGATGACGTTAACGTCAACGTGAATGGGCAGCGACGCGGCACGGCCGGTCGGAGTTTGTCGCGGCGAAAAGACGGCCCCTCCCGAGGGGTTGGGAGGGGCCGAGGGGCCGGCGAACTATCGGATGGAGCTGTTGTGCCCGGAGGACCCGCCCGAGGCCGTCGTGCTCTGGCCCAGGGTGCGGCAGACGCCGTCACGCTCGGCGATCAGATGGGCGCGCAAGTCGGGGCCGGCGCGGCCGGCCTGTCTGGCGGCGTCCTCGCGCATCTGGTCGCCGCGATCGAGAATGTATCCGATGCGGCCGCGGCTCTGGTCGCCCACCAGCGCCTTGACCGCCGCGACGTCGGCCTCGCCGAGACTCTTGGAACTCATCAGCCCCAGACAACGATTGGCTTGCAGGAATTCGACGTCGGTGAGGCGCGACGGCGCGGCGAAGGCCACGCCTGCGGCCGTTGCCGACAAAACGGCGGCGAAAAGCAAACTCTTGGTGAGCGTCATGTCCATCCTCCCTGACGTTTGGGCGGAACATGCTTGGCGGGCGCGCGCCTGCCAAATTAATTAAAGTATAGATTGCAACATGAACGAACTTTAATATTTGACGTTGCTTGAAGTCCGCCGCGACCTCGCCAGGTAAAAAGGTTGCGCCAGGCCCGGCGCGTCACGCGCCGGCGCTTGCGCCGCGTCCGCAAGGCGGGCATCTCACGCGCCATGCAGTCTCCCCCCAAGCCGATCGTCACGCCTTGCGTGCAGGTCTGCGCCATCGACGGCGAGAGCGGCCTGTGCCTGGGCTGCCACCGGACCCTGCCGGAAGTAGCCGCGTGGGCGAAGCTCACCGACGACGCCAGGGCGGCGATCATGGACGAGCTGCCTGCCCGCCGCGCCCGCATCCGCCCCGAGAAGCTCGCCCTGTTCGGTTAGGGTTTTCGCAAGACCCGATTCACCCGTTGCAAACGCTGCGCGTGTACTGTCGCCGGCAACGGCCGAGAAAACGGCCGACAATTTCGCTTGATGGCGAGGTAGTGTCTGATGGGTAGGCTCGCGGTCATTACGATCGTGGCGGTGCTGGTTGCGGTCGGCGCGGCTCAATCGCTGGCGTCGATGGTCGGCGGCGGCCGCTCGTCAGCCCAACCGGCCGCGACGTCCGCGCCGGCGACCGAAGCGGCCTCCGCCGTCGTCCCCAGGCCCAGCGCCGCCGTCCAGGACGGCGAGGCCGACCTCACCAAGTCCGCCGACGGGCACTTCTGGGCCGACGCCGACGTCGGCGGCCACCCGGTCCACTTCCTGGTGGACACCGGCGCAACCGCGGTGGCGCTCACCGCCGAGGATGCGCGCGCGCTCGGCATCGAGCCCAGCTCGCTCACCTACTCCTACAGCATCATGACCGCGAACGGGCAGGCCCGGGCGGCGGCGGTGAAGCTGCCCTCAATCTCGGTGGGCGGCGCGCGCGTGGACAATGTCGACGCCTTCGTCATCGACCAGGGCCTGCAGACCTCCCTGCTCGGCATGACCTACCTCGGCCGCCTCTCCAAGTTCGAGGCGACGCAGACCGGGATGGTGCTGCACGGCTGACGTAGCGTGACGCTGGACCGCGTCGCATTCGGCTTCCAGGATGCCCGGACGTTTCGGGAGGAAGCCATGTCCGACGAACCCATCCTGCTCACCGACGATCCGGCGCCGCACGTGCGCCGCATCACCCTGAACCGTCCGGCCAAGCGCAACGCCTTGTCCAACCTGCTGCGCGGCGCGATCTTCGAGGCGCTGGAGGCGGCGGACCGGGACCCAGAGGTGCGGGTGATCATCCTGCGCGGCGCCGGGACCTGCTTTTCCTCCGGCTATGACCTCGCCGGCACGGGCGCCCTGCCCTACCACACGGCCGGCGGCCAGGGGCAATGGGCCCGGCACGTGGTGGAGGGCTGCTTCCGGGTCTGGGACCTGGCCAAGCCGGTGATCGCCCAGGTGCACGGCTGGTGCCTGGCCGGAGGCTCCGAGCTCGCGGTGGCCTGCGACCTGGTCTACGTCGCCCACGACGCCCAGATCGGCTACCCGCCGGTGCGCACCATGTCGCCGCCGGACAACCAGTACCACGCCTGGATCATGGGCATGCGCCCGGCCATGGAGATGATGCTCACCGGGGATTCCATGAGCGGCGACGAGGCCGTGCGCCTGGGCTTCGCCAACCGCGCCTTCGACGCGGCGGATCTGGAGGCCGAGGTGCTGGCCATGGCCGAGCGCATCGCCAAGGTGGACCCGGAGCTGGCCCAGTTGAACAAGCGCCTGGTGCACCGGCAGATGGAGGCCATGGGCCTGCGCGCCGGCCTTCGCGCCGGCACCGACCTGCACGCCCTCGGCTGGCACACCGGCGCCTCGCGCGAATACATGGCCAAGCTGCGCCAGGGCGTGAAGGAAGCCCTGACCGCCCGCGACTCTACCTTCGGGGACTACAGGACGGGGGAAAAGGCGAAGGGTTAGGTCCTTCGAACTGCAAAGTCCCCGACCTGGCTGTTAGCGCACACTTGCATTGAACGCTCGATCGAAGATTAGTCTGCGTCGTGTGCGGGAGGACTTGATGCGAAGCGCGGCGGTGGCATTGGCGGCGCTGGTTTGGGCGGCAGCTAGCCCGACCATTTCGGCGCCGACCGCGACCTCCGGGAACGGCGCGTCCGCCCGCCCGGACGTCAGCCTTCCCATCGAGGGGGTAGTAACCGATCCGGATTGGATTCAGCTACCCGGGCCGGACCAGTTCAGCAACTATTTCCCGAGGATGCCGTGGATGTTGTCGCTGTCGGGCATCGCCAGGGTGAAGTGCTCGGTCTCCGCGCTCGGTATGCTCGAGAATTGCAGCATCTTGAGCGAGTCGCCCACCGGCATGGGATTCGGCGATGCCGCGCTCGCACTCACGCCTTACTTCAGGATGCGCCCGCGCAGTATTGACGGTACGCCGGTCGGGGGTGGCGAGGTGAACATCCCGATCCGCTTCCGCGCAGCGCCGCCGCCGACGCCCGCCGACAGCGTCGCCGAAACGCCCCCCACCCCGCAGCCGCCAGCGCGCGCTTTGGAATTGGCGCGAAAACTGGCCGCCGCCGCTCACTGGGGTGACAACGTTCGGCAGACCAACCAGCAGTATCTCGAACAGATCCGCAAGAACCTGGGCGCCGAGAACCTCTCCGCCGAGCAAACCATCGCCTTGAAAGCACTGGAACAGGCCATGGACGCGTCGGGCGAAGCCCGCATCGAGCGACAGGAAGCGGACCTCGCCACGGCCTTCACGGAGCGGCAGCTGGGCGACCTTCTGGCGTTTTACGAGTCCCCCACCGGCCAGGCCTGGTTCGAGCGAAGCCAAGATTTCGAGAAGTCCGACCAGCAGGCGAGTTACAGGTTGTGGCCGAAGCTGATTGGCGATGCGCGGCAACGGTTCTGCCAGCAGGTCGCTTGTCTGATCGATGCACCGCCGACGGAAGGCGCTGCGCCCGCGAAATAGCGGTTGCGCCTGCCTTCTATGGCGTCACCCCGTACCGCGCGAATTCCGCCTCGATGTTCGGGTACAGCGACCGCGCTTCGGCGATGTCGGCGGCGCCGTCCTGCTTCATCCCCTTGCGCGACTTTGCGACCCCTCTGCCGTAGAGCGACGCGCCCTGATTGGGGCTGAGGCGCAGCGCCGCGTCGTAGTCCGAGATCGCGTCGTCGAGATTGCCCATGCGCAGCTGAACGAGGCCGCGGCTGTCCAGAATGGCGGGACTATCGGGCGTCAGCTTCAGTGCGGCGTTGCAATCCGCCAGGGCTTTGTCCAGTTCGCGGCCCCACTCTGCCCGCGTCCAGCACCGAGCATTGTAGAAGCCTGCGTTCGGCGATTGGGCGACCAATTGATCGTAGACCCGGACCGCCGCCTCATACCTACCCGCGTTCTCGTAGGCTCGAGCGTGCCGCTGCAGGACGTCACGGTCGCTGGGCGCCCACCGGACAGCCTGGTCGAAGTCCTTCTGCGCCTTGGCGTCTTCGCCGCGAAGCAGGTAGAGTTCGGCGCGGCCATCGAGCGCCACAAGGTCGTCGGGCTTCAGCCGCAGGGCCTGATTGAAGTCGGCCATCGCGAGGGCGTCTTCATGCTTTTCGAAATGCGCTACGCCGCGGTTGTAGAAGTACTTAGCGACCGTGGGATCGAGGCGCACCGCCCGATCAAAGTCGGCGATGGCGTGGTCGAAATCTCGCTTGGCGAGAAACTGCGCGCCGCGGAAGCTGAAGCCCGCCGCGTCGGTGGGCGTGGGCGCCGCCTCGTCCTGAGCGACTTCCGCGGCCGATTCAGGCGTTCCCGATGCGCGGACCGTGACGTCATAGTCGCTGAGCTGGCGCAGCGCGGCGCTGGCGCTGTCTGCGACCGAAGCGGGGAATTCCGGCGCCACCGTGCGCTCTGTCGCCACCATGGTCACAACGCCATCGGCTATCCGCGTTCGGCGCTCGAAGTGGCGGCCGGCAACCGTCAAGTCGACATCGGACGCGTCGAGCAGCCTGAACACGCCACCCTTCGGCGGCAGAGTGATGACCACAGTCCACCTTTTGTAGAACGGAAACGGCACGGCGTACGGGGCGTCTGTGTGCAGGCCCGGCTCGCGTTTGAATGACGCCTCGAAGCCGAGGTTGCTGTCAGCTATTTGGAAGTCTCGCACGCCGCCATTGCGCGTCCAATTCATCTTCGCAGAGCCATCCATCGACAGGCGCAACACGCGGTGCGCGTCGTCGAAGGCGAAGTCGACCGTCTTGGCGTCGACCCAGGACAGCATGCCGCGCCAGTATTCTCTCAGTGAGCGCTCGGCCTCCGCTCGGCCAACGCCGGCCAGGGCAAGATTGCGCGCGACGGCGTCGTCGCCGCGCAGGATGTGTTCGGCATGCGCGGTCGCCGGTGAATCCAGGCCCGAGGAGGCGTCGACGCGTAGCAGACTGTCGAATTCCGGCCGATCCAGCGGCGTGGGCATGAGGCGCTCCAGCGCGCCGCCGGCGGCTGCCACAGGCAAGGTCCAGTGGAAGCCTGGCGTCGCGATGTCATCGAGATCCCGATCGCCGGTGCGTGTGCCGTCGAGCCAGTAGACCTTCCCGTCGATCCGGGCGCGGATCATGACATGATCGAATACGCCCAGCATCGGCAGTCGTTCGTCGAGGCCATCGCCGAACACGGTGCTGATCAGCGCGGGCTGGGCATCTATCCCGAGTTCCTTCAGCAGGGCGAGCAGGAGCGTGGTCTTGCCCTTGCAGTCACCGAAACGCCGCGCCCAGGTCGTCTCGGCGTCGGCGGGGACGACGCCGCCGAGGTTCATGCCGATGAATGTGTAGCGCACCTGATCCTGCACGAGTCGCAGCGCCGCGGCGGCCCGGGCTTTCGGGTCGTTGGACTGCCTGCGAATACGTTCGACCTCTGCGCGCAGCGGCGAGTTCGGCCCCAGCAAAGCGGCCTTGGCATAGAGCGGCGCCATCAGCGCGGAGACCTCTGACCAACTGGAGAACTGACTCAGCTCCAGCCGACCAAGCATCTGGAATCGAAGCGGCGCATCGTGCGGCGGCTTGGGCGCAACGACATCTGTCAGGTCGACAACCAGCTCGGCGTCGTCCGGTGTGCGGCCGAGGACGGGAGCGGGCATGCCATCGGTGTTCCGCCAACGGATGGGTTTGGAGTGTGGCCAGAGCTGGCGCAGAAACACATGGCCCACCGGCCCCGGGAACACTAGCGCCGCCGACGCTTCGGAATGTCCCTGAAGCACCGGATCCAGGCGGCGAGTGGTGATGGCTAGGTCGACGATATCGCCCACCTGAACCCCCTCCGGCTGGAGCGTCGCCGTCAGGTCGCCATCCAGCATGGCCATTTCGAGGTTGGTTTCGCGGCGCAGCACAGTGACCTTCTTGCCGCCCGCAAGCAGGTCAATCGTCCGGTCCCCGCGGATGATATTGAAACGGTGGAAGGTGATCGTTTGCGTTTGCGGGTCCCAGCTGGGTTCAAACGAGCCTACGAACCCGAGAGCCTGCGGTGTGAGGATCTTGTAGGCGAGTTCTGTGTACGACTCGTCGCCGTTCGGCCCGAAGAACGTCTGGTTGTTCTGCAGCAAGACCTGCACAGCCGTCCCGTCCGCCTTGGGCGGCGCTGGCGGGATCGGTATCGGCTTCACCCAGGGTGGCGGTGGGGCGTATTGGGGTTGGTCTGCGGCGGCGGCGAGGCTTGCCAAAAGAGCTGTCGCCAGCGCTATGACGAGCCTCAACATTCCGCGCTCCCGACGCCAACTGAGACCGCAGGTTAGCCGGCCAGGACTTGAATGCAACTTTCCGCTTCGACCGCCGCACCAGCCGCTCTGATCGCCTCCATTCCCACATCGATCACCTCGACGCCGGCGCCCGGTTTCGCGCCCTCCACGGTGAGGATGCGCCGCCACGTGCGCGCGCCGGGCCGGCCGTGGAACAGGCCGAGCAGGGGGCGGATCATCACCGCCAGGTGGGTCCCCCGCGCGAGTTCGGCGCGGACATGGGAGCGGTAGTCCGCCACCGCGGCCTCGGGCGACACCGCGCGGTCATCGCCGAACAGTTCGCGGTCGGCTTCACCCAGCATGCCCGGGTCGTGATAGGCCGCGCGGCCCAGCATCACGCCGTCCACCTGGTCCAGGTGCGCCCTGGCCTCGGCCAGCGAAGCCACGCCGCCGTTGATCACCACCGTCAGGTCCGGACGCTCGCGCTTCAGGCGATAGACCAGGGGATAGTCCAACGGCGGGACCTCGCGGTTCTCCTTGGGCGACAGGCCTTGCAGCCAGGCCTTGCGGGCGTGGACCACGAAGACCTTGATCCCCGCCGCCGCGCACAGGTCCACGAGGTGAAACAGGCTCTCCTGGCCATCCTGGTCGTCGACCCCCAGCCGGCACTTCACCGTCGCGGGAACCTGCACCGCCGCGCCGATGGCCGCCATGCACTCGGCCACCAGCTCCGGCTCGCGCATCAGGCAGGCGCCGAACCGGCCGCTCTGCACCCGGTCCGAGGGGCAGCCGACATTGAGGTTGATCTCCCGGTAGCCCAGGTCCTCGCCGATCCGCGCCGCCAGCGCCAGGCGCCGCGGCTCCGCCCCGCCCAGCTGCAGCGCCACCGGCTGCTCCGCCGGATCGAACGCCAGCAGCCGCGCCCGATCCCCGTGGATCACCGCCTCGGCGGTCAGCATCTCGGTGTAGAGCCGCGCCCGCCGCGACAGCGCCCGATGCAGCCGCCGGCAATGCCGGTCGGTCCAATCCATCATCGGGGCTATGCACAGTCTATGCGGTTGGAATTGCTGCACTTGCGTCGGGTCTCGAGGTCGGCGGCTTTTCGGCGCGCCTTGTAGCAGCCTTCGCGGCGGGCGGGCATGCGCTTTCAGTCCCCGACGGGCGACCTCAACCCGGCGCCGTCATCCTGGCTTGAGCAAGAGCGCCGCTCAGGCCTCCAGTTTGGCCACCACATCGGCCAGGGCTTCCTTCACCTCGATGTGCGAGCCCTGGGCGAAGTACAGCTTGGTGGTGTGGCGTACGTTGTTCTCGCCGTACATGCTGCTCCCGGCCCCGTCGGGCAGGCCGACGTAGAGGATCTGGGCGGGATTGACCCAGAGCCCGCCGCCCTTGACGCCCGTGAACTCGATCAGTCGCATATCGCCTCTCCCGCGCGCCTCGAGCGCCCACGTGAATCGTAGCCACGCCGAGACCCCCGCAGGGTGCGCCATCGAGATGAAGACTTCGCTCGCTCAGCCGACGATGGCGTCGGCCATCAGGGTCTGGGTGATTGCCTGCAGATGCGGTGAATTCTCCGCCATCCGCTGGATCAGGCCGACGTAAAGCAGGTCGTTGACCGGATCGACCCAGAACCAGGTGCCTGCGGCGCCGTCCCACTGGTAGGTCCCCTCGCCCACCGGGATTCCCGCCTTGGCCGGATCGGTGAACACCGCCCCGTCGAAGCCGTGGCCGTATCCGGGACGGATCTGCTGGAGACCGATGCCGAAGCCCCCGGCCATGATCTCGTCGGACAGGTGGTTGGACATCTGCAGCTTCAGGGCCTCGGGACTGACGATCCGCGCCCCGCCGAATTCGCCGCCGTTGAGCAGCATTTGGGCGAAGCGGGCGTAGTCGGCGGCGCTGGACACCAGGCCGCCGCCGCCGGAGGCGACCGCCGGCGGACGGTCGTAGTCGGGCAGCATCTGCTGCTCCAGGGGCTGCAGGCCACGGCTCTTGGTCATGCGGTAGATGGTGGATCGCCGCGGGCGCTTCTGCGGCGGGGTGTGGAACGCCGTGTCGGTCATGCCCAGCGGGCCGAATATGCGCGATTGCATGAAGTCCGGCAGGGACTGGCCGGAGAGCTTCTCGATGATCGCCCCCTGCACGTCCATGGAGATGCTGTAGAGCCACTGGGTTCCCGGCTGGTAGGCCAGCGGCAGGCCGGCGATCTTGGCGGCCATCTCGGCCAGGGACCCCGAACTCCACACCTGGGCCGCCTGGTAGAGCTTGTCCACCGGGCTTTCCGGATTGAAGCCATAGCTGAGACCGGCGGTGTGGGTGAGCAGCTCGCGCAGGGTCGGCGCGTGGTCGGGATCCTCCAGGACCGGCTCGCCCGCGGCGTTCAGGCCGGCGAACACCTTCACGCCGGCGAACTCCGGCAGGTGCTTGGCGATGGGATCGTCCGGGCGCCAGAGACCCTGGTCGTGCAGGATCATCATGGCCGTGCCGGTGACCGGCTTGGTCATGGAATAGATGCGGAACAGGGTGTCGACTCTGAGCGGCTCGCCGCTGGCGATGTCCTTCATGCCCATGGCGTTGGTGTGCACCACCTGGCCGTGGCGGGCGACGAGGGTGACCGCGCCGGCCAGCTCGCCGTCGTCGATGAACTTCTGCACCGCCGCGTCCACCCGGGCGATGCCCTCGGACGACAGGCCGACGTCTTCCGGCCGCGCCGAACCCAGATCACGCGCCATGCTTGGTTTTCTCCGTTTGAGCAGTCATCGCCCGCCAGGACGAGGCGCGCAACAGGGCTAGGCGCGCAACAGCGAGCGATCGCCGGTCAGGAGTTTGTCGTGGAACCGCTCGCCCATCAGGCGGTAGCCCTCGGTGTTGGGGTGGAGGTCGTCGGGCAGCATGGATGCGTCGGCGGGACCGAACAGCTCCAGGCCGCTGAGGTAGCCGATGGCGCCGTCGCCCGCCTTCACGCGCGTCGCGACCACCTCGGCCAACAGCTCGCGCATGCGCTGCAGCGAAGGCCCTCCGAGCGAGCCCTCGCTCTCGCGGGCGGCGGAGAAGATCGGCGAGATCACCACCACCGGCGTGGTCGGATGCCGATCGCGGATGATGGAGATCATGGCGTGGGCGCAGTCCGCGAAGGTCCGCTCCTTGAGCAACGCCTCCGGATGCACATTGATCCCCAGTTTCAGGACGATGGCGTCCGCCTTGGCGTCGCGGATGATGCGCGCCGCCTGGCCGCTGAGCAGGCAGGAGCCGCCCCAGCCGAGGTTCAGGTGGTTCACCCCCGCCAGCCCGGCCGCCACCGCCGGCCAGCCGCTGGACGCGCCCTCGGCCTCCATGGCGTGGGTGATCGAGCTGCCGTGGAAGACGATGCGCCGGCGCTGGTCCAGGGCGGGCGCGATGTTCGCGCCGTCGTCGATCTCCAGGCCGCTGATGGAAACCGTGGCGGCCTGGGGCAGCCACAGCTCGATCAGCTTGTCGCCCGCCGGCAGCCCCTCGAAATGCACGGTGATGGCCGGATCGCCGGTCAGGCCGCCTGTAGGGGCCATCACCGCCCCGCCCTCGCCCCAGCTGCGCGCGGCGAGCACGCCGTCGAGGAAGAGGTCATAAGCCCCGCGCCGCTCGACGCTGACCGGCTGGGCCGCCAGGTGCTGGGTAGCCGTGAGCCGGATCGCCGTCGTGTCCGACCGGAACCTCAGCCGCACGCCCGCCGCCGTGGTGGCGACCCAGCGGTTGAAGGGATCGAAGAAGCTCGCTTCGGCGAACGGCAGGCGCAGCGGCTGTACCGCGCCCGGCCGCCGGCGGACGTCGATATTGCCCTCCAGCAGGGCTTCGATTTCGGCGACGGGGATGCTCTGCAAGGTGCGCTCCAACGTTCGACCGAACGCTCTTAACGCCTGCGCCCGGCCGCGGCGACTGGGAACCTCGCGGCGAAGACCCTTGATCCGTGGCCGGGGAAGCCCGACTCTGGCGCCGTTCAATCACGCGCGCCGGCCCGATGTCCCACACCCACCACGACCATCCGCCCGGCCACGATCATGGCCACGACCACGCGCGCGGCCGCCATCACGGCCACAGCCACGCCCCGGCCAACTTCGGCCGGGCCTTCGCCATCGGCATAGCGCTCAACACGGCCTATGTGATCGGCGAGGCTGTGTATGGCGTGCTGGCCAATTCCCTCGCCCTTCTGGCCGACGCCGGGCACAACTTCGGCGACGTCCTCGCCTTGGGCCTGGCCTGGATGGCGGCCTGGCTCAGCGGCAAGGCGCCCACCACACGCTACACCTATGGCCTTCGCGCCTCCTCGATCCTGGCGGCCCTGACCAACGCCGTGCTGCTGGTGCTGGTCACCGGCGGCATCGCCTGGGAGGCCATCCTGCGCTTCATGCATCCGCAGGCGGTGGCCGGCGCGACGGTGATGGCGGTGGCGGGGGCCGGCATCGCGGTCAACGGCGCCACGGCCCTGATGTTCGCCGCCGGTCGCAAGGACGACCTGAACCTGCGCAGCGCCTTCCAGCACATGGCCTCCGACGCCGTGGTGGCCCTGGGCGTGGTGGTCACCGGCGGGCTGATCCTGGTGACGCACCGGGCCTGGCTCGACCCGGCGATCAGCCTGGTGATCAGCGCGGTGATCGTCTGGGGAACCTGGTCGCTGATGCGCGAGGCCCTCGACCTCGCCCTCGCCGCCGTGCCCACCAGCGTCGACCGCGAGGCCGTGCAGCGCTACCTCGGCGGCCTGCCTGGGGTGGTGGAGGTGCATGACCTGCACATCTGGGGCATGAGCACCACCGAGACGGCGCTCACCGCCCATCTGGTGCGCCCTGGCGCGGCCATGGACGATGCGCTGTTGAGCGAGGCCTGCTCCGCGCTGAAGAGCCGCTTCAACATCGGCCATGCTACGTTGCAGGTGGAGCTGGGCAGCGCACCCTGCGACCTCGCCGACCACACGCCGGCGGAGGTGGTGGCGGCGAGGTAGGCCGCTCAGTCCCCGCCCACCAGGTCCCGGCGGTTCTTCTCCAGTTCCTCGGCGTAGCGCCGGGTGGCGTAGCCTTCGGAGAGCACGCCCAGCACCGCGCCCCGGCCGTCGGTCACCGCCAGTTCATCGGCGCCGGAGCGGTCGAACAGGCTCATGATTTCCTTGATGTTCATGTCCGGGCGCAGGGCGATGCTCGCCTGGGTGACGTATTCGCTGACCAGGCCCTCGCCGTCCGCGTCGGCGAACACCGAGCTGGTGGGCACGATGCCGGCGTAGAAACCTTCCGGGCTCAGGGCCACGACCCGGCGGGTCGAGCCCAGGGGGAAGCGCCGGCGGAATTCGGCCAGGTCGGCGTCCGCGGCGATGGTGGGCGCGTCCGAGCGCATCATCCGCCCGGCGGTCAGGGTGCGCAGCCAGCCCACGTCATGGGCGCTGCGGATGGTCTCGCCGCGCAGGTGGAGGCGCCAGGTGGAGAACGAGTAGCCGAAGGTCTCGCGCACCAGCAGGCTGGCCACCAGTGAGGCGGTCAGGGTCGCGGCGGTGAGGCCGAAGTCGCCGGTGGTCTCCAGGACCAGGAACGACATGGTGAAGGGTCCGCCGACGATGGCCACCGCCAGGGCCCCCATGCCCACCAGCGAGGCGGCCATGGGGTCCAGGTTCACGCCGAGCCCCGTGGCCGCCAGCGCCACAGCGAACAGCCGCCCCAGCAGGGCGCCCAGATAGAGCGAGGCGAAGAACAGGCCGCCGCGGAAGCCGAAACCCAGGGATATCACCGAGGCCGAGGCCTTGGTGGCGATCAGGAACACCAGCACCAGCAGCGGCAGGTTCTCGCCCAGGTCCAGGTGCATGGCCCCGTGGCCGGCCGAGAGGGTCTGCGGCGCGAAGAATGCGATGCCGGCCAGCAGGCAGCCGCCGATGACCGGCCGCAGGCCCTTGGGCCCGGGCAGGTGCGTCGTCACGCTCTCGGTCCAGGCCACCGCGCGCATGATCGCCACGCCGAAGAAGGCGCTGATCAGGCCGAGGCCGGCGAACAGCACGTAGTGCGAGAGCACCAGGTCGTTGGCGACGCTGGCGTGGATCACCATGGGCTCGAAGTTGAGCAGGCGGGTCACCAGCGCCGCGGCCAGGGCGGCGGCGGCCACGGGGGCGATGTTGGCCACCGTGTAGGAGCCGATGACGATCTCGAAGGCGTAGAAGGCCCCGGTGAGCGGCGCGCCGAACGCCGCGGCGATGGCCGCGCCAGCCCCGGCGCCGACGAAGGTGCGCAGGTCGCTGCGCCGCAGGTGGAAGGCGCGTCCGGTGAGCGAGGCCAGCGCCCCGCCTATCTGGGCGTAGCCGGCCTCCAGCCCCACCGAGGCCCCGAAGCCGTTGGAGATGATGGTCTGGACGGCGACGAACAGGCTGTCGCGCAGGGACATGCGCCCGCCGTGCAGGGCGTTGGCTTCCACCGGGTCCACGGGCGTCGTGTCGCGCCGCCTGGCCCAGAGCCAGCCGGCCAGGACCAGCACCCCGCCGCCCAGCGGCAGGGCCAGCAGCCGCCAGTGGGCGATGACCGTCGTCGCGCTCAGGCGATCGTCGAAATCGATGCCGTACAGCAGCTGCTGCAGGCCGTGCGCGCAGGCGCCGATGGTGGCGGTCGCCAGACCCGCCGCCGCGCCGACCAGGGCGGCGATGACCACCAGCCAGAGCTCGCTCGCCCGGACCTCTCCGCGCAGGAACGCCAGACCCTCGAGGGCGACGCGGCGAAGGCTGTGCTGCGGGCGCGCACGCACCGGCGCGGCGTCGTCGGGCGCGTCCTTGGTGGTCATGGCGCGGTCATGCGTCGCTCGAATGTCACGGGCGCCGGCGCGCCGTGGACGCAGTCTAGATCATGCGGGCGGTGATTTGCACGGTGGCGGGCCGAAGCGCCCCGTCCGCCGCGTCATCCCCTCAATAGATCACCACGCTCCTGATGCTCTCGCCGGCGTGCATCAGGTCGAAGGCCTTGTTGATGTCGGCCAGGGGCATGGTGTGGGTGATCAGGCTGTCGATGTCGATCTTGCCGTCCATGTACCAGTCGACGATCCGGGGCACGTCCGTGCGCCCGCGCGCGCCGCCGAAAGCCGTGCCTTTCCAGACCCTTCCGGTGACCAGCTGAAACGGGCGAGTGGCGATTTCCTGGCCTGCGCCGGCGACGCCGATGATGATGCTCTCGCCCCAGCCGCGATGGCAGCACTCCAGGGCCTGGCGCATGGTCTGCACATTGCCGATGCACTCGAAGGAGAAGTCGGCGCCTCCGCCGGTGAGGTCCACCACCGCCTGCACGACCCTGTCGCGCCCCACCTCGTCCGGATTGACGTAGTGAGTCATGCCGAACTTGCGGGCGATGTCGGCCTTCGCGGGGTTGAGGTCGATGCCGATGATCTTGTCGGCGCCCGCCATCCGCGCGCCCTGGATCACGTTGAGCCCGATGCCGCCCAGGCCGAACACCGCGACGTTGGCGCCCGGCCAGACCTTCGCGGTCCAGATCACCGCCCCGATGCCGGTGGTGACGCCGCAGCCGATGTAGCAGATCTTGTCGAAGGGAGCGTCCTCGCGGACCTTGGCCAGGGCGATCTCTGGCAGCACCGTGTGGTTGGCGAAGGTGGAGCAGCCCATGTAGTGGGCCACCTTCTCGCCGTTGACGGAAAATCGGCTGGTGCCGTCCGGCATCAGGCCCTGGCCCTGGGTGGCGCGGATCGCGGTGCACAGGTTGGATCGCCGCGACAGGCAGGTTTTGCACTGGCGGCACTCGGGCGTGTAGAGCGGGATCACGTGATCGCCCGGCGCCACGCTGGTCACGCCGGCCCCGACCTCCAGCACCACGCCGGCGCCCTCGTGGCCCAGGATGGCCGGGAACAGGCCCTCGGGATCGGCGCCCGAGAGGGTGAATTCGTCGGTATGACAGATGCCTGTGGCCTTGATCTCAACCAGCGCCTCGCCGGGCCTGGGCCCCTCCAGGTCCACCGTCTCGATGGACAGCGGCGCCCCCGCCTTCCACGCCACCGCCGCGCGCGTCTGCATGTCGCTCCACTCCGCTCAGGCAAGCTTCGCCGTGGGGGTTAGCGCGCGCCGGTATCGAGGACAACCTTGGGCGGCTGCGGCAGGCCCGACGAAATGAATGAACCACGAAGGACACAAAGGACACGAAGGCGTTCGTGGGGTGGCGCCCGAAGGGCGACCACGAAAAACACGAAAAGCACGAACGATGAGATAGACCTCTGGAAGTTCAAGCTCATTTCTGTTTTTCGTGTTTTTCGTGGTTTCGCGCGCGCGAAGCGCGCCTTCGTGTCCTTCGTGTCCTTCGTGGTGAAGACAATCCGCGCCGCCGCCGGAACCGCCGGAGCACACCCCGCGAGTGACGCCCCGCCCCGCTTGGGGTAAGGGGCGCGGATGACCTGCGAGGCGCTCACCAGGCTGACGGCCGGCATGCCGATCGTGTTCGGCGGCGATCGGGTGACGCATGTCTCCGACGAACTCGCCGCGCGCTTCGCGCCGGGCGACCGGCTGATCGTGGTGCAGGAGACCGGCGAGTTGCTGCACGTGCCGGCGGCGGTGCGGGCCATCGCCGACGCGGCCGTGGCGCGCGCCCATGCGGCGTTCCAGGTCATGACCGGCGCCCCGGACGCGGCGATCAGCGGGTTCTTCGAAGCCTTCGCGGCGCGGCTGGCGACGGATCAGGTGTGGGCGGCCATCGCCGAGGCGAACGCCCGCGACGTGGCGTCGGCCAAGGCGCGCGGACGGTCCACCACGCGGCTCGCCGTCTCCGACGCCATGCGCCGTGACATGATCGACGGCCTGCGCGAATGGCGCGACGCCGCGCCCTCGCGCGACCGGGTGGTCGAGCGCATCGACCATGAGGGCTGGAGCGTCGAGCAGGTGACGGCGCCTCTGGGGGTCGTGGGCTTCGTCTTCGAGGGTCGGCCCAACGTCTTCGCCGACGCCGCGGGCGTGCTGCGCGGCGCAAATACGGTGGTGTTCCGCATCGGCGGCGACGCCCTCGGCACGGCCCAGGCGATCGTCCGCCACGCCCTCGATCCAGCCCTCGCCGAGGCGGGCCTGCCGGTGGGCGCGTGCACCCTGGTGGAGAGCGCCGAGCACGCCGCCGGCTGGGCCTTGTTCTCCGATCAGCGGCTCGCCCTGGCGGTTGCCCGCGGGTCCGGCCAGGCCGTCGCCCAGCTGGGCGCGGTCGCGCGCCAGGCGGGCGTCCCGATCAGCCTGCACGGGACCGGCGGGGCCTGGCTGGTGGCCGACGCCGCCGCCGACGCCGACCGGTTCGCCGCCGCGGTCCTCAATTCCCTGGATCGCAAGGTCTGCAACACCCTCAACGTCTGCTGCATCGTGCGTGAGCGCGCGGGCGACCTCGTGCCGATCTTCCTGCGCGCCCTGGAACAGGCCGGCGAGCGGCGCGGCCACGGGGCCAGGCTGCACGTGGTCGAGGGCGACGAAGGCGTCGTGCCCGCCGCCTGGTGGGACCGGCGCGTCAAGGCGCGCCGCGCCGATGGCGATCACGACGAGCCGCTGGTGGAATTGCTGCCCGAGCACGACCTCGGCCGCGAATGGGAGTGGGAAGAGACGCCGGAGGTCACCCTGAAGGTCGTGGCGAGCGTCGAAGCCGCCGCGGAGCTGTTCAACCGCTACAGCCCCCAGTTCATCGCCTCGCTGATCAGCGAGGATCCGGCCGCGCACGCCCGCTTCTACGCCCAGGTGAACGCCGGCTTCGTGGGTGACGGTTTCACCCGCTGGGTCGACGGCCAGTACGCCCTGAACCGGCCGGAACTGGGCCTGTCCAACTGGCAGCACGGCCGCCTCTTCGCCCGCGGCGGCGTGCTGTCTGGCGACAGCGTATTCACGGTGAGGACGCGGATGCGGCAGGCCGATGCGCAGTTGAAACGGTAGAGCCTGATGGGTTCAGATCGAGGCGATCCGAACCCTGAATCAGGCTCTACACTCTTGAATCTAGAGCACGATTCAGCGGTCAGGTGATTCCACCTGACCGCATCGTGCTCTAGGGACGCCTCAGAAGGCGCGGCGAAGTTCGTCCACCAAGTCCGTGCGTTCCCACGAGAAACCGCCGTCCGCCTCCGGCTCGCGGCCGAAGTGGCCGTAGGCGGCGGTGCGGGCGTAGATCGGGCGGTTGAGGCCCAGGTGCTCGCGGATGGAACGGGGCGTCGCGCCGCCGATCAGTTCGGGCAGGAGGGTTTCGAGCCTGGCCGGGTCCACCTCGCCGTTGCCGTGCAGGTCGACGTAGAAACTCAGGGGGTGGGACACGCCGATCGCGTAGCCGATCTGGATGGTGCACTTCCGGGCCAGGCCCGCGGCGACCACGTTCTTGGCCAGGTAGCGGCCGGCGTAGGCGGCGGAGCGGTCGACCTTGGTGGGATCCTTGCCCGAGAAAGCGCCGCCGCCGTGCGGGGCCGCGCCGCCGTAGGTGTCGACGATGATCTTGCGCCCCGTCAGGCCCGCGTCCCCGTCAGGGCCGCCGATGACGAAGTTGCCGGTGGGGTTGATGTGCCACTCGGTGGCGTCGGTGATGAAGTCCGCCGGCAACACCTTCAGGATGTAGGGCCTGACCAGCTCGGCGACTTCGGCGGCGGTCAGGCCGTCGCGGTGCTGGGTGGACAGCACGATGGACGCCGCGCGGACCGGCCTGCCGCCTTCATAGGCGAGGGTCACCTGGCTCTTGGCGTCGGGTTCGAGTTCCGGGCGCTCCCCGGAGTGGCGGGCTTTGGCGAGGCTTTTCAGGATGTTGTGGGCGTATTGCAAGGTCGCCGGCATGAGCTCCGGCGTCTCGTCGGTGGCGTAGCCGAACATGATGCCCTGGTCGCCCGCGCCCTCGTCCTTGTTGCCCGAGGCGTCGACGCCCATGGCGATATCCGTCGACTGGCTGTGCAGATAGCAGGCGTACTCCGCGGTCTTCCAATGGAAGCCCTCCTGCTCGTAGCCGATGTCCCTGATCGCCGCCCGGATCTTCTCCTCCAGGCTATCGATCACGCCGTCGGGCCCGCGGACCTCGCCGGCCAGGATCACGCGGTTGGTGGTCACCAGGGTCTCGCAGGCGACGCGGGCGACCGGGTCGGCGGCCAGGAAGGCGTCCACCACCGTGTCGGAGATGCGGTCGGCCACCTTGTCCGGATGGCCTTCGGATACGCTCTCGCTGGTGAACAGATAGGTCTGACGTTTGGACATCCGGCTTCCCTGGACTGGTACGCTGACCTCTGGGCGGGACAGACGCAAGGTTGCGCCGGCCCACTAAGCGCGGCGCGCGGCTGTAGACCACAATCGCCCGGGGGTTCGCAACAACGGCGAAGGCCGCAGGCGGGGGCGGCCACGCTGCGCCGCCGCGAACCCTGTCAGGCGCGCGCGCCCGGCCCAGCCGACGGAAAGACTGGACACAAAGAACACAAAGGACACGAAGAGAAGACGCCAAGCCGTTCAGGCTTGGTGTCCATTTCATCAATCTCGCACTATGGCGCTTCGCGCATCTTCGTGCCCTTCGTGCCCTTCGTGTTCCAATGCGAAGCCGATGACGCCCGCACCTCGCGACCCTATGGCGCGGATCGAAGCTCCGGCCCTATTGTGCGGCCTGGAGTCGAGGAGCCCGCCGATGAGACGCGCAATCACGATCGCCCTGGCGATGCTCGCCGCCAGTCTGGCCGCCTGCGTCTCGACGCATCAGGAGAGCGCGGCTCTGCGCATGCCGAGGCCGCCGGCCGCTCCAGCGGGCCTGGCCCCCTACGCCAGCGCCAACGCCGAGTACCCCTCGGTGGGCGGCGACATCCTCAAGGGCACCGCCCCGCAAGCGATGGACCTGTATCAGCGCAACCTCGGCGAGGCGCCGACGCCGCAAGCCGCGCCGGCGCCCCGCTAGTGTGCTGGATTTGAAGTTCGCCTGCTCATGGGGTCGGCTGCGGAGCGAACTTCAAATCCAAGAAAGCACACTAGAAACATTGCCTTGCTAGTGTCCTGATCGATTCCGAAGTTCGTCGGAGCTTGCCACAAAACGCTGGCGAACTTCGGAATCGGGACACTAGACCTCAGCCGGTTATCTCGATCCTCGAGCGCGGGGGCGCCGCGCCGAGCGTTTTGGGCAGGACGATCTGCAGCAGGCCGTCCTTCAGCTCCGCGGTGATCGCCTGGCGGTCCACGTCGGCCGGCAGCGGGAAGGCGCGCTCGAAACGCCCGAACCGGCGCTCGCTCACCCGATAGGCGCCGGCGTTCGCCTCCGCGCTCTCGGCCTTGTGGCCCTTGACGGTCAGGGCGTCGCCCTCGATGGCGATCTCCACGTCTTCCCGTGTGAGGCCCGGGAGTTCGATGGCCAGGATGTGGGCCTGGTCGGTCTCCTTCAGGTCCGCCGGGGGCATGCCGAACACCTGGGCCGGGCCGAAGCCGGCGAAGGGCCGTCCGGTGTGCAGGGCGCCGGTGGCGCCCAGCCCGGTGGTCTGCTTCCACAGCGCATCGAACAGGCGCGTCATGTCGAGCTGCATGGCCAGGAACGGATCGAACGCCTGGCGCCACGCGCCCGAAGCCGTCAGCCCCGCCAGCCGGCCGGCTTCCGCCACCTGCTGCGCCCCGGCGGCGAGGGGGTGGGCGACCTCCCCGGCGCCCTGGATCGCCTGGCCCGGACCGCGCGCCGCGGTCTGCGGCTCGAAGCTGCGCCCTTCACCGGCGCCGGCGGGCGCCGCCGCGCCTTCCCGCCCGCGCGCCTGGTCCTGGTTGTTGGATTGCTGAGTGTTGGCCTGAGGTTCGGCCATGCCGAAATCTCCCATTGATCTGTCGGGAACGACACGCCCTCGACACGGCGCACAATCACCCCGGCCCGCGATGGTTCCGGGTCCGCGACATCAAGTTTTCACGACAATGCGGGCCGCCCTCGCCACGGCCGGCGCGCGCGGCTAGGAACGCCGCCCATGACCACCGACAGCGTGCAGATCATCGCCCGCGGTCCGCGCGCGGCGGCGCAGGCGGCCGCCGCGGCGATCGACGCCGACCCGCGCCTGGAGGCCGCCACCTACTCCATCCTCGAGGAGGACGAGGCGCGCGGAGTCTGGCGCATCGACGCCTACCCCACCGCCGCCGACGAAGCCGCCGCCCTGACGGCCCTGCTGGCGCGGCATCCGGGCCTGGCCGTTGTCACCGAGAAGCTGGCCGACGCGGACTGGCTGGCCATGGCGCTCTCCGGCTTGCCGCCGGTGCGGGCCGGGCGGTTCTTCGTGTTCGGCCTGCACGACCGCGGCCGCACGCCGCCCAATGCCGTGGCCCTGCGCATCGAAGCCGGGGCGGCGTTCGGCACCGGGCACCACGGCACCACCGTCGGCTGCCTGCTGGCCTTCGACCGGCTGCTGAAGGCCAGGCGCTTCCGGCGCGTGCTGGACGTGGGCGCGGGAACCGGCGTGCTGGCCATCGCCGCCGCCCGGACGAGGAGCAAGACGGCGCTCGGCACAGACATCGACCGCGCGTCCGTGCGCATCGCCACCGAGAACGCCCGGGTGAACGCCGCCAAGGCGCGGTTCTTCCACACCTCCGGCCTGCGCCACGCCGAGATCGCCCGCCACGCCCCCTACGACCTGGTCTTCGCCAACATCCTCGCCCGGCCGCTAGTGGGCCTGGCGCAGGACATCCGCGGCGCCCTTCGGCCCGGCGGCATGGCGATCCTGTCCGGGCTCCTGCGAACCCAGGAACGCCAGGTGCGCGCGGCCTATCTGTCGCGCGGCTTCGCGGTGGAGCGCCGCCTGCACCGCGACGCCTGGGCGACCCTGGTGCTGCGCCGGCGCTAGGGTCAGTCCCAGTTACACGGTCAGAGGCGCCGGCGAGGCGTCCACCTGTTCCGCGCTCCACCTGTTTTCACCTGTTCCACCTGTTATTTTCGGCTTTTTCGCCCTGTTAATCCGGGAAAGCCTTTGCGAATCAATGGCCATTTTCGCGCCGGAACAGGTGGAACAGGTGCATAACAGGACCTGTTATAGGCGCCAAACAGGTACATTTCAGGCGCCGGAACAGGTGCTGAACAGGCAAGCGACCGCGCGTCGCGGCTCCGAGCGCCGGTCCGCGTTGTGTTAGTGCGATTCACGATGAGAAAGAGCGGGAGAAGGCGGCTCGTTACCATTTGTAACTGATTTGAACAAGTCGACCTAACCTCCAACCCCGAGATTCCCCGCGCAAGCGGGGACCCAGGCGTTTTTGTTGGGCGTCGGGGTCGCGGGCGACGCGTCAGGATAACCAGAAGAGCTTGGTTCCCCGCTTTCGCGGGGAATCTCGGGGGAGGGTTTGGTCTGACTCTGCGTGGGTTCCTGCGACCCTAAGCCGACATTCGCGACGACCTCTCTCTGTGGTTTCGGGTGAGGCTTGATGCGCTTGGCTGCGAAGCGACTGCGCAGCAGCGCTCGTCCCTTGTCCCGCCGGCTCAGTGCGGGGGAAAGGGGACCGAGGGCGGAACGACCGTTTCACACTCGCAGACTCTAGGGTTCCAAATGGCGCCGGCCGAACAAACCAAGTGTGGCAAAGGCGATTATGCCGGACTTGACTGGTATCTAGCATGGGCGTATGGTCTCCTCGCGCTTAGGAGACAGGCCGTGGCCCGCATCCATCAAATGACGATCCCTCAGTTCGAGAAGGCTTTCCCGAACGAAGACGCGTGCGCGGCGTACCTGGTGGCCCACCGCTGGCCGGACGGCGTGCGCTGCCCGCGTTGCGGCAAGGTAGAGAAGATTTCGGCGGTCACGACCATGCCGTTCAAGTGGCAGTGCTATAGCTGCTCGCCCGACACCGGCTATCGCTTCTCCGTCATCGCCGGGACGATCTTCGAGAACACGAACAAGCCCCTGCGCGAGTGGTTCCGCGTCATTCACATGATGATGACAAGCAAGAAGGGTGTCAGCGCCCTGCAAATCCAGCGGGTGATGGGCTTCGGCTCCTATCGCACCGCTTGGCACATGTGCCACCGAGTGCGCGCTGGACTGGCGGACGAAGAGTTCCAGAAGCTGATGGGGATCGTTGAGATTGACGAGACAGTCGTGGCCGGGAAGGCCAAGAACCGCCACGCTTCCAAGCGCGGCAAGGGAGATCACGGCTTCAGCGGGAAGCCCATCGTCGCTGGGGCCGTCTCGCGCCGGGGCAGCGTCGTCGCTCGCGTGATCAAGAACACGAGGATGGAAACGCTGCACGCCTTCATCAATGAAGCGGTCTCGGAGCGCGTCAGCCTGATCTGCACCGACAGCTATCCGGCCTACGATAGTCTTGCCGAGCGGTACGCCCACGGTGCGGTTGACCACCGTCGCGGTGAGTACGTTGTTGGCGCGATCCACACCCAGACCATCGAAGGCTTCTGGTCGCTGGTGAAGCGCGGTGTGGTTGGGACGTTCCACAAGGTGAGCGCCAAGTACCTCCCGCTGTATGTCGCGGAGTTCCAGTTCCGGTATAACAACCGCCTGAACGACGACATTTTCGGAGCGGCGATCGGCGCGTGCTGAGTAAGTCACTTACGCGACCTCATAGCCTTCACAATAGCGAAGAAAATAGCTGGCAATCCCACAAGCAAAACAATGAAAATCGCCGCCAAGGGGATGATTGGGTTCCTAGCAACGATGTCGCCATCACCTTCACTGGCGTCGATAATATACAACTGGGCCAATGTTGGACTTATTGCCGGTCTAGTAATTGGCGTGGTTTCGACCGTATTTATTGTTTGGATGGGCAACATCAGGGATGCCGATCTCAGACAGCGGCTCGCAGAGGCGAATGCTGCTGCCGAGGGAGCCAAGAAAGATGCAGCCGCATCGAATGCCGCTGCCTCGCGCGCGCAGGCCGACGCAGCCGCAAGCAACTTGGCGCGACTGAAACTCGAAGTCCGTATCGCTCCAAGGCGGCTTACGGGTTCGCAGCGGGCCGCGTTTGAGGGAGCGCTACACCCAACAAGCGGAATGCCACTGATCGTCGCCTCGCGAGTCGTGGACGCCGAAAGCGGAGACTTTGCCGATGATCTCGCCGGCGCTCTAAAGGAGGGCCACTGGCCCAACGTGTCTCGGTCGATGAACTGGATCACGACGGAACATAGAGGCGTCTTCGTCGCGACCGTTGAAGGGACCAGTACACCCGAGGTCGGCGACCTCATAGCCGCGCTCAAACGCGCCGGGATAACTGCCGAGCCGATGACGATTTCAGGGGACGATCTGCAAACAATCTCGCCTTGGTTCGTGCCGGGCACGCTGTACTTGTTGGTGGGCGTGAAGCCATAGGCACGGGCTTGAGCAGCGAAGAGCGCGCCACACGCGAAAACGATGCAGAAAAGAACGCCGGCCTGTCCCGGCCACCCTAGAAGGGCCGGGCCGCACCAGTCAAGTCCGGCATAATCGCCGTGGCAAACACTCGCACCGACAATCCGTCGTGCTCCAGCGCCATTTGGAGAGACAGTAGACCACCTTTTTGCAATGAGCAGGTTGGCGCTGCGTATGGTTCATGGCGGTGGCGGCCAAGGCTGTGGTTCCGAGGCACGCCCACACCAGCGAAATCGCCAACGCTCGCGCGATCATCGACTTGACCCCTCACCCGGGCACGCCGTCCGATCATAGTCTGTGACCGGGACGACCGGCAGGCAAGCGATTGCCGCGGTGGTCCGCTCTGCGGCCGTGCGCCAAGGGGGGAGAACGACCCCGAGCGGACCCTGGCCCGTCGCTTGAAACGGCGTCTCGTGCAAAGCTCTGCGATCGAAGGGATAGGGAGTTTTCAGGATTGCCCGATCTCGGTGAGGAGTTCACGCGCCGACTGCTTGTGGACGCGGGCATCGGCGCGAGCATGCGCGTGCTCGACATCGGCTGCGGCAGCGGGGATGTGGCGCTCCTGGCTGGCGCCTTGGTCGGCGAGCAGGGACAGGTATTCGGCGTGGACCGGGAGGCAGGCCCGCTTGCCCTGGCGCGCGATCGAGCGCGCGGCCTCGGCCTCACGAACGTGACCTTCGTCCAAGGCGATTTTGACACGCTCCCGCTTGGTATCGAGCTGTTCGATGCGGCGGTCGGGCGGCGCGTGCTAATGTATCAGCCGGACGCGGTCCTTGCCCTGGCGCAACTCGCCCGCGGCGTGCGGCCTGGTGGGCTGATCGTTTTCCAGGAACACGACACGACTATGACGCCAGCGAGCCTGGCGCCTATGCCGCTTCATCGACGGGCGCAGGGCTGGATCCGGCAGACAATCGAGCGCGAGGGTGCTGATCTGCACATGGGCTTCGGCCTCTACGCAGCGCTCACCGGGGCGGGGCTGGCCGTCGAGCGCGTGCGGGCGGAAGCAATTGTGCAGACGCCAAACGCTCCTCACGCGGTCGCGACCATCATTCGCGCCATGCTGCCCCGGATCGTAAGTCACGGCGTCGCGACCGAGAATGAGATCGACATCGACACGCTCGACCGGCGGCTCGGCGAGGAGCGCACGGGCACGGACGCCATCTACGTTGGCGACGTGATGTTCGGCGCTTGGGCGCGAAAACCACGGTAGGTCTGCTCCCCACCCTGAGCCGAACTCCAGGAGGTCCGCTCTGCGGCCGTGCGCCAAGGGGCAAGATCGACCCTGAGCCAACCTTGGAGGCTCAGGCCCGTCGTTCTTGACGCGCCGATCGGGCAGTTTCTCACTGAGGAATAAGACTGCTCAACAGGAACCGCTGATGGCTGCCCGCGCCGCACCCGACCCCCGCATGGACCTGTACTACGCCGTGCCGCAGACGCTGGTGAAGATCAACCGGCGGCGGCGGCTCAACCTGCTGATCAGGGGCGAAGGATCGCCAACGATAATCTTCGCACCGGGCGGCGGGGCCACAACCCTCCAGTGGGCGCGGGTGCAGCATCCGATCTCCGCCAAGACCCGCACCGTAGCCTACGACGACGCGGCTTTCGGATTCAGCGATCCAGGCCCGCTTCCCCGCACAGCCTCCGCATTTGTGAACGACCTGCGCGCCGGGCTTAAGGCGGCGGAGATCGGTCCGCCCTACATCCTGGTCGGATGGTCCCTCGGCGGCCTCGTCATGAGCCTCTTCGCCTTCCGCTATCCGGAAGACGTGGTCGGAATGGTGATGGTCGACAAGTCGACCGAGCATCAGGATCGCCGGTGTTTCGAGGCCACGGGCGATCCAATCTTCGCCCCAACACAACGCAAGCAATTCGGGACGCGATGCATGAGCGCCGAGCGGCTGGCCCGAAGCGGCGCTCTTAAGCCTGGGACCGCTGAGTACGACGAATTTGTCGGCCCAGAGGACCCCGCCCTCACGCCTGCCGTGAACGCCGCGCGCGTGGCCCAGCTCACCTCTCCGGGAGCCTACCGGGGGACGCGGTCCATGATGGCGAATCTCATGTCGCTTAGCTCAGACGAGGTCGACGCGGCCCGTCGGTCGCTGGGCGATATGCCTCTGATCGTGCTCACCGGCGGACGGCCGCACCCGCTATTGAGCGAGAAGACAGGCGAGAAGTTCTTCGAGGTTCTGTGCACGATGCACGACGAGTTCGCCGCCCTTTCGACGCGCGGTGAGCGGCGCACCGTCGATGCCGGCCATGGCATTCCGATAGAGAAGCCAGAGGTCGTGATCGAGGCGATCGAGGAAGTGTTGGCGTTGGCGCGAAGCCGTTAGCGGATGTGCTGGCAACGGGGTGGTTCCGCGTTCCGGGGAAGTCTGCTTCTCGTCGATGCGCGAACGGGTGATATCGACCCTAGTCGGACGGTCGCGACGTCCGCCTGCGGCCAACTGTGTAGCCGCAGTTCAGGTCTTCGTGGAACGGGCCGTGCTCGTTCGCGAGCGCAGCCGCCAGACCGGCCTCGAAGTCCGCGAAGTCCTTGCCCAAGGCCTTCTCGGAACAGACCGACGTGGACTTCAGGTAGCCGAGTATGTCCTCAAACGACCAGTCACGGGGCTCAAGGAAGGTCCGGCTCTCTACGTCGGCGAAGCCGGCTTTCCGCATTACGCGCTCGCCCGCGCCTGGGCCGATGTCGGCGCCAGGCCGCCCCTGCGCCCAGCCAGCGGGGAACGCCCGGATCGTCCACCGGCGCGCCACCTCCGCCGCCGTCTTCTGCCAGGGCTCGCGTCCGGCCAGGACGCCGTCGGTTCCGAGTGTGGCCAACCAGCCGCCGGGCTTAAGCCAGTCCAGCGCCTTCCGCGCGATCAGCAGCTGGTCCAGCCGATGGAAGGCCTCGCCGATGGTGATGAGGTCGAGCGAGCACGGGGCCAACTCCAGATCTTCCGCCCGGCCCACCAGCCAGTTGACGTGGCCGATCCCTCGCCGCGCCGCCTCACGCTTGCCGACGTCGATCATTTCGGGCTCGAGGTCGATGGCCCACACTCTGTCGAAGACGTCCGCGAGGTCGAGCACTACCCGCCCCGGCCCGCACGCCAGGTCGAGCAGCGCGCCCGCTGACGGGGCGGCCGTGTGCGAGAGGAGATCGTCCAGCAACGCCTTGGGATAGGGAGGACGGTACCGAAGGTAGGCGGCCGCCGTTCCCGCGAAGGCGTCCGGACGCAGGTTGGGGGGCGTGTCCATCGGAGGCTGTTCTCGAAGGCTCAAATCGTACTCCCAGCCAAAGGCCGAAATCCACCCACCGCTGACCTTCCCTGCGTCTGCTTCCTGGCAGGTGACTTAAGGCCAGGTGCGACCCATAGCCAACCTTCGGAAGGTCAGTGAGGCGCAGACCCTTACCGCGAACCAGCGTCGAGGGGCGAGCTGTTGAGCAGCAACGCCCCGGGAGCATTTCGGCTGCACCGGCCCTCGCCGAGATGTCCCCTGAGCCGTGGGCAAATCGTCGCCAGTGCGGCAAGCGAAGTCTCAGCTGGAATCCTTGGGCGCGCCACGCAGATTGCGCCATCTTGTCCCCATGCGGCCTCGAATTCGAAGTTCCGCGCCCTCGCTTGCGCAGTTCGTGCCCGGCCGCCGTCGGTTATCTCGACGGGCGTCCCGTCGCGGGTGAAGGAGCGCCCATCGCCGCAGTAGTCCGCGCGCATCATGCGAACGCACGCGTCGTAGGTTGGCGCCACCGAACGTCCACGCGGATCGCTCTCCCATGGCCGATACCCCAGTCGAACACACTTGCCCTGAGCACCCGAGGTGCAGGCTAGCGTGAAACGCCGAGGATCGCTCACGAAGTGAGCGCGCGCATCAAAGTAACCGGGCAGCGGAATGGCCGCGCTGCGTCCCTCCCGATCAGGGGTGCAGATGTCCGCCCAACGGCCGGTGGGTTGCCGTGCACTCAATCGATACAGCCAAACGTCAGCGATCGACTTTGAGTCCTTCTCAATCGAGTCAATGCGCACGACGCGCCCGTCGCCAGAATCTAACTCCGCTCCGACCAGAGTCTCCGGGCTCAGATCATCGCCGCTAGGACTCGTGACGACGAAGCGCGTCCCGTCGACTGATATGGTCGGCGTCGACACACCGGCCGCGAGTGCGCCAGCGGCGATCACGAGGCTCGCGACCGCGCAGATCAGCAGGCTGGCGATGGGCGGACACGGCGAAGCCGACCGCATCTCAATGCTTGGCGCTCACCGATACCGTTGTCGCGTCGAAGGTGGCCTGACCAAGAACTTCACTGCGAACACCGCTGAGCGCTCGTCCATTGAACCCATTCGACGCGGGACCTACGCCAGCCGGTTTGGTGCAACAGTTTCGCCACTCTCGCTGACAAATGTGCGGTTTCCGCTGCATGTGAGTGACGCACTGATTCCAAGCTATCGTGCATTGCTGTCTCAGCGCGGCGTTCGTCTTGCACTTTCCGACCGGCGCCGGAGGCGCCGGGGCGGTTGCCCTCCTCGCACTTTCCGTCGGACGCTCCTGGGCGACTGCGGCCGTCACCGGAACGAGCGCCAAGGCCAAAACGAACGCGAACCCAATCGAAGCTGCCTGCATAACTCGTGCTCCCACAGTTGGTGCTCCCAACCACTATGCGCCAAGCATCATGCATAGCAACGTTCGCTCAACCAACCCGCGCTGAACGCGCAGTGTCGCAGCGCATGCGCTTGGGCGGTCCTCCACGCAGCTTCGAGGCCGGCGCGGCCCCTCATCCGTCAGGCTTCGCCTGACACCTTCCCCCCAGCGGGGAGGGATACGCGCGCTCCCCCGCTTCCCCAGGCCTGGAAGCGGATGCTGTTGCCGTCGGGGTCTTGCACATACATCTCGCGCGAGCCCCAGGTCTGGTCGACTGGGGCCAGGGCGATGGGGGCGCCGCGTTCCGCCAGCTCCCGGTGCAGCGCGTCGACGTCATCGACGATGAAGGTCACCGCCCCGCCGGCGACGCCGTCCCCCGCAAACGACGAAAGGTGCAGCTCGATCCCGTCCCGGCTGAGGCTCATGAAGCAGGGATCCGCCGCCTCCCCGCGGTTGGCGACCCTGAGCGCGAACCCCAGCCGCTCGCGGTAGAACGCCTCCGCCGGCTTCGAGGCGCTGACGTGCAGCAGCGGGATCGCGCGCTTGAGCATGGGTCACCGGCGTGGACGGTCGCCCCGGTCCGCTCGCCTGGCTTGCCGGATGGTCAGGGCTTGGCGGGCGCCGCGGCGGGGCCTTGCGAGGCGCTGTAGGCGATCAATTTCCAATTGCCGTCCGCTTGCTTGCGCACCACCAGGACGTACCCACCGCCACCGGTTTCCACGGCGTGGGTGGCTGGGTTGGTGGCGGTGCGCGAAAAGCTGCCGATCACATATCCGAGGTCGCCGGACTTCGACACTTCGGCCCGATCCACGTTGAGGGTGATCGACAGGGCCGGGTCGGCGGCGAACTCGGCGCCCATCGACTTCGCATCGCCGGGGCCGTTCACCACCGGAGACATGGGAACGTAGCCCATGACGGTCGGTTCGCTGTCGGCGAGGAGCTTGTCGATCGCCCGCGCCTTGTAGTCGGCGTTGTACTGGGCCACCCAACTGCGCACGTTGGCGGCCTCCTTGGCGGTGTCGACGGCGGCGGGAGCGGCCGCCAGCGTCGTCCAGCCGCCCAGCGCGGCGACTCCGATCGCAGCCAGGAACAATCCGGTGCGGCAGGTGGTTAGGTTGGTCATGACCTGGTCTCCCTAGGTGCGCGCCCGCCTTGAGTGGCCGGCGCGATTTCATCAGCTCTTGGCGGCGCGCGCTGCGGCAAGTGGGCCAGTGTGTGGGACGATTGATCGTCCACGAGCCGCGGGCCTGGCGGCCTCCCCCGTATTGGACAGGCGTCACCCTCCGTCCGAAGTGTCCCAAGGTCAAGCTTGGGGCGCCCGGGCCAGGCGGCGATCGTCAGGAGGACGACGTCCGGGGCGTCAACTTCGGGCGCGTCTGAAGAGACGCAGGACGAAGATCAGGACCACGGCGCCGAGGGTCGCCGTGACGAGCGATGAAATGAGCCCGGAACCGATGTGCAGCCCGGCTATCCCCGCCAGATAGCCGCCGATCACCGCGCCGATGACGCCGACGGCGATGTCGCCGATCAGCCCGAACCCGCCGCCCTTGACGAGCATGCCGGCGAGCCACCCGGCGACGGCGCCGATGATCACCCAGAAGAGAATGCCATGACCCAGCACGGTGCGTCCTCCTTGGCGCTGACGCCCGGAACCCGCCAGTCGAGTTCCAGAAGTCGCCAGCTTCCAGGCAGCATGGGCCCAAAAGCTGCGGGCGGCAATTCGAACGACTGACTGACGGGATGACCCGAACGGCCCGGCGGAATCCGATCTGTCTTGGCTGTGTTCTCCTGCGAGACTGAAGCAAAGTCGGCCGAGGCTATTGCGGTGGCCTTGCGCCAACAATGTCGCAGCTGACACCTCCAGTCTCGCCAAGGTTGGAATAGGGTTTCGGCTACGACCCGGGAGCTCCCAATGACAGGACGCAAATCGAGCCAAGCGACGCTCCGACGTGTCTGGCGGCTGGCGAGTTCCGATGGCGTGCCGGGCCGCGCCTTGCTGGTGGCGGCGCTCGTCGGCACCGTCTTGAATGTCATCAACCAGGGCGACGCGGTGCTTGCCGGCGGCGGGATACACCTCGGCAAGGCCCTGCTGACCTATCTTGTCCCGTTCGTGGTGAGCACGCATGGCGCCGTGATGGCGAGGTTGCGCGTGAATCCTTGAGGCGCCGGCGGTCAGCGATCATGCTCGCGGCGCGCGGATCGTGGCGAGCACGGGGAGAGAAGATGAACAGCCGTTGGCTACTGAGCTTGATCGTCCAGGCGCCGCTTGGCGCTGTCGTCGATGGTGTTTGCGCGAAGATCGGATTGCCGGTCACAGACCAGGTCATGGCGGCCTTCCTCGTCATGCTGTCCAGCTGGGGCATGCTGGCGGTCGTTCTGCTGGCGATCGAGGGCGTCGCCAAGCGGCTGGCTTGACCGGTGGAACCGCGGCCGCGGGTCATTGACGCTCGACACCGCGGCGCCCCAGCCCTAGCGTTTCCGGACGCATGGAGGCGACGGTGACAGACACGCTCTCGGATCGAACGGCGGACGCGTCAAACCCGGCATGGTCCACGCCGCTGGAAGCGCTCGACCCCAGCGAGGGGACGCTCTGGCGGCGAAACCTGCTGCACGACTATCTCAGGCGCCTGCGCCTGGAGGACCCCGTCCACTGGTCGCCGACCGGTCCCAGCGGTCCCTATTGGTCCGTGACGAAGTTCAACGACATCGTGGCGATCGACAGCAACCACGCCGATTTCTCGTCGGACCGCGACATCACCGTGGGCGACCAGCCGCCGGAATTCGCCATCCGCAATTTCATCGCCTCCGATCCGCCGGTTCACGACGTGCAGCGCAAGTCGGTGACTCCGGCCGTGGCCCCGGCGCGCCTCGCCGACGTCGAGCGGCTGATGCGCGAGCGCACCGCCGCCGTCCTGGACTCCCTGCCGCTGGGCGAGACCTTCGACTGGGTCGACAAGGTCAGCGTCGAACTGACCACCCAGTTCCTGGCCACCCTGTTCGACTTCCCGTGGGAGGACCGCCGCCTGCTGCCCTACTGGTCGGACGTGACCACGGCCAGCGAGCAGACCGGCAATACGACGGTCGACGCGGCCGAGCGCGAGCGGATCATGATGGAGTGTCATGACTATTTCGCCCGGCTCTGGCGTGAGCGGGCCGCGCTGCCGCCGAAGTTCGACTTCCTTTCCCTGCTCGCCCACAACCCGGACACCCGGGACATGGTCAACGACCCGATGGAGTTCCTGGGCAACATCATGCTGCTCGTCGTCGGGGGCAACGACACCACGCGCAACTCGATGACCGGCGGCGTGCTGTTCTTCGACGAGAACCCGGGCGAACTGGCCAAGCTGAAAGCCGACCCGGATCTGGTGACCGGCGCCGTGTGCGAGATGATCCGCTTCCAGTCCCCCGTGGCGCACATGCGCCGCACCGCCCTGCGGGATGTGGAGGTCGGCGGCAAGCTGATCCGCAAGGGCGAGCGCGTGGTCATGTGGTACGTCTCGGGCAATCGCGACGCCGAGGTTATCGAACGGCCGGACGAATTCCTCATCGACCGCGTACGGCCCCGTCACCACGTCGCTTTCGGATTCGGCATCCACCGCTGCATGGGCAACCGGGCCGCCGAGCTTCAGCTTCGCGTGCTCTGGGAGGAGATCCTGAAGCGCTTCTCCCGCATCGAGGTCGTCGGCGAACCTGAACGGGCGCTCTCCAACTTCATCCTCGGCTACACCCGGCTGGACGTCAGGTTGCACGCATAGTCGGGCCCGCGCGCCCCGCAGGTCCGAGCCCCCCCGATGAACGTTCGACAGGATGGGACGCAAAGCGACGTCCCAGGCGAGGGCTATGGGCCGCGGCTGGCGGCTTTGGGGGCGGGGCTCGGGCTGTTGCTGGTCGGCGCGTGGCTGTTCCTCACGCCGCACGACTGGGCCACGCTCGGCGGGCGCGACCTGCCGGCCTATCAGGGTGCGATCGACACCTTCGCGGCGGGCGGCGATCCCTACCAGCCGGCGCAGGCGCGCCACGCCCATGGCCTGCCCTTCATCGCGCCGCCCTTCGTCTGGCTGCTCTACAAGCTGGCAGCCCACAGCCCCTTGATACCGATCTTCGGGTCCGTCCTGCTGACCGCCGACGTCATCTCCGTAGCGGCGCTGCCGCTGATCCTGAGCCGGCTGTTTCTCGGGGCCGGGGCGGCGCGGACGGCGCTGGGCGCCGGCTTCTTCTTCACCGCCTTCGCCGGCGCGGGGTTCTTCACCGCCCTGGTGGTCAACAACGGCACGCCGCTCTACGCTCTGATCGCCCTCGGCCTGGTTCCGGCGGTGACGCGTGGGCGATGGCTGGGCTTTCACCTGGCGGTGGCCCTGGCGACGGCGTTCAAACCGTTCTACGCCGCCTTCTGGCTCGCGCCCCTGCTCGCCGACGCGGACTCGCGCCGCCAATGGGCGAGCGGCGCGCTCGCCCTGGGCGCCGCGGCCGCCACCTATGTCGCGCCCATGCTGGCGGCGCCGCGCCTGATGGCGGCCTGGATCCACACCCTGGTTCGGCAGACGCTCGGCGCCGACCGGCTGGGGGACAATCTGCTAGGCGCGGTAGCCTCCGAGCCCTTCGCGCGCCATGCGCCCTGGGCGCCCTACGCGGCGCAGTTCGGGCTCTCGGCCGTGCTGGTGGGCGCATCGCTGCTGCTCGGCCGGTTGGGTCGAACCGAGCGCATCGCCGCCCTGGTGCTGGCGGCGGTGTTCCTCAACCCGCGCGTCATGCGCTACGACCTGTCCATGGCCGCGATCCCGTTGCTCGCGGTCGCAGCCGGCGCGGCGTCCAGGGGCCCGCCGGGCTCTACGGCCCTAGCGGCCTCGGCCGTCGTCCTCGCGGGCGCAATGATCGTGTTCAGCCGAAACACCCCCGCCGACGGCTTCCTCTATGCGGGGATCGCCGTCGCGGCGCTCCTGGGCGCCATCACCGCCTCACACGCGCCGGCGACTCGGAGAAGCTGATCAGGCGCACTTCGGGCCAGACCACCTCGAACCGGGACAGGCCGAGAAGCTCCCCGCCGTTGAACGGGCCGCCATGAATCGGCTCGGTTCGCCCGAGCCGCCGCAGGAAGTCGATGACGCCGCCATGAGTGATCGCGAGCGCCCGGGTGGCGCCGGAGGCGGCGACGTCCTCGAGCCACGACAGGACGCGGGCGAGGTGGGCGCCGCGGCTTTCGCCGCCTGGTATGCAATAGTCGGCCTCGAACGCGCAAAATGCATCGTAGTCTGCCCCGAAGCGCTCGCGGCACTGGCTCTCGGTGAGACCCCGGAACAGGCCGAGACCGCGCTCGGCGAGGCGCGGATCGAGGTTGAAGCTCGCCAGTCCCAGCCCTTCGGCGGTCTGCACGGCGCGCCTCAGCGAACTCACGTCGATCCGGTCGTATCGCGACGCGTCGAAGGCGACTCTGGCGAGCGCGGCGAGCGCCTCCTCGGCCAGCGGCTCGTGCTCATGATCGTTGAACCTGTGCCCGAGCGTGCTCGCCGTGGCCCCGTGGCGCATGACATCGAGATGCATAAGCCTGAGCTTATCTCACGCGCGCCGACGCTGCCAGCGTCAGGTGTCCGGCCCGTCCAACGACCTTTCAGCCTTGGCGCTGCACCCGGTGTCGGCTAACGCAGGTCGCTGGACGGTGTGCGTGCGGTCCGTCCCGGGCCAGCCGCCTGCGAAGAACGAGGAGCCATCCGGTGAGCCATCCCGTCCTCGAACACGTCGCCAGGAGCGCGCGGCACACCACCTTCTACCTGTCCTGCGGCGCGCCCGAGGCGACGCCCCTCATCTTCGTGCACGGCTGGCCGGAGCTCTCCATCTCCTGGCGCCACCAGCTGCCGGTGTTCGCCGGCCTGGGATTTCGCGCCGTCGCGCCGGACATGCGCGGCTATGGCCGCTCCAGCGTCTATCCGCACCAGGAGGATTACGCCCAGGAGCACATCGTCGCCGACATGATCGAGCTGCTGGACGCCCTGAGCGCCAAGCGGGCGATCTGGGTCGGGCACGACTGGGGCGCGCCAGTGGTGTGGAGCCTGGCGCAGCAGCATCCCGAGCGCTGCCACGGGGTGGCCAACCTCTGCGTGCCCTACATCCCGGACGGTTTCGCGCCGGAGAAGATCATCGCCCTGGCCGACCGGTCGGTCTATCCCGAAGCCCGGTTCCCGGCGGCGCAATGGGACTACATGCTGTTCTACCGCGAGAACTTCGACGCCGCGCACAAGGCGTTCGAGGCCAACGTGCGCGCGACGGTGAAGGCGCTGTTCCGGGCAGGGAGCCCCGACGGCAAGGGCCAGTCGGCGATCACCGCCGCGGTGCGCGCCAACGGCGGCTGGTTCGGCCCCGGACAGCCGGCGCCCGACCTGCCGCGTGACGCGACGGTGCTCACCGAGGAGGACGAGAACCGCTACACCGCGGCGCTGGAGCGCAACGGCTTCTCCGGGCCGGACAGCTGGTACATGAACGGCGACGCCAACGTCGCCTACGCCGGGCGCGCCAAGGCAGGCGGGCGGCTGACCATGCCGGTCCTGTTCCTGCACGCGGCCTACGACTACGTCTGCGAGACCATCGATTCGCGCCTGGCCGAGCCCATGCGCGCGAACTGCGCCAACCTCACCGAGGCCACGGTCAACTCGGGCCACTGGATGGCCCAGGAAAAGCCGATGCAGGTGAACGCCGCCCTGGCCAAATGGCTCGCCGCCCAGTTCCCGGCGCTGTGGCCGCCGGCGTAGGGCGGCGCCAGCGATCACATCGGCGCAACCACACACCTTGCGCCCGGTTCGGACCCGCGCGCATCCTTCCCCCGAGTGGAGAAGGAAACCAGCCGCCGCCGATATTCCTTATACTGAAGATTAGCCCGCCGCGGTGGCGGCATCGTCGCCGCTGGCGACTCAGCCTCGCCGACAGGCGTGGCGTCCGACGGACAACCGGCCTATTGTGCGCGCCATGAACACGAGCCGCTACGTGATCTACGCGCCGCCTGAACCGGGCATGCCTTTCCTCGTGGTGGGCTTCGCGGGAGACAAGCCGACCGGCGTGTTCGGCTGTGAGAGCCGCAAGGCGGCCAAGCATCTGCGGCGCGAAATGCAGGCGCGCGTGGAAATCCGCCTGGAACTTCTTCGCGCCTAGGGGCGTACACTGACAGAGGCGCCGGCGCCCTTGCCTTTTGCGTTGCGACGCCGGGAGCCTTAAATCGAAGGCATGCGCCAGACCTTCGATGAATCCACCGACCCCTCCTTCGGCCCCAAGCACACGCCGCTGATCCGCCAGGCCATGGCCGATCAGGGGCTGGACGGCTTTGTCATCCCGCACGAGGACGAGCACCAGAACGAATACCTGCCGGCGGCCAACGACCGCCTGGCCTGGGCCACCGGCTTCACCGGCTCGGCCGGGGCGGCGGTCCTGTTCAAGGACAAGGCGGCGGTGTTCGTGGACGGCCGCTACACGCTGCAGGCCCGCGACCAGGTGGACCAGAAGCTGTTCGAGATCCGCGACCTCGTGGAGGGCGGCGTGCCGGCCTATCTGCAGGCCGAGGCCAAGGCCGGCTGGACCATCGGCTATGACCCGCGGCTGCACAGCCCGGAGTCCCTGGAGCGCCTTCGCGCCGCCGCGGCCAAGGCCGGCGCCGACCTGAAGCCGGTGGAGGCCAATCCCCTGGACGCCGCCTGGGGCCATGCCCGGCCGCCGCAGCCCAGGGCGCCGGCGGTTCCGCACGCGCTGGACTACTCGGGCGAGGACTCCGCGTCCAAGCGCGCCCGGGTGGGCAAGAGCCTGGCCGACCAGGGCGCCGAGGCCGCGGTGCTCACCGCGCCGGCGTCCATCGCCTGGCTGTTCAACATCCGTGGCGGCGACGTGATCCGCTCGCCGCTGCCGCTGGCGCAGGCGGTGCTGGGCGCCGACGGCCGCGCGCGGCTGTTCCTCGATCCGGCCAAGGTGACCGAGGCGCTGCCCGCCTGGCTCGGCAACGAGGTCACCCTGGAATCGCCCGAGGCGCTGCCGGACGCGCTGGGCGAGCTGAAGGGCAAGCGGGTGCTGGTGGATCCCGGCCAGTCCTCCGCCTGGTATTTCGAGACCCTGAGGCACGCCGGCGCCGAAGTGGTGCGCGGGGCCGACCCCACCGCCCTGCCCCGGGCCTGCAAGAACCCCGTGGAGATCGAGGGAACCCGGCGCGCCCATGTCCGCGACGGCGCGGCGCTGACCCGGTTCCTGCACTGGCTGGCGACGGAGGCTCAGAGCGAGCTACCGGATGAAACCGACGTGGTGCGCAAACTGGAGGGCTTCCGCGAGGCCACCGGGGCGCTGAAGGACCTCTCCTTCGACACCATCGCCGGGGCGGCGGGCAACGGCGCCATCGTGCACTACCGGCCCACCCTGCGGCTGGCCAAGCGGCTGCAGGCGGGTTCCCTGCTGCTGGTGGACTCCGGCGCCCAGTACCTGGACGGCACCACCGACGTCACCCGCACCGTCGCCGTCGGCCAGCCCAGCCAGGAGATGCGCGAGCGCTTCACCCTGGTGCTCAAGGGGCACCTGGCGCTAGCCCGGGTGCGGTTCCCGGCCGGGACCACCGGCTCGGCCCTCGACGCCCTGGCCCGCACGCCCCTGTGGGCCGCCGGCTTCGACTTCGACCACGGCACGGGCCATGGCGTCGGCTCCTACCTCGGCGTGCATGAGGGTCCGCAGCGGATCTCCAAGCTGCCCAACAGCGTCGCTCTGAAGCCGGGCATGATCGTCTCCAACGAGCCGGGCTACTACAAGGAAGGCGCCTACGGCATCCGCATCGAGAACCTGCAGTTCGTCACCGAGCCCGCGCCGCTCCCGGGCGGCGAGCGCCCGATGCTCGGCTTCGAGACCCTGACGCTCGCGCCGATCGACCGCGCCCTGATCGTGCGCGACATGCTCACCGGCGAGGAACGCGCCCAGATGGACGCCTACCATGCGCGGGTGCTGGCGGTGGTCGGCCCGAAGGTTCCGGCCGAGGTCCGAGCCTGGCTGGAGGGCGCGACGGCCCCGTTGTAGTACGCGCATCTGCGTCCACCACGCGTTGTCATCCCGGAAAGCGCGAAGCGCTTATCCGGGACCTCCCGCCGGATCGAGCTCAATTCGGGGGGAGGTCCCGGACAAGCCGCTGCGCGGCTTTCCGGGATGACGACATTTTCTATTTTTGGTTGCGCTACTCGAACAGATAGTGAACAATCGCCGGGTATGCCTCCCAAGCCCGCGCTCGGTGTGAACGAAACCTCGGCCCAGGCCGAGCTGTGGCTGGTCCCCCAGCCGCGCGGGTCGACCAAGCCCCACTACCTCGGCCACCGCGACCGCCTGCGCGAGCGCGCGGCGGCGGCCGGCCTGGGCGCCCTGCCCGACTATGAGCTGCTGGAGCTACACCTGTTCCGCTCGGTCCCGCGCGGCGACGTCAAGCCCCTGGCCAAACGGCTGCTCGCCCGGTTCGGCTCCCTGTCGGGAGTGCTGGGCGCGTCTTTCGAAGAACTGAAGACGGTGTCCGGCGTGGGCGACGCCGTGGCGCTCGATCTGAAGCTGTTGCACGAGGCGGCGCTGCGCGCCGGGCGGGAGGCGATCGCCAGGCGGCCGGTGATCAGCTCATGGTCGGCGCTGCTGGCCTATGTGAAGACCGCGCTCGCCCACGAGGCGCGCGAGCAGTTCCGCGTGCTGTTCCTGGACCGCAAGAACCAGCTGATCGCCGACGAGGTGATGAACCGCGGCACGGTGGACCATGCGCCGGTCTATCCGCGCGAGGTGGTGCGCCGCGCGCTGGAGCTGTCGGCGAGCAGCGTGATCCTGGTGCACAACCACCCCTCGGGCGATCCGACGCCGTCGGCCGCGGACATCGACATGACCCGCCAGGTAGTGGAGGCTGGCCGGTCCCTCCGCATCGCAGTGCACGATCATCTGGTGGTCGGGCGAGACGTCGTGGCGAGCTTCAAGGCGCTTGGGCTGTTCTGAACGCGCCTCACCGCGCCGGCATCCCCTCGGCGTACCGGGGCAGATCGTCGACGCCCAGGTCCCAGGCTACGGCCTGGCTCACCCAGATGTGCGCCTCCGGCAGGACGCTCAGCCCTCCGTCCACGCTGCCGATGCGCAGCCGTACCTCGGGGTCGCCCACGTGCTCCGCCATCAGGTGCGAGCCGCAGCGGGTGCAGAAATAGCGCAGCTTGCCGGGACTGGACTCGAAGCATCCCCGCTCGGCGTCGCCCCGGATCCAGCGGAACGCGTTCCTCTCGACGCCCGCGGTGGTGGCGAAGGCGGCGGCGTGCGCCTTGCGGCAGGTGCGGCAATGGCAGTGGCGCATGTCGAGGACGGCGTCGGCCTCATAGGCGAGCGACCCGCAGAGGCAGCTTCCGCGGATCATGGGTCAGACCTTCCGATCGTCGGCAAGCGCGCCGGCTTCCCACGCCAGGAACTCGGGCGTCTCCAGCAGCCGCCCGCAGTACTGCCCGGCCGGGCCCGTGTCGCCGTGGTCGGAGAGCCTGATCCCGTAGCTGCGGAACCGCGTGGCCACCGGCGTATAGAAGGCGTCCGCGATGCACCACTCGCCCAGCAGGAACGGGCCGCCGAAGCGGGCCAGCAGTTCGCTCCACAGCTCGACGATGCGGCGGACGTTCACCTGCGTCGCCTCCGAGATGTCCACCTTCTCGTGAAGGGCGATGTCCATCGGGCATTCGCCGCGCAGGGAGGCGAAGCCCGAGTGCATCTCCGCCGCCGCGGCGCGCCCGAGAGCGCGGTGGTTCGGGTCCGCCGGCCACAGCCGCGCGACCGGGAATTTCTCGGCCAGGTACTCGCAGATGGCCAGGGAATCCCAGACCGTCAGCGTGCCATCCTTCAGCGCCGGGACCAGCCCGGTCGGAGAGCCTGCGGCGCGAGCGCTCTGGGTGGTTTGATCGGTGCGCTGCCGGATCAGCGTCTCGGTGAAGGGCGCGCCGGTGTGTTTGAGCGCCAGCCAGGGGCGCATCGACCAGGTCGACGATCGCTTGTCGCCGATCAGGATTTCCATGGGGTCGGCCTCCTTGCGGCTGGCGGTTCGCACAGCCCCTCTTGGCTGCGCGGCGAAAAGCCCCTCTAGATGGGCGCAACGAGAAACGCCAGCGCGCCTCGCCCGAGGCGCGCGGAACCGTGGGAGGCCGCCCTTGGCCGACGCCGTAGCGCCGGAAGACGTCATCGCGCCCTTGGCCGCGCCGGCCATCGTCCCGGCCGCGCTGGGGTATCGCCGCTACGCCCTCGGCCTGCTGCTGGTCATCTACACGCTGAACTTCCTCGACCGGCAGGTGGTCAACATCCTGGTCGAGCCCATCAAGCACGACCTGCGCCTCAATGACGCCGAGTTCGGACTGATCGGCGGCAGCGCTTTCGCGGTGTTCTACACCTTTCTGGCGATCCCCATCGCCCGCGCCGCCGAACGCTACAGCCGGCCGCTGATCCTCGGCGGATCCCTGGCCCTGTGGAGCGGCTTCACCGCTGTCTGCGGATTGACCAGGACCTTCCCCCAGCTGCTCGCCGCCCGCCTGGGCGTCGGTTTCGGAGAGGCCGGTTGCGTGCCCTCGGCCCACTCGATGATCGCCGACGACACGCCGCAGAAGGACCGCAGCTTCGCGCTCGCCTTCTATTCCATGGGCACGCCGCTGGGCACGCTGCTGGGCTTCGCCATCGGCGGGATCGTCGCCGACATCTGGGGCTGGCGGACCGCCTTCTTCGTCGCCGGCGCGCCCGGACTGGCGCTGGCGCTGGTCGCGGCGTTCACGCTCAGGGAGCCGCGCAGGCGCCTCGTGGCGCGCACCGTCGCCAAGCCGCCGAGCGCGAGCTTCGCCCAGACCATGGCCTATCTCTTCAAGACGCCGACCTTCTGGCTGGTGTCCTTCGCCGCGGCGATCAGCGCGTTCGGCGGCTACGGCCAGAACGCCTTCATCGCCGCCTTCTACCTGCGCAACCATGCCGCCGAGGTCGCGCACCTCGCCGCGGCGGTCGGCCTGCAGAGCAAGGGGTTCCTGGGATTGGGGCTCGGCGTGGTCGGCGGACTGTCCGGCGCGTTCGGCTCCGTCCTCGGCGGCAGGCTCACCGACCTGGCCGGGGCCCGCAACATCCGGGCGTTCGCCACCCTGCCGGCCATCGCCGGCCTGCTCTGGGCGCCGTTCTATGTGATGGCCATCCTCGCCCCCAGCGCCAGGCTGTCCATCGGCCTGCTGATCTTCCCCTCGATCCTCGGCACCTTCTGGTACGGGCCGATCTACGGCACCGTGCAGAGCGTCGTGCCGCCGCAGATGCGCGCCACGGCCGCCGCCCTGCTGCTGTTCATCATCAACATCATCGGCCTGGGGCTCGGCCCATGGTGCTTCGGCCTGTTCAGCGACTATCTGGCCGGTCCCCTGGGAATGGGGTCCGCGGTCAGCATCAAATTGACGCTGGTGATCAGCGCGGCGGTCGCGCTGCCGAGCATAACCCTGCTGGTGATGGCCCGCCGGACCATCACCCGAGACATCGTGAGCTAAGCCGTCACCCCGGGCGAGCCGCGAAGCGGTGAAGACCCGGGGCCGGACCCGCCGGCGCCAAGACGTCATCCAGCTGGGCGGTTGCGCGTCCGGCCCCGGCTCTCCGCGCTGCGCGCTGCGGCCGGGGTGACGATAGGGTGAGGGTGCTCGGCGACGCGAAAGTTCGGCGTCGATTTCGCGGGCCATCGCACTAAGGTGAGGCGGGAAACACAGCCGCGAACTTTGGAGACCTGATTTCATGACCGACGCAACCGCGCCGGCCGGCGTCATGGGCGAGCGCAAGCCCCTGTTCTCGGCGGGATACACGCGCACCGTCCTGGCGATCCTGACGATCGTCTACACCCTCAACTTCATCGACCGGACGATCGTCGGCATCATCGGTCAGCCGATGAAGGAGAGCCTCGGGATCACCGACAACCAGCTGGGCCTTCTGACCGGCCTGGCCTTCGCGATCCTCTACACCACCCTCGGCATACCGATCGCCCGCCTGGCGGAGCGGTTCAGCCGCGTGAACATCATGGCCATCTGCATCACCATCTGGTCGGCGTTCACGGCCCTCAGCGGCCTCGCGCCGAACTTCCTGACGATGCTGGCCTTCCGCGTGGGCGTCGGCGTCGGCGAAGCCGGCTGCTCGCCGCCGGCGCATTCGCTGATCTCCGACTATTTCGAGCCGAAGCGGCGCTCCTCGGCGCTGTCGGTCTACGCCTTCGGCATCCCCATGGGCGGGATGCTGGGAGCGATCTTCGGCGGGGTGATCGCCCAGTACCTGAGCTGGCGGCTCGCCTTCTTCATCGTCGGCATTCCCGGCGTGCTGGTGGCCCTGGCGCTGAAGCTGATGGTCAAGGAGCCGCCGCGCGGCCATGCGGACATCGAGGCCAGGCCCCTGCTGCCCGAGGACGTCACGCCGGAGGAGGTCCCGGCCGCCGCGCGCCTGTCCTTCGCCGCCGAGATGCTGCACGAGGTGCGCGAGCTGGTCTCGGTGACCAAGACGCTGTTCGGCACCTGGGGCTTCCTCAACATGGTGCTGGGCATCACCCTGGCCTCCTTCGCGGGCTATGGCGTCGGCCAGTTCAGCTCGCCCTATTTCATCCGGGTGTTCGGCCTGGGCCTCGCCACGGTGGGCGTGCTGTTCGGCCTGATCGGCGGCGCCTCGACCGGCGCCGGGACCCTGGTCGGCGGCTTCGTCACGGACTGGGCCAACAAGCGCAGCGCCGCCTGGTACGCCCTGACGCCGGGAATCGGCCTGGCCATCGCCCTGCCGATCTACATCCTGGTCTACACCCGCGCGGACTGGCATGTGGCCGCGGCCCTGTCGCTGCTCCCCGGCGTGTTCCACTACACCTACCTGGGCCCGACCTTCGGGGTGATCCAGAACGCCGTGGACGTGAAGCGGCGCGCCACGGCCACGGCGCTCACCTTCTTCTTCCTCAACCTGGTCGCCCTCGGCGGCGGTCCGCCCTTCTGCGGCTGGCTGATCGACATGTTCGCCCAGTTCAATTTCGCCCATCCCGGCCACCACACCATCCTCGGCTCGCTGCGGGAGATGTGGGCCGGCGGGGCCTCCGGCCACAGCTTCCAGGACCTCTGTCCTGGCGGCCTGCCCAAGAAGGGCGCCGCCAGTGTGCTCACCGCAACCTGCAAGCCGACCCTGGCGGTCTCGACGCGGCAGGGGATCATCGTCACCCTGTTCTTCTACGGCTGGGCGGCGATCCACTATGTGCTGGCGGCGATCACCCTGCCCGGCGACCTGCGGCGCGCGGCGGCGAAGTGGACCGTCCCGGCCTGACCTCGCCTTTCCTCGCGGGGGCTTGCGGAGTAAGAACCGCCGCATGATCCCCCGCTACACCCGCCCCGAGGCCGCGAAGATCTGGGCGCCGCAGACGCGCTTTCACATCATGTTCGAAGTCGAGGCGCACGCGGCCGACGCCATGGCCGAGCTGGGCGTGATCCCCAAGCGCGCGGCGCAGGTCATCTGGGAGAAGGGCCGCGACGCGGTGTGGGACGTGGAGCGCATCGACGAAATCGAGCGCGAGACCAAGCACGACGTCATCGCCTTCCTGACCCATGTCGGCGAGATCGTCGGGCCCGAGGCGCGGTTCCTGCACCAGGGCATGACCTCCTCGGACCTGAACGACACCACCCTGGCGGTCCAGCTCGCCCGCGCCACCGACCTGCTGCTGGAAGACGTGGAGCTGGTGCTGGCGGCGCTGAAGAAGCGCGCGCTGGAGTTCAAGCACACGCCCACCGTGGGGCGCAGCCACGGCATCCATGCCGAGCCCACCACCTTCGGCCTGAAGCTGGCCGGTCACTACGCCGAGTTCGTCCGCGCCCGCGAGCGGCTGGCCATGGCGCGCTTTGAGATCGCCACCTGCGCCATCTCCGGCCCGGTGGGCACCTTCGCCAGCGTCGATCCCCGGGTCGAGGCGCACGTGGCCAAGGCGATGGGCCTGGTTCCCGAGCCGGTGTCGACCCAGGTCATCCCGCGCGACCGGCACGCGGCCTATTTCGCGGCGCTGGCCGTGGTCGCCTCCTCCATCGAGCGGCTGGCCACCGAGATCCGCCACCTGCAGCGCACCGAGGTGCTGGAGGCCGAGGAGGCGTTCGACGTCGGCCAGAAGGGCTCCTCGGCCATGCCGCACAAGCGCAATCCGGTGCTCACTGAGAACCTCACCGGTCTCGCCCGGCTGGTGCGCTCGGCGGTCATCCCGGCGCTGGAGAACGTCGCCCTGTGGCACGAGCGGGACATCAGCCATTCCTCGGTGGAGCGTGGCATCGCCCCGGACGCGACGGTCCACCTCGACTTCGCCCTGCGCCGGCTGGCCAGCGTCGTCGAGCGCCTGGTGGTCTATCCGCAGAACATGGCCAGGAACCTCGACCGGCTCGGCGGCCTGGTGCATTCCCAGCGGGTGCTGCTGGCCCTGACCCAGAAGGGCCTGGCGCGCGAGGCGGCCTATGCGGCCGTGCAACGCAACGCCATGCAGATCTGGCGCGACGGCGGCGACTTCATCGACGTCCTGAAAGCCGACCCGCAGGTGCGCCCGCACCTGACCGACGCCGAGCTCGCCGAACTCTTCGATCCCGCCTGGCACTTCGCCCAGGTGGACACGATCTTCGAGCGCGTGTTCGGCAAGGACGCGGCGGTGCGGGCGGCCGCGGCGGCGGAGTAAGGCGGCGAGAGCCCAAGACACCGCACCACCCCACCACCCGAGATTCCCCGCTAAAGCGGGGACCAAGGCGTTTTTACCAGGTATACGAGGCACTCCGCACCAAAAAAAAACGCCTGGGTCCCCGCTTTCGCGGGGAATTTCGGATGGTGGGGGATGTGAAACGCCCCCCCCGGCCCTACGCCCCCGTCTTCACCTGTTCGCGGGCGATGGCCAGGAACTCGTCCATCTTCGAGCGGATTTCGGAGTCGCGGACCTCGATGCCCGAGCCGGCCAGGTCCTGGGTGATCTTGCGGAACACGTCGTCGTCGCCCGGCTGCTCCAAGTCTGAGCGGACCACGGCGCGCACATAGTCGTCGACGTTCTCCAGGCCCATGCGCTTGGCGGCCCACTCGCCCAGCAGGTGGTTTCGGCGGGCGTGGGCTCGGAATTCCAGTTCCTGATCCGAAGCGAACTTCTTTTCGAAGCCTCTTTCACGCTCGTCGAACGTCGACATGGCAGCTCCGGTTACGCGGACGATGACGGGCTGCATATCCCGGGCCGGGCCGCCCGGCAATGACGACAATGCCGCAAGTCACTCAACATCGTGGAAGTGCGTGTAATCGATCACCCGTCGCCCATCGCCGTCCCGACTGAAGATGTCCACGAGCCTGCGGCCCCAGACGATCTCGTCGGGGGTGTACGACGCGCGGGCGTGGATGGTCTGGGCGAAGGTCTCGTCGAGACCTTTGAGCACCACCACGATCTCACTGCGCTTGGCCAGCAGGCTGCGCATGGTCTCGCCGTGGAGCGGGCTCGCCTCGTCGACGCGGTGCATGATCTGCCAGGTCAGATAGAAGATCGGCGAGCGCGAACGGACCGTGGGCAGGTCGGCGAATCGGCGAATGGAATGGCCGTCGGCGGTGACGATGTCCTGCACCAGCGAGACGCTCACATCGGCCTCGACGATGCGGTTTCGCCGCCGGTTCGCGGCCCTGAAGATCAAGGTCTGCACGCCCTCGAAGTCGGTGATCACCGCCCTGTCCGAGAACATCACCCGGGCGGTGGGCCGGGAGATGCGGGCGAACAGCAGTCCGGTGGCGATCGCCAGGTTGAACAGGCCGACGAACACCTCGGCCGTGACGAGCAGATTCGCGGGCAGGCTGGCCGGCGCCATGACGCCGTAGCCCAGAGTCCCAAGGGTCTGCACCGAGAAAAAGAACGCATCGCCGAAATCGCCCGGCCGCGCCCCGCTGATTCCGCCAACCCCCAGGTAACCCAGGCCGAAGACCAGGTTGATGGTCAGGAATCCGGAGGCCATGATCGTCAGGAACTGCCAAAGCGGCATGGTCAGCAGATAGTGATAGGCGTCGCGCCAACGGTCCTTGGGCTGGCCGAGGAACACCACGTCGGACATGTCGCCGGTTGCGTACCGTGGGTAGTCCGCATGCAGCTCGGCTTCTTCGTCGTCCGCCATGGCGCAACAGATGGCGCAAAACACCGCTCTGGCAAGCCGGGCGCGACGCTTCGTTTGCGATCAACTCGCGTTTCCGCTAGGCTCACGCAGCCTTGAAGAAGCGACACGCGACCCCGAGTCGGACCCCGCGCGCAGGATGCTCATCCGCGCGCGCTTTCATTTCCGGCGGGCCGCTCGCTGGAGGAAGGCTGACACCATGACCCGCCGCAAGAAGATCTACGAGGGCAAGGCCAAGATCCTCTACGAAGGCCCGGAACCCGGCACCCTGATCCAGTACTTCAAGGACGACGCCACCGCCTTCAACGCCCAGAAGAAGGCGGTCCTGGAAGGCAAGGGGGTGATCAACAACCGCATCAGCGAATATGTGATGACCCGGCTCAACACCATCGGGGTGCAGAACCACTTCATCAAGCGCCTGAACCTGCGCGAGCAGCTGATCAAGGAAGTGGAGATCATTCCGCTGGAGGTGGTCTGCCGCAACATCGCCGCCGGCCAGCTGGCCCAGAAGCTCGGCATCCCCGAGGGCCAGGCCCTGCCCCGCTCGATCATCGAGTTCTACCTGAAGGACGACAAGCTGGGCGACCCGATGGTGGCCGAGGAGCACATCACCGCCTTCAACTGGGCCGCCACCCAGGAGATCGACGACATGATGGCGATCACCCTGCGCATCAACGACTTCCTGTCCGGCATGTTCGGCGCGGTGGGCATCACCCTGGTGGACTTCAAGGTGGAGTTCGGCCGGGTGTGGGAAGGCGACTTCTCGCGCATCATCCTGGCCGACGAGATCAGCCCGGACAATTGCCGGCTGTGGGACACGGCCACCAACGAGAAGCTGGACAAGGACCGCTTCCGCCGCGACCTGGGCAACGTCATCGAGAGCTACACCGAGGTCGCCCGGCGGCTGGGAATCATGAAGGAGATGCCGACGGTGATTCAGGGGGGGATCCATTGAGGCTGTCGGCGTGAAGGCCACGGTGCATGTGTTTCTCAAGCCCGGCGTGCTGGACGTGCAGGGCAAGGCCGTGGAGGCGGCGCTGCACGGCCTGGGCTGGACGGCGGTGTCCCGCGTGCGCGTGGGCCGGGTGATCGAGTTCGACCTGGGCAGCAGTGACGCGGCCGCCGCCGAAGCCGAGGTGAAGGCCATGTGCGACAAGCTCCTGGCCAACACGGTGATCGAGGGCTACCGCGTGGAGGTCGCATGAAGGCCGCCGTCATCGTCTTCCCCGGCTCCAACTGCGACCGCGACTGCAAGGTGGCCATCGAACGCTCCACCGGCGCCAAGGTGGAGATGGTCTGGCACGCGGAGACGTCGCTCCCCGCCGGGCTCGACCTGGTGGTGCTGCCGGGCGGCTTTTCCTACGGCGACTATCTGCGCTGCGGCGCCATGGCCGCGCTGTCGCCGGTGATGGCCGACGTCAAGGCCGCCGCCGCCCGGGGCGTGGCGGTGGTGGGCATCTGCAACGGCTTCCAGATCCTCTGCGAGGCCCATTTGCTGCCGGGCGCCCTGCTTCGCAACGCCGGCCTGAAGTACGTCTGCAAACCGGTGGAGCTCGAGGTGGTCAATCTGCAGACCCGCTTCACCGCCGCCTATGGGGCGCGACGGCGGGTGCGGATGACCATGGGCAACGGCGAGGGCGCATTCTTCGCCGACGAAGCCACCCTCGAGCGGCTGGAGGGCGAGGGCCAGGTGGTGTTCCGCTATGTGGCCAACCCCAACGGCTCGGCCCGCGACATCGCCGGCATCGTCAGTCCCAAGGGCAATGTTCTGGGCATGATGCCCCACCCCGACCGCGCCTTCGAAGCCGACCTGGGCTCGGCGGACGGCGCCCTGCTGTTCCAGAGCGCCCTGGCCAGCGCGCCGGTGGCGGCGTAGCGCGACAATCCCCCAACGTTGTCAGGGCGGCGGCCCGCCCGACGTCACGGCGTTGACGTAGTGCTGCGTCTCGCGATTCGGCGGGACGCCGCCGTACTTGTCCACGGCGGCCGTGCCCGCATTGTAGGCGGCGGCGGCCAACCGCTGATCGCCGTGATAGCGATCCAGCAGGTACCGCAGGTACTGCGCACCGCCCTTGAGGTTCTGCTGCGGATCGCCCGGATCGACGCCCATGGCCTTGGCTGTAGCCGGCGTTAGCTGGGCCGGACCACGCGCGCCGTTGGCGCCCACGATATCCCGGCCGCCGCTCTCCTGGTTGATGATGCGCGCGTAGAAGTCGGGATCGACGCCGGCGCTTCGCGCGGCGGCCGCGACGTCCGCGGGGTCGACGCTCGCCTGCGCCTTTCCGATCGCCGCGATCTGATCCACCAGGCTCTGGTTCTGCTGGACGTCGGACGACCCGCGCCGGCCGTCGTTGTCGGCGGCGCCGGCGCTGGCGGCCTCGTCGACACCCTGGCGCACGCTATCGGCCTGGCCGTTGTCGCCCGACGACTCCGTGCCCTGGTGGTGATCCGCCCCGCCGGAGGGCCCGCCCCCGCC
>JBIOEG010000025.1:0-54974 GCA_044445825.1 Caulobacterales bacterium
AATAGAGCCATACAGCATACCGGATCACGTCCGGCGGGAACCGGTGACGCTTAAACGATATCCCCTGCATCAATCCCCTGCCCCACTGCGGCCCGACCAGCCAGAAAGCGGAGACAGGTTAGCGTTAGACTGTCAGCACCGTCTGGGGATCGCGCTGCTCGTGATCTCATTGAATTTCGGCTTGTGGGGATTTCTCTCCGCCCCCGCGGTCGCCGCGGCGATCACGGAAACCATCCAGGAGTTCACTGATGGCTAGGCAAGATTTGGCTGGACTCGGCATGACCGGGCTCATCGCCGCTTTGATCTTGGGCTGCGGGGCGGCGCGCGCCTGTCCAGGCGTCGGCGTCATCACCCGCATCGAGGGCTTGCCGCAGGACGTGATCATCACGCGGATCGAGGACGGCAAACAGGCCATCGTCAGCCGCCCCCGCGTCCTGGAGGTGGTCTGCCAGGGCGACCTGGTCCACACCGCCGGCGCGACCTCCATTGTCATCTCCGTCGATGGCCAGGGCCTAGTGAGGGTGAATCGCGAGATGGACTACCGCGTGCCCGCCCGCAGCGGCGCGCCGAGCCTTGCTGGCAACGCCTATCGCACGATCAGCGACCAGGTAATGCCTGACATGAAACGCCTGCCGTGGAACGTCAGGGTCAAGGGCGCCGGCGATGACTTCGGGTTCGCGCTGTCGGCGCTTTCCGCAGGCGGCCAAAAACTTCACGCCGGGCAGCGCTCGCTGCTGGTTCGGCTGGTGGGCGGAACGCCGCCTTACAGGGTCGAGATCAGGTCCGACTCGGGAGGCGTGGTGGCCACCCAGTCCAGCTCCGGTCACGACGTGGTCCTTCCAGGTGTTCCCCTGAACGTCGGCGCCTACATCATCAAGGTCGCTGACGCAGCTCCGAGCGAGCTGTCAGCCCAGATCGCTGTCGTCGATTCCGGCCCGCCGTCCGACCAGACTTACAGCGGTCTTGCCGATCCCGAGATCCGCGCCGCGGCCACTGCAACAGCGCTGGCCAGGACCAGTCCCGGCACGTGGTCCTTCGAAGCCGAGCAGCTGATTGATGCTGCGCCTGAGTTGGGTCTCGATCGGGACAAGGTCTACGAACTCATCGAAAGCTACAGCGCGGAATAGGACTGCCGCAGGGAATCGGCGGGCCGCGACCGTCTATCTCGCGGTGATCCTGAAGGCCGACCGCGCCGATCGTCTCACCGCTCTCGATCTAGACGCCACGCCGCGCTCCAGTGTCGTGCTGGTCGACCAAGCGGACGCCGACAAGGTCGACCGACGCGAGCAGAGGCGATCCGCCGCACTGGCGGAGCGGCGGGCAGACACGGGCTAAACCCTACATCGGTTAGGACTCTGTGCCCCTAGGCGGAGACGAGTTGCCGTTGGACTGACAGCACCGCCAGCCATTTTCGCAAGTCGCGCTCCGGCGCGCATCGGCCGGGGTGACCTTCTACCGGCCAATTTGGTCGCAACTGATAGCCTACGATTCAACGGGCGCCGTCGCCATTTGATGCTAGCCATTCCGGCGTGTGCAGCTCTGCGCTCGCGGGCGTGCAAGTCGCGCCGCGCCCGCTCTGGCGCGGCTCGATGGGCTGGCGACCCATTGACCTGCGTCAACACGCATCGCCCGCAGACATGGTCAGCCTTCCGGAGCGCACGGAGACCCACATGGCCAAGGCGCCGAGGCCCGATCCGGCGGAACACCGGCGAAACCTGACGATCTGGTACGTCGGCGCGGCCATCGCCGCAGCCATCCTGCTCGGCCTGCTCTGGCCGAAAATACGGGCCGTCGACACCATCCCCTACAGCCAGTTCGACACCCTGGTGTCGGCAGGCAAGGTCAGCCAGGTGACGGTGGGTCCGAACACCATCGACGGCGAGCTGAAATCACCGCTGCCGTCCGGGGCCACGGCTTTCGTCACCACCCGCGTCGAGCCGTCCCTCGCTGAGAAGCTGGCCGCTAAGGGGATCGCGGTGACCGGCGAGACCGGCTCCAGCTGGTGGCAGAGCCTGCTGTCCTCGGTGGGCATGCTGGTGTTCTTCTACGCCCTCTGGTTCTTCTTCTTCCGCGGAGTGATCGAACGGCAGGGCGCCGGCGGGCTGATGAGCATCGGCAAGTCGCGGGCCCGGATATACGTCGAGACAGACACCAAGGTGACCTTCGCCGATGTGGCGGGCGTCCCGGAAGCCAAGTTCGAGCTTCAGGAGGTGGTCGCCTTCCTGAAGGACCCGGGCAGCTTCGGCAGGCTGGGTGCGCGCGTTCCCAAGGGTATCCTGCTGGTGGGCCCGCCCGGCACCGGAAAGACCCTGCTGGCGAAGGCGGTGGCCGGCGAGGCGGGGGTGCGGTTCTTCTCCATCTCCGGGTCGGAGTTTGTCGAGATGTTCGTCGGAGTCGGCGCCGCGCGCGTGCGCGACCTGTTCGAGCAGGCCCGCCAGGCCGCGCCCTGCATCATATTCATCGACGAACTTGACGCTCTGGGCCGCAGCCGCTCGGGCGCCATCGTCGGCGGCCAGGACGAGAAGGAGCAGACGCTCAACCAGCTGCTGGCCGAGCTGGACGGCTTCGATCCTAGCAGCGGCGTCATCCTGCTCGCGGCCACCAACCGCCCGGAGATCCTCGATCCGGCCCTGTTGCGCGCCGGGCGCTTCGACCGCCAGGTGCTGGTGGACCGCCCGGACCAGTCGGGGCGGCTGGAGATCCTCAAGGTGCATGCGCGCAAGATCAAGCTGGCGGCGGGCCTCGAGCTCGACGCCGTTGCGTCGATGACCACCGGCTTCACCGGGGCGGACCTGGCCAATCTGGTGAACGAGGCGGCGATCACCGCCACGCGCCGGAAGGCCGACGCGGTGACGCTCGACGACTTCGGTGTCGCCATCGAGCGGATCGTCGCCGGCGTCGAGAAGAAGAGCCGAGTGCTGGGCAAGGAAGAGCGCCGCCGCGTCGCCTACCACGAGATGGGCCACGCCCTGGTGGCGGCGAGCCTGCCGGGCGTCGATCCGGTTCAGAAGGTGTCGATCATTCCGCGCGGCGTCGGAGCCCTGGGCTACACCATCCAGCGGCCTACGGAGGACCGATTCCTGCTGGCGGCAAGTGAGTTGCGCAGCCGCATCGCCGTGCTCCTGGGCGGACGGGCGGCCGAGGGCCTGGTGTTCGACGCGGACGTCTCCACGGGCGCCGCCGACGATCTGCAACGGGCCACCGAGATCGCTCTCGACATGGTCACCCGCTACGGCATGGACGCCACCGTCGGCCACCGGGCCTTCGCCCAGGCCCCGGAGAGCTTCCTGCTGCCGCACGACCGGCACGTGGTCGCCTCGGAAGCCACGGCCCGGGAGATCGACCTCGCCATCAAGCGGCTGCTGGACGACGGCGAGGCGCTGGCGCGGCGGACCCTCGAACAGCGCCGCGGCGACCTGGAGGCCGGCGTCGCCCTGCTGCTGAAGCGCGAGTCGCTCACCGCCGACGCCTTTCCGGCGCTTCGCCAGGGCTTGCCGCCCAAGCGGGCCGCCTGAGGAGCACGCTCGCAATCGATCCGAGGCTGGGCCCGGCCGCATCCAGGATGTCGCCGTCGCATACGGCGGGTCAGGCGGCTTCAGCGCCGAGGCGGTCCGGTCCAGACCGGCAAGCGCTGGCTTCCATTGAGTGGCATGAACCCCGCACCTGGCCTGAACTCGCCAAGCCATCCGCGCGTCAGTCTCTTGACCCCGATCAAGGCCGTGCTCTTCGCTCAAGACCATTGTGCGCGTTCGCGACTTCGTTCTTTGCCGCATTGGAGCGCCGAATGGCTGATCATGTCGAAGTCGCCGCAGCCGATAGGCTTGACGCCGAGACCGTCCGCCGGCTCTGCGGCGACATCCTGGACAACACCGTAGTGGCCATCGTCGAAACCGGCGCGGACATCGCCGACCTCGAATGCGCGATCGCCTTCATCAACGGCGAAAGCGATGCGATGGGCGAGGAAGGCCGCACGCTCTCGGGCGCCGCGGGCGCGATCTACGACCTGCTGACCACAGAGCAGGCCGCCGCGGAGGAGCGTTGAGGCTTGTCGCGCCGACGAAGCATGACTCCGGCCGCCACCGACATCTCGCGCCGCATCTGGGAGGCGAAATATCGGACGTCGGACGGCGTTCGCTCCGAGCAGGCGATCGCGGACCCCGGGCGGCGCGTGGCCGCGGCGATCGCGGCCTTCGAAACCTCCAACGCAGAATACTGGCGACGGGAGTTCCTCAAAACGCTGCGCAACTTCAGGTTTGCTGCAGGAGGGCCCTCGACGGTCGAGGCGCGGCCGTGTTGCGGGCCTGATTGTGAAGCCGATTGAGCCTCGGCCCGTCGGCGATGATCGCGCGGGCCGGGCCGGACGCATTCGCCTGTTCCTCTGCGGCGACGTAATGGCGGGACGCGGCGTCGACCAGATCCTGGCGCACCCCAGCGACCCTCGCATCTACGAGCGATCGGTGACGTCCGCGCGGGACTACGTCCGCCTTGCCGAACTCGCGAGCGGGCCGATCCCCCGGTCCGTCGATTCTGACTTCGTTTGGGGCGAAGCGCTCCGGGAGTGGCGGCGCCGAGCGCCCGATCTCCGCATCGCCAATCTCGAGACCAGCGTCACGCTGAGCGAAGACTATGTCCCCAAGGGCATCAACTACCGCATGAGCCCCGCCAACATCGGCTGCCTGCTGGCCGCTGGGTTCGACTGCTGCGTGCTGGCGAACAATCACGTGCTCGACTGGGGCGCCGCGGGCCTGCTGGACACGCTGGACGCACTTGGGCGCCACGGTGTCAGAACCGCCGGCGCCGGTCGAACCCGTGAAGAGGCGACCCGGCCCGCCGTGCTCGAAACACCCGGCAGGGGACGCCTCCTCGTAGTGGCGCTGGGCTCGCCGGGGAGCGGCATCCCCCACGATTGGGCGGCCGGACCAGGCCGCCCCGGCGTGAACCTGACCGACCTTTCCATGACCTCGGCCGAGGCGCTCAGCGAGAGTCTGGCGGCGGTCCGGCAGCCTGGCGACATCGTGGTGGTCTCGATCCACTGGGGGGCGAACTGGGGTTACGATATCCCGGAAGCGCAGCGCCGGTTCGCTCACGCGCTGGTCGACGCCGCTGGCGTCGCGGTCGTCCACGGGCACTCGTCGCATCATCCGAAGGCCATCGAGGTCTACAAAGGCAAACTCATCCTCTACGGCTGTGGCGACTTCCTGAACGATTACGAAGGGATCAGGGGCCTGGAGTCGTTCAGGGGCGACCTGACGCTGATGTACTTCGCCGACCTGAACACTTCAGACGGCTCGCTCATCGCGCTTGAGATGACGCCGCTGCGGATCCACGGGCTCAGGTTGGTGAGACCTGCGCCTAACGATGTCGGTTGGCTTGCGGATCAGCTCGATCAGGAGGCCCAAAAGTTCGATGGCCACGTGTCGCAAGTGCGCGGCAGGCTTGCGCTCTCCTGGCCCGGCGCGCACGCCGCGGCCCTCAGCCCTTGATGCGGACCATCGGCTTAGGCGCGCCGCGCGCCGTGCCGGTCCAGCCATCCGAGCGACCGCCGCGAACACCACCCGACGCAGGGCACCCCGATATTGACCGGCGTCAATGCGGCCCCGAGGCTGGAGGCCCAGGCCCACGCCAGCCCAGGAGGCGACGATGAGCACAGGTCTTCCCGCTTTCGACAGAACTGTTCAGGAAACCAATCGCTGGCTGAAGGATCTCGAAGCGCGCCTCGACGGCTCGCGCCCGCATGCCTACGCCGCGCTGAAGGCGACGCTCTGGGCGTTGCGCGACCGGCTGCCGCCGGAAACCGCCATGCACTTCGCCGCCCAGTTGCCCATGCTGCTGCGCGGCGCCTACACGGAGGGCTGGAGCCTGACCGACAAGCCGACAGGCGAGCGCACGGCCGAGACTTTCGACGAGCACATCTCCGAGCGGCTGCCGCCTCAGTTTCCCTTCGACGCCGAGACCGTCGCCAGGGCGGTGTTCCAGACCGTCCGTGACCAGATGGACCTCGGCGAGATCGACAAGGTGCTCGCTCACCTGCCCAAGCCGATCCGCGAACTGTGGGTGGAACCCGTCATCTGACGCGTTGGGGCCTCGCCGCGGCCTCCCGCGCGTAGAGGCTCTTCTAGCCGTCACGCATCGCCCGGCCAGCAGTACGCCGTTGGCAGGAATTGACCCCAAGGAATCAAGGCCATGGCCCAACTATCGTCACATCTGGAACCACCGCCCGCTCGGACCTCCGACCCAGTGGCCACCATCGGTCGCGCGGGAGAAAGCATGTCGCTGATCGACGCCATCCTCGGGCGGCGCGCCGTGCGCGACTACACGGACCAAGCCGTCGCAGAGACGGTGATCGCCGAGCTGATCGAAGCGGCCGTTCAGGCCCCCAACTCCATGAACCGCCAATCCTGGTCGTTCGTGGTGGTCACCGACCGCCGCGTTCTCGCGCGAATCGCCCGGGAGGCCAAAGCTCACATGTTCGCCTCTGTCGAGCAGTCGCCCGGGCCCGGGCATGTCACCGAACATCTGGCCGCTCCGGAGTTCGACATCTTCTACGGCGCCCCGGCGCTGGTCGTGATCTGCGCGACGGCGCCGGACGAGATGGCCACCTACGACTGCTGCCTCGCCGCCGAGAACCTGATGCTCGCCGCTCATGCCGGTGGGCTCGGCTCCTGCTGGATCGGATTCGCCGAGGGCTGGCTGCGCGAGCCGGAGGGCAAGGCCGCCCTGGGGCTGCCGGACCAGGCGCGGGTCGTGGCTCCGATCATCCTCGGCCATCCCAGGAGCCGACCTCAATCGCCTGGCCGGCGGTCGCCTGAGGTCCGTTGGATCCGAAGCTAGCGGCGGGACGTCAGCCCTCTCAGGTCGCCTTGCCGAGATAGCGAAGGGCGCTCTCCAGCGTGGCGAGCTTGGGATAGTCAGCCTCCGGGATCTCCAATCCCAGTCGCACGTGCAAGGCTGTCACGAGATTGAGGAAATCCATCGAGTCGATGTCTGTCTGCTCGCGCAGATCGGCGGCTGGATCGATGGCCTCCAGATCGACCTCGGGCGCGATCCGGCCCAGCTCGTCCTTGAACACGGCGCGGATATCGGACGGGGTCATAGAGCCTCCGGGTGCTGCAACAGCTCGCCGATCTTGGCGAGGAACAGGGCGCCGCGGTGTCCGTCGCTGACCCGATGGTCGGCCGCGAGCGTGGTGGTGACCACCGGGCGCACAGCCAGGGCGTCTCCGATGGCCCACGGCCGTTCGACGACCTTGCCGAAGCCGACAATGGCGACCTGGGGCGGGTAGATCACGCCATAGAGCGCCTCGACACCGCGTTCGCCCAGGCTCGAGACGGTGATCGTCGGATCGGCGATCTCCGAGCTGCGGAAGCGGCCGGCGCGGACGCGGGCCACTAGGTCGCGCATCCGGGCCATGAGCTCGTCGAGCGCGAGGCCGGCCGTGTCATGGATCGCGGGCGCCACCAGTCCACCGCCTCGGATCGACACCGCCACGCCCACGTGAACCGCTGGGCTGGGGCGGAAAACGCCGCCTTCAAAGGCGCCGCTGAACTCCGCGAATTGCTTTGCGGCCGTTGCCGTGGCCTTGACGAACAAGGCGCCGATGAGCAGGCGGCGGTCGGGTGGACGCTCAGCGTTCTGCTGGCTAACCCACTCCGCCGCCGCGCCGATGTCGATAGTGTTGGCTAGGTAGTAGTGAGGGATATCCCGCTTCGAGCGGGACATGGCGGCGGCGATCGCGGCGCGCATCTGGCTGAAGTCGAAGCCTGAAGGCGCCCTGGTCTGCGCCGCGGCCCGCACGTCGGCCAGGACGACAACCCCGCGTGGCCCGCTGCCCGCGATCGCCGAGAGGTCGACGTTGTGTTCCAGCGCGAACCTGCGCGCCGCTGGAGAAACCTGGGCGCGGCCCGTCGCCGGACTCGGAGCAGGCTTCGCGACAGGCGGCGGGCGTGGCGCGGGCGTCGCGTGAGCTCTCGCCGGCGTCATGGCGGCGCCAGGCTCGGGCGGCGTCCCGAGCGCTTCGCCTGGCTTGCGGATCATCGCCAGCGGCGCGCCGACCGGCACTTCGACGCCGAGCTCGACGAGGTAGCGGTCCAGCACGCCGTCCTCGAAGATCTCGATCTCGATGGCGCCCTTCTGGGTCTCCACCACCGCGACGATGTCGCCGCGGGTGACCGCGTCGCCCGGCTGCTTCAGCCACTCCACCAGGGTCCCGGCTTCCATGTCGGCGCCGAGGGAGGGCATGCGGAACTCGGCCATGGCGTCGTCAGGACCTGCCGAGGACGGCCTTGGCGACGGCGACGATGCGGTCCGCCTGCGGAATCGCAGCCTCTTCCAGGTGGCGCGGATAGGGGATGGGGACCTCGGCGCTGCACACGCGTGCGATCGGGGCGTCGAGGTCAAAGAAGGCCTGCTCGACGATACGCATGCCGATTTCCGCGGCCAGCGAGCCGGTCTTCCAACCCTCGTCGACGATCACCGCACGGCGGGTCTTGCGAACCGAGGCCATGATGGTCTCATCGTCCAATGGCCGGAGCGAGCGCAGGTCGACCACCTCGGCGTCGATTCCCTCCTTGGCGAGCGCCTCGGCGGCCTGCAACGTCTTCCAGAGCGAGCCGCCGTAGGTGATGAGGCTGATGTCGCGTCCCTCCCTGCGGATCGCGGCCCTGTCGATGTCCACCGGCCCGGCGGCCGCCGCGATGCGGCCGGTCCGGTTGTAGAGCATCACGTTCTCGAAGATGAGCACCGGGTCAGGCTCCTGCAGCGCCGTCCAGAGCATACCGCGAGCGTCTTCCAGGGTGGCGGGCGCGAGCACGCGAATTCCCGGGATGTGGGCGTACCAGCCTTCGAGGCTGTGCGAGTGCTGAGCGGCCAGCTGGCGTCCAGCGCCGGTGGCCATGCGGATCACCACCGGGCAACCGAACTGGTTGCCCGACATGTGCCGGATAGTGGCCGCGTTGTTAAGGATCTGATCCAGCGCCAGCAGGCTGAAATTGACGGTCATCACTTCGACGATCGGGCGCAATCCTGCCATAGCGGCCCCAATGCCCGCCCCGGTGAAGCCTGACTCCGACAGCGGCGTGTCGCGAATGCGATCGGGACCGAACTCCGCGAGCAGGCCCTTGCTCACGGCATAGCAGCCGCCATAGCGGCCGACGTCCTCGCCCATCAGGAACGCGCGCTCGTCCCGCTGCAACGCCTCTCGAATCGCCTCATGGACGGCCTCGCGGTAGGTGGTCTCCACCGTCTCAGCGGTCGCTGCGGCTGGCCGGGTCGGGGGCGGCGCGGGCCGTTCGGGCGCGTAGGCGAACCTTGTGAGGTCTTCGATGGGCTCCCAGGCGCCGGCCTCTGCGAAAGCCACAGCCGCTTCGATCTCCTCGGCCACCGCTGCTTGGATGAGGCCGACATCCTGGGGGTGGATCATCCCGCTTTCGAGCGCCCAGGTCTGGAAGCGCCCGATCGGATCCTTGGAACGCCAGGATTCGACTTCCGCCTTGTCCCGATAGAGCTGCGCGTCGAACATCGAGTGGGCTCGGAAGCGGTAGGTCCGGCACTCCAGGAAATACGGCTTTCCGGTCTCGCGCACCTGGGCGATCGCCCGCCGCGCCGCCGCCTCGACCTCCACGACGTTCATACCGTCGACGATCTCGGACGCAATGCGATAGCTCTGCGCCTTCTTGTGAATGTCGGTTTCGGCTTCCGAGATCTCCAGCGCCGTGCCCATGGCGTAACGGTTGTTCTCACAGACGAAGAGCACCGGCAGCGCCCACAGGGCGGCCAGGTTGAGGCTTTCGTGGAACTCGCCCTCGGCGACGGCGCCCTCACCGAAGAAGCAGGCCGTCACGATGTCGTCGCCGCGCATGTGGTCGGCCAGCGCCAGACCCACCGACAACGGCAGCCCACCGCCGACGATGGCGTTGCCGCCGTAGAAATTGCGGTCGCGATCGAAGAGGTGCATCGAGCCGCCGCGCCCGCCGCTGCAGCCTGACTGCTTCCCGTACATCTCGGCCATGACCGCCGTCATCGGCGAGCCGCGCACCAGGGCATGGCCGTGCTCGCGATAGGTGGCGACGATCCTGTCGCGGGCCTCCAGCACCGGGATCACGCCAACCGAAACGGCTTCCTCGCCGTCGTAGAGATGCATGAAGCCGCGGATCTTTTCCTGGGTGTAGAGCTCAGCGCATTTCGCCTCGAACTCGCGAATGCGGATCATATGGGTCAGCAGGTCGAGCACATGCGCGCGGGAGAGACGGGGCTTCAGATCGGCGCCGGTCATCGCTCCTCGCTTTCCAGAGTGGAGAGATCGCCTTCCGGCAGGCCGAGCTCACGCGCCTTGAGCAGCCGACGCATCAGCTTGCCGCTGCGGGTCTTGGGCAGGTTCTGGCGGAAAGCGACGTCTCTTGGCGCGACCGCAGGGCCGAGACGCTTGCGTGCATGGCCGAGCAACTCGCGGCGCATCGTCTCGTCAGCCTCAAAGCCCGCCTTGAGTGCGACGAAAGCCTTCACCGTCTCGCCGGCGATGGGATCGGGAAGACCGATCACCGCCGCCTCGGCCACCGCGGGATGCTCCATCAGGACGCTCTCGACCTCGAAAGGGCCGATCAGATGGCCCGCGCTCTTGATCACGTCGTCGGCCCGCCCGACGAACCAGTAGTAGCCGTCGGAATCCCGCATCGCGAGATCGCCGGTCAGGTACCAGCCGCTCGAGAAGCATTTTCGGTAGCGCTCCTCCTCGTGCAGGTAACCACGCATGATCGAGGGCCAACCGGGCCTCAGGGCCAGCTCCCCCATGGCCATCGGCGCGACGATCTCATGCACGCCGCCGTCAGCCTTCTCGACGATGCCGGCGGCGACGCCGGGCAGGGGCTTGCCCATCGACCCCGGGCGCACCTCCATCGCGGCGTAGTTGGCGATCATGATGCCGCCGGTCTCGGTTTGCCACCAATTGTCGTGAAACGGCCTGCCGAAGGTCTCGGCCGACCAGACCACGGCTTCCGGATTCAGCGGCTCGCCCACGCTCGCCATGAAGCGGACCCTTGAGAGGTCGTACTTGCGGGCGACATCGGCGCCGGCCTTCATCAGCATGCGAATCGCCGTGGGCGCGGTGTACCAGACCGTCACTTTGTGGTCCTGCAGCAGACGATACCAGCGCCCCGCGTCGAACTCCGCCTCGTCCACCACCATGGTCAGGCCATTGGTGAGCGGCGAGATTATCCCATAGGAGGTGCCGGTGACCCAGCCGGGATCGGCCGTGCACCAGAAGACGTCGTCTGGGTGGAAGTCCAGGGCGTAGCGGCCGGTGATATGATGGGCCACGACCGCCTCGTGCACATGGATGGCGCCCTTCGGCCGCCCGGTCGTGCCGCTGGTGAAGTGCAGCAGCGCCATGTCCTCGGACGACGTGCGTTCTATGTCGAAGTCGTCCGACGCCGCCGCCATTCGCGCGGGCAGACCAAGTGTTCCGTCCGGCGGTTGGTCGCTCGGATCGATGATCAGCACGTGACGCAGGCTAGGGAGTTCGGCGCGCCAGGCCGCGACCTTGCGCCTGTAGAGGGCCTCGCTGGTGACGAGCGCCGCGCCCGCGCCGATCTCCATGCGCGCCTTGATCGGCTCCGGGCCGAAAGCCGAGAAGAGCGGACAGAACACGGCGCCCGCCTTCAGGGTTCCGAGCGCCGCGACATACAGTTCCGGCGTACGACCGAGCAGGGAATAGACCCGATCGCCCTTTGCCACGCCGAGCCCGCGCAGGAGGCTGGCGAAGCGGTTGGTCTGCCGCCTCAGGTCGTCATAGGAGAGTTCGCGGACCGCTCCTTCCTGGCTCAGCCAGCGGATCGCGACCTTCGCACCGTGGCCGTGAACCACATGTCGGTCGACCGCTTCGTAGGCGATGTTGAGGGCGCAGCCTGGCAAGCCGTCCAGCAACTTGCGCGCGTCGTTCCACGAGAAGGTCGCAACCGCGCGCCTATAGTCGGACAGATTGGCCCCGGCGATGTCCTCGGCGGTCTTCGTGATCGGCGCCCACCCACCGGACTCGGATCGGCCTGCGGCCTCCATGGGAAGTGTCGCCTCCGTCGGGCTGCAACCTCAGGGATGTAACAGGGGCTCAATCACCGCAGTCTGCCCATGACGCAGATCAAAATGGGTTGGCCGCCATCAATGCCATCCAGCAGGACGTCTCCGCTGTGAGGGGCGCCGATGCGGCGCGACCTCCTTTGCGCCGCTGAGCGGCGCGTGTTGCGAACGGGCTCCAAACCTCGCTCGGACTAATTTCCCTCGCAGTTGACCTGGCGCAAGCACAGGGCGTGGGGGCGGCGCGATAGTCCCCGGTTGAGAGGAGGCACGTCATGCAGCGCGCTCTCAAACGGGCCCATCAGCGCCTCCAGGGGAGGCAACCGGAATGGGGCGGTTCTGAGCCCGGCCTCTGGACGAAGATCCTGTACGACGCCCTGCTGACCGCGGCGGGCGCCGCCTTCCTGGGGGGCCTCGCGTTGATCGCTTGGGGCGTCGCCGACCATCTCGAAGTGATGAAAGTCGTCGGCGGCGCCGTGCTCGTGGTCCTTGGTCCGGCGTTGTTGATCTTGTGGGAGCGGCTCGTGTGGGAACCGTTCGCCGACAAGCTCTCGCAGCTGTCTTGACGAGCGTAGAAGATGGCCCCGGTTCAAACCGCGGAGCCTCAACAGGCGGCGCCGGCGCCTGAACCGCCAGCCTCCGACATGGCGACTGAAGTGCTCGGCGTGATCACGGACCTGGCCGAGGAAATCCACCCCCACCAGAAGGGCCGCGAGACCCCGGGACTGGACGGCGATCTCGACAGCGACTTCGGTCTGGACAGCCTGGGGCGAGTTGAGGCGATCCACCGGCTGGAAGCGGCCTTCAACACCACCTTGCCCGAGAAGCTGTTCGCCGAGGCGAGCACCGTCGCCGATCTGGTTCGCGCCATCGCAGGGAGCGGACCGATTTCAACCGCCCGGGTCGCGACCCGCGTCGAAAGTCGCGCCGCGCCTGTCGCCAGAGCCGCGCCGGAGCAGCTTGGGACAATCCCGGACGTGCTCGGCTGGCACGCCCAGCATCAGCAGGACAGGGCGCACATCTACCTCTCCGACGGAGATTCCGAGACGTCGCCGATCACCTACCGCCAGCTGTTCACGGCGGCGCAGCGCGTCGCCGGGGGCCTGGCGTCCAGGGGGCTCGAGCCAGGCGGCAGAATCGGGCTGATGCTGCCGACGGGGCAGGCCTATTTCGCGGCCTTTCTGGGCGTGCTGCTGGCTGGCGGCGTCCCCGCGCCAATCTATCCGCCCTGGCGGATGACGCGGCTCGAGGAGCACCTGCGCCGGCAGGCGCGGATTTTGGCGACGGCCGGGGTGATAGGACTGATCACCTTCGAAGCCGCGCGTCCCTTGGCCCACCTGCTCCGAGATCATGTGCCCAGCCTCGCCTACGTCGCCACCACGGACGAGATCGAGGCCGCGGGGGGCCCCGCGCCTTGCGTGGCGTTCAAGGCCGATGACCTGGCGTTGCTGCAGTTCACGTCCGGCAGCACTGCGGATCCGAAGGGCGTCATGCTCAGCCACGCGAACATTCTGGCGAACGTGCGCGCCCTGTCGCAGGCGATCGGCGCCACGCCAGCCGACGTGTGCGTGAGCTGGCTGCCGCTGTATCACGACATGGGGTTGATCGCCGCGTGGCTCGCCTGCCTCGATCAGGCGGCGCCCTTCGTGGTGATGAGTCCGCTCAGCTTCATGGCGCGGCCAGAGCGGTGGCTTTGGACGATCCATCGCAATCGGGCGACCATCTCGGCGGCGCCGAACTTCGCCTTCGAACTGTGCCTGTCCATTCCGGACGAGCGGTTGGCTGGCTTGGATCTCAGCTCGCTGCGCGTGGTCGGCTGCGGTTCGGAGCCGATTTCGCCGCGCACGATCGCCGACTTTACGCGCAAGTTCGCCGTCTATGGGTTTCGCGCCGGAGCCCTGTTGCCGGTCTACGGACTGGCGGAGTGCGCGGCCGCGCTGACCGCCTCGCCGCCAGGCAGGGCCCCGCGGCTTGACTATGTGCATCGCCGCCTGATCGCCACGCAGGGGCGGGCGCAGTCGGCTCCGCCGGAGGCGTCGGACGCCCAGGCGTTCGTGTCATGCGGCGCGCCGCTGATCGGACACGAGGTGCGCATCGTCGGGTCTGGCGAACGGGAGGCGCCGGATCGCGTCGAGGGACGCCTGCAGTTCCGCGGCCCTTCCGCCACGAGCGGCTATTTCAACGCTCCGGACAAGACAGCGGAGCTGTTCAGCGACGGCTGGCTGGAGAGCGGAGACCTCGCCTACATCGCCGACGGCGAGGTGTTCATCACCGGGCGCAGCAAGGACATCGTCAAGCGCGCGGGGCGGAACATCCATCCCGGCGACATCGAGGCCGCCGTCCGCGCTCTGGCCGGGGTGGCGCGGGGCGGCGCGGTGCTGTTCAGCGCGCCGGACCCTGTCCGCGGAACAGAGCGCCTTGTGCTGGCGGTGGAGACGTCGCTCAGGGATGAACCGGCGCGCAGGCGGTTGGTCGAGGCGGCGCAGGAGCTCGCCGCCGACCATCTGGAGGCCTCGGTCGACGAGATCGTGCTTCTTGCGGCGGACTCGATCCCGCGAACCGAGAGCGGCAAGGTTCGGCGCGCAGCCCTTCGCGAGGCCTATCTGCAGGGGAGCGCCGGCGGCCGCATCGTGTCGCCAGGCCGACAGGTGCTCCGGTTGCAGGTGACCGCCGCGGCCGGGCGCCTTCGGCGCGCGTTCCGCAACACCGGGGAACGGCTCTACGCCCTCTATTGGTGGGGTGTTGTCGGCGCCATGGGGCTGGTGTTGTGGCCTTCGGTGATGCTCTTGCCGCGATTGCACTGGCGATGGCAGGCCGCCCACGCGGTGAGCCGCCTGGCGATCAGGCTGCTCGGACATCGGCTGACGGTCACCCGAGAAGCGCCGACGCCGGCTCGCGACGTGGTCTATGTCGCCAACCATTCCAGCTACCTTGACAGTGTGGTGCTATCCGCGCTGCTGCGGGGCGATCTGGCCTTCGCCGTCTACAAGGAGTTGCTGGGAGACGCATTCCAGGGATCGTTCCTGCGACGGCTCGGCGTGCTGTTCGTCGAACGCTTCGAGCCGACGGGCGCAGTGGCGGACGTCGGCAGGGCGCTCGAAACGGTGAGAGACGGACGACCGCTGGTGGTCTTCCCCGAGGCCACCATCATGCGGATGCCGGGGCTGCTGGAGTTTCGCATGGGAGCGTTCGTCGCCGCCGCCCAGGCTGGAGCGCCCGTGGTCCCCGTGACGATCCGCGGCACGCGGGGAATCCTCAGGCACAACCATCGCTGGTTCCCCCATGGCGGCGCAATCCACGTACATATTGGCGCGCCGATCCCACCTGACGGGGCGGACTTCGAGGCCGCGCTGGCGCTCAAGAACGCCGCCCGCGCCGACATTCTGGCTCATGTCCACGAGCCGGATCTCGCCGCCGAGACACCGATCTTCTGAGCGGCCGATGTCCGCGGCCTGCGGGTGGCGCTTGGGAGAACTAGAAGACTCGGGGCGGCGTCTTGGCCTGCTTCGGAGAGGCTGGCCGACGTGAACCGGCTTCTACGGTGGAGCCGCCGGCGGTCTCGCCCGGACCGGCCGGTCCAATCACAACCTCCACGCACTCGCCGTGGCGGCGAAGGTCATCCGCCATACGCTCGGCCTCCTTGATCGCAGAAGCCTTCAGGCGAAAAGGCGCGGTCATGCAGTCGCGCAGATGGACTGCCCATCCGTTCTGTTCCTTGACGACGTTGAAGGTGATCATGGCGGCTACGGAGGCTCAGCTTGAAACGATGGGTGAACTCGTCAAAGGCGCCGCATGACAAGACGGCGGCAATCTACTCAAGCATGGTCGCCGCGAATCTGCGCGCGGAATTGATACAGATCAGCACGAGCGCACCAAAAAGTAGGTCCTGTTTGGAACAGGATGTGGCGAAAGCCTCCCCCGGCAACGGTCGCCATCCTCGAAGCACCCTGGAGTCAGCTCCGGGGTGTTTTGGCGTCGGAAGGTTGCACCAACCGAATCTTCGACCTGTTCATCGTCAGTCAAAGCCCGAACGGATAGGTTTCGTCCTCCGCAGCCTGGACCTGCATCGACAGCGGCCTGACCGCCTGCGTCTGATCGAACCAGACAAAGCCGTCATACTGCTCAGGCAGGCTCGACCTGGCGTAGTGGCTCATGAGTTCCGTCTCGGGCCGATAGACGACGCCGATATATCGCTCGAGCCGGGGCTCGCGCAGGTCCCCGCGAAGCGCGTCATGCTCGCCGGGGCGCAGGTCCACCAGGAAGCGTGCAATGCCTGTGGCGTGGAACAGGGCCTCATAGCTGCCGGCGCGCGAGGGCTGCACAGTCATGAACTGGCCGGCTTCGTCCCAGTTGCTGGCGGCCATCACGGAGCCTGCGTGGGTTCCGAACCCGATCAGCGCTGCGTCAGGTCCAAAGCGTTCGCGGCAGAGCTGGCCGATGTTCCATTCACCGCGTTCGGCGCCCATGTCGGTGAAGCGGGCGTCGCCGATGTGAGAGTTATGCGCCCAGACGACGGCCTTGGAGTCAGGCCCGCGCGAGGCGAGGATGTGGTCGAGCGTGTCGAACATGTGCTGGTCGCGCAAATTCCAGGATTCGTGCGACCCGTAGTACATCACGCGATAGTAGCGCTCCGCGTCGGCCACCAGACGGGCATTCTGCGCGGCGTCAAAGAAGGCCTCGCCATCGTGCGACGCGTAGTCCAGCGCCTTGCGAACCAGTTCGCCGAGGATGTTGAGCACCGGCCCCTCGCAGATCGCATAGCCCTTGGTGAGGGCGGCCCGGCCGTAGGCGGCCGGCTCGGCGCTCCAGGGGTTCAGGCAGGCGTAGCGTTCGCGCGCGACGGCGGCGGCCTCGGGATCAATATTGTCGAGGTAGTCGAGCACGGCGGCCATCGAGGCGCGCATGTTGTAGAGGTCCAACCCATAGAAACCCGCGCGCCGTTCGGACGCGAGCGATGCGTTGTGGGCCCGCAACCATCTGACGAAGTCCTGAACGTCGCTATTGCGCCACATCCAGGTCGGGAAGCGGCTGAAGGGCGGGACGCTCATAGGCTGGTGAGGCTTCAGCCGGACATGGCGGTCGATGGCCGCGGCGTCCGGCCAGTCCGCCTCGACCGCGATGATTTCGAAGCCGTGCCGCTCGACCAGCCGGCGCGTAATGGCGGCGCGCGCGCGATAGAACTCACTGGTCCCGTGGCTTGCCTCGCCGAGCAGCACCACTCTGGCGCCGGCGTAGCGGTCGAAAGCCGCCGCGAAACCAGGATCGTCGATGTCCGGCAGCGACTCCGCTGCCATGATCAGCCGGTCTACCGCCGAGAGGGCGCGCGCAGAGGCCGGCCTGGTCTTGCTCTCGGCTGGCTGCGGCGCCCTCGCGACAAGATGCGCCTCAAACCACGCTCCGGCCAACCACATGACCGCTTCGAGGGTTCCCGGCTCCTCGAACAGATGCGTGGCGTCCGGGACCAGTCGCAGCAGCTTCTCGCAGCGCAGCTGCGCCAATGCGGTGCGGTTGAGCTCGATCACCTGATGATCTTCGGCGCCCACGATGAGCAGGGTGGGCGCAGTGACCTGGGCCAGAACTTCCGCGCCGGCGAGGTCCGGCCGACCACCGCGCGACACCACGGCGCTCGCGCGCACGCCCAGTCGCGCCGCCGCGGTCAGCGCAGCGGCCGCGCCCGTGCTGGCGCCGAACAGGCCCAGCGGCAGACGCGCGAGTTCGGGCTGCAGGTCGATCCAAGCGACGGCCTGCAGCAGGCGCTCGGCCAGCAGGTCGATGTCGAAGACATTCCCGCGATCTGCGGCCTCGAGATCGGTGAGCAGGTCGAACAGGAGCGTGGCGAAGCCACGCCGGTTCAGGTCCGCCGCCACGGCGCGATTGCGTGGACTGAGTCGGCTCGAGCCGCTGCCGTGCGCGAACAGCACGACGCCGGTCGCCTCGACGGGAACGTGCAGGTCACCCACAAGCTCCCGCGGCGGCACGCGGATCTCGCGCCGACTCAACGCCGCAAGCTCGCCCGGTTCTTCCGCCGCCCAAGCGCCGCGCAGAAGCCGGATCGTCTCTTCGTCGTCGAGCTGATGGAAGTCGTCATAGAACGCGCCTACGCCCCAGAAGCGCTCGGGCGCGTGCAGGCAGACCACGTCGTCCGCTTCGCGGCGCAGCTGGTCCAGGACGTCGCTCGGGGCCACCGGCACGGCGAGGATCAACCTGGCGGCGCCCTGCCGCCTCAGCGCTCGCAACGCGGCCGTGGCGGTCGCGCCGGTGGCCAGGCCGTCATCGACGACGATGGCCGTGCGGCCGGCGGGGCTGATCCTGGCGCGACCCTTGAGGTAGAGCGCTCGTCGACGCTCGATCTCGTCCAACTCCCGATCGCGGGCTTTGTCGAGGTAGGCCGCATCCGCGCCGGTCAGACGTTCGACGGCTTGGTTGACAACCGTCTGGGCCTCGTCGCCGTCCACCACAGCGGCGAGGGCGAGCTCTGACGAACCAGGCGCGCCGATCTTGCGGACGAGCACGAGGTCGACAGGCGCCTTCAGCACCTTGGCGATCTCCACCGCGAGCGCCACGCCGCCGCGCGGCAGCGCATAGATCACGGGATTCTTGAGAACGAGCTGCGCCAACCTCTCCGCCAGCCGGCGACCCGCCTCCGCGCGATCCTTGAACAGGGGAGCGTATCCGGGCATGGACGCAGGATCGCTCGCGCGCCTGATTGATACGTTGATCTGCCGCAATCGAGCGCTCGGCCCGCCCGCCCAACCGCCACGGACCGCGACCGGACATCGACGAGCGCCCGGTTTGAGCAGAAACTACCGATCCGCGGCGCCCCTACCGTGGAGACGCGGCTTCAGGCTCATGCGCGTCGCGCGACAAGCAGGCCCCATGTGGCTGAAGTCTGATGGCTGGGGAGACGGCGGCTTCATCCCGCGGCGCTACACCTGTGACGGCGAAGATCTGTCGCCTCCGTTGGACTGGGGCGACGCGCGCGCCGGCGCGCGCAGCCTGGTGATCCTCTGCGAGGACCCGGACGCCCCCGGTGGGATTTTCCATCACTGGGCGGTCTACGACATCTCCGCCGGCCGGAGTGCGCTGAGCGAAGGGGCCGCGAGCGAGGGCAGGCTGTCTCAGGGCGTGAATGACTTCGGCAGGTCAGGCTACGGTGGGCCGTGTCCGCCTCACGGCGACGGCCCCCACCGTTACCGATTTCGGCTGCTGGCTGTCTCCAGCGAACGGTTGGCCGTTCCGGGGCGCCCCTCCTGTCGATCGGTGGAGCGCGCAGCGCAAGGGTCTGCGTTGGAGGAGGCGATCTTGGTCGGGCGTTACGCGCGCTAGTCAGACGGCTGCATGTGCGCCGACCACGGCGATTGACGTGACGCGGAACGGCGATCGCGGCGCGGTCTGTTGACTCCGCTCTATGCCTTGCCGGCGGCCGGCGTTCTTCGGTCCAGCGGCACGAGCCAGAACAGGATGATGACGTACAGGAACAGCAACACATAGAGCGACGAAAACGCCCATAGCGGCAGCGGCCAGAAGATCACGCGGTTCACAAGCCCCATGATCAGCGGCGTGCTTGCGGCGTCTTGGCCCGCGAGCCGATCCTCAAGGACTGTGAGAAAGCACGATCGCCCAGCCACCGCCTGCACAGCGACCGCGGCCATCGAGCCCAGATGCAGCAGGCGCCACCAGCGAACACGCACGAACCGCCATTTGAGCCAGCCCCCTATCGGGATGGCGGCGAGCCCGAAGACGTTGAATGCGATCACGGCCAAGTGAGCCATCAGCACCGCGCCTGCCAACTGGACCTCGGGATTGGCCATGGTGGCATGAGCCTGCCCCAGTTCCTCATCGGGCCGCAACTCGCCTCGCAACTCGTTCGGCCGCCATCTGGCGATGCCTTCGGCGTCGCCGCCAGGCAACCGCTCAGAGAAGGCCGGGATAGGGCCTCAGCAACTGCGTGGCCTGCGCCACCTCCAGTCTGATCTCTGCGCGCCCGTTGCGGCGGATGTAGATGGGCGAGAGCGGCGTGATCGAACGGAAGTAGGGGCGTACGCCCGCGAGTTGCAGCGCCATGCTTCTGGCTGTGCCGACGATGATCGCGTCGCGTCCCAGATGAGCCGGGGATATCGGGCTGTATCCGAACTCCCGCGGATCGGGCGTGAAGACGAACACCGGGGCTGCGCCTTTCAGGGCGAGGGTGAGCTTCGCGGCCTCCCCCCAATCGACCGCCACCACGAAACCGCCCGGTCGGAGCAGGCGGCGCTGGATCAGCTCATCGCGGGCGCCAGCCCAGGACAGGGTTTCCAGCGTTGGGTTCCCGATCCGATAGGCAGCCGGGATGACCGCCTGTAGGGCGCCGGTTTCGGCGTCCCAGACGAACAGCGTCCAGACCGTCGCCAGGGCCGCAGCGCCCCCCGCAGCCCAGATGTAGGGCCAGCGGCGGCCGGGAACGCGCGCCTGGCGGGCCAAGAGGTCTCCGGCCAGCGGGAAGGCGAACAGCCACCCGGACATCGACCAGTGCGGCAGGCCGATCAGTCCGAACAGCGGGTCAGCGGTGAAGAGCACAATCGCGGGGGCCGCGAAGGTCAAACAAAACCAGCGCTTCGCGTCCGCCGGGCCAGTCCTGGCCGCACGCCACAGCCCGAACCCAGCTGGCGCGAAGACCCACGGCGTGAGGAGCGCCGCCTGCCCGGCCAGCATCAGCACAGGCCCAAGCGGATCGAGCGCGTGCACGGGCGCGCCGCGAAGGGCCTGAAATGCGATCGAGGCCCAATGATGTTGCGCATTCCAGATCAACGCAGGAGACGCCACCAGGACCGCCAGGACGAGTCCGGCGAAGGCACCGGGTCGACGCAGTTGAACGCGCCCCTCCCGCGTAGTCAGCAGGAAGAGCGCGAGGCCGCCGGCGGAGAGGACCGCCTGGTACTTCGACAATCCGGCGAGTCCAAGCCACAGGCCGGCCGCCAGCCACCTTCGCGCCTCGGCGGCGCCGCGGGCGGGCCGGTCCATGGGCGACGGAAAGAATATCGGCGCGAGGCATGCGGCGGTCGCCAGCAAACAGAGGATCAGCGGGCCGTCGGGCGTGATCCAGCTGCCGGCGACGATCGGGAAAAAGACCGTCAGATTGAGCGTCAGGACGCCCCAGACGCCCGCCGCGCCGCCGAACAGCCGCCGGGTGAGCACGAACATCAGCCAGGACGATCCGGCGAACATCAGGATGAACGGAAGCCGCGCCCACGGACCGTAGCCCAGGATTGGCGAGAACGCGTGCACCATCCATTGATGGAGCGGCGGGTGGTCGAAGTAAGACAGCTTCAGCTGCCGCGCTACCACGGCGGTGTAGGTTTCATCGATGCCCATGCCGACGAAGGGTGACGTCATGAGCCGCACGCCGCAGAACATCAGGATCAACAGGACGGCTGCGGCTTCGGCCGTCCAACGCCCCGAGTGGATGTTCAGGCATCGAAGGCGCACTCGGTTGCCCCTACAGCGCCTCCAAGGCAGTCCGCGTGAGCCCGAGTTGATCTTCGCGTCAAGTCCAGGCGAGCGCCGGGCGATCGACCGCCGGTTCAGAGCCGGCTTGTAACTCGGCGATGAAAGAGCCCGCGGAGTTCGAGCTTTGCCTGCGCGAGGATGCGCTTGCGCGGAACGGGAAGATTCGTTCCGGCGCGGTTGATGTAGAGGTTCAACATCGACATGGCGGACTGAAACGGAGTTCCCTTGCGCCGTCTGCTCGCCAGCGCCGAGCGCATGAGAGAGAGCGCGATGGCCTTCGGGTCATTCCAAGTAAACACACCCTCCTCGAGCGCGAGGGCCGAACTCTCCCGTGTAACTTTAGCCGACCAATATCCGCTTCGCGAATTGACTATTGTCGCCTGGCTGCGGCGCCGTGAAGCTGACTGGCCTGCTCCCGAGCCGGAATCCGGAGGTTTGGGCGCGATCATGACTTTGGGCCTGCTGTGCGACAAGATGTTGCGCCGCGGGCCAAGACGCAGTGCTCGCAGCGCCGGGCAAAGCGGGCGCGCCACCAGGCTGACGGCGCCTTCACGCCCACGGTGGCTCTTCACCCTCGCCCGAGCGCGCCAGTTGGGCAAACACCTCGCGCAAACTCGCGCGGGTCGCCGGGTGAACGATGTAGGCAGCCCTGCGCCGCGAGTAGCGCATCAGCGGGGCGGCGTCGTTGGTAACTGACTTCAGCCGACGCCTGATCGCGGCGAAGTAGCGCCGCAGCTGTGGGCGATCATCGAGCTTCAGCAAACGCAGGAGGCTGGCCGGTTCGGGCGCGTCAAGTTCCTTGCCATAGGCAAGCGCCTCGAGCAGATTGTGCAGGCCCTTCAGCTCGCGCCCGAAGCTGACGCTGCGCAGCAGGGCGATCGCCTGACCTCGATCTAGCACCGCGAGGCCTTCGAAACGCGGTGTCTCGGCGCTGTGCCGCGGCCGCCGGGGCACGGACGCTGGCAACGCCCTGCGCCGGGTCGTCAAGTAGTCGAGCAGGTCCTGCCGCAGCGCGGTCGGCATCGCGGCAAGATCCGAGGCGGTCAGGGTCAGCTGCATGGTAACCTCACACTGCAACGACGCGGTTGACGACGTCCTCGACGCCAAAAATCGGACTGGGCGTCATGTTCGGCCACGTCACGCCGCGGGTCGGCGCCAGCCCGTTGAGCGTGACGGCGCTTTTGACAACACCCTGGCGATCGTCGCCTTGCTTCAGATCAATGTGGCTGCGGCACCAGGACGCCCCAGCATGCGAAGCTGGGGCGCCTCTAACATCGCGGTCGTGACCGGGGGACCGCGACCGTGACGGCCGCGCGCCGGTTGGCCATGCGCCACGTCGAGAGCGCGGCGGCCACCCCCGGAGCTAATTGCTCCGACAATCCCCCGTCGTCAGCCGGTCGTTATGAGCTCCGCGCCCGCGAATGCCGGCACAAGCCGCCGACCCGCCAACTCGATGCTCTTCAGCACGGCTTCGTGAGGAATGGTCCCGAACTGCATCATGCACATCAGCCGGTCAACGCCGATCTTTTCGTAGGCCTTGAGCTTCTCCGCGCAGTGGTCGGGGTCGCCGATGACCACGGAATCAAGGGGCTCGACCACCTCGTGCGCCTCCGCGTGGCTGATCGTCTCGCCCTGGGCCATGCGCTTAAGCACCACCAGGACCGGTGGATCATCCGGCTCGATTTCGGTCTCGTGCGGATCCAGCGCCTCGCGCGCCATGGTTGACTGGGCCGAGTTCGGGTGCAGGCCGACCTTGATCATGTCGTACCAGACCCGCCGAGGCACCTTGAAGGTGACGGCCGCCTCATTGACGTACCACAGCGCCGACCATGCCGCGCCATTGCGGATCGCGGCTTCCCGGCTGTCTGCCAGATGTACGAATGTAAAGGCGCCCTTTTGCGCATTGACGCTCAGGCCAGCCGGCGCCTTGCACTCGGCGATGCCCCGGTCGTGTTCGCGCATCATGTTGCCGAGGAACGGCACGGGGCTCAGCAGGGTGGTGCCCAGCGCCCCGACGCCCATCTCGCCGGCCATGAAGAAACTCTCAGGGGACCCGCAGGTCTGCCACAGCCTGGGATGCGGCTTCTGCAAGGGGCGCGGGACGACCGCGCGTGCAGGCATCTTGAATCGGTCCGAGTTCCACGAAAATTCCGGCTCGGTCCACATGCGTGGGATCATGTGCATGGCTTCTCGGACCTCGTCGCGCGCCGAGTCGGGGTTGACGCCGAAGGTCTCCCACTCCTTGCCGCCGGACTTGGCGAGGCCGAGCTCGAAGCGGCCGCCGGACAGTACGTCCAGCGTGGCGGCCCTTTCGGCGACCCGAAGAGGGTTGTTGATGTTGAACGGCGCCAGGACGCCGGCGTGACCGACGCGAAGGCGCTCAGTGGACATAGCGATGGCGGTCAACACCACTTCCGGCGCTGACGAGTAGCTGAATTGAGGCGCTCCGTGGTGCTCGACCTGCCACCAGATCTCGAAACCGGAGGCATCAGCCGCTTTCGCCTGCGCCAGAATCTCTCGAAACAGACTGGCCTCATCCTTGCCCGCCCACGGAAAAGCCCGCTGGATCTCGCAGAAGATATCGAACTTCATCATCGAATCGGTCCTCGGGCGGCGTAACGGTTGTTATGTTCAGGGCCGCGCGGCCACGCACCCCATGCGTCATGCGCACCGTCGCGTCCGCAACTCATTCTCAAACATAACTGACGTTCCGAAAAAGGAAAGATACATAACTGATGTTATGAAATCACGCCGTTAGGCGTCGCGCCGCGCGAGCGGCGCCGGGTGCGAACCGGTCGGCACGCACCTTGCCGCGCCCGGTGTTCGCGCTTATGCACTCGTAGTTGAGAGTGAGCAGAACGAGCGTTATCGATCGAGCCCGCGAACACGCGCAACGGTCCATTCCGGACCTGGGTGCCAGCGAAAGTTCAATTGAGAAGCTTCCTCGCGCCCCGGCGTGAACGATCGATGCGATGAGTGGCGGGACCGATGGCGAAGAAGGCGGATCATAGCGAGCGACGTGAGATCTTCGCGGCCGCGGCGCTCAGGGTCATCATGCGCGCCGGTGTCGGCGGCCTGACTGTGCGCGAGGTCGCCAAGGAAGCCGGCTTCACCACCGGGGCTCTGACTCACTATTTCACGTCCAAGGACCAGGTCCTCATCGAGGCATCCGAATATGCCGCCAAGCTCGTGCGACCGCGTATGGAGCGCAGCGCCCGCGAGGAATCGGCGATCCAGGCACTGCGCAAAGTGATTGCCGATGCGCTTCCGACCACCCGCGACATCCGGGGTCTCTGGCGGATCTGGCTCGGGTTTTGGGAGCGCTCCAGCTACAACCCGGACGTGGCGCGGGTGATGCGCGCGCGGTACGAGGAGTGGCGCGGCCGGCTCGCGGTGCTGATCCGACGCGCGCAGTCACAGGGCGAAATGCCCGGCAATGTCGACCCTGACCTCGCCGCGCAGGAACTGGTCGCGCTGATCGACGGAATCAGCGTGCAGGTGCTGCTGGGCAGCGGGCGGATACCGGCTGCACGCCAGCGTGAGATCATCGACACCTGGGTCGACACACTTGTGGCTGGACGCGCCGGTCGCCCTGTCCGCAAGGGCGCTCGCGCCGGCTAGACCGGGCATCCATCTAAGCTGTTGTTCGTGGACCGTCGCGCCGGCCGCGGCCGTCGTCATTGCGGCTGTTACATAGCGCCCGTTATGAACGGCCTTTCAATCCACCGAACAGGTGTTATGCTTCTCATTAGCAACTGGCGAGACGGATCTGGCGTCCGACTGGCCGACAAAAAGACATGGGAGGAATGCCAGCGTGTATTTCACAACCCGTCTGTTGATCGCCGCCTCAGCCGCCTGCGTGCTCGCCGCCAGCGGCCTTACCGCGGCCCACGCCGACACGCCGAACACGGATCAAAGCGCAACCGGGCAGGCCCAGCGGAGCGCGGCCGCGGCGGGCCCCAGCACGGCCCGTCAAACGGCCACGACGAAGGCAACTGCGGTAACCCAGGTCGGAGAGGTTCTCGTCACCGCGGAGAAGCGCGTGGAGAGCGTGCAGAAGGTGCCGATCGCCATTACCGCGGTCGAGGGGCAGGCGCTGGAAGATCAAGGCGTCACCGGCTTCAAGGAGCTGGGAACCCGCGTCCCGTCCTTGCGCTTCGGCGCTGGTGTGACGGGCGGCGAAAACGTGATCACCATGCGCGGTCTGGGGAGCCAGAACACAACGCCGGGCGGCGACTCGCCGGTGGCCTACAACGTGGACGGCGTCTACCTGCAGCGTACGACTGCGGTCGATCCGGAATTCTATGACATGCAGCGTCTGGAGGTGCTGCGCGGTCCTCAGGGAACGCTCTACGGCCGCAACTCCGTCGGCGGTTCAATCAATGTGGTCCTCAACCAGCCCACCGACAAATTCGGCGCATCGGCGGATGCGTTGTTTGGCAACTATTCGGCTCGCACATTCAGGCTCTGGCTGAACGGCCCGCTCGTCCAGAATGGAGACTTCAAGGTTGATGGGCGGCTGACTGCGGTTTCGGCAGAGCATTCGCCATATGTGGCCAACCTATCCACGGCCCCGACCGCCACTCATAACCAGGACGCCGAGGACTACTACATGGTCCGCGGCCAATTGAAGGTCGACTTCTCACCCACCGTGAACCTGCTGTTGCTTGCGAGCTTCAGTCACGGCCGCGATCCGGCCGCCACCGTCACCGCCTGGTGGGAGACGCCAACGCGCTACATCAGCGGCCCGAACCCGATCCCGCTTGGCTCGCCCTGCGACTTCAGCACCCAGGCCAAATTCAATCCCCGCGTCATCTGCCACGACGCGCCGGAGAACGCGTACAACCAGGTCCAGCTCTATTCCGGAACACTGAATTGGGAGCTGCCGTGGGCGCAGTTCACCTCAGTGACCGCCTACGTCAAAAGCGACGTGAACCAGACCAGCGATGGCGACGGCTCGAACCTGCCGATGGCGATCGATCCGGTATGGATCCTGAGCGACCAGCAGTTCTCGCAGGAATTCCGCTTGGCCTCGCAAGATAGTGGCCAGCCGCTGCGATGGCTCGCGGGCGTCTACTACTTCTATTCGAACAACTATGAGAGATTCACCTATTCGGACCTGGGTCTGAACGACACTTTTCCAATTCCCGGCATCTTCGACGAATTCAACTTCCTGAGCCACGGCAACACCAAGACCGAGTCATGGGCTCCGTTCGGACAGGTCGACTTCGACCTCGGCAAGACCCACGTGGGGATACCGCTGACGGTCACCTTGGGCCTGCGCTACACCAGTGACCACAAGTATGGCTTCAACTTCCTCGACTACCAGTTGCCCCTGGCGTGCGGCGGCAGCTGCGCCAATCCGCAGGGCCCGTTCTCCAAAACCTGGGGCCAGATGACCGGGAAGTTTGGGCTCGCCTACCAGTTCAATGACCGGCTGATGGCCTACGCCTCGCTCTCGAGGGGCTATCTCGCCGGCGGCAACATCATCGGCCTGGCCCACATCTATGGGCCGGAAACGCTCTGGTCCTACGACGCGGGCTTCAAGTCCCGCTTCTGGGAAGATCGCGTCCAGCTGAACATGGCCGCCTACCACGAGGAGATTCAAAACCTTCAGGTGTTCATTCAGAGCTCCACGCAGTCCGGCATAAACAACGTCAACGGCACGACGGACGTGAACGGACTGGAGTCGGAGTTGACCGTCGTCCCGGTGGACAATCTGCGGCTGAATGCAGCGCTGACGCTGACCGACGCCCGCTACGGCCGCTACATCACCACCGACACACGCTTCGGCGGGCCAGGCCCCGGTTGCAGCGCAGTCACCCTGCTGTGCAATTTCGCGGGGCATCGGCTGAACGAGACGCCGCCCTACACTGTGGATGTCGGTGCGGAGTACGCCTTCCACACATCCGTCGGGACCATCACCCCGAGGGTCGACAGCTTCTTCTCGGGGGACGTTCAGTTCCTGCCGGACAACTATGTGACTTCGACGCAGAAGGCCTACCACCTGACCAATCTGCGGGTGACCTGGACCAGCCCGGACAACCGCTACCGCATCGAAGCGTTCGTCAACAACATCGAGAACGCGAATGTCATCTCGAACGACGGTCTGCAGTCGATCACCCTGGGCCAGCAAGCGCTGGAGCCGGACAACTTCGTGTACTTCCCGCCGAGAACCTTCGGCGTCCGCTTTGCGGTGACCGTGGGTGGCTGAGTGAACCGCTCGCGGTGTCGGACCGACCGGCGGCGAGCGATACTTGGAAGACTCGCAGCGCTGGAGTTCGCCGATGGAGCCCATTGACGAGGTCCGGCAACTGCTCGGGCAGCTGCTCGGCGGCCCGGACGCGTCAATCGCGCACCGTCGGGACCAATCGAAGGCTTTCGCCGCGGCGGCGGTCACGCCGGCGGCGGTCGAGATCCGTGCCGACCTCCTCGGCGGCGTCACTGTCGAGTGGGTGGTCCCGACGAGGGCTGAGAGCTGGCCGGTGTTCATTCACCTTCACGGCGGGGGCTACGTGATGGGCGATCCGCTTGGCTCGCGACCTTTCACGACCGAGTTGGCGTTGAGGACTCGCTCGAGGGTGGTCAGCATCGACTATCGCCTCGCGCCTGAGCACCGCTTCCCCGCGGCCGTGCAGGACTGCCTCATGGTCTATCGGGCATTGTTCGAGCGGGGCGCGCTGCCGTCCGCCCTGGCCATAGGCGGAGAGTCGGCAGGCGGCGGGCTGGCGGTCGCCGTGCTGCTGGCGGCCAAGGACGCCGGCCTTCCCATGCCCGCCTGCGCCGTGGCGATGAGCCCCTGGACGAACCTTCTCTGCGATGAGGAATCCTACGCGGCCAAGGCTGCGACCGACCCCCTGCTGACCCGCGCCATTCTTCGGGAGATGGCCGAGGACTACCTCGGCGCTGCCGACCCGCGTGAACGATGGGCCTCGCCCAGCTTAGCCGATCTCGCCGGTCTGCCGCCGATGCTTATCCAAGTGGGCTCCGAAGAGGTGCTGCTAGGCGATGCGCAACGGCTTGCCGAGCAGGCCCGTCGATGCGGTGTCACGGCTGAACTCGAGGTCTGGGATCGCATGATCCACGTCTGGCACATGTTCCACCCGATGCTGCCGCAAGGCGGCGACGCGATTGCGCGCGTCGCCGACTACCTCGAGGCGCGCTGGTCGCGCCCGCGACTCATCACCTGAGCGCCGGCCGGGTGTGCCAGAGTCGCCAACGGCCGCCTGAGGTCACATAACGAACGTTACGGCGTTGCTTTCAATCGGCCATGGCGTCGGTTATGTTTTGAGTGAGCGGGTCGCGCCGCGCGAGCGTTCTAGCCGAGCGGGAGAGTGGCATGGCGGCGGAATGGAAGCTCGAGAACCTCTACCACACCGTGGTGAGCGCAAGCGACCTCGACCAATCTGTGGCCTTCTATAAGCTGCTTGGGTTCGAGGTGTTGAACGACCGGCGCAACGTCGAATGGCCGGATTTCGTGGCCAGCATCTTCGGCATGCGAAGGGCCAAGGGCCGTGGGGTGCTGATGGTGCTGCCGTCCGACCCGAACGGACCGATGATAGACCTGATCGAGTGGGTCGAGCCGAAGGCGGCGTTCCCCGATCCCGCCAAGGCGCCCGACGAGGTTCCGAGGATCATCGCCTTCAGGACGCGCAATGTTCACGCAGCCTATTCCGACCTCTCGGCCAGGGGCGTGCGGTTCTGTCGAGATGTCTATACGCCCCAGGAGGATCTCGGGCTGGTGGGATCGTGCTGCTGCTACGATCCGAACGGCAACCTCATTGAGCTCATCGAACTGCAGCCAGGCGTGCGCCATTCGCGCGCCAACGAGGCCTTGCTCAAGGTCGAAACAGGAGGCGCGGCGTGATCTCCCGCACAATGACCGCCGCAGAGATGCAGGCGCTGTTCGATGCCGTCAGCAATTGGGGCCGATGGGGCGCCGACGATGAGCGGGGCACGCTGAACCACCTCACGCCGGTAGAGGTGACGGCCGCGGCCGCACTGGTGCAGAGCGGGCGAACGGTGAGCCTGTCGCGAAACTTCCCGACCCAGCCTGGGCCGGAAAACCCCTGGCCGGCGCACCACCACATGGTCATAGCCGGCGATGATCCCTGCATACCTGGCATGGGGCTGGAGGTCTCCACCGACTACATCGGAATCGCCTTTCACGGCATGGCCTCGAGCCACCTCGACGCCCTCTGCCACGTCTTCCAGGGCGGCAAAATGTACAACGGACACCCGGCAACCGACGTGAAATCCACGGGCGCACGGCGCAACACCGTGATGACGCTGAAGGATGGGCTCGCGGGCCGCGGGGTGCTGCTCGACGTGCCGCGGGCCCTGGGCGTCCCGTTCGTCGATCCGCAACACCTGACCACTGCAGCCGATCTGGAGCGCACCGAAGCGGCGCAGGGCCTGACGGTCGGCAAGGGCGACGTCGTGATCATCCGCCTCGGCCGTGACGCGCGGCGCCAGACTCACGACGACCAAGCGGTGCCGGGTCTCGATCCTGAGGTCGCCCGGTGGCTCCACGCGCGCGAGGCGGCAGTGCTCGGTGGCGACGGCGTGCATGATCCGATCCCGCCGAACCAGATCTGCGCTGACTGGCCCATGCCAATCCACATGGTGGGGCTTGTGGCCATGGGCCTGCACCTCTTGGACAACCTGAACCTCGAGGACTTGGCGGCGGCTTGCGCCGAGGCGCGCCGTTGGGCTTTCCTGCTGACCCTTGCGCCGCTGCGTATCGAGGGCGGGACGGGATCGCCCCTCAATCCAATCGCCCTGTTCTAAACGCCTCAGGCGTCAGGGTCGACGCCGTAGGTCTCCTGAAGGCGGGAGGTCGTCAGCCCTTCTTCGAGCTCGATGAGCTCGATAACGTTGCCGTTGGGGTCATAGACGCCGCCCACGGCCTTGATGCCGGCCGCGGAGTTGCCGGTGTAGGCGTCCGTCGTGGTCGTCCGATAGCCCTTGGCTTGCATTGCTTTCAGCGCGGCCTGCACGTTCTTCGTGCGAAAGGCGGTGACTCGGGGCACAGTCGTCGGGGAGATGTCGTTGAATGCCGCCTCTGGCTCCAGCCACTGGATGATGTCCAGCATGGGACCGTCCGGGGGCGGATCACTGGGCAGGGCCATCAGAGTTCCGCCGCGCCCCTTGACGTCGGGAATAAGGCCAAAGACCACCCCGCCGCCAGGCGGCCAGGTCATCCGCCGGCGATCGCGCACGATCATGAAGCCCAGATCCTGGTAGAACTTCACCGTCTCATCGATGTCCTTGGCGTTGATGATGGTGTGGTAGAAGCGCTCGAGCACCCAGTGATCGGCCATCGGTCTCATCTCGCAGATGATAGGGGCGGGGGGAACGGACCTCAGGCTGTCAGGGCGCCGCCGTCGATGACGAGTTCGGTTCCGGTGACGTAGCGGGCCGCCTGAGAACACAGGTAGAGGACGCCGCCGGCGATGTCCGCGGGCTCTCCGGCGAACCCCACGGGAGTGGCCCGCGCCGCCTGCGCGCGGGTCTGCTCCATGCGCTCGGCGATGGTGTTTGACCCGGTCTGGGGCATGATCCCGTCGTTCGCCATCTTGACCCAGATCGGGGTCTCAATACCGCCGGGGTGGATGGAGTTGACACGGATGTTGTTCTTCGACTGTGCGCACTCCAGGGCGACCGCCTTGGTGAAGAGGCGCACCGCGCCCTTGGTCGCGCAATAACCCGCCAGCCCGGCGATACCCTTCAGTCCGGCCACGGACGAAATGTTGACGATGGAGCCACCACCGGATCGGCCGATCAGGGGGATGGCCGCCTTCGTGCCGAGAAAGACGCTGTCGAGATTGATCTCCACCTGACGGCGCCACGAGGCGAATGTCATCTCCAGCAGCGGCGTGGCGATGCAGATTGCGGCGTTGTTGACGAGGATGTGGAGAGCGCCCTCCTGCTCCGCGACCAACTCCAGGGCGTTGCGCCAGTCGGTCTCGCGGGCGACGTCGAGCCGCTGAAAGCGGGCGACGCCGCCCTGTGCAGCGATCTCACGGCAGGTCTCGCGGCCGCCCGCCTCGTCGATGTCGGCCACGATGACGTTAGCTCCCTCCCGCGCCAGCGCCAGGGCGCAGCCCCTGCCGATACCGCTGGCGGCGCCGGTCACGAGCGCCACCTTGCCTTTCATATCCGTCATCGTTCCGGCCTCCGCGGTTGAACATGACGCTTGTTACGTCATTTGGCGAGTGGCATAACAATTGTTACGGGGGCCTGTAGAGGACGCTTGGGCGCGCCGCGAGGCCCCCGGGCGACGGTTGTCGAAGAGAGGGCCATGACGGGTCCCCACATCCACCCTGACCGGCGGCCGGGCGCGGTTGCGCACTTCGACGCTATCGTGATTGGCGCGGGTTTCGCCGGCCTGTACGCGCTCTACCGTCTGCGCGAGCGGGGCTTTTCGGTGCGCGCGTATGAGAAGGGCGGCGACGTCGGCGGCGTCTGGTACTGGAACCGCTATCCGGGCGCGAGATGCGACTGCGAGAGCTACTACTATTCCTACTCCTTCTCGAAAGAGCTGCAGCAGGAATGGAGCTGGAGCCAGAGGTATTCGGAACAGCCGGAAATCCTGCGCTATCTCGGACATGTCGCCGACCGGTTCGACCTGCGCCGGGACATTCAATTCGACACGACGGTAGAATCGTTGGTGTTCGATGAGAAGACCAACCGGTGGACGGTGACCACCAGCGCCGGCGATGTCCTCAGCGCCAGCTTCGTGATCTCGGCCGCCGGCTGCATCTCCGCCATGCAGAAGCCGGACTACCCCGGGCTCGATGCCTTCGAGGGCGATCTCTACTACACCGCCGCTTGGCCGCACCAGGACGTCGACTTCTCCGGCAAACGCGTGGGAATCATCGGGACCGGCGCATCCGGAGTCCAGGCGATTCCGCTCATCGCCGAGCAGGCGAAACAACTGACGGTCTACCAGCGCACAGCCAACTTCGTGCTGCCTGCCCGCAACGGCCCGATGGCCGCTGGCTTCGACGCATGGGTGAAGGCGCACTACGACGAGATCAGGGCCAGGTGCCTTGCCTCGCCGGGCGCCGTGCCCTTTGAGACCGCCCGAAAGTCGGCGCTGGAAGTGTCGCCGGCAGAACGACAGGAAGTCTACGAGCGGACGTGGGCGCTGGGGGGCCTGCGGTTCTTCGCCGAAACCTTCACCGACCTGATCACCAACAAGGAGGCCAACGAGACCGCGGCCGAGTTCGTGCGGGCGCACATCAGGAGTGTCGTCAAGGATCCGAAGGTCGCCGAGGTGCTGATTCCGCGCAGCCATCCGATCGCCACGAAGCGGCCGCCGCTGGGAGACGACTACTATGCGACCTTCAATCGGCCGAACGTCACGCTTGTCGACATCGCCAGCTCGCCCATCACCGGCTTTTCCCGCCGCACGGCGCACACCGCCGACGCGAGCTACGAACTCGATGCGCTTGTCCTTGCCACAGGCTTCGACGCGATGACAGGCGCCCTGCTACGGATCGATGTGCGAGGCAGGGAAGGTCTCTCCCTGGAGGAGAAGTGGGCGCAGGGCGCCCGATCCTACCTCGGGCTGGGCATCGCGGGTTTTCCCAATCTCTTCACCATCACCGGGCCGTTCAGCCCTTCGGTGGTTGCGAACATGCCCACGGGCGTCGAGCAGCATGTGGACTGGATAGCCGCCTGCATGGAGTACATGCGCGAGCGCGGGTTGGAGTTCGTCGAAGCCAGGGAAGACGCTGAAGAACAGTGGGTGACACACTCCACGGAGGTGGCGAACGCCACATTGTATCCGCAGACGAATTCCTGGTACGTCGGAGCGAACATCCCCGGCAAACCCAGAAGGTTTAGTGTCTATCTAGGCGGTTTCAGCTCCTACAGAGAGCATTGCGATCTAATCGCCCAGCGTGGCTACGAAGGCTTCGCTTTCGAACCCCTGGCGCAGGGGGCCGAGGAACGTGTCACCGCCTGAATACAGCAGGCGGCGCGCCGATCACGCGCCTCTTGCGCGAGCCCCGCCATCAACCCCCACGTTGGAGAGGCGAGAATGACCGCCACCACGAAGCAGCGTTCCGCGCACACGGGGCTGGCGGACATCAAGGTCATCGACGTCGATACCCATTTCAGCGAGCCGTTCGACCTTTGGACCTCGCGCGCGCCGGCACGCTACCGGGACCGCGTGCCGCAGATGAAACAGACGGGCGGCCAGTTCGTCTGGACGATCGAGGGCGATGTCTCAATGGGCATACCCTGCGCCTCCAGCGTCATCGCCAAGGACGAGAGCAAGGCGCAAGGACTTGAGTTCTTGACTTGGCTGGTCAGCGACGTCCACCCGGGCTGCTCTCAGACGAAAGCCCGCCTCGAGGTGATGGACCGCAGCGGGATCTGGGCGCAGGTGGTCTATCCCAATGTGCTCGGCTTTGGCGGCCAGGGGCCGAGCGCCAAGGTCGATCCCGAGCTTCGCTTGATGTGCACCAGGATTTACAACGACGCCGCCGCCGAAATGCAGGCCGAGTCGGGCGGGCGGTTGCTGCCCATGGCCCTCCTGCCCTGGTGGGACGTCAACCTGTCGGTCGCCGAGGCAGAGCGCTGCCGCGCAATGGGCATGCGCGGCGTGAACATCAATTCCGACCCGCACCGCCACGGCATGGATGATCTCAGCGGTGACTATTGGACCCCGCTTTGGGAGTACTGCAGTGACCAGGGCCTGCCGGTGAACTTTCACATCGGCGCCAGCGATGCGTCGACAAGCTGGTTCGCCGACTCCTCCTGGCCCTCGCTCGCTCCGGAGTCCAAGCTCGCCTTGGGATCCACCATGCTGTTTCTGAGCAACGCGCGTGTGCTGGTGAACCTGATCGCCTCAGGCCTGCTAGAGCGCTTTCCCCGGCTCAACTTCGTCTCGGTGGAGAGCGGCATCGGCTGGATCCCGTTTATCCTGGAGGCGCTGGACTATTCGATCCGGGAATCCGGCGCGAACGCGGTCAGCAAACTCTCAATGGCCCCGATCGACTACTTCCGCCGTCAGGTCTACGCCTGCTTCTGGTTCGAGACCGAGAACCTGGCGAGCGCCGTGCGCAGGGTCGGAATCGACAACGTGATGTTCGAGACGGACTTCCCGCACCCGACCTGCCTGTATCCCAACCCTCTCGAGCGTTCGGCGGAGGTGCTGGCCGACTTCTCCGAGGACGAGCGTCGCAAGATCTTCAGCGGCAACGCCGCCCGCCTCTACAAGGTCCCGCTGGCCTAACCGCGCCCCAGGGGGCAGTCAGTGCGGGGATCCGCCTCGTGGACCGGGTCCCGCCCCCGTCGGCAAGGCGATGCTGCGGCTCGGCAAAGCGCCCGTGCGGGTCGTTCCCGGCCGCGGGGTCTATGCTCACGTGTAGGCGCCCCCTAGCCTATCGAACGAGCAGGACCAGCGCGCCGGCGATGGCCGCCAGCGCGCCCAGCAGGGCCCAGAGCCAGGAGAAGCCGCGTCGCTTACGACGAGCGAGGATGCGGATCGCGCCGTAGCCAGGGGGCGGCGAGCGTCCGATGCCCCACCCCGCCGGCGGCCCTGTCAGTAAACGTCCCCGACTCATCGCGCCTGCCCTCACCGCCCAACCTGATTTACCTGCCGCCGAGACGCGGCAGAAGGCAACACCCGGCAACTGCCATTCCAGCAATCCTCCGCAGGACGACGCCTGGCCGCGGCTCGCAGCGACGGCTATCTCGCCCGCTACCGCCACGCCGAGGTGACCCGGGGACATTCGTCTTTCCCGGCGCCGTACCCCTACGGCTTTGCAGGCGTTTCGCCCTCTGGCCTCGTGGGCTCGGGCTCGGCGTAATCCTCGCCGGCCTTCGAGCAATCCTTCACGCTGTCGGGCTCCAGGAAGATCTGCTGCGTCAGGCAGGCATAGAACCTCGAGGGCGGATAGTTGGAGGCCCGGCACGAGCGCACCGTATTGGTGACGTCGTCGCGTGAAAAGTAGTTGAGGTAGGGCGCAACGGCCACGCGCACGCCGTACCAGTTGAGGTAGTTCCCGTACTTGTCGATCTGGCCCTTGGTGTCGGGGTAGGTTTTCTCGAGATAGGGCTGGATATCGAGCTGACCGCTCTTCACCAGATTGTCGGGCATCTGATCGAACGGCCCGTCATAGTAGTTGTCCTCCAGCACGTTCAGGCCGTCGACGCCGATCAGAAGTTTTCTTTGGTTGACCTTGTCGACATAGAAGGCGAACTCGGTTCGATCGCCGAAAATCACGTCGTCGCCGACCGCATGGAAGTGTTCCGGCACGTACACGTCCTCATCGAGGATCCAGTAGAGGTGGTTCTCCGCCTTGTTGAAGATCAGATAAAACATCAAGCCGGATTCATCGAACTCGGGCGCGACGAAGACTTCATCCTGCGTGAGCCTGGCGTGCCTGGGGGGAGTCATGTCGAGATGGAACAGATTGAAGACGCGCGTGTGGCCCTCGAAGGTGACGGCGTAGGCTTCGTCGTCGATCTTGGTGACGACCACACCGTCCTTGGCGGTGAAGGCGGCGCTGCCGCCGCGCACGGGAAAGCACGGCTGCTGGATCTTGTCGACCTTCTCCATGTAGCCGAAGTTGAGCACCCCTTTGTCCCTGTCCTCGGGGAACAGAGCGAGGCTGCCAAGGATCGTGCGGCCCTGAAAGTCGAGGGTGAAATAGTAGTAGTTTTCCGACGGATAGATCATCACCTCGGAGCTCATGTGGGTGAACACGAAGCGGAACACCTGCTTGGCGTCGGTGAGGTCGATATCGGTGTGGCTGTTCACCGAATCGACAAACTGATCGTTCCAGCCGAAGCTTTCATCGCTGATGCTGGGCGGCGGACCTTGGGCGCCTAGGCCGGCGGGCGCCGCCAAAAGCGCGGCCGCGGCGGCGAGCGGCGCGATGACGGGCCGACGACCCCCCGCCCGGCGAGGATGACGACGCTCGAGGACCACAACTCTACGGCAACGGCGCGAGTCCGGACGCCTTCGGCCCGGCGGTGATGTGACGCGTCGCCGGAACGTTGCTGGACGCGCCGGGACCGATCGTCAAATGCGCTTCGCCAGGCCCCGGCGGTGGTGGCGGCGGCGGCTGCAGGCCCGTGGCCCTCGGCCCCAGTGTGACGTGCTGCGCGACCGGGACAAAGCTCGAAGCGGCCGGACCTATGGTGATGTGCGCCTCGCCCGGCCGCGGCGGGCGTGGGGGCCTCGGCTGCAACGCGGACGCACGGGGTCCGACCGCCACATGTTGCGCGATCGGGACGTTACTCGAGGCTCCAGGACCGATGGTGAGGTGAGCTTCGCCCTCGCCGGCCGGAGTGATCGGCGGCGGCTGAAGCCCCGTGGCCCTGGGGCCAACCGTAATGTGCTGGCCGGCGGGAACGTTGCTGGAGGCGGCCGGACCGATCGTAATATGGGCCTCACCCGGCCCCGGCGGCGGGGGCGGCGGCGGCTGCAGACCGGTCGCCCGGGGGCCGATGACGATGTGCTGAGCGATCGGCACGTTGCTCGAGGCGCCGGGACCAAGGGTAATGTGCGCTTGCCCCGGGCCGGGCGGCGTCGGCTTGACGGGCGCGAGTGCGCTCGCCCTCGGTCCTTGGGCGATATGTCGTTCAATTGGCACGTTGGTCGAAGCCGCGGGGCCAAGGGTGAGGTGTGCTTCACCCGCGCCAGCCGTCGTAGCTGGCGGCGGCTGGAGGCCGGTGGCGTTGGGTCCGACGGTGATGTGCTGCTCGGCCGGCACGTCGCTGGTCGCGCCCGGGCCGATGGTCAGGTGCGCTTCGCCCGGTCCAGGCGGCTTAGGCGGGGGGGCCTGAAGTCCGGTGGCGTTGGGACCGACCGCGACATGCTGCTCGACCGGCACATTGGACGAAGCGGCGGGGCCGATGGTGAGGTGCGCCTGGCCGGGCCCCGGCGGGGGAGTCGGCGGCGGCTGGAGGCCGGTTGCGTTGGGTCCGACGGTGATGTGCTGCTCGGCCGGCACGTTGCTCGTCGCGCCCGGGCCGATGGTCAGGTGAGCTTCGCCCGGTCCAGGCGGCTTGGGCGGCGGGGCCTGAAGTCCGGTGGCGTTGGGTCCGACCGCGACATGCTGCTCGACCGGCACATTGGACGAAGCGGCGGGGCCGATGGTGAGGTGCGCCTGGCCGGGGCCTGGCGGGGGAGTCGGCGCCGGCTGGAGGCCGGTGGCGTTAGGTCCGACGGTGACGTGCTGGGCCTCCGGGACGTAGCTGGTCGCCCCAGGTCCGAGGGTAAGATGCGCTCCCTGCGTCCCGGACGGAGGCGGTTGATCGGAGGGCTGGGCGAGGGCCGCTCCAGCCAGAAGCAGGCTCAGGCCGGCCGAACTCGCAGCGAGGCGGCGAAGTCGGGTCGAGGTGGTTTGGACAGCGCCCATGCTTCAGCTCCCCCGATCTGCGGACCGATGAGGCGCGTTGCGGATCGCGAACCGGGCGAGTTGACTAAGAACGTCGGGCCCAGGAAGTCCACGAGCCAATACGACGAAAGAATAGGCGCCTAAGGCGGTGACCGCTGTTGGCCAGCAAGCGGCGAAACGCTACGCGCCGGGGAAAGGCGTGTCAAACAGGCTTGGCTGTCATTCGTCCAGCTGGGCAAGTCGCCTCAGTCCATCCGCTCGATGAAGATCGTCGCGGCGGGTCGCGACCATGGCGGTTGCAGTTGGATGGGTCTACAACTGAGGTCTTACAGACGGGAGAAAACACATGGCGCAGTCAGGCGACGTCACGACCCTTGAGCGGGCGCGCACCCAGCATGCGGACCTGAAATCGGCGAGCGCCCTCGCCTTTGCGCCCAACGGCGTTCTGCTCGTCGGCGACGGGCTGGGCGGCGCGGTGTGGGCTTTCGAGACCGGGGACGTTTCCAGGACCGGCTCGGGGCCCGTGCACATCGAAGACCTGACCGGCAAGATCGCCGCGCTGCTGGGAACCACGACCGACCAGATCCGCGTGCCGGATATCGCGGTGAACCCTGACTCGGGGAATGTCTATCTGGCGGTGGGCCGGGGCGCGGGGGCCGACGCCGACGCCCTGATCCTGAAGGCCGACCGCGACGGTCGCCTCACCGCCCTGGATCTTGACGCCACGCCGCACTCCAGTGTGGCGCTGGTCGACCAGCCGGATGCCGACAAGGTCGACCGACGCGGCAACGCGCTGCGCACCGACACCATAACCGACCTCGGCTATGTGGACGGCAAGGTGATCGTCGCCGGTCTCTCCAACGAGGAGTTCGCCTCGACGCTGCGCGCCATACCCTATCCGTTCAGCGCCGCGGCGAAGGGCGCCAGCATCGAGATCTGGCATGGGGCCCACGGTCAGTACGAGACCAATGCGCCGATCCGCACCTTCATCAGCTATCAATTCGATGGTCGACCGGAGATCCTGGCCAGCTACACCTGCACGCCCCTGGTGCGCATCGCGGTGTCTCAGCTGACGCCAGGCGCCAAGGTCAAGGGCATGACCATCGCCGAGCTGGGCAATATGAACCGGCCGCTGGACATGATCGCCTACAAGAAGGATGGGGCCGACTACATACTGATGGCCAATTCCAACCGCGGGGTGATGAAGCTGGCGGCGGACAATCTCGGCCAATACGGACCCATCACCGACAAGATCGCGGCCACCGAGGGCGTGCCTTACGAAACCATCGCCGATCTGCAAGGCGTGCGCCGGCTGGACCACTTCGACGAGGGCTCCGCCGTGGCCATGGTGGCCAACGGCGATGCGCTCAGCCTGACGACCATCGCCCTGCCTTGAGCGATAGGGCAGGTTCGCCCCGCATCACCAGAACCGGGGCGGCGTTCCGAGCTGGACCTTGGCGCGGGCCGCCGCCGGCCGGTGGCTGGGCGGCGGTGTTCGAGGTGTTCGCCAGCGAGGACCCCGCCGCACCGGGCATGCTGGGCGCCTATGCGCTGGACGGCGATGCGCTGGTGTTCCATCCGCGCTTCAGCCCGGCGCCGGCGCTGAGACTGCGCGCGGTCTACCGCCCGCCGGGCGCGGCCGCCGTGGTCGCCTGGTTTGGCGGCGTGCCCGAGCCGCCGCGCGCGCCCACCACGCGGATCGTCTCGCTGACACCCAGCGCGTCCATCTGGCCAGAGAACATCCTGAAGCTCTACATCACCTTTTCGGCGCCGATGCGGATGGGCGTCGCCCTGGACCACCTTCGCCTCAAGGACGACCGCGGCCAGGCCCTGGGCGGGGTGTTCGTAGAAATCGACCAGGAGCTGTGGGATCCGCAGGGGCGGCGCGTGACCGTGCTGTTCGACCCGAGCCGGATCAAGCGGGGCCTCGTGGACAACATCAACGAAGGCCCGCCCCTCACTCAGGGCCAAAGCTACATCCTGGAGATCGACGCCTTCTGGCGTGACGCCGCCGGAGGGCTGCTCGCGGCGCCGCTCGCCAGGGCCATCCGCGTCGGCCCGCCCATGCGCTCGCCGATCGAGCCGGCGCGTTGGCGCGTCACGCCGCCGGCACACGCCACGGACCCCCTGATCGTCGACGCCCCCCACCCGCTGGACGCCGCGCTGGCGCTGAGGGCGGTTTCGATCCGCCAGGGCGAGGCGGTTGTGCCTTGCGACATCGATCTGCAATGCGAGGAGATGCGCCTCGTCATCACGCCTCTGCGCCCCTGGACGCCCGGCGGCTATGCGCTCCATGCCGCCGCCATCCTGGAGGACATCGCCGGCAACCGCATTGGCAGGCCTTTCGACGTCGATCGCCACGATCCCGAACAGCGAGATGCAATCGCCAGGGATGCGGAACTGCGCTTCGCGGTGCCGGCCGCAAGCTGAGGCGAGCATCGTCGCGGCGGCGTCCCGACACCGGGCGATGCGGCCGAAGATGTCGTTCCCTGGTTTCGTGGCCTGACCTATTAGGTCGGGTGCTGCGAAGCGCGTCCTCAGCTGCGCCGCCAGATGGAGCTCCCGCCATGCGGCATGACTTCGAGGATCTGAAACGCTTTGCGTCCCAGTTGCTGGCCGCCGCGGGCCTGGAGGCGGACAAGGCCACGACCGTCGCGCGGCTGCTGGCGAGCGCCGACGCCATGGGTCATTCGACACACGGCCTGGCCCAGCTCGCCGACTACCTGGGTGACATCGAGACCGGCGCGATGCGCACGCGAGGCGAACCCTCGACGATCTCCGATCGCGGCGTGGCGTTGGTCTGGGACGGCGAACGGCTGCCGGGCGTCTGGCTCACAGCCCGGGCCGTCGACCTCGCCGCCGATCGCGCCGCGATCCACGGGCTCTGCGCCATATCCATCCGCCGGAGCCATCACATAGGCTGCCTGGCCGCCGTCCTGCCGGCCGCGACCCGGCGCGGGATGATGGCGATCATCGCCAGTTCCGATCCCTCCGCCGCCATGGTCGCGCCGTTCGGCGGCCTGCGTGGCGTGCTCACCCCCGATCCCATCGCGGTGGGCATCCCGACCCCCGGCGATCCGATCCTCATCGACATGTCGTCCTCGATCACCACGGCGGCCATGAGCGCCCGCCTGCGCCAAGCGGGCGCGAGGTATCCCGGCCAGTGGGCGATCGACGCCAAGGGGCGCGCCAGCGACGACCCACGCGTGCTGGCGGACGAACCGGCGGGTGCGTTGTTGCCCGCCGGCGGGCTCGACCATGGCCAGAAGGGCTATGGCCTGGCGCTGATGGTCGAAGCGCTCACCCAGGGGCTGTCGGCCCACGGCCGCGCGGACGGCGACACCCAATGGGGCGCGTCGGTGTTCGTGCAGGTGTTCGACCCGGCCCTGTTCGGCGGCGCGGACGGCTTCACGCGCCAGACCGGCTTCCTCGCCGACCTGTGCCGCGCGACGCCCCCCATAGACAACTCCAGGCCGGTGCGGCTGCCGGGCGATTCAGCGATGCGCGGCCTGCGTGAAGCCGAGGCGCGAGGCGTCGAACTGCACGCCGGAATCCTCGAGACGTTGAACGCCTTGGCCATGCGCCACGGCGTCGCCGGGCCTGCGGTCGTCGGCGCCGCGTGATCTGAGCGTCATGCGCCTGTAAAGCAGGGTTGCGAATGTGCGACTTTCCGGGAGGAGCAGGCCTTGAACATCCGCGACGTGACGCACCACGACATCCATCGCCATGGCGAACACTGCATCAACCAGATCGCCACGCGGGTGCTGCGGGACGGAACCCTGGTCGCGGTGTTCAACGAGGAACGCTTCCCGATCCACCACGACTCCGGCCAGACCCTGGTCGCCCATTCCGGCGACGGCGGCGTGACCTGGTCGCAGCCCACCGTTGTGCTGCCCTGGACCGCCGCCACCGGCAACTGGGACTGCGGCATCTGCGAACTGGCGGACGGGACCTGGCTGGTCAACATGACCATCACCGGCTTCTTCAAGCGCGGGGTGAAGCCCGAAGGCGTGTCCTGGAGCACTGGTCCGGTCACCGACGAGTGGGGCGACTGGAGCTGGACCTTCAAGACCAAGGCCTGGCTCGGCACCTTCGTCGTGAAGTCGAAGGACCGCGGCCGGACCTGGAGCGATCCGATCCCGGTCAATGTGCGCCCTCTCAAGCACGGCGGGTGCCGTCTGGGGTGCTGGCAGCTGCCGTCCGGGTCGATCCTGATGGGGCTGTACGGGCGTATCCGGGGCTACGAGGAGGAGGGCGAGGGCGAGACCACCCGCTCGGCGCTGATGCGGTCCGACGACGGCGGGGACAACTGGGAATACTATTCGACGCTCGCCTACGATCCGGCTTCGATCATCGACTATGAGGAACCCTCGATGCTGCGCCTGAAGGACGGGCGGCTGGTGTCGTTCATGCGCACCCACGTCAATCCGTCCGGCGATTCCAAGAACATGGTGTTCGTGGTCTCGGAGGACGACGGCTTCAGCTGGACGCCGCCGAAATGGACCAACATCTGGGGCTTTCCGGCCGAGACGATCGCCCTGCAGGATGGCCGCTACCTGATGATCTACGGCTATCGGCGGCCGCCCTACGGCGTTCGCGGCGTGGTGTCGCAGGACGGGGTCACCTGGGACGTGAAGAACGAATTCGTCATCCGCGAAGGCGGCGTGCCGGGCGATCCGGCCACCGAAGGCCCCGACGCCAGCGCGCGGCGCCGGCGCATCGACTGGCGCCATCCCGGCCCCTATCAGCACATCGGCTATCCTAGCGTGGCCCAATTGCCCGATGGGACCATTGTCGCCTCCTACCACGAATGGGACAGAGGGGATCGGCCGCTGCAGTTCGTGCTGTGCACACGCTTCAGGCTGGAGGACTAGCCGCGTCCGCCGCCAGCACCATCCTGATCGCCGGCGCCAGCGGCCTGATCGGCGCCGCCGCGGTGGAACACTTCGCGCAGATGCCGGGCTGGAAGGTCATCGGCCTGTCGCGCCGCAGGCCGGAGGCGCCGGCCGGCGCCGCCTTCGAGCACCTGGCACTCGACCTCACCGACGCCGCGGCTTGCCGCGACGCCGCGGCGTCTCTCGGCGAGGTGACCCACGTCATCTATGCCGCCCTGTTCGAGAAACCGGGGCTGGTCCCCGGCTGGTACGAGCACGACCAGATGCAGACCAACCTGGCGATGATGCGCAACCTCATGGACCCGCTTCTGCGCAGCGCCAGCGGCTTGCGCCACATGAGCGTGCTTCAGGGGACCAAGGCCTACGGCGCCCACGTGCACCGCATCAAGGTTCCGGCCCGCGAGAGCGCGTCGCGCGACCCGCACGAGAACTTCTACTGGCTGCAGGAGGACTATGTGCGGGCGGCGCAGCGGCGCGCGGCCTGGGCGTTCACGATCTGGCGTCCGCAGGTGGTGTTCGGCGCGGCGACCGGGGTGGCGATGAATCTGATCCCGGTGCTCGGCGCCTATGCGGCGATCTGCCGGGAACTGCGGCTGCCCTTCTACTGCCCTGGAGAGCACGGCAACATCATCGAGGCGGTGGACGCCGACCTGATCGCCAGCGCGCTGGCCTGGGCCGCCGAGAGCCCGGCGGCCCGGGGCGAAACCTTCAACATCACCAACGGCGACGTCTTCGTCTGGGAGAACGTCTGGCCGGCCATCGCCGAGGCCGTGGGCCTTGCGCCGGCGTTTGGGCAGCCGGTATCCCTCGCCGAGTTCCTGCCCCGGCACGCGCATGTCTGGGACGAGATCGTCGCGAAACACGGGCTCAGGCCAATCGGCATGGCGCAGCTGCTGGGAGAGTCGCACCACTACGCCGACCTGCTGTTCTCCTACGGCGCACGCCAGACCCCGGCGTCCACCTTGGTGAGCACCATCAAGCTGCGACAGGCGGGCTTCGGCGATTGCATCGACACCGAGGCGATGTTCCGCAAATGGCTTGGCAGGCTGGCCGATCGCAAGATTCTGCCTCGGCCGTGACCATCGGCCTTCATACGCGTGCAAACCGCGGCGAGTGGTGGTTTAGTCTCAACAAGCAGAAGCCGAGACCGTGGGAAGGACGCCAGCCATGATCAGGAAGCCGATTTCGGCGGATTCGCATATCACCGAACCGCCCAACTGCTACGTCGACTACATCGATCCGAACTTCCGCGAACGGGCGCCGCGGATCAAGCAATTGGAGGGCGTCGGCGACGCGTTCGTGATCGAGGGCATGCCGACGCCCGTGCCGCTCGGCCTGCTGGCGGCCGCCGGCAAGGAGCCGTCCAAGCTCACCACCGACGGCGTGGCGTTCAAGGATTTGTGGCGCAGCGGGTGGGATCCCAAGTACCGCCTGGCGGACCAGGACCTCGACGGCGTGGCGGCGGAGATGATCTATCCCACGGTGGGCATGCTGTTGTGCAACCACCCAGACTTCGATTTCAAGAAGGCCTGTTTCGAGGCCTACAACCGCTGGCTGGCGGAATATTGCGCCGAGGCCCCGCACCGCCTGCACGGCCTCGCCCAGGTCTCGATGCGGACGCCGGAAGACGGCGTCACCGAGCTGAAGGCGGTCAAGGAAATGGGATTCAAGGGCGTGATGATGCCCGGCGATCCCGCCGTGGAGGACTACGACAGCAAGATCTACGACCCGGTGTGGGCCACAGCGGTGGAACTGGGTCTGCCGCTCAGCTTCCATATCCTCACCACCAAGTCCGGCTCACTGGCGCAGAACCCGCGCGGCCCCCGGATCAACAGCTTCCTGTCGATCATCCGGGGTTGCCAGGATATCATGGGTACACTGATCTTCAGCGGCGTGTTCGACCGGCATCCGGGGCTGAAGATCGTCTGTGTCGAGGCCGATGCCGGCTGGGTGCCGCACTACATGTACCGCATGGACCATGCCTATAAGCGCCACCGTTACTGGATGAAGGCGCCGCCGCTCGATCGACTGCCCAGTGAATATTTCTCCGAGCACATCTATGTCACCTTCCAGGATGACTGGGTGGCCTTCAAGACCAAGGACCTGTGCAATGTCCGGCGGCTGATGTGGGCGAGCGACTTTCCGCACTCGGATTCCACCTGGCCGAACTCTCAGGCCATGCTCGCCGAGCACACCAGCACGCTCACTGAGCAGGAGCGCAACTGGATCTGCCACGACAATGTGGCGGGGCTGTACGGATTGCCCTTGAACTGAGGGCGGTCGGATCGTGGGCGGCTATTTGCGCACGAACGCGCAGAGTTTGTTGCCGTCCGGGTCGCGCACATAGGCGGCGTAGAAGACAGGGTCCATGCCTTCGCGCACGCCGGGCGGACCCTCGTCCGTTCCACCACCGCTCATCGCGGCCGCATGGAACGCATCGACCGCGGCGCGATCGGTGGCGAGGAACGCCAGCATGGTCCCATTGCCGAAGGTCGCGGGGGCGCGATCGAAGGGACGTGTCAGGAAGAACTTCCCACGGTCGCCGGCGCGCGAGTATCCGGTCCACGTCGGGCTGGTCTCATCGCGCACGGCCCCGAGCGGCGCGAAGGCGGCGTCATAGAATCGGATCGCGCGGTCCATGTCGTTCACGCCGAGCGTGGAGTAGGCGATCATGGGAAGGCCCTTTGCCCGAGACCTGTCAGATCGGATGGAGGTGCGCGCGTCCGGCCCGCAGGTCGCGCCGGGTCAAGCTACGGCTGAGCAGGAGTCGGGCCAACTTCGCGGCCTGAAGGCGCCGCACTGAAGCAGCAAGCGGCGCACGGACAGGCAAGCGGAGGCGGGCGTTGGTGGGCGCCCGCCCCAAAACAAAGTAGTCCTTGTCTAGGCTCTACGGCGCGGCGTTGGACGCCGGAGCGGCGTTCGACGCGGAGTTCGACGCAGCCATTGAGTTCGTGGCCTCAGGCGCATTGGTCGCCGGCGCCGCTGCCGTGTTCTCGGTCGCCGCTGCCGTGTTCGCCGCTTCATTCTTCTTGCAAGCGACGCTCAAGCCGAGCGCGAGCACCGCTGCCGCGGTGAGGACCAGACGAGTCACCTTCATATGCGCCTCCATGTTGCGCCCTCGTCGGCGGACGGGGCTCGCGCACGCTATCCGCCCGACCGAAAAAGTAAATCGATATTGCTGACGCTTGATCGGGTGAGGCCACCGCCTCGCGGCGCTTCCGCGCGCGTGATCGCCCGTTGATCTCGGTCAAGGCCGCTCACGGCCGTTGTCGGCAAGCTCCAGAGAAGGTCTGAGGAGGATGTCGCATGACCCTGTCGCGCGCGCTTTTGCTGATCGGCGGATCGGTGGCGCTGGCCTTACCCCTGGCGTCCCTGACTCCGTCGCCAGCCACATCAGACTCGAACCCCACCACTCAGTTATGGCGGATTGAAGCCGTGAACACAGCGGCGCGACCGGTGTTCATTTGCGCCGACGCCACCATTCGCGGGGGCTTCGCCCGTCCGCTGCCGGACATCAACGGGCAGCCCTGCACCGTCCTCGATCCGCCCGTGGTGAAGCCCGGCATCTTCGTCGCCTGGTGCGAGTCCGGCGCGACGCGCGCTGTCGCCAGCTCGGGGATTCATGGCGACCTGGCGCGCGACTTCACCGTCTCCACCGACATCTCCCTCAGGCCGACCGACTCCACCAAGGCGACGCCGAAGAGCGACGTGAGGCAGACGCGGCGCTACCGCCTGATCGGCGGCTGCCCGGCGGGCTGGGCGATCGGCGACTCCGCTTCGGCGGGCGACACCCAGGTGGTGAACGCCATGTCCGGCGCCAAGACCGCCCTGGCGAAAGCCTTCGCGCCCGCGACCCACTGACGCCGCCCAAACCGTCAACCTCGCCGGCGCAATTGCGTCGCATCAATTACGCCGCGCCGGGCTTCGGCTAGCTGTTCGCGATGGTCCGCCAGGCGCCCTGATGAACAGACGACAATTGTTGATTGCGCTGCTGGTGGCGGTGGCGTGCGTCGGCGGGGCGCTGGCCTGGTGGCTGACCCACCAGAAGGGGACCGCCGACAGTCTGACACTCTACGGCAACGTCGACCTGCGCCAGATCGAGCTGGCGTTCAACGGCAGCGACCGCATCGATGCGGTGCTGGCGCAGGAGGGGGACCGCGTCGCCAGAGGCCAGGTTCTGGCCCGGCTGGACACGCGCCGGCTGGCGCCGCAGGTGGCGGAAGTCGAGGCCGAGGCCGCGGCGCAACGCGCCGCCGTGCAGAAGCTGCACGCCGGCAACCGGCCTCAGGAGATCGGCGAGGCGCGCGACGCCCTGGCCGCCGCAGATGCGGACGCTGCGAGCGCGCAGAGTCAGTACGCCCGCGCCAGCAGTCTGTGGACGGCCGCCGCCGGCCAGGCCGCCGTGAGCCGCCAGGATGTCGACAACGCCAAGGCGGCCCGGGACGCCGCCGAGGCGAAGCTTGCGGCGCAGCGCAAGGCCTACGAACTGGAACTGATCGGGCCTCGCCGCGAAGACATCGCCCAGGGCGAAGCTCAGCTTCGCGCCGATCAGGCTCGGCTGGAGGTGCTGAAGCGGCAACTGGCCGACGCCGAACTTGTCGCGCCTGCCGACGGCGTGGTCCGCGCCCGCTTGATGGAGCCAGGCGAGATGGCCTCGCCGCAGCGGCCGGTGTTCACCATCGCCGTCACCAACCCGAAGTGGGTGCGCGCTTATGTGAGCGAGTCCGACCTCGGCAAGATCCATCCCGGCATGGCCGCGACGGTGACCGCCGATGGCTTTCCGAGCCGGTCGTTCAAGGGTTGGCTTGGATTCATCTCGTCGGTGGCCGAGTTCACCCCGAAGACGGTGCAGACCGCCGAGCTGAGGACCAGCCTCGTCTATGAGGTGCGGGTGTTCGTCACCGACCCCGCGGACGAACTTCGCCTGGGGATGCCGGCGACGGTGCACCTGCCACTGGCACGGGCCGCCGGCTCGGCGGACGCAAGTCGATGAGCGGCGCCGGCAACCCGGCCGCCGTCGTCGCCTGCACCGGCGTCAGCAAGCGCTTTCAGGCGAACAGGCACGCTTTCCAGGCGCTGGAGGAGGTCAGCTTCGCCGCGGCGGACGGCGCGGTCACCGCACTGGTCGGCTCGGACGGCGCTGGCAAGACCACCCTGCTGCGTCTGATCTGCGGCCTGCACGCCCCCGACGCCGGCGACCTGACCGTGCTGGGCTTTGATGTGACGACGCAGCCGCTGGAGGTGCAGTCCCGCGTCGGCTACATGCCGCAGCGCTTCGGCCTGTACGACGATCTCAGCGTGCAGGAGAACCTCGACCTCTACGCCGACCTGCACGGAGTCTCGGTCGCCGAGCGGCGCGTCAAGTATCCCCAGCTGATGGAGATGACGGCGCTGGGGCCGTTCAGTCGCCGCCTCGCCGGCCAGCTCTCCGGCGGCATGAAGCAGAAGCTGGGGCTAGCCTGCACCCTGGTGAGCACGCCGCGGCTGCTGCTGCTCGACGAGCCCACCGCCGGCGTCGATCCGCTGTCGCGCCGGGAGCTGTGGCAGATCATCCGCGGGCTGGTGCGCGACCATGGCGTGCCGGTGATCGTCAGCACCTCCTATCTCGACGAGGCCGACGGTTGCGACCGGGTGATCGTCCTGCACCGGGGCCGTGTGCTGGCGCAGGGCGCGCCGCAGAGCGTCAGTGCGCGGGCGGCGGGGCGAAGCTTCATGATCGAGCCGCCGGCCGGCGAAAAGCCGCGCGAGCTGCAGGCGCGGCTGCTGGGCATGAGCGCGGTCGTGGACGCCGTCCCGGAAGGCGGGCGCGTGCGGGTCGTGCTGACTACTGCGGACGCCGGGCGGGGGCTCGCCGGCGCCGGGCTGGCAGCCGCCGCGATCACCTCGACATCCGCCCATTTCGAAGACGGCTTCATGACCCTGCTGCGGCCAACCGCGGAGCCGGTCGCCTCCCCGCCGAAGGCCGCGCCGGCCGCCTCGCCGCGCGCGCCGCCAACCGGTGAGATCGCGGTGCGTGTGCGTGGACTGGTGCGCCGGTTCGGCGACTTCACCGCCGTGGACGACATCAGCTTCGAGGTGGGTCAAGGACAGATCTTCGGCCTGCTCGGCCCGAACGGCGCAGGCAAGACCACCACCTTCCGCATGCTGTGCGGTCTGCTAGCGGCGAGCGCCGGCGAGCTGAGCGTCGGGGGCGCCGACATGCGCCGCTCGCGCGCCTCCGCGCGCGGTCGGCTGGGCTATGTGGCGCAGAAATTCTCCCTGTACGGACAGCTTTCGGTGGCGGAGAACCTGGACTTCTTCGCCAGCGTCTACGGCCTTCGCGGCGTGCGCAAGCGAGATCGCATCGCCTGGGCCCTCGCCCAGTTCGAGCTTGCGGCCTACGCCCAGATCCCGGCCGGCCAGCTGGCGGGCGGGTACAGGCAGCGCCTGGCCATGGCCGCCGCCCTGCTGCACGAGCCTGAAATCCTGTTCCTCGACGAGCCGACCAGCGGCGCCGATCCGCTGGCGCGCCGGGACTTCTGGCGCAGGATCACCGCCCTCGCCGACGCCGGCGTTACAGTGATCGTCACCACCCACTTCATGGCCGAGGCCGAGTACTGCGACCGTATCGCGATCCTCGACAGCGGCCGCCTGCTGGCCCAGGGCGCGCCGCGCGAGATTCGCTCCCGCGGCCGCGCCGCGGTGGGCGAGGCGCCGACCATGGAGGACGCCTTCGTCGCCATCGTGGAGGCCGCCCGCGCCGCGCAGCCGGCCCTGACCGGCGCCGCGGCATGAGCACGCCGGGCGACCATCCCGCGGCCAGCGCCGCCAAGCTGCGCCGCATCTGGGCGCTGATCCGCAAGGAGGGTCTGCAGGTCGTCCGCGACCCCTCCAGCTTCGCCATCGGCATCGTGCTGCCGCTGATCCTCATCCTGCTCTACGGCTATGGCCTGACCTTCGACGTGAAGCACGTCCCGGTCGCCGTGGTGTTCGAAGACCCGTCGCCCGACGATGCCGAGGTGGTCTCTGGCTTTTCCCTCTCACCCTATTTCGACGTCAAGGCGGTCACCTCCCTGGCCCGCGCGCGGGAGTTGATGCTCGAGCGCCAGGTGGACGGGATCCTGTTCGTCCGCGAGGACTTCGCCAGGCAGAGCCGACTGCAGGGGACGAGCGTGCAACTGATCCTGCACGGCACCGACGCCAATCGCGCCCGGATCATCCAGGCCTACGCCGAGGGCGCGCTGCAGCAGTCCGCGGTACGCGCGGCCAGCGAGGGCCAGACCCCGGGCGGGGGACCGGTCATTGTGGAGAGCCGGCTGTGGTTCAACGACGCGAACGACAGCCGCTATTTCCTGGTCCCCGGATTGATCGTTCTGGTCATGACGCTGATCGGGGCGACACTCACCGCCATGGTCATGTCGCGCGAGTGGGAGCGCGGAACGCTCGAGGCGCTGTTCGTCACGCCCGTGCAGGCCGACGAGATCCTGATCGGCAAGATCGTTCCCTATTTCGCCTTGGGGCTGGCGGGCCTGGCGCTCTGCGTTCTCGCGGCAAGGTTCCTGTTCGTCGTGCCGTTGCGCGGGTCGCTCTGGGTGCTCGGCTTCACCTCCATGCTGTACCTGCTGGTGGCGCTGGGGATGGGCCTGCTGATCTCGTCGACCCTGAAGAGCCAGTTCCTGGCCAGCCAGATCACCCAGCTGGTCACCTTTCTGCCGGCCACCATGCTGTCGGGTTTCATCTATGACCTGAGCAGCGTGCCGGCGGTGATCCGCTTCATCAGCTACGGCGTGCCGGCGCGCTATTTCGTGGCGCTGCTGCAGACCATCTTCCTGGCCGGCGATGTCTGGAGCGTGATCCTGCCGAATGCGGCGATGCTGGCCGTGCTGGCGACCGCGATGCTGCTCCTCACCCGCCGCGTCATCCGCAAGAGCCTAGCGTGATGGCGGCCATGTGGGACATCCTCAGCCGGATCATCGCCCTGACGCGCAAGGAGCTGCTGGCGATCCTGAAGGATCCGCGCAGCCGGATCACCCTGTTCGTCCCGCCGATCATGCAGTGCCTGATCTTCGGCTATGCCGCCACGCTGGACCTCAGCAACGTGCCCTATGTGGCCCTCGACCAGGACCGCAGCGCGGCGTCGCAGGAGCTGCTGGCCCGGCTCGATGGTTCGGGGGTGTTCCGCCGGGTCGCGAACCTGAGCGACCCCGCCGCGATGGCCAGCGCCATCAACGACCGCCGCGCGCTGATCGCGATCCAGATCCAGCCGGACTTCGAGCGACGTCTGGACGCGGGCGAGGTGGCCAGCGTCCAGGTCATCGCCGACGGCCGCAACTCCAATACCGCAGGGACGGCGATGGGTTACGTGGGCGAGGTCGTCGCGGGCTTCAACGGCAACTGGCGGGCCCGGCGCGGTCTCGGTGTTCCGGCGGTCCAGCCGGTTGTGCGGGCCTGGTACAACGCCAACCTCGAGACCCGCTGGAACATGATCCCGGCCCTGATCGGCACGCTGACCATGATCCAGACCATGATGCTCACCGCCCTTTCGGTCGCCCGCGAACGCGAGGCGGGCACGTTCGACCAACTGCTGGTGACGCCGCTTCGGCCCGCGGAGATCATCGTCGGCAAGACAGTCCCCTCGATGCTGGTGGGGACCGTGCAAGCCACCAACGTGCTTCTGGTGGCCCAGCTCTGGTTCCACATTCCGTTCGAGGGATCGTTCCTGGTGCTCTATTCCGGGCTGGTTCTGTTCCTGCTGGCCGCGGTGGGGCTGGGTCTGTTCATCTCCTCCATCGCGGCCACCATGCAGCAGGCGATGCTGTACACCTTCATCGTCATGATGCCCTTCATCCTGCTGTCGGGCCTGACCACGCCCATCAGCGGCATGCCGCGGATTTTGCAGGACTTCACCCTGGTGAACCCGCTGCGCTACGCCATCGACATCTCCCACAGGGTCTATCTGGAGGGCGTCGGGCTCGACCGCCTGGGCGGCGACCTTTGGCCCCTCGCCGCGATCAGCCTCGTCACTCTGACAGGAGCCTCGTGGATGTTCTCGCGCAGGCTCGGGTGAGCGGGATGGGCGCGCGCATAGGTTCAGCGCGGATGCTGGGCGCGACAGGCTTCGTCGCCGCCCTCCTGGCAGGCTGCGCCGTGGGTCCCAACTTCGCGCCGCCCAAGGCCGACACGCCCGCCGTGTGGCGCGCCGCGGCGAACGCGACCGTTGCGAACGTCGCGCCGGGCAGTGTCATCACCACCACTGAAGTAAAGGACGCCGCCTGGTGGAAGAGCTTCGGCGATCCGGAGCTTTCCTCCCTGATCGAGCGGGCCGCCCTGTCCAACCTCAGCGCGCGCCAGGCCGTGCTGCGCATCGACGAGGCGCGCGACCAGCGCCGGCTGGCGGCGGCCGGGGCCTGGCCGCAGGTCACCGGCGTCGCCTCCTACCAGAACAGCCGGATCAGCGAGCGCACCGCCACCACCTCCCTGCTCGGAGCTCTCGCGGGCCACGGCCAGGGCGGCCCGCCCGGGGGAGTCTCCGGTGCGCCGCCAGGGCTCAGCAACCCCTTCAACCAGTATCAGTACGGCCTCAGCGCCACCTGGGAACTCGACCTGTTCGGCCGGGTGAAACGGTCGGTGGAGGCGGCCGACGCCGACACCGAAGCTGCGGTTGAGGACGCCCGTGCGGTCCGCGTTTCGCTGATGGCCGAGGTGGCCGCGGCCTATATCGACCTGCGCGGGGCCCAGGCTCGGCGCGCCGAGGCCGAGGACAATCTGGCGACGGCCCGCGCCCTGGTGCGGCTGGCCGAGGACGCGCGACAGGCCGGCCTTGGCAATGATCTCGACGTGGCGAGCGCCAGGGGAGAGGCTGCGAGCGCCGAATCCCAGGTCCCGCCGCTCGACCGCCAGGCGGCTGGCGACCGCAACCAGCTGACCCTGTTGCTGGCGGCCCAGCCGGGTGCGCTCGACGCCGAGCTGAACGAGGTGCGCGCGATCCCGCCCGCGCCGCCGCAGGTCCCCATCGGCCTGCCGGCGGATCTCGCCCGACGCCGTCCGGACATCCGCGCCGCGGAAGCTCAGCTGCACGCGGCGGTGGCGCGCCAGGGCGTCGCCGTGGCCAGCCTCTACCCGGATGTCTCCCTCAACACCTCGCTCGGGCTGCAAGCCAGTCTGCCGTCAGAACTCCTCGACTGGGCCGCCCACTATCTGACCGTCGGCCCGACCCTGGATCTGCCGATCTTCGACGCCGGCCAGCGCCGGGCGAGCGTGCACCTGCAGGACGTGCGGGCTCGGGAGGCGGCGCTGGCCTACGCCCAGACGGTGCTCGGCGCCCTTCACGAGGTGGAGGACGCCATCACGGCCTATGACGACGAACAGGCCAGGCGCGCCTCGCTGCAGATCGCGGCGGACGAGAGCCGGGCCACGCTCGTCCTGGCCCGCAGGCGCTACGCGGCGGGGTCGGTGAGTTTCCGCGAGGTTCTGGACGCCGAGGAACACCTGCAGCAGGCCGACCAGGCCCTCACCGCCAGCACCGCAGCGGCCTCGCAGGACCTGGTTGGCCTCTACAAGGCGCTGGGCGGCGGCTGGGAGACCGGCGAGATCGCCGCCGCGCGGCCCTGACGCCCTTGCCTGTCGTGGAAAACCGAACTCTTCCAGGCCCGCGTCAGGGTGACCTGAGCCGGGCGGCCGGCCGCCTCAGGCGCGGCTCCCTCACCTGTGCGAGGCAAGTCGAGCGCGGCGCGGCCCGTTGACCTGCGTCAACGCACGCCGCCCGCGAACATGGTGAGCCTTCCCGCAGCAGCGGAGATGGCCTGAGGGGGCCGGATGTCCTTCGTCGACCGATCCGAGGCCGGACGGCGCCTGGCGCAGGCCCTGGCGGCGTACAAGACGCGGCGCCCGGTGGTGCTGGCCCTGCCGCGCGGCGGGGTTCCGGTGGCGGCCGAGGTGGCCAAGGCCCTGGACGCCGAACTCGATCTCGTCCTGGTGCGCAAGATCGGCGTGCCCTTCGAACCCGAGTTGGCCATGGGCGCGGTGGTCGACGGGCCCGAGCCGATCACCGTGCGCAACGAGGACGTCATCGCCATGGCCGGCGTCAGCGAGGCCGCGTTCGCCGCGGTGCGCGACCGGGAGCTGGGCGAGATCGCGCGCCGGCGCGCAACCTACCTGGGCGATCGGCCACACGCCGATGTGCGGGGGCGCACCGCGATCGTGATCGACGACGGGATCGCCACCGGCGCCACCGTCCGCGCCGCCCTGCGGGCCGTGCGCGCCCGCGGGCCTAAGACTCTGGTGCTGGCGGTTCCGGTGGCCGCGCCCGACACCATCCGGGCCTTGCGGTCGGAAGCCGACAAGGTGGTCTGCCTGGAGCAGCCCGGCCGCTTTCGCGCGATCGGCCTCTACTACGCCGACTTCGAACAGGTAGCGGACGAGACCGTCATCGCCTTGCTGAAGGCGCACCCCGTGCGGCCGGTAGCTGGGAAACCGCACGCGGATTGAGCCAGCGCAAGGCGGAACGCCTCGCGCGCGGGCACGTTCGGCCCATCGCGCTTCAACTCACGGACTTCAGCCATGGCCCACGGCACGCTCTTCATCATCGCCGACGGCGCGCACGCCAGGTTGGTCGCGCGCTCGCCCGACACCGGCGATTTCGTGACCCTGCGCGAGCTGGACGGCTCGCGGGACCTGGACATCTTGCGCGCCGAACTGCGCGCCAGCCCCGCCGGCCGCAGCCAGAACAGCACCTCCGCCTCGCGCAGCGCGGTGGGTCCGGTGGAGTCGTTCCGCGACGCCAAGGAGCACTTCGTCTGCGCCGTCGCCGACCTGGCCGCCGAACATTTCGCCGACCGCGCGCCCAACGGCATGGTCGTTGTCGCGCCGGCGCGGCTGATCGGCGTCATGCTGGAGCGCCTGGAAGGGCGGGTGGAGATCACCGGACGCCTGGCCAAGGACCTGACCAAGGTCCCCAACCACGAACTGGCCGCCTGGCTGGCGAAGTTCGAGACGCCCGTGCGCGCCTAAAGCGGCGCCGCGACCACCTGTTCCGACCTGTTATTGGCCTGTTCCACCTGTTATTTCACGGTTTTTTCCACCTGTTCCGGTCTGGAAACCGTGATTGTTCAATGGCTTGCAGCCACCTGATATCGCTCAGGAACAGGTGATAACAGGTGATAACAGGCGCCAAACAGGCCTGTTATCG
>JBIOEG010000026.1:0-52389 GCA_044445825.1 Caulobacterales bacterium
ATCGCCGCGGCCGACGCCTCGCGCGAGGCGGAAAAGCGTCCGCACGATGAGGCAGCGGCCGCCGTGCAAGAGAAGTACGCGCCGCTCATTGGCGACACCAAAAAGCTGCGCGGCAAGGCGGTGCTGGCGCGCGAGGCGCTCACCAGGCTCCTAACGGTGTGGAGAACCAAGCAATTGACCGAGCAGCAAGCCGCCGCGATAGAGGCCCGAGCGTTAGCGCAAGAGACCGCCAGGCACGCGGCCGAGGCCGTGCGGCAAGCTCGCGTCGACCTGGCCGCGAGCTCTGCGGCGCAGGACCTCATGCGCAGCGCCGAGGACGCCCTCAGACTTGCCAAGCGCATCGAGGCCGACAAGCCCAAAGGCCTTCGCACGGTGTGGGTGACCAGCATGGCCGATCCCGTCGCCGCCGCGCGCTGGGCCTGGACGCGCCATCGCGACGCCTGCGAGGCGTTCTTCCTCGATCTCGCCCGCCGGGACGTTCGTGAAGGCAAGCGCACCATCGAGGGCTTTGTGGTCACTGAGACCAAGGTCGCGATCTGATGACAAAGCGACGCTCCGCGTCCGGCGCAGGCGCGAGGCGTCAAAGGCGTCGTTGGCGCCTGAGAAGGCGTGCTCCAGCGATCGGACGGTTCATCGCCCAGGCGATCCGGGACTCGTTCCTGACCGAGCGACTCTTGGTGCGCATCGAGGCTGCGAGGTCGCAGGTCTCGGAGACGGCGATCCGCGAGGTCTGGGGCACGCTCGGCAAGGACGGCGACCTCTCGCGTCCCGAGGCGCAAGCGGCCGCACTGCTCAAAGTCAGCGCTCAGCTGCGAGCCCTGGCCGGGTTTGAGCGCAGGGTGCGCTCGCGCCAGCGGAGGGCGCTTAGGGTGATTTACCAGCTGACGCTCAACCGGCTCGGTCAGTTTGACGGCGTTCGCAGTGCAACAGCTCGGCCGATGATGGGCCTGGGATCCGCTTCAGGTCTCGACCCGTTGAACCCGCCGTGCCGAGGGCGACCTGGGACTTCATCTCCCGCAGAAGCTCTGCCAACTGGCGGATGAGCGCAGGCGCGCGCAATGCGGTCGAAGTCAGCGCTGTCGCTACGAAACGTGCTAACTGAGTAGGCGCCGTCCAAGCCCGGTATGGCGAACTGCCCTGGCGGCGGCGCCTTTCGGTTCCGCGAAACGTCACCCAACCCTGGAGCCCACTCTGACCGACGCAACCGACCATTCCCGTCTGCCTGCAAACCAGAAACCCGAACCGGTCGTCCCGAGCGACATCCGCATTTTGCTTGGGCCCGCGCCGACCACCTTTGTGGAGAGTGAAGAGGTGTATGAGAGGGTCCTCAACAATCTGGCGCTGGCCGTCTCGCCGCAGGACTTCGTGGAATGGATCTGGGTGAAGGATATCGTGGATCTGGAGTGGGACGCCGGCCGGGCCCGCCGGGCCAAGACGGTCCGCCTGACGCTCGCGCGCCGTTCGGGAATCGAGACCATACTCCGTGCGGACAATGGGGGTTCGACACTGATCGCCGATTTGCTGGACGACCAGATTGGAGCGACCGCGGATCGAATTATGCACGGCGACAAGGCGGCGATTCGATCTCTCGGCGAGGCCTTGAAGCGTCTGGGCCTGACCCAGGATTCTCTCAACGACGCGGCCTACCACGCTGCATTGGGTGACATCGAACGACTGCAGCAACTGATCGACAACGCCAATGGGCGGCGAGACGCGGTGCTCCGGGAGATCGATCGTCGCAGGGATGCCTTCGGCAAGCGCGCTCGTCCGGCTGCTCAGGCGATGGAACAGGTGATCGACGCGGAATTCTCGTGACCTCGCCCTCTAGACGTTCAGCCAACCGCAAGAACGCGATGCGCAGCACCGGCCCACGAACGCCGCAGGGAAAGGCTCGCGTTTCGATCAATGCCATCACGCACGGATTGAACGCTCAGGTAGCAATTGGCGATGCTCTCAATGCCGACGTCGATGATCTGGCTTTCCGGCTGGGCCAGGAGTGCGACGCCGGGTTCACCGCTGCGACCGTTGCGGCGGAGGCTCAGGCATTTTTAGTACGTATACGGAGTATAAAATTGCACATCGTAAAGGTCGCGTTCCAGCGAGTTTGGGATGAGTATGGCGTTGACGGCCGCTGCTCGAACGTCGAAGCGGAGCTCGTCGCGCTGCTAAACTGCGGCCCACAGCTCATCACGCTAGACGGCTACGAGCGCAAGGCGCGATCACGTCGCAAGAAGGCGCTCAGAGCGCTCTACGAGTAGTTTTGGCGAAACAAACCCAATGGGGGCGGACGGGTCTGGCGAGGCGCAGGCAAGCCGCTGCGCCCCCTGATCCCAGGCCAGCGCGCCTTTTCGCGCTAAGCCGGACCGCCTTGGACACGCCGTCGCCGGGGTTGGGCCGGCGGAGACCTCGCGCCGCCGCCGAAGCCGTGCCAGCCAATGGGGCGCAGGCCTGCGAGTCTCTCGACCGTGTACCGGGGGCGAAACTCAACCACGCTCGGGTTCAGCAGAGACGCGGAGCGCGCTTATCCGCGCGGTCGGGGCCAGGTTTCGCTGTGTGATTCACCTGACCGGCGGAGGCAGGACGGGCCCCTGAAATCGCTACGGCAGCAGCCGCGGCGCCAGCACGGTGGCGCCCTGCTGGCGAAGTTGGGCGTCGTGTAGTTCGCCCAGCACGGCCCGCGCCTGGGGATCGCGGGCCAGTTCGCCGGCCGTGGCCAGGATCCTGGCCCCGTCGGATTCCGCGCCGAACAGCCTGCCGAGCGCGCCGAACGGCGAGGTCTGGGTGGCGAACGGCTTCAGCCGCGCCGGGCCGCTGATCCCCGCCAGCGCCTTGGCGCGGTCCACCGCCAGGGCGAAGCCGCCCACCTCGTCCACCAGGCCGAGCTGCTTGGCTTGGACGCCGGTCCAGACCCGCCCGCGAGCGATCTGCTGCACCCGCGGGGCCGGCAGCTTGCGCCCGACGGCGACGCGGCCGACGAAGCCGGCATAGATGCGGTCCATCCAGGCCGCGAAGGCGGCGCGCTGGGTGGGGTTCATGGGCGCCTCCGCGCCGAAGGCGTCGGCATAGTCGCCGCCCACCTTCAGGCCGCGCACGTCCACGCCGAAGTGGCCGAGGGCGTCGCCCAGGGCGAACTTGCCGCCAAACACCCCGATGGAGCCGGTCAGGGTGGACGGCTCGGCCACGATCTCCGAGGCCTGGGACGAGATCCAGTAGCCGCCTGATGCGCCGTAGGTCCCCATGCTGACCACCACGGGCTTGCCGGCGGCCTTGGCCGCGCGCACCGCCGACAGGATCTGCTCGGACGCGGTGTCGGATCCTCCAGGCGAGGACACGCGGAAAACGATGGCCTTGACGTCCTTGTCCTCGATGGCCCGGTAGAAGGCGTCGGCCACGTCGTCGGAGTAGATGGTCTGGCCGCCGCCGAAGGGCGTCCCATGCGCGCTGGTTCCGGTGACGATGTCGCCCTCCGCCTGGATCAGCGCGACCGTGGCGCCGTCACCCAGCGCCGGCATGCCGTCCTGGCCGCGTCGCGCGTAGTCGGAGAACGCCATCAGCTTGGCGCCGTCTCCGGCGGCTTTCAGGATCGCCTGCTCGGCGTCCTTCTCCTCGCCGACCTGGTCGATCAGGCCCTTGGCCCTGGCCTGCTCGGCGGAATAGGGACCGGCTTCCAGCGTCGCGCGCAGGGCGGCGGCGGGCTGTTTGCGATCGGCGGCCGCGGCGGCGAGCGCCGTGTCATACACGGAGCCCAGCCAGGACAGCTCCGCCTCCCTGTGGGCCGGCGTGTAGTCGTCGTAGAGGTAGCCGTTGACGGCGTTCTTGTACTCGTAGCGCTGCTGGAAGTCGGCCTTGACGCTGTATTTATCGAACAGGCGCTTGAAGAACAGGTCCTGCGAGGCGATCCCGGTCACCTGGAAGGAGGCGGCCGGCTGCATCCACACGTTCCCGCTCGCCGCCGCCAGCTCATAGGTCGAGGTAACCACCCCTTGCGGGTAGAGACCCTGGCTGTAGGCGATGATCGGCTTGCCGGAGGCTCGGAACCGCTTGAAGGCCAGGCGCAGCTCGTCCGCCGCCGCCGGCGCCATGCCGCCATCCGGCAGTCGCACGAAGAGCCCGCGCACGTGGTCGTCGCCGGCCGCCCGGCGCAGCGCGTCTTCCACGCCCATCACCGAAACGCCCCTCGGGCTGAAGAGCGCCAGGCCATCCGGCGGCTCCTGGTCGGTGAGCGTGTCGCGCAAGTCGAGCGCCAGGACCGTGCGCGCGGGCGTGGGGGCCGGCCGGGTCGCGCCCGCGGCCAGCACGAAGAGCAGGATCGGAACCCCGATCATGAACAGCGCCAGTCCGACGAACACGCCGGCCACCGTGAGCAGGAATTGCTTCATCACACGCCCCTGGCGAAGACCCGGCGCAGGCTAGTGTCCTTGGCGCCCATATCAAGCACCGTCGGCGCCTTGGTAGACCGCGCGTTCAAAATCGGCGAACACCTGCAGCACGCGCGGGTCGGCGAAGGGCAGGACCTGGGCGAGCAACACGCCTGCGACACCCCGTTTCGGATCCGCCCAATAGTAGCAGTTGGAGAGTCCGGCCCAGGCCAGGCTGCCGGCCGAGCGGCCCGCGGGACCCGCATCGTCGTTCATCACGAAGCCCACGCCCCAGCTCTTGTTCATCCCTGGGAAGGGATCGAAGTCACTGCTCATCGCGGCGTTGGAGGTCCTGAGCACGCCGACATGCTTGCCGCTCACCGTCCCGGTCGTCATGGCCGCCAGGGACTGCCGGCTGAGCAGGCGGCTGCCGCCCGCTTCGCCGCCTGCCAGGATCATCGACAGGAACTTCAGATAGTCCGGCGCGGTGGAGTAGAGGCCGCCCCCGCCCATTGAGAAGTAGGGCTCGGCCGGCATGGCGAAGGCCGACGGCGCCAGGCCCCCGTCGGGTAGGCGCGCGTGCATGGCCGCCTTGCGCGCCGTCTGGCCCGGGTCGGGAAAGAAGGTGGTGTCGGCCATCCCGAGCGGCTCGAACAGCTGGTCGGCGAGGTAGTCCGCCAGGCCCACGCCAGTCACCCGCTCGATGAGATTGCCAGCCCAGTCGATGCCGATGCCGTACTGCCACCCCTCGCCGGGCTCGAACGCCAGCGGCGTGTCCGGCGCCCCCGATGAGTAACCCTGCGGCCCGGCGGCGGCGCGGTGCCTGGCGAGGTCGGCGTTGAAGAACTCGTAGCCGAGGCCGGAGGTGTGATCGAGCAGCCGGCGCAAGGTGATCGGCGCACGCGCCGGCCGCGTGACCGGCCGGCCACCCGCATCGAAACCGGTCAGCACCATCGGCTCGGCCAGCTCAGGCAGGCGATCGGCGACGGGCTCGTCCAAGGCGAGCACGCCGCGCTCCACGAGTTGCAACGCCGCCGCCGTGGTGATCGCCTTGGTCATGGAGGCGATCCAGAAGAGGGTGTCGGCCTGCATCGGCGCCGGATCTTCGACGCCGATCGCGCCCATGGCGGCCTGACCGGAGGCGCCGCCCGGCCCGGTCCACGCGGCGACCAACCCGGGCGCCACGCCGGACTCCACGCCCTGCCGCAACACCGCCTCGATGGTCGCATCCGCCATGGCCGCCTCCTCGCCGAGGCGTCGGTCTACACGCAATTCGCAGGCGGGAGAAATGGTCGGAGTGGCAGGATTCGAACCTGCGACCCCCGCGTCCCGAACGCGGTGCTCTACCAGACTGAGCCACACTCCGCCGGGTGGACGCCCGCGAACGCCTGGCTGACCAGGCCGCCGCGATCCGAGCCACCGGAACCCACCGTCGGCCCGGGCAACCCCGAGCGTCAGGAAGGCGCGCCTTATAGAGGAGGGCCCGAGGGCTCGCAAGCGAGCGCGACAGGCTGTCGTTGCGCCCCGCGAGGTCCTGCGCTATCTCCCGCGCCTCGGCGCCCTCGCCCCCCCTTTCGGGGAGGCCCCGGCCGTTCCTGCTGGGGAATGGTGTAATGGTAACACAGCGGTTTTTGGTACCGTCATTCTAGGTTCGAGTCCTAGTTCCCCAGCCAACCACCCCTGCGCAACGTGCTCCTGTCGCCGATGGCCAAGCCAACCGACGGGAACGGCGCACCTATTCGGCGCCAATCCCACTCTCGCCGGCCGAATCACTCACCGAACCTCGGCCCCAAACACCCCCAAAATGGCCCCGAGTCTCTGCTGAGCCCGAGCGTGGTTGAGTTTTGCCCGCCGTACGCTGCCGAGAGATCCGCGGCCGGCACCCATTGGCCGGACGGCGGACGAGCTGCATTCTCGCTGATAGAAGCGGAATCGATACGGCCGAACAATTTCAGGGCCCGTTGACCGACAAACTCGCCGTAAGATCGTTCACATTCAATCGCTTAAGCGACGAATACGCTGTTCGCCGTATCTCATCGCCGACGAAGCGAGATCATCGCCGGCCACGGCCGCGTCTCGGCCGCCAGGCTCTTGGGGCTGGCGAGCGTCCCGATTCTTCAGGCCGTGGGCTGCCCTCGCGTAGCCGACACTCCAGAGGACTGCTCAGGGTCGGCGTTCCCCCTTGCGTCCTGCCGCTGAGCGGACGTTGCCGCGGACCGCACGGGGTGGAAAGCTAGGCCCATGACCCAATCGCCCTCCACGCAGTCTGCGGAAGGACATGCAGCGAACGGCCCAACGGACGGCACCCTGACTCTCGGTGGTGGGGCGTTTCGAGCCAGTGTCAGAGACCTTTCGCCGGCCTACTTCGCCATGGTGATGGCGACGGGAATCCTGTCGATCGGCGTCAGCCAGCTCGGCGCGCCGACCCTGGGCATCGGCCTGTTCGTCCTGAACATCGGCGTCTACGTCGCGCTCGTCGCGCTGACCGCGCTGCGCCTCGCCTGGTTCGCGGCTGACCTGGTCGGCGACCTGACCGATCATCGCCGGTCGCCGGGCTTCTTCACCCTCGTTGCCGCCACGTGCGTTCTGGGAACCCAGTGCCTGCTGATCGCCGGCAGCCTGACCTTTGCGGTGGTTCTTTGGGCGATCGGGCTCAGCCTGTGGACCGGCCTCACCTATGCGATCTTCGTCGCGTTGACGGTGAAGCGGCAGAAGCCGACGCTGGACGAAGGCATCACCGGCGCCTGGCTGCTCGCCATCGTGGCGACCCAATCGGTCGCGCTGCTCAGCGCGCTGATCGCCGCGCGCTGGCCACAGCCGTACCGCCTCGAGCTCAACTTCCTCGGCCTGTCCATGTGGCTGTGGGGCGGGATGTTCTACATCTGGATGATTTCGCTGATCTTCTACCGCTACACCTTCTTCGCGTTCTCGCCGGGCGACCTGTCGCCGCCGTACTGGATCAACATGGGCGCGATGGCGATTTCGGTGCTGGTCGGCGCCCGGCTGGTCGAGAACACCGAAGGGGCCCCGTTCCTGCTGTCGCTGCTGCCCTTCCTCAAGGGCTTCACCGTCTTCTACTGGGCGACCGGCACCTGGTGGATCCCGATGCTCCTGCTGCTCGGCGTCTGGCGGCACGTCTACCGGCGCTTCCCGCTGCGCTACGACCCGTCCTATTGGGGCGCGGTCTTTCCGCTCGGTATGTACACGGTCTGCACGCTGCAGATGGCGAAGGCGCTGAACCTCGGGTTTCTGCTGTTCATCCCGCGCTATTTCATTTTCGTCGCCGGCGGCGCCTGGTGCCTGACCTTCGTTGGACTGCTCCATCACCTGATCGCCCGCCCGTCGCGGTCTTGATCGGCCCGCGGACCCAGCAGCATGGGCCCGTACACCAGGACGAATCCGCCGAACGCCGCGCTCCAGGCCAGGGAGGACAGCCCGAGCATGAGAGGCTGCTGGCCGGGCAGGAAGCTCGCCGCTATCCGCAGCACGGCCGCGGCGTTCACCAGCAGGTAGATGGCGAGGGTGTACGGCCCGGCCTCCCGCGGCCGCCCGGTATGGCCGAGGGTGGACCTGGTCATCATCGCAAGGGTCATCACCCCGATGGCGCCGACAGTAAGGGCGTGAATGCCGGCGGATCGCGGAACCACCGCCGGGACCAGCACCGAGACGCCAAGCGTCGCCAGAGACAGCCCGAGCCAGCCGTAGCCCGCGTGCAGGACCCAGACCAATGGCTCGGCCAGCGTCCTCGCGCCTCGCCAACGCGCAAGGCGCGCCAGGTTGGCGGCGCCGGCCGCCGCCAGCACGGCGCCGGTCAGGCGGCTGTCCGGCGCCGCGATCCACGCCGCCGCGGCGAGGCCCGTCAGTGCGAGCACCAACTGATCGAAGCGCGACCCGGCCGCCGGCATCACCGCGCTGCGCCGCTGCATCAGCCAGTTGCGCGTGAAGCTCGGCGTCACGCGTCCACCGATCAGGGAGATCATCATCGCCGCAACGCCGAGCGCAAGGCGCTCGCACGCCGCGGCGAGGTCAGGCAGCAGTGGTCGCAGGTGGACGCCGAGGTTCGCGAGGGCCAGCAGGGTGACGAGGATGCAGACCGGCAGGTTTCGCCAGTTGCGGCCCGCGACAACCTCGCGCCAGATGACCAGGGCGAACACCGCCAGGAAGGCGGCGTCCACCGCGGCGGCCCACGCGGCGTTCGGCGAGATGAGCATCGCGGCACGCCCGGCGACCCACAGGCCGGCAAGACCGGCGAGCGGGGCGCCCATCACCGGCATCCGTCCTGTCCAGTTCGGCACGGCGGTAAGCAGGAAGCCCGCCATCACGCCGCCGAGATAGCCAAACAGCATCTCATGCACGTGCCAGTCGCGGGTGAGCGCCCCCGCGAAAGGCTCGTACCCTAGGTAGGCCATGACCCAGATCGGCACGCTCGCGGCCGGCCACGCGCAGGCGACCAAGAAGAAGGGCCTGAAGCCGAAACTGAAAACGGGCGGCCCCGCGTACGCGCGGCGGTCAGCGGCGGTGGTCATGCCTCGACCGTAGCGGGCGCCGATGCGATGGCTTTGAGCCAGATCAGGCGGCAGGATCGCCGCGTCTGCCCAGGTCCGGCCGACGAAAAGCCTGCACGAGGGTCGTGCGTTCGGTTGGACCGAGGCCCGGTCGCCGCGATTTCGGCGGTGTGCTAGGCTAGTGAACTGGGAGACGGTCGCATGGGATACGCTGATCGTGACGAGCTGGTCGGTGAGTTGACGACCTTGCTTGAAGCCGAACGCGCCGGAGCGCGGGTGGGCGCCAGCCTTGTCGCGGGAGCGCCGGACGCCGAGTTCAGTTCGCTGGCCAAGGTCATCCAGGCGGACGAGGTGAAGTCTTTGACGCCCTGGTCGAGCTGAAGGCCCAGCCCTCAGACACTGTTGGGGACTTCTACGAGAAGGCGATGGCGATCCCCGACTTCCAAGACCGGCTCGCCATCACGAATCGTGGACAGGGCTGGGTAGTTCGCAAGCTCCAGGCGCTCCTGCCGCGCGTTCGAGACGACAACCTTCACGCGCTGCTGAAGTCCATGCTGGACGCCCACGTGGCCAACATCGCGAGCGCCAACGAGGCGCTCCAGCAGCGCGGGCACGCGGCCCGTGCCGTTGGGTCGCCGTCAACCTGAAGCGCCCAACCGACGCCGCCGCTGGCGCCCAATTCCAGACCTTCGGAACTTCGGCTTCGGGTCGATCCTTGCCGTTAGACCGGCCCAGCGAATGTCTGGTTTCGGCGCCGTACCCAATGGCAGCTATTGGCGCATCTGAGACCTTCGGAACGTCCGCTTGCCGGCCGGAGGCCAAGGTCGCAAAGCGACCCAAAGCGGACTCTATGCGATCCGCGGTCGATAGGTAGATTCCCCAAGGCCAGTCACAGCAGGCTTCCATAAACCTGGAACCCATCCCAGCCAGAAGCTGGCAGCAATGACCGCTTTCCACCACCCTTGGCCGACATTCACACACCGTTGCCTTCGCTCTATAGTCGTGCGCGTGCGCGTTGTGACCTCCGAGAAGCCGCCTCACACAGACTAGTCCTCGAGATAGATGACCGGCAGGCGAATGGCGCTCGGGTGAGTTGCGTCGAAAAAGATCACGTTCCGGGCGACGCGCGTGACGACATCGCGCCCTGGCAACTCGCCGGTGTTCGGGTTGATGTCGAACCGCGGTGAGTTCGAGCTGGTGACGTGCACCGCGATCCGGTGGCCCTTTTCGAAGGTGATCGCGGTATCCCAGAGGTCGAGCGTCAGCTTCTCCGGCGCGCCCGGCGTCATCATCGCGATGTCGTCGCGGTCGCGGCCATGGCGGTAACGGGTGCGGAGCGCGCTATCGAGCACGATCGCCTCGTAGCCGTCCGGGTAGACATCGACGAGCTTCGCCATGAAGTCCGTGTCCGGACCATCGGTCGAGGCCCAGAGCTGCATGCTCACCGGCCCGGCGATTGCAACATCGCGATCCAGCACTGCGGTCTGGAAGCGGAGGTAGTCCTGCCGCTCGCCGATCGGCCGCTGGTCCATCGGCCCCTTCTCGAAGGTCAGGTTCGAACCGCCGTGCGTGGTGACCGGGTTGGCGGGGTCGAAGTCGTAGGCGCGCGAAGCTGACGCTTCGGTCGGCGCCTTTCGCGACAGGCTTCCGTCCTCATGCAGGAAATAGTCGACGATCTGCGGCCCCGGCGGCCAGTTGGCGAACCGCATCCAGCGGTTTTTGGGCGACTGGTCGCCTTTGCGAGCCGAAGCCATCATGTAGATCCGCACCGGCGGCTCATCCATGATCCCGTTGTCGACGCCCTTCAGCCAGTGGTCGAACCAGCGGATCTCGCTGCGATTGCCCAAGAGTTCGGCGCCGTCCGGGTAGGTGACATCGCCCGCCATCTCCCCGTGGCCGAACGGGCCCATCTCCAGCTTTTGATTGCCGCGCGCCCCGCGGCTTCCGTGGTTCTGCAGGTGCTGGAAGTTGCGCACGTTGCCGACGCTGAAGAGGTCGTACCAGCCGCCGTAGTTGTAAATCGGGATGTGGATAAAGCGCGCATTGTGCAGGACGTCGCCGGTCACCGACAGGGCTGTAGCGACGTAAGACGCTGCGCTCGAGCGGATGCGCTCTTCCGTGACGCCCTGGCCGCGGTTCCAGTCGCCCATGTCCCGCTGTTTGAAGGCGCCGCCAACGAAGGCTGTGTCGTTCCCAGCCACGATGACGAACGCGGCGACCAGGTGCGGCGGATTGGCGATCGCCGCCATATTGGCCGTGATCCCCATGGCTGAGGCGCCGGTGACGCCGATCCTGCCGTTGCTCCAGCTCTGCCGTGCCATCCACTCGACGGTGTCGTAGCCGTCGTTGCGATCGTCGGTGAAGCCGGCGTAGTGGCCCTCCGACCGCCCCTTCCCGCGCGTGTCCTGGACGAGGTAGGCATAGCCGGCCTTGGTGTACTTCCGGGCGGCGCGCGGATCGGAGAATAGCTCCATCGTGTCCTTGCCGTAGGGCGTCCGGGTGACGATGCAGGGGAACGACCCCTCGCCTTCCGGCAGGTAGAGGTTGCCGGCGAGCTTCACCCTGTCGCGCATGGGCGCGAAGACCTCGGTCGCCCCCTCGGCGATCTTCTCCACCCGTAGCCCCCGCACCGCCGGCGGCGCCAGCTGCGCTTGCGCAGGCTGGCTCGTGCCTTCGGCCGCGGTGATGGTTTCGGCCGACGCGTCGGACGATTGGTCCGTCATTGTTTCTCTCCCGTTGCTGCGACGAGGCACGGCAACCAGTTAGTCACCAAGGCGCGGCTTCGTGAAGTCGCCCCCCTGCAGGGCTACAGCTGCCGGGGGGCTGGGCCGTGCGGACAGCGTGATGACTTCTGCCCGCCAGGGCCGTGACGAAGTTTCGAAACAGCACCGCCAGCGACTGCGTCGGAGAGCTCGTCAAGTGATTATCGCTTGATGGGCCGAAGGTCTGCAGTGGGTCGCCGGGCCGCCTTTCCTCAACTGGCCGGCCCGCCAGAGAGTGGCGGAGTGAAAGTCAGGCTAGGCCGAGCTAACCCGGGCGGCCTGAGGTGGTCGATGTTTCCCCTTGGGCCCCTGCCGGTGAGCGGACGTTGGGGATGACCGGATGGGAGCGCGCGCGGACACACCACGTGTCTTAGGCCGAGACCCGGGGAATGGGTCCGTTCGGCAATTCGGCGGGAGAAAAGGTCAACTCGATCTCGAGGCCATCCGGGTCCAGAAACTGCACCAGGTGGCGGTCACCCAATGTGAACTCGCGAAGGGGAACGCCGCGCGCTTTCAGCCGCGCCATGGTCGCGACATATCCCTCGGCCCTGAGGGACACGTGCATCAACACCCCTGTTCGACGTTCCGGCAACACCTCGAATTGCGCTTTCTGCTCCGCGGTCGCTTCGAAAAAGTGGAGGCACCATTCGCCGTCCACAAAGCAACCGATCGCGGCGCGCGGGAAACCCTTCGGCAATTTCCGATCAGAAATGCTCATCTCGAGCACGTCTCTGTAGAACGCCAACGATGCGTCGAGGTCTACGCAGTAGATGGTGACATGGCTGAAGCGCGTAACGCTCATCGTTTGCCCAATCTCCTGGCGCAGTCGGGCCGGCGGACACCGGGGATGTCGACGCTAGCACAGCTCCGGACGTCTCACTCGGGTGTCATCTGCGCCGCGCCGTTGGATGGGCCGCCCTTAGGTTCGCCCGCCGCGGGGGGCTAGCGGCCTTCGCGCCGTCGAAGACCGAGACGGCAATCTGTCCACCCGTGCGGTTGCACACGGCCGACCCGCCGGTCCAGGGTAATCTGCCAGACCTAGCCCAGCGAGATCCCCATGAAGGCTGCACTGCTCATGACCCACGGCGGCCCGGAGACCCTGCGTTACGGCGAAGCGCCCGATCCGGTGGCCCGGCCCGGCGAGGTGGTCGTCGATGTCTTCGCGGCCAGCGTCAATGCGGCCGACTACAAGGTGCGGCTGGGCGGCTATTCCAAGCTGACGTTCCCCTACATTCTCGGCCGCGACTTCTCGGGCGTGGTCAGCCAGCTGGGCGAGGGCGTTACCGATCTCAAGGTCGGCGACGCGGTGTTCGGCGTGGCCGACCAGGGTCAGGAAGGCGCCTATGCCGAGAAGATCGCGATCAAAGCCGCGATCGTGGCGAAGAAGCCGGTAACACTAAGCCATGCCGCCGCGGCGGCGATGGGGCTGAGCAGCCTGACCGCGCTCTGGGCGCTCGAAGACACCGCCAGGCTCAAGCGCGGCGAGACCATCCTGATCCAGGGCGGCGCCGGTGGGGTCGCTGGCTTCGCGATCCAGCTTGCCAGACATATCGGCGCCACGGTGATCACCACCGCCAGCGCCAGCAACGCCGACTATGTCCGCGGCCTGGGGGCGGATCAGGTGATCGACTACAACACCCAGGACTTCACCAAGATCGTCCATGATTGCGACGTGGTCTTCGATACGGTTGGCGGCGACGTCCAGGCCCGTTCGTACGACGTGCTGAAGCCAGGCGGTCGGCTGGTGTTCATCGCTCCCGGCAAAGCCGGCTTTGAGCCACGCAAGGACGTCGAGACATTGCGCCCTGCGGTTACCCGCGACCGCGCCCATCTGGAGCGGATGAAAGAGCTGCTGCAGGCCGGGGCGGTGTGGCCGCCCAATATCATCCAATACCCGCTGAAGGATGCGGCAGAGGCGCACCGAGTGATCGAGTCGCGGCATCTGCAGGGCAAGCTGGTGCTGCTGACGGAACTGTCAGAGCTGGCCTGACGACGGGCTCGAACAACTTCCGTACCGACATGGCGCACTACATCGAACTCGACCAGCAGGGGCGTCTCGATGTCGCCTCTCTCATCGAGACGCACATCGCTCTGCGGGAGATCAATGACGGCTATGAGGCGATGCGGCAGCGCAAGATTCAAGGACGCCGGGTGATCATGTTCCCTCAGTGAAACGTCGGTTCCGTTCCCGCTGAACGATTTGGAACGAGTGCTCAGGGGGGTTTGAGGATCTATGTCCAAGTGGGGCTAGAGGCAGCTTCCCTCGAACGCGCATACCAGGAACAGCCCGGCGATTGACGCCAGTCACCAGCGATCTACGGAGCCGACCGTGTTCACAGAAGATGAACTTGCAGCCGTCCGTAGGGCCTATGCCAAACAGGTCGTCTTTGCGGCTGGCGTTAGCGATCAGCGCATCGAAGAGGCGCTCGCCAGCATCCCGAGGGAGGCGTTTTTGGGGCCTGGGCCCTGGCAGGTGATGCGCGTTCCCGCGGGCTACCGGACAACCCCGACCGCCGATCCGGTCTACCTGTACCAGGACGTGCTCGTCGGCATTCAGCCGGAGAAACTGCTGAACAACGGCCAGCCGTCGTTTCTCGCCTCGCTGATCTCACTGGGACGACTGCAGCCGGGCGAGCATGCGGTCCACATCGGCGCGGGGCTGGGCTACTACACCGCCGTGATGTCGGCGCTCGCGGGGGCGGCGGGGCGCGTCACGGCCATCGAGTTCGAACCCTTGCTGGCCAGCCGGGCGGCCGCCAACCTCGCCGGATCGGCGAACGTGCGGGTGATCGAGGGCGACGGCGCGACGGTCCCGTTCGAGGCGGCGGATGTCATCTACGTGAACGCCGGCGCGGTTAGGCCAGCCGAACGGTGGCTGGACGGACTGAAGGACGGCGGTCGGCTCGTCCTGCCCATGACCGTCAGCGCCACCTACGGCGGCCGTCCGATGACGCAGGGCGCGGTCTTCCTGATCGAGCGAGACGGTGAACGGTATTCGGCGCGCTCGAGGTGGCCGACCGCGATCTATCCCTGTGCAGGCCCGCGCGACGCCCGCGCCGAGGAGGCTCTGGCGGCGGCGTTCGCCCGCGGGGGATGGGACAAGGTGACCCGGCTCCACAGGACTGGAGAGCTTCCCGAGGAACAATGTTGGGTGCAAGGCGATGGGTGGGCTCTCGCCTTTTCGTAGGGGCTTGTCGGGCGGCTACAACACGTTGGGTCGGACCCGGTCATTGGCGTTGTGCCCAGGACCGGACGTGGCCCCGGACGCTCGATGAGTGGACCTCTCGACGGACAGTTCGGGGCGGGGTGCAGTCATTCGCTGGCGGTGTCGGTCGCATCGCGACATAGGCGACCCGGAGCCCGGGCCGGAACCCGATTGGCTTCCCGCCAGGGACACACGTTCCGAGCGCGTGCTCAGGGGCGAGAGCAGACCGAAGACCTACGCGAGGTCACACTGTCGCGACGGCGGCCGGTTGCTTGTGGCATGACTTGCGGAGCACGGCGCCTCGTCCCCACAATCCAATCAGCAGCATCGCCCGAGGTGGCGGGCTCAGGAACGGCAATCGCAAGGAGCGCCCGATGAACGATCAGACCAAGTCCGCTGCTCGGCCCTACGGCGGTGCTGTCTTCGGGGATTTCAAGGCGGAGCTTTCGCCGCCGGGGATCCTTCTCATCACCTTCGATGCGCCCGATCGCCTAAACGCCTTGAGTCAGGCCATGAAGCGCGACCTGATCGAGCTCGTCACGCGCGCACAAATGGACGACGCGGTCAGGGTCCTTGTGTTCACCGGCGCCGGCCGCGCCTTCTGCGCCGGCGACCACATGGGAGGTTACGCCGAGGCGCCTCCAGCAAGCGTGGCCCAGATCGGACGTGGCCACACGACAGGCATCGGCACGGCGAACGCTCTTCGTGTCTATTCCCAAGCACTGAATCTCGCGGTCCGAAATCTGGACAAACTCACGATCGCCGCCATCAACGGGCCTGCGATCCAGACCGGCCTTTCCCTGGCGCTTTGCTGCGACTTCCGGATCGGATCGACTGCCGCTCGGCTCGGCAGCGCGACGCTTCGTTTCGCGCTGCTGCCCGACGAAGGAGGCCACTATCTGCTTGTCGAGCACCTAGGCCTGGCCAAGGCGCTCGACTTCACCTTGCGCAAGCGGATCGTGGACGCGAGCGAGGCGCATGCGCTTGGCCTCCTGAACGAGGTGGTTGAAGCCGGCGCGCTCGTTCCCGCCGCCATGGCGCTGGCAAAGGAGCTCGCAGAAGGCCCTCAGGTCGCGATGCGGATGCTCAAGCGCTCGCTCTACAACGCATCGGAATCGAGCTTGGCCCTGGCGCTTGACGACATCGCAGTGCGGACGGCCGTCACCGACCACCACCCTGACGCCCGCGACGGCGGCCGGTCCTTCCGTGAGAAGCGCGCGCCAGTGTTCAACCGCTGGCTCGACGAGCGCGGCGATGGCTGACGGCTCAGCAACGTGATCTTGGCCGGCGATCGACTCACACGTTGACGGCCGGAGCGGGCGCGTGCGAGCCTTTTTCTGGGTCGTCGGCGGCCGGCCGGGAGGCGACTGCGCCCTCCGGTTTGAACCAAGGTCGCGCGGAGAGCCTCATGAGCGAAACGCTGCAGGACCTAAAGGCCAGCCCCGAGCGCACGCCGTACAATCTGTGGCGGCGCGAGACGCCAGGGGCCGCAGGCTGGCAAGGTTCGGCCCGGCCGGGGGCGGCGAGCAAGTACTTCATGTTTTCGGCGGACACCCACGGGACTGAGCCAGCCACTTATCTTTCCGAGATCGAGCTCGAATATCGCGAGCGGACCCCGAGGCTGGAGGCCCGTGCGGACGGCTCGCAGTGGCTGATCAGCGAGGGCGCTCGGCCGCAGCGCGTGCGTAGGGCCGACAATGCGAGCGGCGCCGGGGGGCTGGAGGCCGGCGGCGGGGTCGCGGCCACCTTCAGTCCGCTGGACGACGAGGACGCGCTTCGCAACGCCAGCGGCCGCACCATCGAAGGGCGGCTCGCCGATCACAAGGCGGACGGGGTGGACGCCGAGCTGATGTTCCCCAACCGCGGCCTGATGTGCTGGGCGACGCCTGATCCAGTGTTTGCGATGGCCATGTGCCGGCAATGGAACCGCTGGGCGCAGGGGTTCTGCGGGCCGCACATGCAGGGAGATGCGCCGCGCATGCTGCCGGCGGCGCTGATCGCGGCCGGCGACCGGGACGGCGCGATGAAAGAGATCGCCTGGGCGGCCGCGAACGCCTTCCGGGCCGTGTGCCTCGGCAACTCGGTGATCTATGGGCCCAAGGAATTCGGCAAGCTCGAGTACAACGACCCCGGATTCGAGCCGATGTGGAGCCTGCTGGAAGAGACGGGCCTCGTGGTCACCTTCCACGTATCCACCGGGCGGGATCCGCGCGCCGTAGGGGGCGCCGGCGGGGCCATCATCAACTATGCCTGCCACTCGATGGAGACGACCATCGAGCCGCTGGTGCAGATGATCGCCTCTGGGGTGTTCGAGCGTCATCCGCGCCTGCATGCCGGGCTGGTGGAGAGTGGGGTGGGGTTCGTGCCCTGGCTTCTGGAGACTCTCGACCACGCCGCCAAGGCGCACCATTTCTGGGTACGGCCGCAGCTCAAGGAGCCGCCGTCAGCCTACTTCCGGCGCAACTGCTTCGCCACCTTCCAGGACGATGCGGCCGGCCTGAAGCTGGCCGAGGCCTACGACCTCGCGGACAACTTCCTGTGGGCCAACGACTATCCGCACCACGAGGGGTCCTGGCCGCACTCGGCCGAGACCATCGAGCGGACCATGGGGGACCTTTCGGAAGACTCGCGCGCCAAGATCCTGGGCCTGAACGCCGCGCGGCTGTTCGGTCTGGATCCTAAGGCCTATGCGGGGTCCTGAGCCGCGTCCGTGACGCGCCAGTGCGCGAGCGAGTACGGCGGCTCGGCGTCGTGGTGGTGCTCGAACACGGCCTCGACGTCGGCGCCGATGCGCACGGACTGACGCGGGTCGCCTAGCAGGTTGCCAAGCATGCGCACGTTCCCCGCCTGTGGAAGCTCGACCACGACCACGATGTAGGGACAGGCGTCCTTTAGGGCCGGATGCACTGGGTGCCACACCCGGGTCCAGCTGTAGATGCGGCCGCGGGGCGCCACCTCGACCCACTCGAGGTCAAACCCCTGGTCATCGTATGCGATCCATTGCGCCGGCCACTGCCACGCGCCGGTGCGAGGATTGCGCTGCACCTTGAGCACCCCCTGGCGCAGGCCCTCCCAATAGGGCGCGGAGAGGCCGTTGCGCTCGGGGACTGGAATCGGCAGGCCGTGCGGCAGGTAACTTTGCGTCATCGGAGCGTGGCCTCCGAACCGAAGAGGATGGTGCTGACGGGGGTGACCATCGGCCCAGCCGCGGCCAGGGAGACGTTCACGTCCGGGACTTGGGCCGTCGACTGACCGCGGAGTTGGCGTACAGCCTCGATCTGCAGCTCCAGGCCGTGCATGTAGCATTCGGCGAGGTTGCCGCCGCTGGTGTTGAGCGGCAGCCTGCCGGAGGGCGCGATCAGGTTCTCAAGCGTCAGGAAGTCCATTGCCTCCTCGGGGTCGAAGAAGCCGTGCTCCACGAGGCTCATCAGGACGCCGCCGGTGAAGTTCTCGTAGCACTGCACCACGTCGACGTCGGCCGGGCCGACGCCCGCCATCGCGTAGAGGCGTGGCGCGAGGGTCTGGAAGTGCGAGCTGGCGAGGTCCGGGGTCGCGAAGCCCGCCGGCGTCGAATGCACTCGGTAGCCGGCGCCAATAGCAGCGGCCAATACGTAGGCCGGGGTCTGCATCAGGTCTTTTGCGCGCTCGGCGGAAACGAGGATGAGCGCGGCCGCCCCGTCGTTCTCCTGGCAGCAGTCGTAGAGGTGGAACGGCTCGGTGATCCAGCGTGACTCGTCGTACGCCTCCTGCGTCAGCGGCCGGCCGTACATGACGGCGCGGGGGTTGGACTGGGCGTGGTGATAGGAGGCCATCGCGATCGACCGCAACGCCTCCTGGCCGACGTCGTGCTCGTACATGAAGCGCGTGACCTTGGGGGCGTACCACTGAGCCGGCGACATCTGTCCGTAAGGCACGGTGAGGGCAAGGTCGCCGGAGACCGTCGGCGCGCGCGGCCCCTGGCCGAAGCGCCCGAACTGGCCCTGGGCGAGGGCGCGGTAGACCACCACGCAGTCCGCCAGGCCCGTCGCGACAGCGGCCGCGGCGTTAGCCACGGCGCCCGCGCCGCCGCCCCCGCCGCCGCCCCACTGCATGTTCGAGAAACGCAGCTCCTTGATACCGAGCGCGACCGCGAGGGTGGGCGGGTCGTTGCGATCGTTGCTGTAGGAGGCGAAGCCGTCGATCTGAGTGGGATCGAGGCCGGCGTCGACGCAGGCGGCGAGGATCGCCTTGAGGCAAAGGACGAACTCCGGCTCGGGCGCGTGGCCGTGCCGATAGTAGTCGGTCTCGCCCACCCCGACGACCGCCACTCTCCCGCGCAGACTTCGCTCGGTCATCCCAGCTTCGTCCCTTTGCTCGCGGCGGGCCAGTCCCCCCGAGGCGAGCCCACATATACTGGCTGGGCGGCGCCGCGCCACGGGAGGATCAAACCACGAGTGTGATGTGGAGGGGCGCGCTCGACGGTGACGTGAACGCCGACCCGCTCCGACCCAAGCTTCGATGTCCGCTTGGGGTCGCCAATGCGCGTCAGCGACCTGCCCGCAAGCCGACCTTCGGAAGGAGTGCTCAGGGGGGAATGTGAACACCAGATGAAGGTCCTGCCGGCCATAGAACTAACTGGCCGGCGATCATGTTATTCGTCCTTGTGCTCGATGCAGGCTTGAGTGCCGCCGAGCCTGAAGGGCGGCCGATAGCTAGGCTCACTTTCCGGGGCGCTCTCACCGGCACGGCAATGCTCCTAAAGCCCGTCGTGTCCGCAACCGGTCCTGAGGGTGGCGCCGGAGTCGGCTGACTCCCGGGGCGCTTCGTCAGCCGATCATGAAGGTCCAACGGAGTGGAACGTCGCCATCGCGGAAAGGCCCGCCCGAGACTTTCACGGGGGCTGTCCGCATAGACACCCCGTTCCAGGCCGAACCGGCAGAACGACTACCGAGTCGCCTTGTGGACGGCCTCCCTAGCTTTGCCCACAGCTTGCCAGGTGTCTTCGATTGCCGCGCCGAGCGCTGCCGTTACCGGGTGCAATAGTGTCTGTAGCCGTCCTGACCGAGGTAGGTGCCGCTATGGTAGTCGAACCCGGAATATGACGCGCCGCAACGGTTCCGCCAGTCGTTGTCGTTCCGGTGGGCGTTGTAGTAGTCACGGTCGCTGGGTGAGCCGGCTATGGCCACACCCAGGATGAAGCCGATGATGCCGCCGGCGACTGCAGCGCCCGTGGCGTCCTGGCTCTCGTAATGGTCATTGCGCCAGACATAGTGATGCTGGCTCTGCTGTTCATAGCGAAGACGTTCGCGGCAATCGTCGCCTCGTTCGCCATTGTAGCAGCCGCTGCTGTATTGGCCGCCCGAGTAGCCATGGCCGCTGTCGTACGGCCCGCTGGCGCAGGCTGTGGTGGAAAGCGTGGCCACCGCCAGAACGGCCGTCGTCAGTCTCTTCGATAGCATGGCAAGCCGTCCTTTGTTGCTCGTCAAGTCTCCGCCCAGGAACGGAACCGGGCTGGTTAAGTTCCCAATTATTGTTAACCTTTTGCTCGCGGCTGGCGTTGATTCAGGTCAAGTCCACCGGCGGCGAGACGCGCCGCTGGGTGGCAGCGCAAGTCATGGACTCTCCAGCAATCAATCGTCTGGTTCCCCAGGACATCAGACGGATGGTGCTGAGCACCGGATTCGCAGTTCGCCTCAGCCGCGCGGAGAAATGTGATCACAGCCCCGTGAACTCTTGGCTTGCCCTCGAACGGCGACAAGGCATACTGCGCCGTAGCGCCCGCGGGTCTGGTGAAACTCTTCTTCGCTCTTCCCGTGCCAGTGCGCTTACAACCTCCCCGAAGGGACCAAGGACATGACCTCCGAAACGTTCCGCAAAATCCTCACCGTCGCTGCCGCCGTGGCGGCCATCTCTGCTGCCGCTTGCAACAAACCGGCTCCGAACACCGCCGCCGCCGAAGCGAACGCCACCGAAGCCACCACCAACGCCGCGAACGCCAACGCCAATGCAGCGGAAGCTAGCGCCAACGCGGCCACCGCCAGCTCAAACGCCGCCGAGGCGGGTTCGAACGCTGCTTCGAACGCCGCGAAGTAGCAGTAGCAGCAATCGCACTAATCCCAGCTCGGTGTCGGAGGCCTGCGCTCGTCGCGCGGCGTCGCCGCTCAGGAGGAGAACTCCGCTCACAGCCGCGTGTGCGCTAACTTGCGCTGGATCGGCAAACCGGCATACTGAGCCCAGCGTCCGCGAGCTTGGCTAGGGTCGATTTCGTGCGCCTGCCATCTGGGCGCTCAGCATCGCACCCGAAGGGACCAGGGACATGACCTCCGACACGCTTCGCAAGATCCTTATAGTCGGCGTCGCTATCGCCGCCGTCTCCGTTGCGGCTTGCCAGAAGAACGAAGCTGCCAACAACGCGGCCGCAAACGCTGCCGAGGCCAACGCCAACGCCGCCGAAGCCACGACGAATGCGGCCACCGCCGCCGCCAACTCCGCCGAGGCAAACGCCAACGCCATCACGGCCACCTCCAACGCCGCTGAAGCCAACGCCAACTCCGTAACGCCGAAGTAAGCTCCGTCCTAGAGCACCGTTCGCCAACCTGATCCGAAAAATTGTCTCGCAACACGAGATGGCGTAGGATCGACAATTGGGCCGTGCGGTCGCCTCCAGTTGCAGTGCGCGCCTGTCAGAAGGCCCCGGGTCGGCGGACATCTGGGGCCTTCACTTTGCTTGAGCCGTGCCGTGCCACGGGCGCGACGGGAATCGGCGCATGAGGTAGGGCTAGGTGTCCGCTTCCCCGCCCACTCCGGTCCTTGGGAACGTTCGTTGTCCGGCTTGGTGCCGGGGGCGAAGATCGAGCCCGATCAGGCTGGGCGCAAATGCGAGGCTCCTTGCACGTGGAATCGTTCACGCCGGGCCATGAAGTCACCGTGATTTCCAATGTCGTGCCGGCGACATTAGCCCAGTCGCCTACCTTCGGCAGCTAAGCCTTCGTTCCTGGCTTTGAACGATCGATCGGGCTGGGCAGGCGCAAACCCGTTCGGGGGTGCCTGCCGTCTCGGCCCCGGCGCTAAGCCGTTGGCTGCGGCCACAAAGCGCGAAGCGGTTCAGGAAGCTGGCCGCAGAATTTACGAGCCTCAACGGCGCCGATGCGCGCAGCGATCACCTCGAAGGTCGCACAGGCGACCTTCGTAGCACCGTGCGGCAACCCGCTGGGCAGACGGCGCGCGAGCTTGGCGGCAAAGGACTGCGCGCTGCGTTCCATTGAAGGGCGTCGCTTCGGCCGCCAGCCTTCGAGAAACACGCCTCGCAGGGTCATCGGCAACTGCACCGATAAGGCGAGGGCGGCGCTCATCTTCAGGCGGTCGCGCACCGCGTGGAGCATCGCGGTCAAAGCCTCCCCGGCTTGTTGGCGGCTGCACGGACGCAGTCGTTCAGCGAGGTCGTCGACCCAGCCTTCGCTCTCGTCAAAGGAAATGAGCAAGTTGGACTGCAGGGTCGCCATTACTCTCGTTCCCACGCGGCGCGATCAACGGATCCCGGAAAATTGCAGTTTCCCTCCGGCCTCTCATCGTTTGCTGTCGCGCATGCCCCTTGCACGCCTAACGCACCGACGACGCGAAAGTTCGAAGGCGGAAACTCGCCGCCCCGCATTGATGCCTAACCGAAGATTCTCGCGGCGGCACGGCTTTCCGTACGTCCATGATCCCGGTGACAACCGGTCGTCGCGGACACACCTCGGCATTGAAATCGGGCTCGAAAATCCGTTCTGGCGCGGGCTCTGGAAGTGACCGAAGAGGATCGGGCGAGCACGCCTGCTGGCGAAGACGCGAGGCGCGACCCCTATCGGTGCACGCTGAACGCGAGAACGAGAACCAGGGTCAGAAGCGCCGAAGCAATGCAGAACACAAGCGCGCCCGAGGGGCCCAAATGTCCGACGGCGCTGGACAGCCACGAACCGAATTCATGCTGCGTGCTGTGATGCTCCTGGTCGATTTCCCTCGAGCGCCTGAAGTGCTCGAGCACGCGCCTCGAGAGCCGGTAGCGAACAGGATTGGGCGCCGCTTTCGGATTCGTCACCAGGGCCACAAGCCAGCCCTATCTCCCGGCGGGCTGAGCCTGGCCCGTTCCTCCGCAAGGAGGGTGGTCAGAACCCTGCGCACCGCTTCCGGAGGCGCGCCCAAGAGCTGCGCGTTCATGCGGTTGATGTTTTGGCGACGTACGAACGCGTCCAGTGTCTCTGCCATGCCTGTCGCGCCTCTGTGTCGGTGATTGCGCAGCGCTGCGTTGCCGCCATGATCTAACGCGAGCATGACCACAGTCGTTCCGGCCGGCGACGTCAGTCGCCGCGCCGAAAGAAAAAGGGCGACCACGTGGGTCGCCCTGATCCTGGCTCGCAACCATCGCGTCGCTACGGTGGGCGCACAAGACGAGCCTGCGAGGCCCCCCTCGCCCCAGCGGGATCTATCGAAGGTCCCGCGAAGTCATCGAACCCACTGTCCTCCGTCCCCTCGCCTCGGCAAGAGCGTAGTCAAGAGTCGCGTGTGAAATGTTGGCAGGTGAGGCGCCGCAACCACACACATCGGTCTGTCAATCGGAACATCAAATGGCCGCGGTCCGGTCTTGTCCCGGCTTTACCGAATGTCGATAGGTCTAACCGTCGGCTGACCGGCGCGTCCAACGGTCGCGGACCCTGAACAGCCCCCAGCCCCCTCGATCGGTGGAGGCCGGTCAACCGACGCCTTTCCCCCTGAGCGCTTCCGGACCGCTGGCGCCCTGTCACATGCGACGGGCGCGACGGCCGGCCGGTCAATTCTGATCGCGCGGGAGCGCCTCTGGGTCAGTTCCCGCGTTCGTGCTCGTCGATGAGTTCGAGTGTGGATTGGTCGTAGATCCTGTAGCCCTTCAGTCCGAGTTCAGCCCGCCGGTTCGTCCACACGGCCCAGGCTTCGCGCTTCACCTGTCCAACCGTCGTGGACTTCAGGTGGACGGGCCCGCCGCGACCGAGCCGCTGTGCTCCCGGCAGCCAGGAGAATCGCATTGAGTAGTTGCTCATCAGGGCGCCTCACTGGGGCTCGCCAGACGGTTCTTCGTTCACGTCTACTGCGCCTCTTCGGTCGGCTTCGCGCAGGATCTCGAGCAAGCTCTCCGGCACCGGATCATTGACCACGTCTTCGAACATCTGGCGCAGCTTCGCTCCGATGGCCTGCTGCCTTAGTCGCGCTTCGTCAAAGGCGCGCGTGCGGTCGCGAGGTGCTTTCATGACGTGCGTTCGTTCACGGGCCTTCGTCTGGGTGCGGGGAAGTCTGCCGAGCGCCGTCTCGTCGCTTCGACAGCGAAGGAACGGCCCAGTTTGGCGGGAGTTCCGCAGACGCGCGGGGTGCGACAGAGCGACATCCGGGCGCCACGCGGAACCGCCGAGCCCTTCCAGTCGTTCGAACTTCCAGGCCGAGTGCATGGCGCCGTCGCGCCGCCGCGTCAGCGCCGTTCGGTGTGGGGAGATCAACTTGAGCCTTCTGGTGACACTGGCGCCGCATCTGCCGTTCCTCCGACGCTATGCTCGCGCGCTGACCGGAGACCAATCCACCGGCGACAACTATGTGCGCGCCGCGCTGCAGGCGTTCACCGCGGGCGCATGGGCGCCCGAGTCTTCGCTTTCGCCGCGCGCAGCGCTGTATCATGCGTTCCACGCGATATGGCGCAGCTCGGGCGCCCAGCTGCTCGCGCGCGAGGCGAATGACCTGCAGAGCGAGGGCGGACCCGGCCGCCGCCTGATGCGCGTCTCGCCGCGCTCGCGGCAGGCATTCCTGCTCACCGCCCTCGAGGGCTTCAGTTTGAACGAGACGGCGCAAATCCTCGCCGTTGGGCAGGAGGAGGTCGAGCGGCTGATCGTCGCCGCCCAGGCCGACATCGACGCCGAGCTGGCCACCAGCGTGCTGATTATAGAGGATGAGCCGGTGATCGCAGCCGACATCGAGCACCTGATCACCGACATGGGCCACCGAGTGACCAGCGTGGCGGCCACGCGCAAGGAGGCGGTGGACGCCGCCGGTCGCGAGGCGCCGGGATTGGTCCTGGCGGACATCCAGCTGGCCGATGGCTCGTCCGGACTTGATGCGGTGACAGATATCTTGAGGGGCCATGACGCGCCGGTCATCTTCGTCACGGCGCTTCCGGAGCGGCTGCTCACTGGCGACCGGCCAGAGCCGACATTCCTGATCACCAAACCCTTCCAGCCGTCGACGCTGAAGGCCGCCGTCGGCCAGCCGCTGTTCTTTCATCCCCGGCGCCGGACGCAGGACCAGGGCGAGCGGCTCGGCCTTAGCCTGACATCCGCCGACTGAGCCCAGACAGGGCCAAGAACTTCTCGGCGATCGGGAACCAATCGCTCGCGGGGCCCTTACCTCCTGTTCTCGGATGGCCACGCGAGACGCGCCGTAGGCTGTACGCGCCCCCGGCGATCGACCTTGCGGACCCGACCATCGGACAATCACGGAGAAATAGAACGAATGGCCGTGATCCTGATCGTCGAAGACGAGGCGTTCATTCGCGAGATGGCGGAACTGATGCTGCAGGATTTCGGGCACCAGACCTTGTCCGCCAGCGATACCGAGAGTGCGATTCTAGTGCTTCGCTCCCCACGAGTAATCGACGCCTTGTTCACCGACATATATTTGAAGACAGCTATGCTCGGCGGCTGCGAGCTAGGCATCCAGGCGATCGAACTTAGGCCTGAATTACGAGTGCTCTATACGAGCGGAAACTCGATCAGCGCGACGATGCAATCGATGTTCGTCGACGGCAAACACTTCCTGTCCAAGCCTTATACACCCAACCAGCTTCAACGCTCCGTCGAGGACCTGCTGGCAGCGTAGGCTTCGAGATCTTCAGGCCCTGGAGGCCAACGAAATGCCTGACGTCCTTCGGCACGGAAAGGCCATATCCGACGTCGTGGCCGGCGACATCGTTGAGACGATACCCAGCGCGCTTCTCATCCTGGACAGAAATCTCAACATCACATCCGCCAACCGCGCCTTCTATCAGACGTTCAGGACCAGCCCCAGCGAGACAGAGGGGTGCCAAATCTACGAATTGGGAAACCGCCAGTGGGACATTCCGGCCCTCCGCACCCTGCTCGAGAGCGTGATTCCCAAACGCGCCTCGGTCGAAGGCTTCGAAGTCGAGCACGATTTCCCGTCCATCGGACGGCGCACGATGCTGGTGAACGCGCGGAAGATATTCCGCCCTGGCGACCACGACGGATTCATTCTGCTGGCCATCGAGGACGTCAGTGAGGAGCGCGCGGCCCGGGCCGAAAGCCGGCGAAACTGGCAGCTGACCCAGAGCATTGTCGACACGATCCGCGATCCACTGGTCGTCCTCGAGCAGGACATGACCATCGTCACCGCCAGCAAGGCCTTCCTCACCATCTTCGGGATCACCGAGGCGGAAGCCACGGGCCGGCGGGTGTCGGAACTCGGCCAGCACCAATGGGACGTGCCGGCGCTGCGCAATCTGATGGAAAAGGTGCTTCCCGAAAACAAGCCCATCGAGAGCTTCGAGATCGAGGACGACTTTCCCGGCCTCGGTCGCCGCGTGTTCAACCTGAACGCCCGAAAGATCTCTCAGCCGGGCAATCACACACACCGAATGCTGCTGGTGTTCGAGGACATCACGGACCGCAAGCAGCGCGAACGCGACGTCCAGATGCTGACCAATGAAGTATCCCACAGGATCAAGAACAACCTACAGGTCATCGTCGGCCTGATCGCCTTCGAGGCCAGGTCGACTCCGCTGGAGTGCGTTCAAGGCTATAGGGCCATGCAGGCGCGCATCGGCGCGATCGCCCAGCTCTATGACCTGATCTCTCAATCCAGTCGGGGCGGCGCGATTTCAGTCGACGCCTATCTTCGGGAGATCGCCAAGACCATGTCGGCGAGCCTGCTCGGCAACACGTCCGGCATCGAAATAGCCGTCAGGGCGGAGGCGCTGGAACTCGACCCCGATCTTGCGGTGCCGTTCGGCCTGCTGGTCAATGAGCTGGCGACGAACGCCATCAAACACGCATTTCCCGGCGGCGTGGGACGCGTCGTGCTGAGTGTGGCCCGGCTGGCCGACCAGATCGAACTGACGGTGGCTGACGATGGCGTGGGGGTCCAGCAAAGGGGTTCGACCCAGAACGCGGAGACTCGCGGATCGGACTATGTGGCGATCTTCGTGCGCCAACTTGGCGGTGTGTTCGTCCCGGCGGAGTCGGGGGCCATCGGAACCGTCGTCAGGATCAGGTTCCCGTTCCTGTTGGCGCCGCCCTCCGGTTCCGAGCGCGTGGCGGCGTAGAAGGGGCGAAATCGACCCCAACCGCGGCCGATGACTTGGCTCAAGCGGAACTTTTGGACGCGCGCGCACTTTAGTCCATTGAGGTGCATCCGTGGACCGCAGGAGCATTCCACTATCGCTGATCGCAGTAGCCGCGGGGTTCATCGCGGCCTCCGCCGTCGCGGGCGCCGACGCTGCGCCGAGGCTACCCCTCTCGGATGTGGCGGCCACCGCCAGACCCGGGAGCGCCACGGACTCGGGCGTTCGCCTCTCCCTCACCCCGCTCGCCGCTCCGAAGGACTTGCGATACGTCTCCGCCATCCTGACGCCCTCCGGAATGTGGACCCACACGGGCTGGGGCCTGTTCGCCACCGCACACGGCGCCTCGATGGATCTGTGGGCGCGTGGTGGCTGGCTCCGGGACCCCAGCGCCCTCCCAGGCGAAATCGAGGCCGGCTTTGGATGGCGGCGCAGCAATATGTCCGCCCTGGTGGGCTATGCGCAGCCCGCCTTCGCCTCTGGCGCCGCTCGGTCAGTGAGCCCGTCCAGGCGCGGGCTCATCGGCCTGAGCATCGCGATACGCAGCCGCTGAGGCGGGGCGCCCCGGGCGTCCTGAGAGGCCTGCCGCAATGGCTCGCCGAACGAACGCTCGCAGATGTTCGGGACCCTCACCAATGGAGCTGCGAGGTTCTCAACGCATTGAATCCAAATACAAGTCGGGCCAAATTGGGCATAAATTCCAAGAACGTGCCTGGAATGCGGGAAGAAATTTGTTCCGTCGATGCATGAAACGAATGGCGGCGTTCCGCGTTAACCAGATGCGGGGCCGCTCGAAACGCCTCCCCCGATGATCGAGCCGCCTCTGAGCCCCCGGGAAAGGCCCCCCTCCCGGGGGCTCATATCGTTCGTCAGGTCGGTTCGGTCGATCACCAGTAGCGCGCGCGTCCATCCGGCTCGGGCTCACCGCGAGCGCGACGTCGCCCGGCGCCAGGCTGCGGCAAGCGGGCCTGCTGATCGTCGCCGCGGTGATAGCAGTCGGTCCTGCGCGCGCCTGGACGCCTTCCACCGCTGCAATCGCGTTCTGGATCGCGCGAAGTGGTGGCGGAGGTGGGGCGCTGGCTCAGCAACAGAGCCGAGAACTCCCACCCTCTCCCTAGCGGAGACGAGTTGCCTTCGGACTGACAGCACAGCCAGGCCGTCGCGCCAGAGCAGCCGCGGGGCGGCGGTCATTCGGGTGGATATGTCGCCGCCGCCAGGCCCATGATTTCCGCGCTGTCGTGTTCGAGGATGAAGCCGCCGGCGATCGCATCATCGAGCGCCGAGGTGAATTTCGCGAGGTAGTCGGCCTTGCCGCCCGGATAGAGCGCCTTGAGCATCGCCGAGTCGAAGGGCGTCGTAGTGCCGAACAGGAAGCCGAAGGCGCCGCCGCTCTGGCCGAGTCCGGAGAGCACGGCGGTGGGCGCATCTACCCAGGGGCTACGCACGCCCCCCTTGGCGTTGCCTAGCCGGTCGAGCGCGCAAGCCGCGCCGTCGGCCGTCAGCTCTAGCCGCGGCGCCGTGGCCGGGGCTGGACCGCCGGCGACCCAGAGATCCAATGCCTCGATGGCGGCCTCGCCCACATAGTGTTGCTGGGGCCCCGCGTTGATCAGGCTGGCCGTCTGACCGATCATCAGGTCGCGCGTGGGCGTCATCAGCTCGGCGAGGCGCTCGGGCGGCGCCCGACCGTCGTCCTGGGCGCCGGCGATGATGATGTAGGTGTCGGCGTGCGCCGCCCCCGCGATCTCCCACAGCCTCACGCGCGGCCCGTCCGGCTGCCGGGGCCTTCCGCCGCCAAGCAGGGTCACGTCGGTCTCGCTCTGCAGCACCAGGACTGGCACGCGGGCGTCCTCGCGAACGCGTTCGCCGGGGGCATCGGCCAAACTCGGACGCCGGCGCACGCCGTCGAAGCCGGCGCCCGACGCGCCGCGACCATGGACGAAGAAGCCGTCGTAGACCTTGGCCAAGGGATCGACGGCGTTGATGTAGCTGACCAGAAACATGGCCGACTGGGACTCGCCCACCGCGATCAGACGCCTGGCGTGGAGCGAACCCAGCAGCCCCGACGGGCGCTTCAGGGCGCTGCCCGCTTGGCTGAAGATGTCAAACGACCAGGCGTCGCCGGGGTGGCTCAGGGCGCCATAGCGCTCGGGGAAGGTCTTCTTCAGGTGCGGGCCCTCGACGAAGCCGCCGCCGTCGATGCCCGCCTTCTGCGCCGTTACGCCCATCCAGGCGTGGCCGGCGCGGATCAGCTGGCGATGCAGCAGCGTCCAGTCTGGCGAAGCGTCGACCCCGCCGCTGACGTTGTTCCACTCCACGAACACGCTGCCGCTGAAGCGCCCCGCGTCTACCGGCCGGCGCGTGACGAGACGGGTCGTGAAGGGTGCACTTTCGGCAGGCTTCGCGCGCCACTGTCCGTCGGCGGTTCGCTCGCCCAGAAGGGCGAAGGACGACGCCTCGCCCTCCAGAAGGAACTCCTCCTCGACATAGCCCAGCGCACCGAGGTCGTAGGCGCCGCCAGGGGTCGGCGCGGGCCCGCCGAGGCTCGTCACGCGCGAGGGTGTGGTCGAGACTTCCATGGACGCCCTTTCGCTCGGCTGATCGCGAAACCTTGGCTATTGACGAGACGGTTGCGGTCCCGAAGGGCGCAGGCAGCGGGACTTCCCGCTGCTCTGTCAATACCCATAGGGATCCGAGCGAGCCACGCGGGAGATCGACGATGAGCGAACAACAGGCCCGATTTGCAGGACGGACCGCCATCGTCACCGGGGCGGGCGCTGGCATTGGGCTGGCGACGGCCTTGCGTCTCGCTGGCGAAGGAGCGCGGGTCATCGCCGCCGACATTTCCGCCGAGCGCCTGGCTGCGCTGCACTCGAAGGCGCCCGCGGGTGCGATCGTTACGGTCGCCGGCGACCTCGTCCGAGAGGAGAGCGTGCAGGCGGTCGTGGCGGCCGCCGACGGCCGGATCGATATTCTGGCGAACGTCGCGGGAATCATGGACGCATTTCTGCCAGCGGCGGAAGTCGACGACGCCACCTGGGATCGCGTGATCGCCGTGAACGTAACATCACTCATGCGCCTGATGCGCGCGTCGTTGCCGGTCATGGTCCGCGCCAAGAAGGGCGCGATCGTGAATATCGCGTCCGAAGCGGCTCTGCGCGGCTCAGCCGCCGGAATCGCCTATACGGCCTCGAAGCACGCAGTGATCGGAATGACGCGCAGCGCGGCCTTCATGTACGGGAGGGACGGGGTCCGAGTGAACGCGATCGCACCTGGCGGCGTTCGCACGAGCATCGAGGCGCCGATGAAATCGGCGCTTGCCGTCGAGCGGCAGGCGCAGCTGTTGCGGACAATCGTGCCGCCGCCCGCCGAAGCCGACGACATCGCGGCCGCCATCGCCTTCCTGGCTAGCGACGAAGCGCGCAACATCAACGGCGCCGTTCTCACCTCTGATGGTGGCTGGTCCGCCCTCTGACGCCCTGCGGTACGTTGTCCGAACGGCTGGCGGCGAGCCGCGGCGGGGATAAGATGCGCGACAGAGAGGATTTTCAAAGGGAGTGATTGCGATGGCTGATTTTGGCAGTGACGAATCCCGCGAACTGGCGGCGTTCCGCGGCGACGCGCGCGAATGGCTCGAGGCGAATTTCCCCGCTTCGCTGCGTAAGGACCCCGACGCGGTGACGCGATCGGTGATGGAGGGTGGGACCTCGACGGCCGACGTCGACCTGTGGCGCCAGCGGATCGGCTCCAGAGGCTGGGGCACGCCGATGTGGCCCAAGGCCTACGGCGGCGGCGGCCTGTCGGCGGCGGAGGCCCGCGTGCTGAGTCAGGAGATGGCCCGCATCGGCGCGCGCAATCCGATCCAGGGCATGGGTCCGGGCATGTTCGGCTCGACCCTTCTGGAATACGGCACCGAGGAACAGAAGCTGCGCCACCTGCCGGCGATCTGCCGCGGCGAGCTGCGCTGGTGCCAAGGCTTCTCCGAACCCGGCGCCGGCTCGGACCTGGCGTCGCTGCAGACCAAGGCCGAGGACAAGGGCGACCACTGGCTGATCAACGGCCAGAAGATCTGGACCAGCGGCGCGCAATTCGCCGACTGGTGCTTCTGCCTCTGCCGCACCGACACCAAGGCCAAGAAGCACGAGGGCATCAGCTTCATCCTGATCCCGATGCATCAGCCTGGCGTCGAGGCGCGGCCGATCAAGATGATCTCGGGCGCCTCAGGCCAGTGCGAGACCTTTTTCACCGACGCCACGGCGTCCAAGGACGACCTGGTCGGCCACCTGAACGGCGGCTGGTCCATCGCCAAGCGCCTGCTGCAGCACGAGCGCAACGGCATGGGTAACCGCAGCGAGGGCGGCGGCGCCCAGCGCGAGATGGAGAGCCTGCAGAACGCGGCCAAGCGCTACATCGGCGTGGACGCCAGCGGCCGTCTGGCCGACGCCGACCTGCGAAGCCGCATCACCGCCCAGAAGATCGACGAGCATGCGCTGCGCCTGACCGTGCGGCGCGCCGCCGCCGAGTCCCGGGGCAACGCCAGCCCTAGCGCGGCCACTTCGATCATGAAGAACGTCAGCATGAAGTCCGCCCAGGACCGCTCGGAGCTGATGCTCGAGATCATGGGCGGCCAGGGCCTGGGCTGGGAGGGCGAGGCTTTCCGCCCCGACGAGCTTTCCGAGGTGCGCGGCTGGCTCGGGGGGAAGGCCTTCTCGATCTTCGGCGGCACCCACGAGGTGCAGAACAACATCATCTCCAAACGCATCCTCGGCCTGCCCGACCCGACCTCTGGCGCGTCGGGGTAGGCTTCGGCGGCCGGCGGTCAAGATGTTCCGCCGTCCCGCACAGCCCAACACCGGACTGCGGGGCGGTGTGAAGAATCCGATGTATCTTCGTTAAGGTTAACGGCCGACCCGAGCGTCAGGTGCACAGCTTTCATTGCGTGTCCAAAAGGACACGCGCTGATAGAAAACCTAGCTCTATTCAGATTCACCTAGACGACGACGTTTTTTGATTCTGTAAATAGATCGTTAAGGAATGGGCGGGGCGGGTCTGAGTCAGGTGGGATTAGATCATGTCTGTAAGTCGTCTGGTGGTGGTTCCGTCCGGTGAGAAACAAGAGTCTGCGGCCCAAAAGATCGAGCGCCTGCAGGCCGAAACCAGAACACTCGCCCGCGAGCAACTCGGGGCTCTGAGCGCTCTCTTGGCGCAAGTCTACCGATCGGCCGAAGAGGTCTGCAGCGGCGGCGATATCTATCCGGCGGGCGCGCGGGAATTGGCGCGCCGTCTGGCAGAAGACGCCGAAAAACAGGCGCAGGCGCTGGTGGCGATCATCGAGCGAAAATAGAGCCGTTCTCCCGGCTCACCCAAGCGCGAGATCTTCCTCGGCGTTTCGGCGATGCGCCGCGCACTGTCGGGCTTTCGATTGCGCGCCAGTCCATGCGATGCTCGGTCGCCGCCGCCGATCCCCATTGGGCGGCCGGTGGAAGGACGACATCGCACCATGCAACTGCGCTATTCCTCCGACGAAATTCTCGCCGATCATCCCTATGTGCGGCCCAACCTGTTCGGGACTCGGCGGCTGCACGGCGGTTACGACGAGGCCGGCGTCTACCGTTCGCCGCGCACCCTGGGCCGCTGGCCGGCGATCCAGGCCTGGCGCGAGGCTTTCCTGCAAAGAGGCGGCGAGCTGATCGACGCTTCGACGCAGATTCTGCACGCGCCGCACTACCCGAACCAGGCGCAGATGAAGCTGTTGTTGGCCAACGGCGTGACCCTGCCGCTGTGGAACAACCTCACCACCACCGGCATCATCGAGGGGCGCGGGCGGATGCTCGCCGCCATCCAGGCGCCCGACTTCCAGCCGCTGGTCGTCGAAGACATCTCGGAGATGGCGACCGCGCATCTGAACCGCGGCCTGTTCGTCGCCCACGGCCTGGATGAGGGCGGGGACGGCACGGACGCCATCGGAGCGCATGACCGGATGTGGTACGTGGCCCGCGACCTGGTGCTCGGCGAGAACGCCCACCCGATCCCGGATATCCCCGAACGTGGAGGCCGGCCGGGCGCAGAGGGGCGCGAAATGCCCCAGATCCCCGCGCCGCATGAGACGCTGCTCAAGCAGCTGATGAACGTGCTGCTGATCGAGATCCGGGCGGAGCGCGGCTTCGAATTCAGCGTCAACCTGATGCGCGATCCGGAGGCTTTCGACGACCGGCGCGAGAAAGCGCTGCAGGCGGCGGCGATCGTCGACCAGATCCGCCAGGACGAGGCCTCGCACGTGGCCTATCTGCAGCTGTTCATCTCCGAACTGCGCCCTCTGCACTTCAAGACCCAAGACGGCGTCGTCGAAGGGCGTAGCTTCATCGACCCGGTGTGGGCCAGGATCGTGGCCTGGGGCGCCGAAGAGGTTCCGCGCGTGCAGCGTCAGGCCAGCCGTCAGCTGATCCAGTCCTGTCTGAAGTCCAGGCCCGACGGCGCCGACCTGCTCGCGCGCTTCGACGCGCTCGGCGACCAGTGAGCCGGAGCGCGCGGGCATGAAATTCGGACTGTTCTACGAGCTGCAGCTGCCCAAGCCGGCCGACCGGGACCAATGGAACCCTGACGACGAGCGGCGCATCTTCCACGACATGCTGGAGCAGGTGGAGTTGGCCGACTCCCTCGGCTTCGACTTCGTGTTCGAGGTCGAGCACCACTTCCTGGAAGAGTATTCCCATTCGAGCGCGCCCGAACTGATGATGGCGGCGTTGTCTCAGCGCACGAAGAACATCCGCCTCGGGCACGGCATCGTGCTGACCCCGCCCGGCTACAATCACCCCGCGCGGGTGGCCGAGCGCATCTCGGCGCTGGATATCCTCAGCAACGGACGCGTCGAGTTCGGCTCCGGCGAATCCGCATCCGAGATGGAGCTGGGCGGCTTTCGCGTGGAGCGACGCCTGAAGAAGGCGATGTGGGAAGAGGCGACCCGCGAAATCACCAACATGATGGTCCAGACGCCCTATGCAGGCTTCGAGGGCGAATTCTTCTCCATGCCGGGCCGCAACGTCATTCCGAAACCCCTGCAGAAGCCGCACCCGCCGCTCTGGGTCGCGGCGTCGCGGCGCGAGACGACGATGGTCGCGGCTCGCCTGGGCATGGGCTCCCTGGGCTTCGGCTTCGAGACGCCGGAGGAACTCGGCGAGCGCGCCCTCGAGTACTATCGCCTGGTGCGCGAGGAGCTGATGCCGATCGGCCACGCCATCAACCCCGGCCTGGCGGTGCTCAACACCTTCATGATGGCCGACACGGACGAGGAGGCGATGCGGCGCAGCGCCAACGGCCCGGCCTTCTTCTCCTATTCGCTGGGCTACTATTACAACCCGGCGGTGGGCGGCAATCACAAGCCGGGCGGGTCGAACGTCTACCGCGACTTCCTCGGCCGCTCGCAGGAAACCGCGGTCGCGCAGGCCCAGCGCGGCGGATTTCTGAGCCCCGCGGAGATCGCCAGCGGCGAGCCCAGCGACGAAATCCAGAAGGCGCTCTATCGGGCGGCGCGCAGCGGCAACGCCATCGGCACGACCGAGACGCTGCGCCTCACGCTGCTCAAGTACGAAGAACAGCACCTCGACGTGATGATCTTCGTCGCGCAGTGCGGCGACCGGAAGCACGAGCACATCATGGAATCCATCGAACGGTTCGGCAAAGAGCTGCTGCCCGAATTCAAGGCGCGGCACGTGACCCATCAACAGCCGTGGCGCGCCGATCAGCTCAAGGGCGTGGACTTCCCGATCAACTCATCGATCTGAGGGACGCGATGGCCCGCCCGAGCGACATCAGCAATGACGAGTTGCGCGATGCGGTCGAAGTCGCCTTCGCGGCGATGCGCGCGGGCCGCGGCGGCGAGGCCGTGCACGCCTGCGCCACGGCCTATCTGCGTTTCCTGGAAATCCATCCGGACGTGAAGGCGGAGACCACCCTGATGCGTGACCGGGCGATTCCACGGCTCCTGCGCTGGCCGAATCTCGGGGCGAACATGGTCCCGGAGTCGGTGCGCGCCGGCGACCCGAAGATCGAGTTCGAGCGCGAGCGGTTCTCGGTTGCCGAGGCCATGACCTACTACCAGTTCGTGCTGGACGAGATCCTGGACAAGCAGCAGCGAGCGGCTTAGCCGGCGTCGGCCGCCAGGGTGGGCAGTCGGCCGGTGAGCTTCAGCCAGGCGAGCACAGCCACGCCCACACCCATCCAGCACAGGCCGACGATCTTGGCGTGAGCCTCGGCGCTGACCAGCACATAGCCGATGATCAAGATTCCCATCGCGGGGACCAGCAGGTGCCGCACCCACTGCCCGCTCCTCTTGCGCCAGAAGAAGTGGACGATCACCGACACGTGCAGCATCAGGAAGCCGGTCAGGGCCCCGAAGCTGACGACGGTGAGCAGCAGCTCCAGCTGGCTCACCAGGGCCAGGCCCAGGACCAGGGTCACCGCCGCCACCAGGAACACCGCCCGCTCGGGGACCTTGCGCACCGGGTGCACATGCGCCAGCCACCGCGGCAGGCGCCGATCGCGGCCCATGCTGTAGAGCAGGCGCGCGGTCGCCGCCTGGGCCACGAGAGCGCTGGCCACGCCGCCGAACAGCACGCCCAGGATCGAGACCACCCACTTGAAGACGGGCCCGCCGACCAGTCTGCAGATCTCGTAGAAGGCCACATTGGTGGGATCGCCGGGCGCGAAGCGCTTCACCCCCAGCACCAGCAGCGAGGCCAGATAGGTCTGGCCGACGAAGAGCACCGCGGCGACCACCAGCGAGAGCATGGTCGCGATGCCCACGGCGCGAGGCCCGCCCTTGGCCTCCTCCGAGAGGGTCGATACCGCGTCGAAGCCGAGGAAGCTCAGGGCCGCCACCGGCAAGGCGCCGAAGATCAGCGCCGGCGTCACCTGCGAGGGATCCCACAGGGGCCGCAGCGAGAGTCGCCCGCCGCCGACGCCGTGCATGAAGGCGATGACCCCGAGCGCCAGGAACAGGGCCAGCAGCAGCAGCTGGAGAGTCAGCAGCACGGCGTTCATCCGCGCCGCGGTGTCGATGCCGAACGCATTGATCGCGGTGTTCAGGCTCAGCAGCACGACTACCCACACGCCCTTGGGCACGTCCGGGATCACCGCCTGGATGGCCACGGCGCAGATCACATAGACGCCGGTCGGGATGATCAGATAGTCGAGCAGCATCGCCCAGCCGGCGAGGAAGCCCGCCCCGGCGCCGATGCCGCGTCCGGCGTAGGTGTACACCGACCCCGCCACCGGGAAGGCGCGCGACATGGTGTTGTAGCTGGTGGCGGTGAACAGCATGGCCACCAGGCCGACGATGTAGACCAGCGGCACCATGCCGTGGCTCTGGTTGTAGACGATGCCGAAGGTCGGAACCGGCGCGCTGGGCGCGATGAACACCAGGCCATAGACCAGCAGATCAAACAGGCTCAGCGAGCGTCTCAGCTCCTGGCGGTAGCCAAAGTTTTCCAGGCCGCCTGCCGCCGCCCCCGATTCATCACTCACGCGGCCTCCGCTCCCGGCGTCCGATTCCAATAGTCCTGTTGGCCCGAGCGGGCGCCGTTGTCAAAGCGGCGCTTTGGGTGGGCCAGCGCGCGACGATCGGATCGGGCCGTCGGCGAATGTGTCGATTTTGCACCTTGAACTGAGCTTCGCCGGCCACGCCCCACCCGTAAAACAAATTGCGTTGCATATCGTATAGCGAAGGCTATCGTTTCCGCAAAAGACTGCTTGGGGGTTGCCTTATGAAAACCATTTGGATGGGCGCGAGTTTGGCCCGAACCGCTCTGCTCGCCACCGCTGGATCAGCGGCGCTGCTCGCTGCGGCGCAAGCCGCCCACGCCGATACGGCCGAAGCGACGTCGGCCACCAGCGTTGGCGAGGTCGTCGTGACGGCGCAGCGGCGCAGTCAGAACATACAGGACGTGCCGGAATCCGTGCAGGCCATCTCGAGCCAACAGCTGTTGGCGGCGGGCATCAAGAGCACGCAGGATCTGGGGCAGATAACCCCGAACGTCACCATCATCAGTCCCATCGGCGCGGGCAACCAACCCCTGATCACCATCCGCGGGATCGGACTCAACGACTTCGACACCAACAACGCCGGGCCAAACGGCGTCTATGTCGACGACGTCTACCTCAGCGCCCCGGGCGTGCAGAATTTCTCCATGTTCGACATCGCGCAGGTGCAGGTGCTGAAAGGGCCGCAGGGAACGCTCTATGGCCGCAACACCAGCGGCGGCGCGCTGCTGTTCAGTTCGAACCGGCCGACGGACCAATTCACCGCCGACGTGCATGGCGAGTACGGCAACTACAACACGTTCCAATTGGAAGGGGCGGTGGGTGGCCCTATTGCGCCCGGCTTCGACGCGCGCATCGCGGCGGTGGTGAACCACTCGGACGGTTACGTCCACAACACTCTGACCGGCCACCCCTACGACAACGTCCAGAACGAAGCTGTCAGGCTGCAACTGCAGTATGAACCCAACGACAGGCTGAAACTGTACTTCAACACCACGGTCGGATATCTGCGCAACCACCCGGAACCTTACGGCCACATCGGCGTCTTCCAGCCGGGCACGCAGAACACCCCCAGTCCCATCTTGTGTACGCCGGCCCAGGCCTTCGCCGGCGGGTGCGTGGATCTCTTCGGATATGGCACCCCACCCTTCTGGCAGGGCGCCTACGCCGAGAAGAAGGACCTGACCAACCTGGCGGCGATCACACAATTTCGGGCCGACTACAAGGCCGGACCGATCACGCTGACGTCGATCACCTCGTGGCAATACGACAACAAGTTTCACCCCGAGGATACCGACGGAGATCCGCTCAACCTGATCCGCGCGACCTACGGGGTTAAGTCGAACACCTACACGCAGGAATTCAGAGCCGCCCAGAATGAGAAGAATTTCAACTGGGTCGCGGGGGCCTACTATCTCCACGAAAACCTAAAGCAAAATCAGCCACTTTCGCTCTTCTTCGACGGCGACCTGGGCGGTGGATTCGGCATTCCACCGGGGCCGGGGGCCTTCGACGGAATTGCCCAGATCATCTATGACAACAGCTCGCAGACGACGGACACGGCCGCCGCTTTCGCGCAAGGGGACTACACCTGGGGCAAGCTCACGCTGACCCTTGGCGGGCGATACACTTGGGAGCACAAGACCTTCCTCTATGGGCAGTCTATTCAGTTCCAGAATGGCGGTCTCGGGAACTATGGACCCCTAATGTATCCGGATCCGGCCAATCCCTTCGGCTTCCGACTGGCTCCCGTCAGTTTCCCTCAGCTGAGCCAAACGGCTTCGAATTTCACCTATCGAGCCGCCCTAAAATACCAGATCACCGACCAGGCGCAGATCTACGGGAGCGTCGCGACGGGCTTCAAGAGCGGCGATTTCAACGGAAGCTTCTTGAGCAACGACTACAATACGGTGTTGGTTCAGTTGAGACCCGTCAAACCTGAGCAGGTCACAGCATACGAGATTGGCGAGAAGGCGACGTTCTTCGATCGCCGCCTGACGCTGAACGCCGCCCTATTTTACAACGCGTACAGCAATGAGCAGGTCTTCGCCACCGTGCTCACCACGCTGACGTTGGCCAACGGAGACGTAGTCCCGATTCAGGCGCTGATCCTCGGCAACATAAAGTCCTCTCACACGGAGGGGGCTGAGTTTCAGATCACTGCGGTCCCGATCGACGGGCTGACAATCGACCTCGAGCCCGCGCTGCTGCAGACCAAGGTGGACAACGGCCTTTTCCCGGGCGGCGCCAATTTCACCGGAAATGAATTGGCCAACGCGCCGAAGTTCACGTTCTCGGCGGTCGTTGATTATCGCTGGAAGTTGGCCAACGGCGATGACATCAACTTCCGCTGGAACTCCAACTACCGCAGCCACTACTGGTTCGACTCGACGAACGATCCCTACATTCAGCAGAACGGCTACTGGCTTCACAACCTCAACATCGACTATGAAAGCCGCCAGCACTGGGTCGCGGGTGTGTTCATTCGCAACATCGCCAACGAGAAGTACGATCTGACGTCGAGCGACATCTCGGCCCCGTTCGGCTTCCTTGAGCCGGTCCAAGGGCCGCCGCGCATGTACGGGGTGGAGCTGTCGTATCACTATTGAGCGTGACCGGCGTCACGCCGGTCACGCTGCCTCCAACGCGATGGTGAGGGACCGCGCCGTATTAGCCGTGCGTCACGCGCCGTCGGCCAGCGCCGTCCCACGCATGGCCTTCTCGGTCTCGGCGAAGCTCTCCAGCTTGCCTAGCGTGCCGAGGCCCTGGGCCACCAGGGCCGCCGTAGCGGTCGCGAAGTGGCAGGCTTCGAGCGGCGGCCAGCCCTGCGCCAGGGCGGCGATGAACCCGGCGCAGTAGGAGTCGCCGCAGCTGGTGGTGTCTATCGGCTGGATGGCGTGAGCCGGTATGTTGCGGCGCTCGGTCCCGATCGAGACGTAGGATCCGCGGCCCCCGTTCTTGATGATGCAGGCCCCGGCGCCGAGGGAGCGGAACAGTTCGGCGGCCTCCGCGAGGTCATCGATTCCTGACAGAAACGTCGCCTCGGCGGCGCTCGGCATGAAGTAGTCCACCCAGGGGAGCAGGCGCTTCAGCTCGTCCAGCGCCGATCGGCGGGGTCCGATCAGGTCGCAGGTGACCACCGCGCCGGCCGCCTTGGCCGCCCGCAGCAGCTCCGCGCCAGCGCCGCCGTCGGTCGCCAGTCCGCCAATCGAGGCATAGTGGACAAAACCGCTGGCGCAGGCCGCCGAGACGACGGCGTCGTCGATGGCCGCGCCGCCGCCGGCGCCGGGCGCGTGGTAGCTCGATCGCCGACCGTCGCTCTCCACCGCCAGCAGAGTCGTCGAAGTGCGCTCACCGGGCTTCGTCGCCAGCAGGCTGGTGTCGACGCCGACCGACTCAAAGCCGAGCCGCACAAAGGCGCCGATCAGGTCGTCGCCGACCGCGCCCACAATCTTCGTCGGCACGCCGAGCTTGCCGGCCACCATGGCGGCGCCGCCGGCCGTGCCCGCCGGGACACAGGCGATCCCCTCGATGAAGCTCGCACGCTCGGTGTGGGTCAGCGCGTCGATGGGACGGGCGACGATGTCGAGCGTGGTGAGGCCGATGGTCAGGAGCCCAGAGTTCATCCGCCTACCCCTTGCCGCCGTAGCTCGCCTGCCGCGACTTGGCGAAAAAGTCGGTCCACTGAGCGGGGGTCAGTCGCGAAGGCTCGCCGAGCTGGCGCGCCAGCACGTACTGGCGGCACATGATCTCCAGGCGATGCGCCAGGCCCACCGCCGATCTCAGGCTGCGGCCGCGGCTGATCATGCCGTGGTTGCCGAGCAGACAGGCCGACCGATGCTCGAGCGCTTCCGCGGCGCTCTGCGCCAACGCCTCGGATCCGTAGGTGGCGTAGGGCACGCATGGCACGTCGTCACCGCCGAAGACGCCGATAAGATAGTGGAAGCCAGGTAATGGCTGGTTATGGCTGGCGACGGCGACGCAGTAGTCGGAATGGGTGTGAACGACCGCCTGCGTTTCGGCGTATCGGCGGTAGATGGCCGCGTGCATCTGCCATTCGGAGGAAGGCGCATGGGCGCCGGTCCACTCGCCGTCCGGCCCGACGTAGACCACGGAGTCGGTCGAGATGGACTCGGCCGACGCGCCGGTGGGAGAGATCAACATGCCCACGCCGCAGCGACAGCTGAGGTTGCCCGAGGCGAGTTCGTTCAGCTTCAGCTCCGCCGAGCGCTTGTACTGAGCGACGAGGTCGCGACGCAGGTCCTGTTCGTCGCTGGCGCTCATTGGCCGAACCTCCATGGTTTCCGCGCCCTCAGGCGGTCTTGAGCAGCCCCAACGCCTTGTCGCGGATGTGCCCCGCCGTAAGGCCGTAGCGCTGCATCAGATAGGGGGTGGTGCCGCCCTCGGCGAAGACGTCGGCCACGCCGACCATGCCGAAACGGGTCGCCACGCCCGCCAGGGCCAGGGTCTCGGCCACCGCCGAGCCCAGGCCGCCGATCACCGAATGGTTCTCGGCGGTGACCACCGCGCGATGCCGGCGCGCCAGGCTCTCCACCAGGCCGTGATCCAGCGGCTTGAGACTGGCGAGGTTGGCGACGGTGGCCGAGACGCCCCGCGCGGCGAGTTCGTCGGCCGCCGTCAGCGCCTCCTGCACCATCATGCCGCAGGCCAGGATGGCCACATCGGCGCCCTCGCGCAGCACCAGGCCCTTGCCCAGCTCCAACGGCATGAGCGGAACGCTCTCGTCCGGCTTGCCGTCCGCGATGGGCAGGCGCAGGTAGACCGGACCGTCGTAGTCCAGGCTGGCGCGCACCGCCGCGCCGATCTGCTCAGGCCCCGCCGGCTCGATCACCGCCATGTTCGGCAGCGCGCGCATCAGGGCGATGTCGTCGATGGCCTGGTGAGTCACGCCCAGGGGGGTGGTCAGTCCTGGCATGAAGCCCACCAGCTTGACGTTCAGCTTCGGGTAGGCCGCCTGGATGGCCACCTGGTCGTAGACGCGGCGGGTGATGAAGACGCAGAAGCTGTGCGCGAAGGCGACGTCGCCGCTGCGCGCCATGCCGCCCGCGACGCCCACCATGTTGGCTTCCTGGATGCCCAGCATGAAGAAGCGGTCGGGCAGCTGGTCGCGGATGAGGTAGGTCTCGGTGGGCTGGGTGAGGTCGGCCTGCAGGACCACGATGCGCTCGTCGGCCATGGCCGCGGCCAGCAGCGCCTTGCCGTAGGATCGGGCGCCGAGGCTTTCCTTCAGGTAGTCGCCGACATCCTTGAAGCCGCCGATGCTCTCGCTCATGCCGGCGCACCGTCGAGTATCGCCATGGCCTTGGCCGCATCCTCGTCAGTGAGGCGCGCCAGGTGGCTGAGCCGGCCTTCCAGGAACGGCACGCCGCTGCCGGCGAGGGTGGTGGCGACGATGCAGGTGGGCTTGCCCTTGGCTACGCGCGCCGCATCGAGCGCGCGCATGATCGCGGCCATGCTGTTGCCGTCGATCTCGGCGGTCTGCCAGCCGAAGGCGGCGAACTTCGGCGCTATGGGGTCCATCCGGACCACCTTGTCGGTATGACCCTCCACCTGCATGCAGTTGCGGTCGATGATCAGGCAGAGGTTGTCCAGGCCAAAGCCGCCGGCGCTGAGCGCGGCTTCCCACACCTGGCCCTCCTGCAGCTCGCCGTCGCCCAGGATGACGTAGATGCGGGCGTCGCGGCCCTGCCGCCGGGCGCTGAGCGCCATGCCCACCGCCACCGAAAGGCCCTGGCCTAACGAGCCGCAGGTGGCCTCCACCAGCGTTCCAACGCGCTCGGAGGCGTTGACCTCCAGGGCCGAGCCGTCCTCGGTGTAGTCCTCCAGCTGCACCATCGGCAGCAGGCCGCGCTCGGCCAGGGTGGCGTAGAACACCGCCGTGTTGTGCGCGGTGGAGAGGATCAGGCGGTCGCGGCCGGGCCAATCCGGATCGTCCTCGCGCAGGCGCAGCTCGCCGAAGTAAAGGGCGGCGAACAGGTCGGCTGCGCCCAGGCCCTGCTGCAGATAGCCGATGCGCACCTTGGCGACCATTCGCACCACATGCCGTCGCAAGACGCGCGCCCTCGCCTCCAGCTCGGCGAGCGAATAGACGTTGCGCTTCATGCGGTGAGGAACGCCATCTTCCGGACCGGCTCGAGCGTGGCCACCTGGGCCTTCAGCGCGGCGAAGGACTGTTCGGCGGCGCCCAGGGCGAAGTCGATGTCGGCCTCGGTCAGGGCCGCGCACATGAACATGTTGTGCCAGGGGTGCACATAGACTCCCCGCTTCAGCATCTCGCTCGACCAGCAGAAGCCCTTGCGAAGGTCCGGGTCCTCGTCGAACAGGAAGAGCGGCATGGTGACCGGACCGGTCTGCCGGAATCCGAAGCCGGCAGCCTCGGCGCGCTCCTTCAGCCCGCCGCGAAGCCGCTGACCCAGCGCCTGGATGCGCTCCAGATAGTCCCCGTCCCGCACCATCGCCAAGGTCACCAGCGAGGCGGCAAGCGGCGCGGCCTGGTACCAGTAGGAGCCGGTGACGTAGATCGAAGACGCCGCCTTGCGCGCCTTGTCGGAACCCAGCAAGGCCGACAGCGCGTGGCCGTTGGCGATGCACTTGCCCCAGGTGGACAGGTCCGGCTGGACGCCCACCAGCGACCAGCTGCAGTCGCGGGCCATGCGCAGGCCGGCGCGCACATCGTCCACCACCAGCAGGGCGCCGACCCGGTCGCAGAGCTCGCGCGCCCGGCGGGCGTAGGCGGGGTCCGGAAGGGCCTGGTCGATGAAGGCGTCGTGCTTCACCGGCGCGGCGAAGATCGCCGCCAGGTCGTCACCGGCCTTCGCGGCGGCCTCCTCGAGGCTGGCGATGTCGTTGTAGTTGCAGAAGATCTGGTTGGCCTTGTCCTCCGGCGTGGTGCCTGCGGGCCGCGGATTGCACCACGGTGCGGCCCCGTGATAGGCGCCCTTGGCCAGGATGATGGTCTTGCGCCGGGTATGGGCGCGGGCGGTGACCAGCGCCATTGAGGTGGCGTCCGTGCCGTTCTTGCAGAAGATCGCCCAGTCGGCGTGGCTGACCATTCGCGTGAACTGTTCGGCCAGCTCGACGACCAGGCTGGTGGGCCCGGTGAGGGTGTCGCCGATGCCCAGCTGCCGGATGTAGGCGGCGTTGATTTCGGCGTTGCCGTAGCCGAACAGGTTCGGACCGTAGGCGCACATGAAATCCAGCAGCTCATTGCCGTCGGCGTCCCACAGCCGCGCGCCCTCGCCTCGCGAGAAGAATTGCGGATAGTCATCCGGCAGCAGGCCGGTGGCCTGGTGGCCCCACATTCCGCCGGGGATCACCGCGGCGGCGCGTTCGCGCAGCTGCTTGTCCTTGCTGTTGGACCTAGCCATCGGGACATCCTCCAGAAAGATAGTTTTGACTAGCACAACGGCTGGGCTATTCAACCGCAACCGCGATCCCGTGGCGCAGACACCGAACCGCCGAACGTGACCGACACCTGCCGACCTACCACGGATCGAGGCGATCGCGCCCATCGCCGCACGGCGTTCTGAGGCCCATGGGTTGTATCTGCTTGAACTGCTCGCGTAACCTTGGTCAATGATGCGAATGACCCATGCAAAGGCATCGCTCGAGCGCGCCGCGCAGGGCCGCCGGCCGCCCCGCCAGGAGCGGGCGGTGCAGACCTATGAGCGGCTGCTCGACGTCGCCGGCGAGATCCTGGCCGAGGCCGGCATCGAGCGCATCTCGACGAACCAGATCTGCGCACGGGCCGGCATGACGCCGCCGGCCCTCTATCGGTACTTCAAGGACAAGTATGCGGTGCTGGAGGCGCTCGGCCGTCGCCTGATGGACCGCCAGAACGCCGTGCTGTTCGCCTGGCTCGACAAATACGCCCCGCAGGGCCTGCAGGCTCTCGGCGACGCCGTCGAGGAGCTGCTGCGCGACACCGCGGCGATCACCGCCAGCGAACCGGGCGCGGTCTGGACGCTGCGGGCCTTGCGCGCCGTCCCGCAACTGGCCCACGTGCGGATCGAGTCGCACCGGCTGGTCACCGATCGCATGCTCGAGGCCTATGCGCCGCTGATGCCCGACCTGTCGCGGGAGGTGATCTGGCGGCGGCTGCGCATCTCCGTCGAGTTCGGCTTTGCCGTGGACGAGATGCTGAACGAGGAAGACCGCATCCCGCGCGACGACCTGTTCGCCGACGCCGCCCTGGTGCTGCAGCACTCGCTTCGCCCCTAGATCGTTCGCCGCTGGCTCCGCATCAGCTCGCCTGCGGCGGCAAGTCGCCGACTAGCGCGGCTTTGACCGGCGCGCGGCCCCTGCACGGCGTGCTAGGGCGGTGGGGCCCACAAACCGGCCGCCGAGCCGGGATGCACCCGCGCAACGGTGAGGAACGCCATGACCACCCTCGAGGAAGCCCGCCGGCTGGTCGCCGCCGACGACCGCAGGGACTTCGACTTCGCCGAGCGCGGCTTCATCGCCACACGGGCCGATCCCCTGATCAAGCGCCCCGACGGGCGGGTGGCCTACGACCTCTCTGCCTATGGCTTCCTCGAAGGCGACGCGCCGGACACCACCAACCCCAGCCTCTGGCGGCAGGCGCAGATCCTCACCAAGCACGGCCTCTTCAAGGTGGCGGAACGCATCTATCAGGTGCGCGGGTTCGATGTTTCCACGGTGTCGTTCATCGACGCCGGCTCGGGGTGGATCGTCGTCGACCCGCTGACCACCGTGGAGGTGGCGCGCGCGGCTCTGGAGCTGGTCGACGAGCACGTGGCGGAAAAGCCGGTGCTGGCGGTGATCTATTCGCACAGCCATGTCGACCACTACGGCGGGGTGGGCGGAGTCACCACGGCGGCGGACGTGGCCGCGGGCAAGGTCAAGGTCATCGCGCCGGAAGGGTTCCTCGAGCACGCCGTCTCGGAGAACATCATCGTCGGCCCGGCCATGCTGCGCCGGGCGCGTTTCCAGTTCGGCCACACCCTCAGGTGCTGCGCCGATGGCGAAATGACCTCGGGCCTCGGCCCGCGCCCTTCGGCCGGCTCGCTGTCCCTGATCGCGCCCACGGACCTGATCACCCACACAGGTCAGGAGATCACCGTCGGCGAGGTGACCATGGTCTTCCAGCTGACCCCAGGAACCGAGGCGCCGGCGGAGATGAACTTCCACCTGCCCCAGTTCCGCGCGGTGTTCATGGCCGAGAACGCCAACCTGACCATGCACAACCTGCTGCCGGCCCGGGGCGCCCTGGTGCGCGACGCCAAGGCGTGGGCGGACTATCTGACCGAGTCCATCCGCCTGTTCGGCCCGGTCAGCGACGTGATGTTCGCCGCCCACGGCATCCCGCGCTTCGGCCGTGACGAGATCGTCGCCTTCCTCACCAGCCACCGCAACGCCTACAAGTTCCTGCACGACCAGTCGGTGCGGCTGATGAATTGCGGCCTCACCGCGAGCGAGATCGCCGAGGTGCTGGCGCTGCCGGAGGTGCTGCGCAAGCAGTGGTTCAATCGCGGCTACTACGGAACCATGAGCCACAACGCCAAGGCCATCTATCAGCGCTACCTCGGCTGGTACGACGCCAATCCGGCGAACCTGAATCCCCTGCCCCCGGAACCCGCGGCGAAGAACTACGTGGCGGCCATGGGCGGCGCCGCGGCGGTGATCGCCCTGGCCGACGAGGCGGTGAAGAACGGCGAACTGCGCTGGGCGGCGACGCTGCTCAACCACGTGGTTTTTTCCGACGACGCCAACACTGCGGCCCGCGAAAAGCTCGCCGACATCTACACCCGGCTGGGCTTCGAGAGCGAAGCCGGCACCTGGCGCAACATCTACCTGACCGGGGCGCAGGAACTGCGCAGCGGTCCGGCGGCGCTGCCCCCGGCGGGCTTCAGCCCCGACGTGCTCATGGCCACGACGACGCCCATGCTGCTGGACCTGGCCTCCGTGCGCGTCAACCCGGACAAGGCCGCGGCGCGGGCCTTCAAGGTCAACATCGAACTGACCGACCGAGGCGAGACCCTGTTGATCACCGTGGAGAACGGCGTGCTGGTGCACGAGATGGGCGTTCGCGACGCCTCGGCCGGCGCGAGCGTGCGCATGAAGCGCCCCGACCTGCTGATGACCCTGATCGCCGGCGTCCCCTTCGCGCCGCGCGTGGAGTCGGGCGACATCGTCATCGAGGGCGACGCCTCGCTCTACGCCGCGCTGGTGGGCCTGATCGAACCGGCGATCGCGAACTTTCCCATCGTCACGCCGTAGCCGGAGCGACGGTTGTGCGATCCGCGCGCCTTTCTGCGAAGCTGCAGGACGGAAACACGCCTGTAAAATCCGCGGGGCCAATGCAGGGGCGAATCTCTGGCGCTGGGCCGGCCGGGCGCCTAAACAGGTCAGCCGCGCCGCCGGCGTGGACCTGAATGGCTGAACGGGAGTGATGGATGGCGGCTCCGCGCCGGCGCCGGTGGGGTTTCGCGATGCTGGGCGTCGCGCTCGTCGCCCTGCTGGCGTGGGCGGTGATTTCGCACCTCCCCGCGCCGAAGAAGCCGACGCCGCCGCCCGCCGCCGTTTACGTCGCCAGGGTGGCTGTTCAGGACCTGCCCGTGTCCATCACCGAGCTCGGCGCCGCCCAGGCCTGGCAGGGCGTGACGATCCGCGCCCAGGTGAGCGGCAAGCTGCTGCGGGCGGACTTCCGCGAGGGCGCCGACGTCGCCAAGGGTCAGCTGCTCGCCGAGATCGACGCCGCGCCCTTCCGCGCGGTGCTGATGCAGGCTCAGGGCGCGCTGGCCCGCGACCGCGCCCTGCTGCAGCAGGCGCGCGTCGACCTCGCCCGCTACAACGCCTTGCTGGCCGAGGACTCCATCGCCGCCCAGACCCGTGACGTGCAGGCCGCGCTCGTGCAGCAGGACGAGGGCCTGGTGCGGATCGACGAAGGCGCCGTGGCGGCGGCCGAGGTCAATGTGCGCTATTGCCGGATCACCTCGCCGCTCGCCGGACGCATCGGCGTGCGCCTGGTCGACCCCGGCAATCTGGTGTCCGCCAGCGACACGACGGGCATCGTCACGGTCAACCAGATCTCGCCCATCGCCGTCGTGTTCACCGTGCCGCAGGACGACTACCAGCGCCTGTCGGACGTCTCGGACGGCTTCACCCGCCCTATGACCACCCAGGCGCTCAGCCAGGACAGCGGCGCCGTGCTGGGGGAAGGCGAACTCAGCATCGCCGACAACCACGTGGACCAGACCACCGGCACGGTTCAGCTGAAGGCGCGCTTCCCCAATGACACCCGCCGCCTGCTGCCCGGCCAGTTCGTCAATGTGAAGCTGACCCTGCAGACCTTGCAGCATGCGACCACCATCCCCGCCGCCGCGGTCAACCAGGGACCCAGAGGGGCGTATGCCTATGTGGTCGGCCCGGGCTCCAAGGTCGCCATGCGGCCCATCGCCATCGCCCAGGTCCAGGATGGCGTGGCCGTGGTGAAGTCCGGGCTGAGCCCGGGCGAGACGGTGGTCACCGACGGCCAGATGTCGCTGCGGCCGGGCGCCCCGGTGTCGGTGCGCCAGCCGGGCGGCGCCAGGAAGCCCGGGCCGTGAACATCTCCACCCCGTTCATCCTGCGCCCCGTGGCGACGTCGCTGATCGCCGCGGCGCTGCTGGTGTTCGGCATCGTGGCCTATTTCAACCTGCCGGTCGCCGCCCTGCCGCAGGTGGACTTCCCGACCATCCAGGTGAGCGCCAACCTGCCCGGCGCCAGCCCGGAGACCATGGCGTCCAATGTCGCCACGCCGCTGGAGCGCCAGCTCTCGCTGATCGCCGGGGTCACCCAGATGACCTCGGTGAGCTCCGGCGGGTCGACCAACATCACCCTGCAGTTCGACCTGTCGCGCAACATCGACGCGGCCCAGCAGGACGTGCAGTCGGCGATCAACGCTGCCAGCGGCCAGCTGCCCACCAACCTGCCGACCGCGCCCAACCTCAGGAAGGTCAATCCGGCCGACTCGCCGGTGATGATCATGGCGCTGACGTCGGACACCCTGCCGATCTCCACGGTCAGCGACTATGCCGACAACATCCTGGCGCAGCAGATCTCGCGCATCGACGGCGTTGGCCAGGTCAACATCGGCGGCCAGCAGAAGCCCGCCGTGCGCATCCGCATCGACCCGCGCAAGGCCGCGGCCCTCGGCCTGCAGCTCGACGCCATCCGCGCCCAGGTGGCCGCCAGCACGGTCAACCTGCCCAAGGGCGCGATCAACGGCGTCCAGAAGAGCTTCACGGTCTACGCCAACGACCAGGTGATGGACGTCAGCCTGTGGCGGAACCTGGTGGTCGGCTACCACCACGGCGCCCCGATCCGCGTCCGCGACCTGGGCGATGCGGCGCTGGACGCCGAGAACAATCAGATCGGCGGCTGGGTGTTTCCCGGCAAGGCCAACGAAGACAAGTCGCTGGAGGCCGGTCGCGGCATCCTGCTGATCGTCTTCAAGCAGCCCGGCGCCAACGTCATCCAGACGGTCGACCGGATCAACAAGGCCCTGCCCACCCTGCAGGCGGACATCCCGCCCGGCATCGGCGTGCACATCCTGGCCGACCGCACCCAGACCATCCGCGCCTCGGTCCGGGACGTGAAGATCACCCTGCTGGTCACCATCGCCCTGGTGGTCGGCGTGATCTTCCTGTTCCTGCGCAATGTGCGCGCCACGGTGATCCCCAGCGTGGTGATCCCCCTGGCCCTGCTGGGCACCACGGCGGTGATGCTGGCCGTGCATTTCAGCATCGACAACCTCTCCCTGATGGCCATGACCATCGCCGTGGGCTTCGTGGTGGACGACGCCATCGTCATGGTCGAGTCGATCTGGCGGCGCATCGAGGCGGGCGAGGAGCCGCTGGCGGCGGCTCTGGCGGGTTCGAGCGAGATCAGCTTTACCATCCTGTCGATCTCCATCTCGCTGATCGCGGTGTTCACCCCGCTGGTGTTCATGGGCGGCGTCGTCGGCCGGCTAATGCAGGAGTTCGCCCTGACCTTGAGCGCGGCGGTGGTGGTCTCGGTGATCCTCTCCCTGAGCTTCACCCCCATGCTGTGCGGCAAGTTCCTCAAGCCGCCCGGACCGCCGGCCAACGCCTTCATGCGGGCGCTGGAGCGTGGATTCCACGCCGTCCAGACCTCCTACGCCAGCGCCCTGGACGTGGTGTTGCGGCACATGCGCGTCACCCTGGCGGCGTTCGTCGCCACGGCCCTGGCGGCCGTCGTGCTCTACACCACCGTGCCCACCGGCTTCTTCCCGCAACAGGACACCGGCTTCCTGTTCGGCCTGCTGGTCACCTCGCAGGACGCCTCCTTCACCAAGACCAGCGGCAAGGCCGAGGCCGTGGCGGACGTGATCCGCCAGGACCCGGGGGTCGCCGGCATCGGCATGTTCGTGGGCGGCGGGGGCGCCAACCAGGCGAACATCTTCGTCAGCCTCAAGCCCAAGGACAGCGGCCGCACGGCCACGGCCGACCAGATCATCGCCAGGCTGCGGCCGAAGCTGGCCCAGCTCGTCGGCGTCCAGACCTCGCTGCAGGCGGGTCAGGACATCAGCGTCGGCGGGCGCGCGGGCCGGGCCCAGTACCAGTACACCCTGGCCGACGCCGACCTGGACGAACTGAACACCTGGACGCCCAGGCTGCTCGCCGCCCTGCAGACGGCGCCGCAGCTGAAGGACGTCAGTTCCGACCAGCAGTCGCAGGCCGCGGCGGTGCGCCTGACCATCGACCGCGACGCCGCCGCGCGCTTCGGCGTCTCGCCGGCCGACATCGACTCCGCGATCTACAACCAGATCGGCCAGCATCAGGTGGCGCAGTACTTCACCCAGCTGAACGCCTACCACGTGATCGTCGAGGCGCCGCCGCAGCTGCAGCTGACCCCGGATCTGTTCAAGTCGGTCTATCTGCTCTCGCCGACCACCGGCAAGGACGTGCCCCTGTCGCTCTTCGTCAAGGTCGACCCCACCGCCACCAGCAGCCTGACCATCAGCCACCAGAGCCAGTTCCCCGCCGCCACCCTGTCGTTCAACCTGGCGCCGGGCTTCTCGTTGGGACAGGCCACCGCGGCGGTGGAGGCGGCGCGCGAGCGGCTGGGCGCGCCGGCCTCGCTGACCGGATCGTTCCAGGGCACCGCCCAGGCCTTCCAGCAGTCGCTATCCAGCGAGCCGATCCTGATCGCCGCCGCCCTGCTGGCCGTCTACATCATCCTGGGCATGCTCTATGAGAGCTTCAGCCACCCCCTGACCATCCCCTCCCCCCTGCCCTCCGCCGGCGTGGGCGCCCTGCTGGCGCTGCTGCTGGCCGGCCAGGACCTCAACGTCATCGGCATCATCGCGATCATCCTGCTCATCGGCATCGTCAAGAAGAACGGCATCATGATCGTCGACGTCGCCCTGCGCCTGGAGCGCGAGCAGGGGCTGAGCGCCGAGGACGCGGTCCGCGAGGCCTCGCACCGTCGGCTGCGCCCGATCCTGATGACCACCGCCTGCGCCCTGCTGGGCGGCCTGCCGATGATCTTCGCCCTGGGCACCGGCTCGGAGTTCCGCCAGCCCCTGGGCTTCGCCATCGTCGGCGGCCTGGCGGTCTCCCAGGTGCTGACCCTGTTCACCACCCCGGTGATCTACATCTACCTCGACCGCCTGCGCGGCCGGGGCCGCTCGCCGGACGCGCAAGCCGTTCCCGCGGCGGCCGGATAGGGCCGGCGACGCCCGCCGCCGCGCTCACCTGTTCCACCTGTTCCACCTGGTCCGACCAGTTATTCACCTGTTCCACCTGTTATTTGCGGCTTTTTCGGCGTGGCGAGTTCGAGAAAACCGCACAAGTCCAATGAGTTACGCGCACGCGGCGACCGCGGGAACAGGTGAATAACAGGTCGGAACAGGCGCCAAACAGGTCATAACAGGCGGATAACAGGCGCCGAACAGGTGGCGATGGGCCGCCAAGCGGCTCAGGACACGCGCCGCACAGCCACGACACAGCGCCGCCCGCGCCGGAACCCGACGTCGCCCTTCATCAAATTCACAATGTCAAAGACCGCGGCCGCCGAGGCGCCGATGGTCGGAACATTACCACAGGTGCCGCAAGATGTCGAGCGACCCGTGATCCCGCCGCACAGGTCCCGCCTAGCTCTGGACCACGGACGCACCGCTCGGCGCGGCCTGGATGAGGGACGAGAAGGTGCTCATCGGACCTCCCTCCCCTCCCGGGGAGGGGCGGCGCGCAGCGCCGGGGTGGGGGACTCTTGGGGTAGTGAACGCCGGGCGGCCCCACCCGACCGCCGCGCGGTCTTCCCTCCCCATGAGGGGCAGGGAGTTAGGTCAGCGCAGCGTCGAAACGGCCGCGAGACTGCGGCTGGGCTCGGCAATGCAGGGGCAAGTCGAACCCCCTTCCGGACATTCGCCGCGTCCGCTTCCGGTCCGACAGCCGGCTTCCGCTATCGACCCATAGCAGACGTCTGCGACGGCCGCTCTTAGGCGTCTCAGCCGCGTCCCTTCCGAACCGTCCCAAGCTGACATGGCCGGGCGCGACTGCTAGGACTCTCCGCCGGCCCAAGGCGTGGTTATCGGAGTCCCGCCTAATATAATCGCTTGACAGTTATATTTCCGATTGGCGATGGTTGGGCATGGACGTGTTCGAGGCCATCGCCGAGCCGCATCGACGCAAGATCCTGGGCCTGC
>JBIOEG010000027.1:0-52190 GCA_044445825.1 Caulobacterales bacterium
CCTGTTGCGCACCTGTTATGCATCGATAACAGGCCTGTTTGGCGCCTGTTATCACCTGTTATCACCTGTTCCTGGCGGATATCAGGTGGTCTCAAGCCATTGAACAATCACGGCTTCCAGACCGTAACAGGTGGAAAAAACACCGAAATAACAGGTGGAACAGGTAAATAACAGGTGGAACAGGCGCCCGCGGGCTAGCCGCGCGCCAGCTCCAGGATCTCCACGATCTGCGCCGGCCCCTCGATCGGGCGTGGGTTCGAGCGGACGCCGCGGTCGTGCATGGTGTGCTCGGCGATGGCCTGGAACTGGTCCGGCCTGATGCCCACGGCCGCGAGGTCGGTGGGCAGGCCGAGGCGCCCGGCGAGCCCCTTCACCGCCTCCGACGCCGAGAGGTCGGGCCGGCCGAGCAGGGCCGCAACCAGCCTCTGGCGTTCCGGCGCGACGCCTTCGTTCCAGCGCAGCACCGCCGGCAGGGCGACGCAGGACGTCAGGCCGTGCGGCACGCCATAGCTTCCGCCCAGGGTGTGGCCGATGGCGTGGCTGGCCCCCAGGCCGCGCCCGGAGCTGGCGCCGGCCATGGCCAGCCACATGCCGATCTGGCACTGCAGGCGCGCGTCGAGGTCGGCGGGGCTTTGCTGGGTTGCGGCCAGGCCTTGCGCTAGGTCCTTCAGTCCCGCCTCGGCCAGGGCGTCGGCATAGGGCGACCTCACCGGATTGCACAGCTGCTCGACGGCGTGGTCCACCGCCTTCATCCCCGTGGAGAACCACAGGCGCGGCGGCGTGGGCAGCGTCGTCGCCGGGTCCAGCACCACGGCGCGCGGGGCCAGCAGGGGGTGGGCGTAGCCTTCCTTGGCGTGGCGCGAGACGTCGGTGACGCCGGCGAAGGCGGTGAACTCGGCGGCCGAGAGCGTGGTCGGGACCGCGACCATCCGCGCGCCGGGGGTCAGCCTGGTCACGTCCACGCGATCGGGGCCGCCGCCGGCGCGGTAGGGGCCGAGGTCCTCCGCCCGCTCGACGCCGGCCCACAGCGCCAGCTGCATGACCTTGGTGGCGTCGATCACCGAGCCGCCGCCCACGGCCGCCAGCAGGTCTGCGCCGAGACGCCGGGCCTGCGCCGCCCCGCCGATGACGCCCTCGCGGGGCGAGTGGGCGGAGATGTCGGAGAACACGCCCACGCAGAGCGGGCCGAGGTCCCTCGCCAGGCGGTGAGCGAGCCCGTCCGGTCTGGAGAGCGAGGCGGTGCTGGTGATCATCAGGCGCTGGGCGCCGAAGGTCCTGGCCAGCTCGCCCAGCGCCTCCAGCGCCGGACGGCCATAGATCACCTGCTCCTGCAGGCTGTTGCGATGGGTTCCGCTGAGCATGGGGGCGTCCTCCGTTGCGGTGATTGTGGGACTGGGCGCCGGCGGGGGCAACGCCCCCTACAGCTCCGGCTCCGCCCCCACGTACCTCGCGCGCGGCCTGATCAACTGGCCCGTCTGCAGCTGTTCCAGTGCGTGGGCGATCCAGCCGGCGGCGCGGGCCACGGCGAAGAGGGCGAAGGGGGCGTCCTCGGGCAGGGCGAGGCACTCGGCGATGGACACCAGGGCGAAGTCCACGTTGGCCCGAAGGCCCGTGGCGGCCTCGGCGGCGACGCGCAGGGCCTCCAGGCGCGCCGGCGCGGGAAGGGCGGCCAGAAGCGCCTCGGCGCGAGGATCGCCGTCCGGATAGAGCTGGTGGCCGATGCCGGGGATCGGCAGGCCCTGGGCCAGGCGCGCCGCGACCGCCTCGCGCGCTCCGACGCGCTCGGCCTCGGCGGCGAAAGCCATGACCCTGGCGGCCATGCCGCCGTGCAACGGTCCGGACAGAGCCGACAGCCCCGCCAGCGCAGCGGCTGCCAGGGACGCGCCGGTCGACGCCGCCACCCGCGCGGCGAAGGTCGAGGCGTTGAGCTCGTGGTCAGCGAGCAGCACCAGGGCTCGGCGGACCACCTCCGCCCCGGCCGGGCGCAGTCCCCAGGCGAAGCCGAGCCGTTGGTGGATGGCGGACGAATTGGGCGCCCGCACCCGCGCCTCGAAGCCGCCCCGGTCGCCGGCGATGGCGTCGGTGAGCACGTCGAGCAAGGTCGCCGCCTCCACCGCCAAGGCCAGCGACGCTCGGCCGCGCGTCGGAGGGTCGACGCCGGCCCGGGCCGCCAGGGCGAAGAACAGCCGCTCTCGCATGGTCCCCTCGGTGGGCGGCCGCGGCCGGTCGGAGCGTTTCAGCGCCGCCCCATGGCCGCCGCGCAGCAGCCGCGCGACGCTCTCCAGGGTCTCCGTCTCGGCCAGCTTCACCGCGTCGCGCCCGCGGTAGAACAGGCGACCGTCGGCCACGGTGGTGATGGCGCTGGCCAGCACCGGCTCGCCCCAGGCGATGGTCTCGGCGGCCACGTCGGCGGCCTTGCGGCCACGCGCCTTGCGCTGGGCCAGGGCGGCGATGTCGCTGGCCTTGTAGCGGCTGCGGCGCGGTTCGACGGGGTCCGCCTCGGCGCGCACCCGCCCGCGGCTGACATAGGCGTAGAGCGTCTGGGGCCGCACGCCCAGGCGGGTCATCGCCTCCTCCGCGCTCAGCCAGTCAGGCATAGTTGATTATATTGATCAATCTTGACCACATTCAATCAAGGTCTCATCTGCCGATCCGAATGGCAAGGAGAAATGGCATGATCGACGGCACCAATGGGCTCGAAGGGATCGTGGCGGCCGAGACGGTGCTGTCCGAGGTGGACGGCGAGGCGGGGCGGCTGGTGATCCGCGGCTTCCCCATCGAGGTGCTCTCGGAGAGCGCGACCTACGAGGGCGCAGCGCACCTGCTGCTGGACGGCTGGTTCGCCGATCTGCCGGCGGACCTCGGCGCGGCGCTCGGCCGGGCGCGGGTCGCGGTGTTCGCGGAGGTGGCGGCCGGCATGGACGCGCGGCTGCTGGAACGCACGCCCATCGAGGCCATGCGCGCCCTGACCGCCCGTCTGGCCGATGGCGACACCCTGGACATCGCCCTCAAGCTCATCGCCGCGCCGGCCGTATTCACCGCCGCGGTGGTGCGCGCCCAGGCTGGCGAGGCCCCCGTGGCGCCCGATCCGAGCCTTTCGCATGCGACGGACATCCTGCGCATGCTGCGCGGGAGCGCGCCGACGGCCGCCGAGGTGCGGGCGCTGGACGCCTATCTGGTCACGGTCTGCGACCACGGCCTGAACGCCTCCACCTTCACCGCCCGGGTGGTGGCCTCGACCCTGGCCGGCCTGACCAGCGCGGTGGTGGCCGGGATCAGCGCCCTGAAGGGGCCGCTGCATGGCGGCGCGCCCGGGCCGATCATCGAGATGCTGGACGGGATCGGCAAACCCCAGAACGCCCGCGCCTGGATCGAAGGCGCCCTGGACCGCGGCGATCGCCTGATGGGCTTCGGCCACCGGGTCTACCGCGTCCGCGACCCACGCGCCGACGCCCTGAAGAAGGCGGTGCGGGCGCTTGGCGAGGGCTCCAATGTGCTGCCCGGGCGTCTGGCCTTCGCCGAGGCGGTGGAGCAGGCGGCGCTGGAGATCCTGAAGACCCGCAAGCCGGATCGCTCCCTACAGACCAACGTGGAGTTCTACACTGCCCTGCTGCTCGAGGCCCTGGCCTTCCCGCCTTCGGCCTTCACCTGCGTTTTCGCCATGGGCCGGGTGAGCGGCTGGATCGCCCACGCGCGCGAACAAGTCGCCGGCGGCAGACTGATCCGTCCGCAGTCGCGTTATGTGGGTCCTGCACCGAAGAAGGCGGCGTAGAGCGACGGGGCGCGAACGGCTGGCGCCACTTGAGATGAGTTCTCGCTACGGATTCGCCTTCGGACGTCCTAAATTGGCGGTATGCCGGCGACAAACCTCTACGCCATGCGGCCCGAGGAGACAGCCGCCCTCACCCGGCGGGTGACAAGCCTTTCGGTGGCGACCGCGAGCGTGCTCACCGTGATCAAGGCCGCCGTGTGGTGGGCCAGCGGATCGGTGTCGATCCTGGCGTCGCTCGCCGACTCGGGGCTCGACGTGATCGCGGCGCTGGGGACGTTCTTCGCCGTGCGCTACGCCGCCGCCCCGCCGGACGCCGAGCACCGCTTCGGGCACGGCAAGGCCGAGGCCTTCGCCAGCCTGGTGCAGGCCGGTCTGGTCTTCGCCTCCGCCGCCCTGATCGGCCAGGAGGCGATCCGCCACTTCATCGAGCCGCACAGGCTGGAGCGCCAGGGTTGGGCGGTCGCGGTGATGGCCGTCTCCACGGGGCTCACCGGCGTGCTCATCGTCGCCCAGACCCGGGTGTTGCGTCAGACGCGCTCGGTGGCGGTCACCGGCGACCGGGCGCACTACATGGCGGACCTGGCCTCCAACGTCATCGCCCTGGCGGCCATTGGCGCCTCTGCCTTGCTCGGGATCAGCGGTTTCGACGCCGCCGGCGGGCTGGTGGTGGCGGCGATCCTGCTGTGGGGCGCCATCGGCGTGTTCCGCGAGGCGTCCAACGAACTGATGGACCGAGAACTGCCCCAGGCCGCCCGCGCGAAGATCGTGGCGCTGATGACTGAGGACCCGAGGCTCACCGACGTGCACCAGCTTCGCACCCGCGCCTCCGGGCCGGTGGTGCACATCCAGATGCACGCCGACCTCGACCCGGAACTGAGCCTCGAGACCGCCCACCAGGTGGTGGTGGCGGCGGAGCGGCGGGTGCTGGAGGCCTTCCCGGCGGCCGATATCATCATCCACGCCGACCCCCGCGGCCGGGCCGAGCCGCACGGCGGCGCCTTCGGCGAGCCGGAACGCGAGGGCCGCGATCTGCGTTCCGGCGAAACGCCCCCGGTCGCGGCGCGGTAAACCAGACCTTAACGGGCCGGAGCGCTTTCTGGCCGCCCGGTATTCGGCACCGACGCCCTCGGACCAGCGTGGAACGCACCCTTCACCACTTCCCCCTCGATCCGGCCTCCCGCCAGGCGCGTCTGGCGCTGGGGGAAAAGCGCCTGCCGTTCGCCGACGTCGTGGTGCGCTATTGGGAGCAGCCGGCGGACTTCACGGCGCTCAATCCCTCGGGCCTGACTCCGGTCCTGGTGGAGGTCGAAAGCGGTCGCCGTCTGGTCATCTGCGAGGCCCGGGCCATCCTCGAGCACTTGGAGGAGCGCTATCCGCAGCCCGCCCTGCTCAGCCTGGACCTCAGCGAGCGGGCCGAGGCGCGGCGTCTGATGCAGTGGTTCGACCGCAAGTTCGACTATGAGGTCAACAGCCTGGTGCTGCACGAGAAACTGGAGAAGCGCCTGCTGAAGCTGGGCGCGCCGGACCTCGGAAACATGCGCATGGGCCGCGAGGCGCTGCGCACGCATCTGGCCTATGTGGAAGGCCTGCTCAGCGAGCGGAACTGGCTGGCGGGGACAAGGTTGAGCCTCGCCGATTTCGCCGCCGCCGCCCACTTCTCGGTGCTGGACTATTTCGGCGACATCCCCTGGCGCGACGCGCCGGCCGTCAAGACCTGGTACATGAAGGTCAAGTCGAGGCCCTGCTTCCGGCCGCTGCTCGCCGACCGCTGGCCGGGCCTCGCGCCGGCGGGCCACTATGACGACCTCGACTTCTGATGACGCCAGGGATCTGATCCGGGCCGAGGCGCTGGCCCTGGGCTTCGACGCCTGCGGCTTCGCCCGCGCGGACGCCCCCTGGCCGGCGTCCGGGCGCCTGGCCCGGTTCGTCGCCGAGGGCCGCCATGGAACCATGGACTGGATGGCGCGCACCGCCGAGCGACGCGCCCGTCCCACCGCCATGTGGACCCACGCCCGCTCCGCCATAGTGCTCGGAATGAACTATGGGCCGGACCACGACCCGCTGGAGGCCCTGGGCGACTGGAGCCGCGCCGCGATCTCGGTGTACGCCCAGGGCGACGACTACCACGAGGTCATCAAGAAGCGGCTGAAGCGGCTTGCCGGCGCGGTGCAACGGCGGCTCGGCGGCGAGGTGAAGGTGTTCGTCGACACCGCGCCCCTGATGGAGAAGCCGCTGGCCGAACTGGCGGGCCTCGGCTGGCAGGGCAAGCACACGAACCTCGTCTCCCAGGCGTTCGGCTCCTGGCTGTTCCTCGGCGCCGTGCTGACCACCCTCGAGCTGGCGCCCGACGCGCCCGGGGAGGACCGCTGCGGCTCCTGCCGGGCGTGCCTGGATGTCTGCCCGACCAAGGCCTTCCCGGCGCCCTATCAGCTCGACGCGCGCGCCTGTCTCTCCTACCTGACCATCGAGCACGCCGGACCGATCCCCGAGCAGTACCGCGCCGCCATGGGCAACCGCATCTACGGCTGCGACGACTGCCTGGCCGTCTGCCCCTGGAACAAGTTCGCCCAGGCCGCCCGTGAGAACGCCCTGCAGGCGCGCGACGCCCTGCGCTCGCCGCCGCTCGCCGATCTCGCCGCCCTCGACGATGCGGGCTTTCGCGCGCTCTTCGCCAGGAGCGCCGTCAGGCGCATCGGCCGCGACCGGTTCGTGCGCAATGTGCTCTACGCGATCGGCAATTCGGCCGACCCGGCCCTGGCGCCCGCCGCCGAGGAGCGGCTCGGCGACGCAAGCGAGGTGGTGCGCGAGGCGGCGACCTGGGCGCTGAAGAGGCTGAAATTGACGTCCCTCAAGGCGGCGGAAAGCGGGCCGGCGTCAAGCTAGGCTGCGCATCGGAGCGCGCGGCGGAACGGAGGCTCGGCATGGCGGCCTCGAATTGCGGCAGGCGCGGACGGATTTTGCTCGTCGCAACCCTGGTCGCGGCAGGGCTGGCGGTCCAGGCGCGGGCGCAGGTGGAGACGCCGCCGGAGGCGCGCGGCCACGCCCTGGTCGCCCGCAACTGCGGCATGTGTCACGCCATCGAGAAGGTCGGCGACAGCCCCAATCCCGAGGCCCCGCCCTTCCGGCGGCTGCACGAGCGCTATCCGGTGGAGAATCTCGGCGAGGCCCTGGCCGAGGGCATCCTCGTTGGTCACCCCCAGATGCCTGAGTTCCGTTTCGGCGGCGGCGAGATCAGCGACATCATCGCCTATCTGAAGAGCATCCAGACCTACGCTCACGCGCAGGCGATCCGGCATGCGGGCCCCGCGGCGCTACTGCGCCAACGCCTCGACTAGCCGCGCCATGAACTCCGCCCCGCGCTCCAGCTGCGAGGCGTCGATGTATTCGTCCGGCTGATGTGCCTGGTCGATGGAGCCGGGGCCGCAGAGGACGGCGGAGAAGCCGGCCCGCTGGAACTGGCCGGCCTCGGAGGCGAAGGAGGCCACCGACTGGGGGCCGTTGTCGCCCGCCAGGCGCCGGGCGAAAGCCTCGGCCGCACCGCCCGTCTCCGGCGCCAGCGGCGGAACGACGCTCAGGTTCTCGATGACTACCCCGCCTTCGGGGGCCCGGGCTTTGATCTCCAAGTCGGTCCGCGCCACGAGGGCGAAGAACGGCGCGAGCACGGCGTCCGGGTCGGTTCCGGGAAGTCCCCGCAAGTCGAACTGGAACTCGCAGGCGCGCGCCAGGATGTTGCCGGCCGTGCCGCCGTGAACCTTGCCTACGGTGAGCGTCGGCCACCTCGGCTGGAACGGCGACGCCGGATCGGCGTCGCGCTCCAGACGCTCCGCGAGGTCCATCAGCGCCGACATCAGCCGGATCGCCGCATGCACCGCAGAGACCCCGAGATGCGTCTGGGCGGAGTGGGCCTCGCGCCCGGTGACCGTCGCCCGCCAGGCGCCGATGCCCTTGTGCGCCGAGACGACCCGCAGGCTTGTGGGCTCGCCGATCACCGCAAGGGCCGGGCGCGGCAGTTCGCGGGCGATCACCTCCAGCATCAGGGGCGCGCCGAAGCAGCCGATCTCCTCGTCGTAGGAGAAGGCCAGGTGCGCCGGGCGCTCGAGGCTCGTCGCCCGCAGGTCCGGAACCGCGGCCAGGGCCAGGGCGAGAAAGCCCTTCATGTCGCAGGTCCCGCGACCGAACAGGCGCTCGCCTCGCCGGGTCAGGGTGAAGGGATCGGATGTCCAGGCCTGGCCGGTCACGGGCACAACGTCGGTGTGGCCGGAGAGCACGACTCCGCCCTCGACATTCGGCCCGATGCTGGCCAGCAGATTGGCCTTGGTCCCATCGGCGTTGGCGATGCGGCGCGACGCGACGCCCAGGCTCGCCAGATGCGCCTCCACCCAGTCGATCAGGGCGAGGTTGGACAGGTGGGAGGTGGTGTCGAAGGCCACCAGCCGCTCCAGGATCGGCAGGGCGCGCGCCAGGATCGGCTCGGACGCGGCCATGCTAGCCGCGGCCCACCGAACTCTCGTCCGGCAGAACGCCCAGCAGTTCGATCTTGAAGATCAGCACGGCGTTGGGCGGGATCGGGCCCGCGCCCTTGTCGCCGTAGCCTAGCTTCGGCGGAACGTAGAGCATCCAGATGTCGCCGGGGCGCATCAGCTGCAGGGCTTCGGTCCATGCCGGGATCAGGTTGTTGGGCGTGGTCACCATGGGCACGCCCTTCTGATAGGACGAATCGAAGATGTCGCCGTTCAGCAGTTTGCCTTCGTAGTGGACCTTGATTTCGTCCAGCGGTTTGGGCCGCAGGCCCGTCGGTGGGCCGGACTGCAGGATCCGGTATTGCAGCCCCGAGGCCAGAACGTGCACGCCGGGCTGCTTGGCGTTGCCGGCCAGGAAGGCCTTGCCCTGGTCGAGACTGGCCTTGGCGCCCCGGTCGGCGCACGCGGCCAGGACGGCGGCCGCGACCAGGCCAAGCACACCTCGCCGCTGCATCAGACCGCCCTCGGCGGGTAACCCTGCTCGCGCAGGGCGTCCATGATCTCCTGGGTATGCTGGGCGTCGCGGGTCTCGATCATGATGTCGAACTCCGCGCCCTTGGCGGGCACGTCGAGGGCCAGGCGATTGTGCGCGACCTCGATGATGTTGGCGCCGTGGCTGCCCACCACCTGGGAGACAGTGGCCAGGAGCCCAGGCCGGTCGTCGCCGACGATGCGCAGGGACACCAGGCGCTGGGCGCGGACCAGTTCGCGGGTAAGCACCGACGCCAGCAGACGCGGGTCGATGTTGCCGCCGGTGAGGATCAGGCCGCACACCTTGCCCCTGAACCGCTCGGGATAGGCCAGCAACGCGGCCAGCGACGCCGCGCCGGCCCCTTCGGCGATGGTCTTCTCGACATTGCAGTAGAGGGCGATGGCCCGCTCGAAGAACGGCTCCTCCAGCAGCAGCACGTCGTCGATCAACGGCCTGGCGGTGGCGTAGGTGAGCTTGCCCACCTCCTTTACCGCTATGCCCTCGGCGATGGTCTGGCCGCCGCAGGGGGCGTTGATGCCACGCATGCGGGCGGTGAACGACGGATACATGGCCGGCTCGAGGCCGATGATATGGATGTCCGGCTTGACCGCCTTGGCCGCCGTGGCGACGCCGGAGATCAGGCCGCCGCCGCCGATGGGCACAGGCAGCACCTCCAGGTCCGGTGCGTCCTCCAGCATTTCCAGGGCCACCACGCCCTGGCCGGCCATCACGGCCTCGTCGTCGAAGGGGTGCACGAACACCAGGCCGCGCTCGTCGCGCAGGCGCAGCGCGGTTTCATTGGCCGCGTCGTAGCTGTCGCCGTCGATGACCACCTCGGCGCCGAAGTCGCGGGTCTGCTGCATCTTGGTGAACGGCGTGCCGCTCGGCATGACGATGGTCACCGGCACACCGAGGCGCGCGCCGTGATAGGCGAGGCCCTGGGCGTGGTTGCCGGCGGAGGCGGCGATCACCCCGCGCTTGCGCTCGTCGTCGGTGAGCTGCAGCAGCTTGTTCAGCGCGCCGCGCTCCTTGTAGGAGGCGGTGAACTGCAGGTTCTCGAACTTCACCCACACGTCGGCCCCGGTAATCTCCGACAGCGTCCGCGAGCGCCGCATGGGCGTGCGTTCGACGTGTCCGGAGAGGCGCGCGGCGGCGGCTCTTATGTCTTCGAGAGCGAGGGTCATGGCCATGGGGTTCACAAAAAGTCGCGCAAACTAGTGGAACCGGGCGCCTCCAGGCAATGCCAATGAGCCGCGCGCGATCAGCGCAGGCCGCGCAGCATGTCGAGGCGGCGCATCGCCTTGCCCGGCAGGTCGGACACCGGGCCCAAGGGCAGCGCCTCGGCGGCGCGTCGCATGCCGTAGGCCACCTGGCGGATGAGCGCCGCCGGCGACGGCGCGCCGACGAAGCCGTGGGCGACGCCCTGCCGGGCGTTGGCGAGCTCGCGCTTGAACCGGTAGTCGCCCGACCCGAGGTCGACGCGGTCGTAGGCCTCGCCGTCCATCCAGCGCAGGATGTCCTGGAACAGCAGCATTCCAGGCGAATAGCGCTCGAACGCGCAATCGTGCGCGATCACCCAGGCGTGGATCGTGCGCGCACCCATGACGTGGAAGTGCGCGGCGGCGAGCTCTCCCGCCATGTGCAGGGTGAAGAGCGCGCCTCCGAACCGCGCGCTCCCCGGATGGCCGGCGTCGTCTTGCTCGAACAGGCCGCGCATCAGGCGCATGGGCCAGCTGGCTGCGAAGACGTTGGTCTGGCCGGTGGCGCGGAACTGCTCGCCCTTCATCTCAAACAGGCGCTCGAAGTCCTCGCGCGAGCCGGACCGCGCGGTGAAGGCAAGCGGGCCTACTTCGCGCTCGGCCTTGCGCCGTTTCTTGTCCAGGTCCCTGAGCGCGGTCGAGCCGGCGGCGCGGCGCGCGGCCGCGTAGGCTTCGTAGCCGTCCCTCGTGTCGATGAGCCAGCAGACCTCCCGGCCCTGGACGTGCGGTGCGAAGGGCGCCTGGTCATCCAACAGGTGGTAGAAGTCCAGGCGGTCGACGCCCAGCGCCGCGACCAGGCTCATTGGATCCATCTCGAAGCCGGGCTCGGCGACTACGGCTTGGTTGTCGCAAAGCGGTGCGCCGGCCGGCATGGCGGTGACGCGCCCGACCCGCAGCGCCAGGAACGCACGGGCTTCGCCGCCATCAGCGGCCACCGCGATCTTCAGATGCTCGCCCAGCGGACCCTGCGCCGCCGCCACCGCCAGGGGCCAGTCGGGGGACAGGAAAGGAGAGTCCCAAGCGCGGCGCAGGCCCTGCAGATCCCGCCAGCGGGCGGCGAGCTGCGGCGTCATGGCCTGAACAGGCAGGATCTCGATGCGCAACAGTCGACCTTCGCGGCTCGGGAAGAGCCGAGCATAGTGGGGCAGATGTTGAGGGGGGGTTAGTGGCCGACGCGGGCCCGTCTCAAGACTTCGCCGGATCGGGCGGCGGACCCACGCGCATCAGTCGGGTCCCGAGGAAGCGGCCCTTGGCGTCGAAATCGAAGGCGAGATAGGCCGTGGCCGCGCGGGCGCAGGCGTGGCACTCGGAAAAATAGTCGGTGAAGACGAACCGCTCCGCCCCACCTGCCAGCGCGGCGTGGTGGTCGAAGGCGATCTCGGTCATCAGATCCACCCGCGGCTTGCCGGCCATCAGCCGCCGATAGTCGGGCCGCTGCTTGTCGATCCGGCTCAGCGCGAACTGCTCCGTGTCGACGATGTCCGGCGAGCCGCCGACCAGCAGGAAGCCGCTGTTGGTGTTGGCCCTGAACGGATAGGTCGCGGTCACTAGGGCGATTCTGCCGAAATCCTTGAAGGAATCGGCCCAGCCTGCGTTGTCCATGGCGTTGAGCCGCCCGGCGAAGGCGATGGCGGCGGCGCTTGCCTTGGCCGCGCGCATCTGGGCGGTGACGCAGCTCCAGCGGTCGGCCGCGCCTGGCGCCGCGCCGCAGCGTTCCACCGCGCCAAGGTCCGCGCCCCGCCAGACGATGTCCGATCCGAAGGCCCCGCCCGGTCCAGCGCCGGCGGCGGCGGCGAGTCCGGCCGCGAGCAGCAGAACCAGGGCGGCGATCGCGGGGCGAATGTGCATGACTGCTTCCCGGGGCGCGGCGGAGACCGTCGGGGCTTGCGCGCACCGACGTCCCATTGTCAATCCGGCCAGGCCGGGCGCCGATCGTCAGGCGTCGTACTCGCTCACCAGATGTCCCGGCGCAAATTCCCTAAGCTGCGGAACATAGACCGGCGCCGTCGTGTCCATCGCCAGTTTCGAGGGCAGGAAGCGCAGTTGGGAGCGGGGGTCGAGCGGACTGGGCGGCTCGCCCTCCAGGCGCACGCGCTTGCGGTTGCGCTCGCGTTTGGGGTCGGGGATCGGCGCGGCGGACAGCAGGGCCTTGGTGTACGGGTGCTGGGGCGCCTCGTAGAGCTGCTGGCGGTCCGCCGTCTCCATCACCCTGCCGAGGTAGAGCACAAGGATGCGGTGGCTGATCTCGCGGACCACCGCCAGGTCGTGGCTGATGAACATCATCGCCAGGCCCATCTCCTTCTGCAGGGCGATCAGCAGGTCGATGATCTGGGCGCGGATGGAGACGTCCAGTGCGCTCACCGCCTCGTCGCAGATCACCAGCTTGGGCCTCAGGATCATCGCCCGGGCTATGCCCACTCGCTGGTTCTGGCCGCCGGAAAGTTCATGCGGATACCGGTTGATCAGGTCCGGGGTCAGGCCCGCCTGTTGCATCATCGCCGCCACGGTGGCCTGGCGCTCGGCGCGGCCCAGGTCCGGCCGAAAGACCTGCAGCGGTTCGGCGACGGAGTCGCCCACCGGCATGCGTGGGTCGAGGCTGGCCAGCGGGTCCTGGAAGACGATCTGCAGGTCCTTGCGCGCGGCGCGCATGGCCTTCTGGTCGGCGTGGGTGATGTCGCGTCCAAGCACGGTGACCGCGCCGGCGCTGGCCGGGATCAGGTTGAGCACCGCCCGCGACAGGGTGGTCTTGCCGCAGCCGCTCTCGCCCACCACGCCCAGGGTCTCGCCCTGGCGGATCTGGAAATCGACCCCATCCACCGCGCGCAGCTGCCTGGTCGCGCCGAAGACGCCCTCGCGCACCGGGAACCAGACCTTCACGTCGTGGCCCCGCACAACCACCGGAGCATCGGCGGAGACGGGATCCAGCGTCGGACGCCCGCCGCGGTCGACCCGGTCCAGGCGGGGTATCGCATCAAGCAGCGTGCGCGTGTAGTCGCTCCTGGGCGCCGAGAACAGGCTTTCCGCCTCGCCTTCCTCGACGTAGCGGCCGTCCTTCATCACGCAGACCCGGTCGGCCAGGCGGGCGATCACGCCCATGTCGTGGGTGATCAGCACCATGGCGGCGCCGGTCTCCTCTTTCAGCTCGGCCATCAGGTCGAGGATTTCGGCCTGGACGGTGACGTCGAGGGCGGTGGTGGGCTCGTCGGCGATCAGCAGGTCGGGCTCGCAGGCCATCGCGGCGGCGATCATCACCCGCTGGCGCATGCCCCCCGACAGCTCGTGGGGGTATTGCTCCAGGCGCCGGTCCGCATCCGGGATGCGCACCTTCTGCAGCCACAGGCGGGCCTTCGCCATGGCGGTGTCGGCGCTCATGCCCAGGTGCAGGCGCAGCGGCTCGGCGATCTGGTCGCCGATCTTCACGTGCGGAGTCAGGGCGGTAAGCGGATCCTGGAAGATCATGGTCATCTTCGAGCCGCGCACTTCGTTGAGGTCGCGCGCTCGCAGGCCCAGGATCTCGCGCCCTCGATAGCGGACCTGTCCCGTCGCCCGGCCGTTGCGGGCCAGCAAGCCCATCACCGCCATGAAGGTCTGGCTCTTGCCGGAGCCGCTTTCCCCCACTACGCCAAGGCACTCGCCAGGCTGCACGGCGAGGGAGACGCCTCGTACGGCCTCAACCTCGCCGTCATGGGTGGTAAAACGAACGCTCAGGTCGTCGATGGCGAGAATGGGGTCAGTTTGGGCGTCAGGCACTATGCGATCGATTCCATGACTTCATGTCGCGCAGACCATAGACCGGCGGGCGGGCGCGAATGAAGCCTCTCTCAATCTGTTGCGCGCGCGGGACTGAACGGTGAGCGCGCCTGCCGCCGTCGTGGGCGCCCGCGACCGGCTGAAGCGCTGGCTGACGCATGACGCCTATCCCTTGTGGTGGACCCGAGGCGCCGACCAGCGGCACGGCGGCTTCTTCGATCGGCTGAACCTCGACGGCTCGCCGGTTATCGGCCCCAAACGACTGCGCGTCGCCGCCAGGCAGGTCTGGGCCTACGCCCAGGCGCGCAAGCTCGGCTGGGGCGGGCCGTCGCCCGACGCCGTGCGCCACGGTCTGCGTTTTCTGGCCGCCCGGCATCGCCGGCCCGACGGCCTCTACCGCGCGCTGGTGGCCGACAACGGCGAGGCGCTGGAGGAGCATGCGGACCTCTATGACCAGGCCTTCGTGCTGCTCGCCTTCGCGGCGGGCGCCCAGACTCTGGGCAGCGATGTGCTGGGCGGCGAGGCAGCGCGCTTTCGCCAGCGGCTGGAGGCCTTCATCGATCCCGCGGGCGGCTTCGCCGAGTCGCCCGGTCAACGCGCGCCGCTGCTGGCCAATCCGAACATGCACCTGTTCGAGGCCTTCCTCGCCTGGTCGGAGGTCTCCATCGACCCGGCCTGGCTGAGGCTGGCTGACGGCCAGGCGCGGCTGGCGATCACCAGACTCATCGATCCGCTCACCGGCGCGCTGAGCGAAGAATTCGGCGCCGGATGGGCGGCGCCGGAGGACGCCGCAGCGCGCCAGGTATGGCCTGGACACCTGTTCGAATGGGCCTGGCTGCTGATGCGTTGGGGAGCGACCGCGGGCCGCGCCGAAGGCCTGCGTGCGGCTGTGCGCCTGATCGAAATCGGCGAAAAGCGCGGCGTCGACCCGGCGCGCAAGGTCGCAATCTTCGAAATCGACGGAGAGCTCGAGCCCAAGGACCGCCGCGCCCGCCTCTGGTCCCAGACCGAGCGCATCAAGGCCTGCGCCCTGGCCGCCCGCGTCACCGGCGACGCCGTCCTCTGGTCCGCGACGGCGAACGCCTGCGAGGGCCTGGAGAGGTTCCTGGCCGGCCTGCCGACGCCGGGCCTGTGGCGCGACTGGATGAACCTGGACGGCGGCTTCGTCGAGGAGCCCGCGCCGGCCAGTTCGTTCTATCACATCGTCAGCGCGATCGCGGAGCTGGACACCCTGGTCGGAGCGTAGGGGGGAGCGCGCTCGGAGGTGCTACGCCACCCCCGCCCGCAGGAAGTCGTGCATGTGTACGGCCCCGACCAGCTTGCCGTTTTCGCAGACGAACAGCAGCATGATCGGCCGGTCGCGCTCGTTCATGATGCGCATGGCCTCGCTGGCCAGGGTGTTAGGTTCGGTGGAAAGCGGCGTGGCGGTCATGAACTCGCGCACCGGCGAGGCCAGGTCGGCGCGGCCAAGGGAGCGGCGCAGGTCGCCGTCGGTGAAGGCCCCGATCAGCCGGCCGTCGGCATCCGCCACCGCAACGCCGCCGTACCAGCTCTTTCGGCCCATCTCCGCGATGGCGTCGCTGATGGAGGCGTTCGGCGCCACGCGTGGGACCGCGTCGCCCTTGCCCATCAGGTCGCCGACGGTGACCAGCTGGGCGCCCAGTTTGCCGCCTGGATGGAAGGCGTAGTAGTCGCGGGCCGAGAAGCCGCGCGCCTCCAGCAGGGCCATGGCCAGGGCGTCGCCGAAGGCCAGCTGCATGGTGGTGGAGGTGGTCGGAGCCAGGCGGTTCGGGCAGGCCTCCTCGGCCCTGGGCAGCACGATGGCGAGGCTGGCGGCGGTGATCAACGCGCTCCGCGGCCCCGAGGCCACGGCGATCAGCGGCACGTCGAAGCGCTTGCAGTAGTGGATCACGTCGCGCAGTTCGGGCGTCTCGCCGGACCAGGAGAAGGCCAGCACCACGTCGCGCCCGGTAATCATGCCCAGGTCCCCGTGGCTGGCCTCGGCCGGATGCAGGAAGAAGGCGGGGGTGCCGGTCGACGCCAGGGTGGCGGCGACCTTGCGCGCCACATGCCCGCTCTTGCCCATGCCGGTGACCACGACACGTCCGTCGGCGGCCAGGATCTGATCCACGGCGGCGTCGAAGGTCGCGCCAAGCTCGCCTTGCAGCGCAGCCGACAGCGCGACCAGGCCGGCCGTCTCGGCCTCGACCGTCCTGACGCCCGCGGCGGTATGGCGGCCCCGGCCCGCGGACAGCGCGGCGGCGGTTCGGCTTTTCTGGGCCAAGGCTTGCGGGCTCCTCGTTCGCCGGTCCAGTCTAGGCGGGCTTGACCCGATCCGAAACGCCAAAGGGCCGCAGGGCCGTGATCTTCGACCGTGACGGGGTGCTGAACCTCGACCACGGATATGTGGCGGATCCGAAACAGCTGGACTGGATCGCGGGCGCGCGAGCCGCGGTGAAGCGGCTGAACGAGGCCGGCGTGCTGGTGATCGTCGCCACCAACCAGTCCGGAGTCGCGCGCGGCTACTTCGACGAGGCGGCGGTGGACGCCTTCCATGCTGCCATGCAGTCGGACCTGGCGCGGGACGGCGCTCACATCGACGCCTTCTATGTGGCGCCGCATCATCCCGAGGCGGTGACGGAGGCCTTTCGCCACTCCGATCACCCGGACCGCAAGCCGAATCCCGGCATGGTGTTGCGTGCGCTCGCAGACTGGGACGTCGATCCCGAACGCGCCGTGCTGATCGGCGACAAGTCCACCGACATGGCCGCCGCGCGGGCCGCTGGCGTGCGTGGAGCGCTGTTCGACGGCGGCGATCTGGACGCCTTCGTACGGGGTCTGGGCATCGTCTGAGGCGACGAGTTCAGAGACACGGCAACCAAGCGTTAGGCATTTCACGGACGACACAATCGAGACGCCGGCAAGGCTCGCGCGCCAAGCGAAACAGTTGGTTACGAGGATTGTTTCGCCCCTTCCGGCGAACCGACCTAAGCCGCGACGCATCAGTGCAGCTTCGCCGGACCTCCATGATTCCCTTCATCGATCTCGCCGCCCAGCAGGCCCGGCTCAAGCCACGCATCGACGCGGCGATCCAGCGGGTTCTGGCGCACGGACAGTACGTCATGGGTCCCGAGGTGCGAGAGCTCGAGGCCAGGCTCGCCGAGTTCGGTCACGCGCGCCACGCCCTGACCTGCGCCAACGGCACCGACGCCATCGCGCTGCCATTGATGGCCTGGGATATCGGCGTGGGCGACGCGGTGTTCTGCCCGGCCTTCACCTTCGCCGCGACGCCCGAAGTGATCCCCTGGACCGGGGCGACGCCGGTGTTCATCGACATACTGCCCGACACATACAATCTCGATCCCGCCCACCTGGAAGCCGCGATCGAGGCGGTGAAGGCCAAGGGCGAGCTTCGCCCGGCGGCGGTGATCGCCGTCGATCTGTTCGGCCAGGCCGCCAACTACCCGAGGATCGCCGAGATCTGCCGCCGGCACGGCGTGAAGCTGATCGCCGACTCCGCCCAGGGCTTCGGCTGCACCCTGCATGACGCTCACCCGGTGAACTGGGCCGACATCACCACCACCAGCTTCTTTCCGGCCAAGCCTCTGGGTTGCTACGGCGACGGCGGGGCGGTGCTCACCAATGACGAGGCCCTGGCGGAGCGTATCGATTCCCTGCGCATCCACGGCCAGGCGGTGGCCAGCGACATCGCCGGCCACACCTTCGAGCACGACCCGAAGTACCTGAACATGCGCATCGGCATGAACTCGCGCCTCGACACCATCCAGGCGGCAATCCTGCTGGAAAAGCTGACCATCTTCGAGGAAGAGCTGGAGAGCCGTCAGCTGATCGCCGGACGCTACGCCGACGGCCTAGCCGACCATGTGCTGGGCGTGCCGCACGTGATCGAGGGCGGCGTTTCCACCTGGGCGCAGTACGTCATCGAACACCGCAACCGCGACGGCCTGCGCGACCACCTGCGCGCCATCGGCATCCCCACGGCGGTCTACTATCCGGCGCCCATGCACCGGCAAGCGCCCTACGCCCACGCCCCCATCGGTCCCGGCGGCCTGCCGGTCACCGACGCCAAGGCCAAGACCGTGATCGCCCTGCCCATGCACCCCTACCTGGCCGAAGCCGTGCAGAGCGAGATCATCGAGGCGGTGCGCGGGTACAACGGCTAGCTCGCGGACGTCGCACCCCTTCCATCGCGCCCGCTACGTGGGCCGCTTTCTCAGCCTCGCATCCGCGCCAGCATCCGCTCCAGCGTCGCCAGTTCATCCGCCTCGCGGGCGGGTTTGTCCCAGCGGATGCGATTGATCCTCGGAAATCGCATGGCGACACCCGACTTGTGCCGGGTGGAGCGCTGCAGGCCCTCGAAGGCCACCTCCAGCACCAGGCCGAAGTCGCGGCCGGCGCGCACGGAGCGCACCGGGCCGAAGCGCTCCACAGTGTGGTCGCGCACAAACTTGTCGAGCAGCTTCAGCTCCTCGTCGGTGAAGCCGAAATAGGCCTTGCCCACCGGGGTCAGCGACCGGCCGCCGCCGGCGTCCTCGCGCCAGACGCCGAAGGTGTAGTCCGAGTAGAAGCTGGAGCGCTTGCCGTGGCCGCGCTGGGCGTACATCAGAACCGCGTCGATCAGCATCGGGTCGCGCTTCCACTTGAACCACGGGCCCTTCGGGCGCCCGGCCTCGTAGATCGAGTCCCAGCGCTTGAGCATCAGCCCCTCGGCGACCTGGGGGTCGCCAGCCGGCGGGTCGGCGCGCAGCGCGGCGAGCGCCTCCCAGCTCTCGAAGGGCTGTACGGGCGACAGGTCGATGCATGGTGAGCCGGCGGCGGCGACGAATGCCTCGAGCCGCGCGCGCCGCTGGCGGAAGGGCAGTGTCCGCAGATCTTCCTCGCCGTCGAGCAGCAGGTCGTAGGCGCGGATGCCCGCGGGATGCGTGGCCAGCAGCTTCGCGTCCGCGGTCTTGCGGTTCAGCCGCTGCTGCAGGTCGCCGAACGGTCCGATGCGCCCGTCGCGCATCACCAGCAGCTCGCCGTCGATGACGCCCTGGAAGCTGAGCCCCGCCACCACGTCCGGGAAAGCGGCCGAGATGTCCTCGCCGGTGCGGCTCCACAGGCGGGTCTCGCCGCGCTCGCTCACCGCCTGCACGCGGATGCCGTCCCACTTCCACTCGGCGGCGTAGTCGGCGGGATCGAGCCTGGCGAAGTCCACGGACTCGTCGATGGCCTGGGCGAGCATCACCGGCCGGAAGCGGCCAGGCGCGTCGGCGGTGGGGCGCTCGCTGCGGCCTTCCAGCCAGGCGAACAGGTCCTCATAGGGCGGGTGCAGGGCGTGCCAGACCTCCTCGACAGCGGCGACCTCGAGGCCCGCCAGATCCGCGGCCGCCTGCTTGGCGAGCCGCGCCGATAGGCCGACGCGCAGGCCGCCGGTGAGCAGCTTCAGCAAGGCCCAGCGCCCGTCGGCGTCCAGGGCGTCGAGCCAGCCCTCGATCAGGCCCTGCACCTCGCCGCGCGACGCCGCGGCGAGGGCGTCCACCACCTCGGAAAGCTCGGGCTCGCGGTTGGCGCCGGGCCTGGCGGGCCAGGTGAGCGCCACGGTCTCGGCCAGGTCGCCAACGAAGTCGTAGGACCAGCCGAACAGCACCGGGTCCATGCGCGCCTCGACCGCCTTGCGGATGGCGCCGGGCTTGGCGGCGTTGAACGACAACTCGCCGGTGAGCGCGGCCAGCGCCCAGCCCCGGTCGGGATCTGGCGTCTCGCGCAGGAAGTCGCGCACCAAGGTCAGCTTGGCGTTGCGCGAGGCTGTGAGCGATAGCCGGTCGAGCAGGCGGGCGAAGGCGCGCACGGCGATGCTCAGTCCTCCTCGTCCTCGTAGCCGATCAGGGCCAGAGCTCGCGCCGGCAGGCCGTGCAGCTGACACCAGCGCAGCAGGGCCTCCTCCCGGCCGTGGGTGATCCACACCTCGCCGGGGCTGAGCTCGTCCAGGGTCCCGGTCAGTTCGTCCCAGTCGGCGTGGTCGGAGATGATCAGGGGCAGCTCGACCCCGCGCTGCCTCGCCCGCGCGCGCACCCGCATCCAGCCGGAGGCGAAGGCCGCGACGGGATCGGCGAAGCGTCGCGCCCAGCGGTCGGCGAAGGCGGACGGCGGGGCGATGACGATCTCGCCGGCGAAGTCCTGCTTCTTCGCGTCGGTGGTGGCCGGGGCGAGCGGACCCAGATCCACGCCGAAGCTCTCATAGAGGGCGTTCAGCCGCTCGAAGGCGCCATGGACGTAGATCGTCCGCTCCCAGCCCGCCTCGCGCAACAGGCGGATGATCCGCTGCGCCTTGCCCAGGGCGTAGGCGCCCACCAGGTGGGTGCGTTCGGGGAACTGGGCGACGGAGGCCAGCAGCTTGCCGATCTCGCCGGCGTCGTCCGGATGGCGGAACACCGGCAGGCCGAAGGTCGCCTCGGTGACGAACACGTCGCAGGCCACCGGCTCGAAGGGCGGACAGGTGGGATCGCGGCGGCGCTTGTAGTCGCCGGAGACCACCATGCGCAGCCCCTTCCAGCTCACCAGCACCTGGGCAGAGCCCAGCACGTGGCCGGCCGGTACCAGGGTCACCTCCACCCCGTCGCGGGCGATGGTCTCGCCATAGGCCAGGTTGCGCGCCGAGCCGGCGTAGCCCTCGCCGTAGCGCGCCGCCATGATCGCCAGGGTCTCGGCCGTCGCCGCGACCGCCTCGTGGCCGGCGCGGGCATGGTCGGCGTGTCCGTGGGTGATCACCGCGCGGGCGACCGGCCGCGTCGGGTCGATGTAGAAGTCTCCCGGCGGGCAGTAGAGGCCGGCGGGCCTGGGGCAGAGCAGGGTCTCGGGTCTGGTCACGGCGCTCGATCATAGACCCGATCGGACGCCCGCGGACGTCAGCAGCCCGCGGCGTTTCCTTCCCGCGCGGCATTGCCGATATAAGCGGCGCATGAGCGACGAGACGATGGACATCGGCGATCTGGCCAAGCGCATGATCGAGGGCACGCCGCAGACGGTGGCGATGGGCTTCCAGTTCATATCCGCCGGAGACGGCGTCGGCACCATCAAGGTTCCGTATCGCGAGGACCTGGTGGGCGACCCGGAAACCGGCGTCATCGCAGGCGGCGTCGTCACCACCCTGCTCGACCATGTATGCGGCCTCTCCATCAGAGCCGCGTCCTCCGCCCATTCGGCCATGGCGACGCTTGATCTGCGCATCGACTACATGCGCGCCGCCAAGCCCAGGCGCGACGTGATCGGCCGGGCTCACTGCTACAAGGCCACCCACACGGTCGCCTTCGTCCGCGCCGTCGCCTACGAGGACGACCCCGAGGACCCCATCGCCACCGCCCAGGGCGCCTTCATGCTCACTGGCGCCCCCTCCTCCGAAGCGCCCGCGGGGAGCGAAGCAGGATGAGCGAGACCCGCGCCGAACGGCTCGCGGCGGCCATGGCGGCGATTCCCTATGTAAAGTTCCTCGGCATGCGCACCGAGCTGGCCGGCGACGAGATGACCGCCATCCTGCCGTTCTCCCAGCACCTAGTGGGCAATGTGATGTTGCCGGCGCTGCACGGTGGGGTGCTAGGCGCCTTCATGGAGATGACCGCCCTCGCCCAGCTCACCCTGGTCGAGCCGGTGCGCCGTCAGCCCAAGACCATCGACGTGACCATCGAATACCTGCGGCCCGGCCGGGCGCTCACCACCTACGCGCGCGCCGACGTGCGCAAGCTCGGCCGCCGAGTCGCCAACGTCCACGTGGAAGCCTGGCAGGAACAGCGCGCGTCACCGGTCGCGGCGCTCAGGGGCCATTTCCTGCTCAGCGTCGGTGATCTGGAGACCTAGGTTGACCCACCGGTCCTCGCAGACTACGCCGCTCGCCCCATGTTGACCGGACTTTCCCATCTGGCCCGCGAGGCGCGGTCCTGGCCGTTCGAGCAGGCGCGGACGTTGCTCGGGCGGATGCTGCGCCTGCGGCTGGACGATGACGCGGAGCGCGATCTGGCTTCGACGCTGATCACTTCGGGCAAGATCGAAGAAGCCCTGGCCGCCTTTCCAGCCCTGGCCAGGCCGGTGGTGTTCCAGTGCGGCTATGGCGCGTCGGGCCTGCCGCACCTGGGCACCTTCGGCGAGGTGGCGCGGCCCACCATGGTGCGCACCGCCTTCCGGGCGCTCACCGAGGACCTCTGGCGCACCCGCCTGCTGGTGGTCTCCGACGACATGGACGGCTTGCGCAAGATCCCGGACAACGTGCCGAACCGGCAGTTGCTGGAGGCGGACCGCGACAAGCCGGTGACCAGCGTGCGCGACCCCTTCGGCGAGTACGAGAGCTTCGGGGCGCACAACAACGCGCGGCTGCGCGCCTTCCTCGACGGCTTCGGCTTCGACTACGAGTTCCTCTCGGCCACCGACTGCTACAAGTCCGGACGCTTCGACGCGGTGCTGCTGCGCGTGCTCGAGCGCTTCGAGCAAGTGCAGGCGATCATGCTGCCGACCCTCGGCGACGAGCGGCGCGCCACCTACTCGCCCTTCCTGCCGATCAGCCCGACCAGCGGCCGCGTGTTGCAGGCGCCTACCCTGGAGCGCCACCTCGACCGCGGGACCATCGTCTTCCCGGACGAGGACGGGACGCCCACCGAGGTCCCGGTCACCGGCGGCGCGGTAAAGCTGCAGTGGCGCCCGGACTGGGCGGCCAGGTGGACGGCGCTGGCGGTGGACTATGAGATGTCCGGCAAGGACCTGGTCGACTCCGTGCGCGTCTCCAACCGCATCTGCCAGGTGCTGGGCGGCGAGCCGCCGGAGGGATTCCACTTCGAGCTCTTCATGGACGAGCACAACCAGAAGATCTCCAAGTCCAAGGGCAATGGCCTGACCATGGAGGAGTGGCTGCGCTACGGCGCGCCGGAGAGCCTGGCCTACTACATGTTCCAGTCGCCGAAGTCGGCCAAGCGGCTCTATTTCGACGTGATCCCCAAGGCCACGGACGAGTACCTGCAGCAGCTCGACGCCTATCAGCAGCTGTCGGGCGCGGACAACCGCTCCAACCCGCTGGACAACCCGGTGTGGAGCGTCCACCGGGGCGCGCCGCCGGCCAAGGGCTCGCCGGTGTCGTTCAGCCTGCTGCTGAACCTGGTCACGGCGGCCAACGCCTCCGACAAGGCGATCCTCTGGGCCTTCATCAGCCGCTATCTTCCGGGCGCCACGCCGGCCAGCGAGCCGTTGCTGGACCGGCTCAGCGATTTCGCCATGCACTACTATGAGGACTTCGTGCGACCGGCGAAGCGCTTCCGCCCTCCGGACGCGCGCGAGCGGGCGGCGTTCGAGGACCTGCTGGTTCGCCTGAGGGCGTTGCCAGCCGACTGCCAGGACGGCGAGAGCATCCAGAACGAGGTCTATGCCGCCGGCAAGGACGCTGGCTTCGAGCCGCTGAGGACCTGGTTCGGCGCCCTCTACGAAGTCCTGCTCGGCCAGACCCAGGGCGCGCGCTTCGGCTCCTTCGCGGCGATCTTCGGGCTTGGCGACACCATCAAGCTGATCGAGCGCGCGCTCGCCGGAGAAGATCTGGCGGCGTAGGTCCCTTATCCGCGGTCAGGCATCACCGGCGGCGCGCGTGACATGTCGGACGGCCCGCTGGCGCGGCTTCTCGAGGTGACGCCCACTCCGTGAACTCCGTGGTTCTCCGTGACCTCCGTGGTGAGTCTTCGCGTCGCCTCATCCGGCCCGCCTACGCGGCGAACAGCCTATCCGTCAAACTCGAACCTCATCGCCCGCCCGCACGGTCCCGCCGGCGGTGACCTGCACATACACGCCGCACAGCGTGTGACCGTAGAGGCGGTGCAGTTCCGCGGGAATGTCCATGTCGCGTATCGCGGTGACCGGATCGACGCCCGGCGCGGCGCAGCGGACGATGGGCTTGAACACCTTGGCGCCGATCTCGGGGCCGATGCGCACCTCTCGGCCCTCCCAATCGTTCTCCGCCCAGGCCGGCCAGCCGTCCACATAGAGGTTGGCTCGGAAGCGCAGGGGATCGACCGGGCGGCCCAGGCGTTGCGCAAGGTCGCGGACGCTGGCCAGGCTGACGATGGAGACGTGCCCAAGCGGGTGATCGAGGAACCGGTGTCCGGCCCCGTCGAGGACGCGCAGGGGACCGCTCGCCTCGGCGCCCAGAAGGCGGGTGAGCCAGGCCGCGAAGGCCGCCTTGCCGTCCGCCTCCGACAGCTTGCCGGCGAATGGCTCGAGGCCTTCCGCCGTGGCCCGCAGAACCCCCGTGGCGTCGTCGAGGCGGGTCCGCGCCTGGGCGACCTCGGCGATCTTGGCGAGCACGGTGAACTTCTGCTTGGGGATGAAGCCGGGCGCGGCCGGATCGAAGCCGCTGGGTCCATCCTCCACCGCATAAAGGCGATCGCCCGGGAAGCTCTGGCCGGCTCGAAGCTCGGCGGCGTCGAGCAGCTCCGGCGTGAACCCCTTGATCGGATGGCGGTAGAGGCTGGTGACAGTTGCGGCCATGCCCCACCCGTGCCCGAGCACGACGCGCAAGACAAGCCGCAGACGGCGCGGCGGCCACCCAGCCTTTCGCCGTTCGCCAGGCGGCCATGCCGAACTTCCTGCGCGGGCCGGTGAGGGCGTAGGTTGCGTCTGTGGCCGCGCCGGTGCGGGGAGGGCAGGGCAGTGGAAGACGCTGAGCTCGAGGACTTGCTGGCCCTTGCGCCGCCGCTGCTGCAGTCGCTGGAGGCGCTCGGCTTCGTCGCCCGCTACCTGAACCCGCCCGACTTCGCCGCAGTGATGGCGGCGGCCGGGGCGCCCGACTCGGCCCTGCGCGCCGCCCGTCCGCGGCTGGAGGCCTGGCCCGAGCGCCTCTCCGGCGTTCGCGCGGCGCTGGAGGCGGCCAGCGACCATGTGCTCGCCGCCTTCGAGGGGCTGCGCGGGGCGGCGGACCAGCAGGACGGCCTGCGCGCCATCTTCCGGGCCTTGGGCCAGCTGCCGCGGGCGCAGGAGGCGTTGTACCCGCTGGCCGGCCTGCTGCCGCCGGTGAGCCGCTTCTTCCTGGAGCCCGCCACGCGAGACGACGCCGAGCTGCAGCGCCGCATCCTGGAGGCCGAGCCGCGCGACGACACCGGCGTGTTGCATGTGGACAACGAACCCGGATCGCGGGGCGGCTACACGCTCTACGCGCCCGAGTATTATACGCCCGACCGCGCCTGGCCGCTGGTCATGGCGCTGCACGGCGGCAGCGGCAACGGCCGCGGCTTCCTGTGGAGTTGGCTGCGCGACGCCCGCAGCCACGGCGCGATCCTGGTCGCGCCCACCGCCACGGGGGACACCTGGGCGCTGATGGGGCGCGATGCCGACACGCCCAACCTGGACCGGATCCTGGCCGAGGTGCGCGCCCGCTGGAACATCGACCCGGCGCGGCTGCTGCTCACCGGCATGAGCGACGGCGGCACCTTCTCCTACGTCTCGGGCCTGGAGCCGGACTCGGCCTTCACCCACCTGGCCCCGGTCGCCGCCGCCTTTCACCCGATGCTGGCGCAGATGGCCGATCCGGACCGACTGCGCGGCCTGCCGATCTATCTGACGCACGGGGCCCTCGACTGGATGTTCCCCGTCGACGTGGCGCGCGAGGCCAGGCGGGCGCTGACCGCCGCCGGGGCGGAGGTGACCTATCGGGAGATCGACGATCTCAGCCACACCTATCCGCGCGAGGTGAACCCGAAGATCCTGCGGTGGCTGGCGTCGGACTGACCGCCAAGGCGAGAGGGCGCGAACATGGACACGCGGTTGGGGCGGCTTTCGAGCACGCCCGCGTCGTCGGGATTGCCGGCCGGCCTGCGCAATCCCATCAAACCCGAGCAGTTCGCGGGAAAGCATGAGGCCCAGCTCGGCAAGCGCGTCGGCGTCACCCAGTTCGGGGTCAATCACCTGGTCCTCGAGCCGGGGTCGGTGTCCGCCCTGCGTCACTGGCACGAGTTCGAGGACGAGTTCGTCTACGTTCTGTCCGGCGAACTGGTGCTGATCGACGAGAACGGCGAACACGGCTTGTCGGCCGGCGATTTCGCGGGCTTTCCGGCCGGCGCGGCCAACGCCCACCACCTGGTCAACAAGTCGGCGTCGCCGGCCACTTACCTCGTGATCGGCACGCGAAAGCGGGGCCGGGAAGTGATCCACTATCCCGACGACAACCTCGGCCCCATCACCGTGCTGCGCGACGCCAGCGGCGATCGCGTGACGTGAGGGGCCTCTCGGCGGTCAGAGCCTCGACGAACCGCGCTGGAGTGGTCGGCCGCGCAAGTCGCAGGCATATTGCCGGCGTGCCCGCCCGCAAGGACCTGATCGCGGCCAATCTCGCCGCCTTTCCACGCGTCGCCCTGGCGCCCGGCGATCTGCGGCCGGCGGCGGTGGCGGTCCTGCTTTCGCCGCTGGACGGGGTCCTGACCTATGTCCTCACCCGCCGGGCGCTGACCATGCGGCGAGGGGCCGGCAACTATGCGCTGCCCGGCGGCAACCTCGAGCCCGGGGAAGACGCGATCGCCGGCGCGGTGCGCGAGACCGGCGAGGAACTCGGCGTGGAGATCGGGCGCGAGTGCGCGCTCGGCCTGCTCGACGACTTCATCACCTTGGGCGGCCACGTGGTGACGCCGGTGGTGCTGTGGTCAGCGGCGCCCCTGGCCCTTAATCCCGACCCGGCCGAGGTGCATGAAGCCTGGCGCCCGCCGGTCGACGAACTCGACCACCCGGACTCGCCGATGCGCGAGGCGCACCCCAACGGCGGCGAGCCGATCCTGCGGATGTTCGCGCGCGGTCAATGGATCAATCCACCCACCGCGGCCTTTCTCTACCAGTTCCGCGAGGTGGCGCTGCACGGACGGGCGACGCGTGTGCACATGATCGGCCAGCCGGAATGGACGGCGCGGTGAGGCCGAAGCGGCGGGCGCGGGCTTGTTGCGTCAAGGCGGCGGCGGCCGCCTCATTTCGCCTTGGTCAGCGCCTGGTCGGCGCCCTTGGTCAGCGCGCCGTTGCCGGCCTTGGTCAGCTGGGCGCCCGATCCAGCGTGGGCCTTGCCCTTGTGCTGCGGCGCGGTCGACTGGATGCACATGCCGGCCTTGGCTTCGGTCCTGTGGTGCTTGACGGTCAGCGGCTTGCTCGCGGCGGCCGCCCTGACCTTCACGCTGCAGGTGTCGGTGTTGGCGATTTGCGCCACCCCGGAACCGTCACGCGCGGCGCTCCTGAACAGCCGTGCGGCCGGCGCGGGCGCCGGGTCGGGGCCCAGGCGCGCGCCCGCGATGGCCAACTTCTCGCCGAGCGGGATCGACAGCAGCGCCTCCTTGAGCGCGGTGCGCGCCGCTTCGCTCCGCGCCGGCGCGGCGAACGCCGCCGGGCTGGATGCAGAGGCGTGGGCCGGGCCCGGCTCGAAAGCAGCGGTCATCGCCGGTGTGGCGATCAGTGCGCCAATCAGCGGCAGCTTGCGATTTGCCACGGGCGTCTCCTAGCAGTTCCATTCCGGCCTGAAGGGAGACTATGCGATATTGCCAGGCGTGACAAAACCTGAGCGCGGACCAAGCGGGCGCCCATGACGCATCCCGATGCGCGGGTCGGGTTCGCCCCCGGGCCGAGGCGCGTGCTGGCCGCCTACGCCACGGACGCAGACGTCCTGCCCGGGCCGTCCGGCCTGCTCACCGCGCTCCTGCCCCTCGCCGACACCGGGCGGCGAGCCGTGCGGGCGGCGCTGGCCGCCAATCCGCAGGTCTCGGGCGATGCGTCCGAGCGCGAGAGCCTGTGCGACAGTCTCGAACAGACCCTGTTCAACCGGCTGTTCGAGGCCGTCTCGCGCACGCTCGTGCTGGAACTCGGCGTCGCCCACGGTCGCGGCCTGCTGGCCGGCGCGAGCCCTCAGGACCGCTTCGCCTTCTTCTGCGAGTGCCTCGCCGACCGGAACTTCGCCGCCGATCTGTTGGCCAGGCGGCCGGCGCTCCTGGGCCGCCTCGCGACCCTCACCGGCTGCTGGGAGTCCGCCTGCATCGAGATGGCCACGCGACTGGCAGCCGATTCAGACCGCCTGCGCGAGCGGGCGTTCGCTGGCCCAGATCCCGGTCCATGGGTCGGCGCGATGGCGCTCGGCGATGCGCACCGCGGCGGGCGGATGGTGCACAGCCTTGCCTTCGGCTCGGGCCGACGAGTGATCTACAAGCCGCGGCCGCTTACCATGGAGCGCGGCTTCCACGGCCTGGTGCGGTGGCTGAACGGCGCCGGCCTCGTCCCCGATCTCGCCGCCGCCGAAGCGCTGGATCGGGGCGCCTACGGCTGGGCGCAATGCATCGAGGCCGCGCCCTGCGTGGACGAGGCCGGCGTGGCCGCCTTCTTCCGCCGCCAGGGCGCCAACCTGGCGCTGGCCTATGCGCTGGGCGCGGTGGACCTGCACTATGAGAACGTCATCGCCGCCGCCGACTATCCGGTGATCGTCGACTTGGAGACGCTGTTCCACGAGGCGCCGGCGCCGAGCCGGCTCGGGCGCGCGAGCCGGGCCGCCGCGCGGCTGGTGAACGACTCGGTGATACGCACGCTGTTGCTGCCGGTGCATGTGGCGGGCGAGCCGGACGAAGACGGCGAGCCGCGCGGCGCCGATCCCAGCGCCCTGGGCTACGCCAGCGACGGCGAGGGCGTCTATCTCGCTGACGGCTGGGAGGATCCCGGCGCCGACACCATGCGCCTGGCCAAGGTGCGCGCCGCCATGCCCGCCGCGTTCTGCCTGCCGGAACTGGCCGGCCGGCGCATCGCCGCGGCGGATCACGCGCCGGATATCGTCTCCGGGTTTTCCAGCGCATACGACTTCATCTTGGCGCATCGCGCGGTGCTGGCCCGGCCAGACGGACCGCTCGCGAGCTTGCGGTCCGGGCTGGCCAGGCGCGTGGTTCGCCCGACCACCACCTACATTCGCCTTCTCGACCGCAGCTGGCACCCGCGGTTTGGCGAGCGTGAGCCGATGCTCGCCGCCGACCTGGACGCACAGCTCGCCGCCCTGCCGCCTACGCCGCGGCCGTCGCGGTCGGCGCGCGCCAGCGAGCGGCGCGACCTGATGCGCGGTGACGTGCCCTATTTCGCGGCGTCCGTGTCGCGAGATGGCGGGTGGTCGGCTTTCCGGCGGCGGCTTTCGGGCCTCGGTGAAGCGGACAAGGCGCGCCAGCTGTGGATCGCGCGCATGGCGCTGACCACCTTCGAGCGGCCGCTGCAGGCGCCGCGCCGGCCCGCCGCGCACGCGCCAGCCGACGCCGGCGCCGTCCTGGCGGCGGCGCGCGAAGTGGGCGAACGGATCTGCGACCTGGCGATCAGTCGGAACGCGCGCGCGAGCTGGCTGTTTCCGGCCCTCGACGGCGGCGTGCGCCTGTCGCCGGCCCGGGCCGGTTTCGACCTCTACGACGGACTCGCCGGCGTCGCCCTGTGTCTCGGAGGCCTCGCTGTCCGGCTGGAGCAGCCGCGGTTCGCCCGCACGGCGCGGTGGGCGATGGCCGAGGCGCTCGATCTGTGGCGCGCGATGCCGCGCGACGGCGTCTCGATCGGGGCCTACGGCGGGGCGGGCGGCCTGGCCTGGACGCTCGCCGTCCTCGGGCCGGCGCTTGGACGCCCGGGTTGGCTGCGCCAGGCCGCGCGGATCGTGCGGGCCCACACGGCGGCCGCCGCGGCGGACCCCTGCCTGGACCTGATCGACGGCCGCGCCGGGTTCCTGGCCGCGGGCGTGGCGGTGGCCCGGATGTCCGGCGAGCGCGCGCTGATCGAGGCGCTGCGGCCCTGCGCCCTCAGTCTCTGGGCGCTCGAGGAACCGGCATTGCCGGCCGCCGTGGACGCCGGCCTGGCGCACGGACGGGCCGGCGTGGGCTTCGCCATGGCAAGGTTCGCGCAGGCGGACGGCGACGCCAAGGGCTTCGAGCGCGGCCTGGCGCTGATCCGCGCCGACCTCGCCACGGCGGAGGCCGCACGCGGGCGGGCGGCCTCGCCCGACGCCGACGACAACGGCCCGGCGATGCTCGCCTGGTGCCGGGGCGGCGCGGGCGCGGCGCTGGCGGCGATCCGGCTGGGCCGTCCGGAGCGTGACGCCACAGAAAGCCTGATCCGGAGGATCGCGCAGAGCCTGGCCGACGGCGGCGACGGGGCGGCGCTGTGCGCGTGCCACGGGGCGCTCGGCGTGCTGGAGTTCCTGGCGGCGGCGCGGGACGCCGGCCTCGCCGGAACCGGCTGGGCGCTGCTGCGGATGGCGGGGCCAGGCGAGTTCCCGTCGACGCTGACGCTGGAGGCGGGGTAGGGGAAGCGCGGCTAAACGGCTTGGGCCGGGCGCGAGTCTGTGCAAACTCCGGTTGAACTGTCGGAGGGCGGAGCATGGACACGACGATCTGGCGCGGCGTCGGCGGGGCGCTGGGTGTGGTGCTGGCCATGGCCGCGGGCGTTGCGCGGGCGGACGAGCCCTATCAGGTCGCCGAGAAGTCGGTGGCGCAGCTGCAGGCCGACATGACCGCCGGCAGGATCACCGCCGAGGGGCTGGTGCGCGCCTATGTGGCCCGCATCGAGGCCATCGACCGGTCCGGGCCGACGCTTCGCAGCGTGATCGTGCTCAACCCTCACGCCCTTGACGACGCCCGCGGGCTGGACGCCGAACGCCGCGCCGGCCATCTGCGCGGGCCTTTGCACGGCATTCCCGTGCTGGTGAAGGACAATATCGAGACTGACGACGGTACGGCCACCACCGCCGGCTCCCTGGCCTTGCGCGACAACGTCACCCTGCGCGACGCCCCTGTGGTGCGCCGCCTGAAGGATGCAGGGGCGGTCATCCTGGGCAAGACCAACCTGTCCGAATGGGCCAATATCCGCTCGGACAGGTCGATCAGCGGCTGGTCGGGCGTGGGCGGGCTGGTGAAGAACCCCTACGCCCTCGACCGCAACGCCTGCGGCTCGTCGTCGGGAACCGGCGCCGCGATCGCGGCCTCCCTCGCCGCCGTGGGCGTGGGCACGGAGACCGACGGGTCGGTGACCTGCCCTTCGTCCATTGGCGGGCTCGCCGGTCTCAAGCCGACCGTCGGCCTCGTCTCGCGCGCCCGCGTGATTCCGATCTCGCACAGCCAGGACACGCCCGGTCCCATGGGTCGCGGCGTCGAGGACCTCGCCGTATTGCTCACGGCCATGGCCGGTTCCGACCCCGCCGACCCGGCCACGGCCGAGGCCGACGCCCATCGCGCCGACTATCTGGCGGCCCTGCACGGCGCCAGCCTGCAGGGCAAGCGCCTCGGGGTTCTCGACTTCGCCACCGGCCTGACGCCCGGGACCGACGCGGTGTTCGCCCAGGCGGTGGCCCTGCTGAAGGCGCAGGGCGCGGAGGTGATCGAGCTGAAGGACTACAAGCCGCCCAAGGAACTGGGCGAGGCCGAGCTGGCGGTGCTGCTCAGCGAGCTGAAGAGCGACCTCAACGCCTATCTCGCCACCACCCCCGTCGCGGTGAGGACCCGCACCCTGGCCGAGGTTATCGCCTTCAACCGCGACCATCCTCGCGAACTTGCGCTGTTCGGCCAAGAGCTGTTCGAGAAGGCCAATGCCACCGCCGGTCCGGACGATCCGGCGTACCTGAAGGCCCGCGCCGACTCCCTGCGCATGGCCGGCGCGGAGGGAATCGACAAGCTTATCGCCGAGGGCCGCCTCGACGCCCTGATCGCGCCCAGCTTCGGCCCGGCCTACCGCACCGACCTGGTCACCGGCGACCATGGGGCCGGCCGCGCCTCCACCCTGCCGGCCGTCGCCGGCTATCCGCATCTCACCGTGCCCATGGGCCAGGTCCAGGGGCTGCCGGTGGGCCTGTCCTTCATCGGCCCGGCCTGGAGCGACGCCGAGATGCTCACACTCGGCTACGCCTTCGAACAGGCGGCGCAGGCGAGGAAGCCGCCGCGCTACATCCCTTCGCTGGAGGCGACGCAGGCGTTGGAGGACGCCGCCGCGCCGGCCCGCTGAGCCGCCGCCTGGTCGCCCCTGGGTTGCCCGATCAGAGCCGATTTCCTATGAGCGGGGCGATGGCGCCGTCCGCACCCAAGGTCGCTCTGCTCGGCGCCGGCCGCATGGGCGCGATCCATGGGCGCAACGCCGCGGCCAATCCCCGCCTGGACCTGGCCTGGCTGATCGAGCCTCGCTCCGACGCCGCCGCCAGCCTTGCCGGCGAACTCGGCTGCCGCGCGACCACCTTCAACGCGGCCCTGGAGGAGCCGGACCTGGCCGGCGTGCTGATCGCCAGCTCCACCGACACCCACCTGGACTTCGCCCTCGCCTGCCTGCGCGCCGGCAAGGCGGTGTTCTGCGAAAAGCCGCTGGACCTGGAGCTGTCCCGCCTTCGCGCCGCCGGGCCCGAGCTCGGTCGGACCGGCGCGCCGCTCTATGTGGCGTTCAACCGCCGGTTCGACCCGCACTTCCAGGCGCTGAAGGCCAAGCTGTCTTCGGGCGCGATCGGCGGGCTCGAGACCCTGCACCTGATCAGTCACGATCCCGCGCCGCCGCCGCCCAGTTTCATCCCCACCAGCGGCGGGCTGTTCCGCGACTTCACCATCCACGACTTCGACATGGCGCGCTGGCTGCTGGAGGAGGAGCCCGCCGAGGTGTTCGCCTGGGCCGAATGCCTGGTCGATCCGGCCATCGCCGCGGCCGGGGACGTGGACACCGCCCGGGTGATCCTGCGCTGCGCCTCGGGCCGGTTGTGCGTGATCAGCAACACCCGGCGCAGCGGCTACGGCTACGACCAGCGCGCCGAGGCCTATGGTTCCGCCGGCATGGCCATGGCCGGCAACCCGCGCGTCTCCACGGTGGAGACCTGGAGCGAGGCCGGCGCCCTGGCCGCGCCGATCTTCGGCGGCTTTGCCGCCCGCTACGCCCAGTCCTACCGCGCGGAACTGGACCACTTCGCCGACGTACTGGCCGGCGCGGCGGCGCCGCTCACCGGCTATGAGGCCAGCCTCGAGGCCCTGGTCCTCGCCGAGGCCGCAGGCCGGTCGGTACGCTCCGGCGCGCCCGTGCGGGTGAGCGACATTTGACGCCCAAGGCCGCGCCCTTCCCCATCGCCCTCTTCGGGGCCGGCCGCATCGGGGCGATCCACGCTCACAACGCCGCTGCACAGCCCGGCGTCGTGCTGAAATACATCGTCGATCCCGTGCCTTCGGCCGCCGAACGCCTGGCCGCGGACGTCGGCGCCACGGTCAGCTCGGCGGACGCGGCGCTGGCGGACCCGCAGGTGGCCGGCGTGATCATCGCCAGCCCCACGGACACCCACCTCGACCACTGCCTGGGCGCGGCGCGCGCGGGCAAGGCGATATTCTGCGAGAAGCCCATCGACCTCGACCTCGCCCGCGCCCGCGCAGCCGCCCCCACGCTGGCCTCGGCGCGCCTGCTGCTCGGCTTCAACCGGCGCTTCGATCCCAACTTCCAGGCTCTGAAGGCGCAGCTGGACGCTGGCTCGGTGGGGAAGCTGGAGACCCTGAGCATCACCAGCCACGACCCGGCGCCGCCGCCCATCGCCTATGTGAAGGTCAGCGGCGGGCTGTTCCGCGACATGGCCATCCACGACTTCGACACCGCCCGCTGGCTGCTCGGCGAGCCGCTGGTCGAGGTGTTCGCCGCCGCCAGTTGCCTGGTCGACCCCGCCATCGGCGAGGCCGGCGACGTGGACACGGCGAAGATCCTGCTGCGCACCGGCTCGGGCAGGCTCTGCCTGATCAGCAACAGCCGGCGCAGCGGCTACGGCTACGACCAGCGCATCGAGGCTTTCGGCTCGCGCGGCATGGTCCGGGCCGGCAACGTCACGCAAAGCGCGCTCGCCACCTGGACCGAGCCGGGCGCCGCCGCAGACCGCTTCCAGAACTTTTTCCTCGACCGCTACGCCGACGCCTACCGCCTGGAGATGGCCCACTTCGCCGAGGTCCTGGCCGGCGCCGCGCCGCGGGTGGGCCTGGACGACGCCCTCGCCGCCCTGGCCCTGGCCGAGGCCGCGAGCGAATCGGCGCGCAGGGGTGTAGCCGTGCGGCTTTGAGAGCTCACCTTCGAACGCTGTCATCCCGGAAAGCGCGAAGCGCTTGTCCGGGACCGCAGGAAACGCTCGCGCCAGGATCAGCGGCGGTCCAGGGCCCGCTGAGGGTCAGTTGTCGTACTTGCCCAGCACGCAGCCCGGCGTAAGGCGGATGTCCGAAGGGTCGTGGAAATAGGCGCGGTACTGGACGTAGTATTTCCTTCCGCCGATCACGACGTAGCCGACGATTGTGTCGCGCGTGCCCTTCGGGACGACCACGGGCATCTTCACGACCGTGCCCGGCGTGTCTCCGTTGTCGTAGCTTTGCGAGTCACGAATGAAGACCCCCTTGCAGGTCTGAGCCGAAGCGACGCCCGGCGCCATGAACGCCGCGGCCAGGCCGAGGTGCGCCAGGACCCTCAGTCCGCGTTTTCCAGTCATCGCATCGAGCCCTTCCTCTGATCCGGCGGCCGGTCCCGCGAGGGGCAATCCGCGCATGATGTTTATGGATCGAGCTAGCGGATTGGAACCCGTGAAGCTGCGCTTACTCCGAACTCTGTCATCCCGGATAGCGGCTGCGCCGTTTCCGGGATGACAGTGAAGGTCGCGCAGATTCGCCAGGGCCGCTACTCCGCCGCCGCCGCGGGGATCAAACCCGCCGCCGCGGCCGCCATCTTGAGGGTGGCCAGGCCGAACCGGCTGTAGACCCGCGGGTCGGCCAGCTGCGGATCCTGCTCGGCCTCGATGACGATCCAGCCGGCGTAGCCGACGTCGGCCAGGGCGCGCATCACCGGGGCGAAGTCCAGGTCGCCGTCGCCTGGCGCGGTGAACATGCCTGCCACCACCCCGTCCAGGAAGCTGCGGCGCTCGGCCATGACCCGCTCGAAAACTGGCCGGCGGACGTCCTTGGCATGGACGTGGGCGATGCGTCCCGGATTGCGGCGCATGAGCATGGCGGCGTCCACTCCGCCCAGCGCCGCGTGGCCGGTGTCCACCACGAAGCCGACGTTGGCGGCCGTGTGATCCACGAACCGGTCCAGGTCGTCCTGCCGTTCCACCACGGTGCCCAGATGGAAGTGGTAGGCGAACTTCAGGCCCTGCGCTTCCACGTGGTCGGCCACCGCGGTGAGCCGCTCGCCGAACCGCGGCCAGTCACCCGCGGCCAGCCTGGGCGTGTCAGCCAGCGGGCGGGCGCGGTCGCCATGGATGGCGTTGCTGCACTCGGCGGCGATGAACACCGGCGAGCCCAGGGCCTTGAGCAGGCTCAGGTGCGGCTGCAGCGCCGCGATCTCCGCCTGCGCCGACCGCGCCAGCAGGTGCGTCGAATACCAGCCGCCGATCAGGTCGAGGCCATGCGGCCGCAGCATGGCCGCGAGCCGGCCGGCGTCACGCGGGAACCTGCCGCCCAGCTCCACCCCGGCGAAGCCGATGGCCCGCGCATCGGCCAGGATGCTCTCCACCGTCGTATCGCCGCCCAGTTCGGGCAAATCGTCGTTGGTCCAGGCGATAGGGCTGACGCCGAAACGGATGGCCATGGCTAGTCCCGCCGCGCCTCGAGCCTGGCTTCATAGGCCGCCCGGGCCGCGTTGACCGCCGGGCGCTGCGAGACTTCCGGCACCGCCACGTCCCACCAGGCGCCGCCGGCGGCGGTGGCGCGCTCCGGATCGGTGTCGATGACCACCACATGGGTGCGCGGCGAGGCCTTGGCGCGGACGATGGCCGCCTCCAAGCCGGTGATGCCGTCCACCTTCTCGGCGATCGCGCCCAGGCTGGCGGCGTGGGCGGCGAAGTCGATGTCGGGCAGGATGTCGTGTTTCGCATCGGCGAACAGGTTGTTGAAACGCGCGCCGCCGGTCTGTTGCTGCAGCCGGTTGATGCAGGCGAAGCCGCGGTTGTCGAGCACCACGATGGTCAGCTTCAGGCCCAGCATGACCGAAGTGGCGATCTCGGAGTTCATCATCAGATAGCTGCCGTCGCCCAGCATGACGATCACCTCCCTTGCGGGATCGGCCATCTTCACGCCCAGCCCGCCGGCGATCTCGTAGCCCATGCAGGAAAAACCGTATTCCAGGTGATAGCCGCCGGGCCGGCGCGGCCGCCAAAGCTTGTGCAGCTCGCCCGGGAGGCCGCCGGCGGCGCAGACCACCACGTCGTTCTCGCCCGCCTGCCGCCAGACCGCGCCGATCACCTGGCCGTCCGAAGGCAGGACGTTGGACGCCGGGGCCGAGGTGACCGCCTCCCATTCCTGGTTCCAGGACCGCACGCCGGCCCGCGCGGCCTGTGACCAGACTTCAGGCGTCCTGTAGCCGGTGATGCGCGCCCGCAGCGCCTCCAGCGCAGCGCCGGCGTCGCCGACCACCGAGAAGGCGCCGTGCTTGGCCGCGTCGAAGGCGCTGACATTGATCTGGGCGAGCACAGCCTGCGGGTTGGCGAACAGGGCGCGCGAGCCGGTGGTGAAGTCCTGCAGCCGCGTCCCCACGCCGATCACCAGATCGGCCTCGGCCGCCGCGCGGTTGGCGGCGCTGGTTCCTGTGACGCCGATCGCGCCGAGGGCCATGGGATGGTCCCAGGCCAAGGCCCCGCGTCCGGCCTGGGTCTCCGCTACGGGAATGGCGGCCTCGCTCGCCAGCCGCGCCAGCTGCGCCTCCGCGCCGGCGTAGATCACGCCGCCGCCGGCGATGATCAGCGGCGCGCTGGCGGCCTTCAGGCGCCCGGCCAGCTCATCGACCTCGCGCGGATCGGGCTCTGGGCGGCGTATGCGCCAGACCCGGCGCTCGAACAGGCTCGCCGGAAAGTCCGCCGCCTCGCTCTGCACGTCTTGGCAGAGGGCCAGGGTCGCGGGGCCGCACGTCGCCGGGTCCAGCATCGTCGCCAGCGCCCGCGGCAGGGACTGGATCAGCTGCTCCGGGCGCTGGATGCGATCGAAGTAGCGAGACACGGGACGGAAGCAGTCGTTGGCCGAGACCGTGGCGTCAGCGAAGTCCTCCACCTGCTGCAGCACCGGGTCGGGTCTGCGGCCGGCGAACACGTCGCCGGGCAGGAACAGCACCGGCAAGCGGTCCAGGTGGGCGACGCCGGCCGCGGTGACCATGTTCAGCGCGCCCGGCCCGATGGAGGTGGTGCAGGCCATGGCGCGCCGGCGCCTCTGGGCCTTGGCGAAGGCGATAGCGGCGTGCGCCATGGCCTGTTCATTGTGCGCCCGGTAGGTGGGAAGCGCGTCGCCCGCAGCCTGCAGCGCCTCGCCGAGGCCCGCGACATTGCCGTGCCCGAAGATCGCCCAGACCCCGGCGAAGTAGGGCGTCTCCACCCCGTCGACGTCGATGAACTGGCCGGCGAGGTAGCGGACCAGCGCCTGCGCCGCGGTGATGCGAACCTTGGCCATCGCCGGCGCCTATTCCGCCGCCGGACGCGCGAGCGTAGGGCTGCCGCCGATGTACTCAGCGAAGGATCCGATGTCCTCCAGCCGCCCGCCGACCTGGCGCCCAACGCGGAAGGCACGCAAGTCGCCGGTCCTGACCAGGCTGCGCACGGTGGCGGCCGAGACTTCCCAGCGCTCGGCCAGACTCTCGGGAGTGAAGGCGTAGTTCATCAGCGCTTCCTGCGAGCTCCCCGTTCAGCTTCCACTAATCAAGCGCCGTCATCGTCGGTTTCACCCCACCGCCAGGCCCCCAGGCTAGTTCCCTCGGGCGCGCCGCGCCAGATCGATCCCCTCGCGTCGCAGCCCTGCGCTCGTCAGATCATCCCCCAGGGGCGCTCCCTCACCGGGGCGGCCCTTTCTTCGTGGCCGACGGAGGCTGCCGCCTGACGACCGACCGCGCAACCGCCGCTGGACCGACCCGTGGGGAAATCCGGCCCGGCGGCGTCATGACCATGATCCGCCCCCCGTCAGGGCGCACGCGCGTGCCCGCAAGTGAGCGGCAAAGCACTCTGTTACCGCTGCACTCTCGACGAAGGATTCATCCCGCCATCCGGTGACCAGAGGTGGTAGCGTCCGCTCAACCATACGGGAGGAAGAAATGAGAAGATCATCGGTATTATGCGCATCTGGTGTAGCCTTGGCGGCGCTGGCGCTGACGCCCACTGGCGCGTTTGCAAGCCTCAACCTCAATTCGAGCAGGTCGAATGTTTACAAGTCCATCGACCCTCACGATCCGAAGGCCGTCCAAGACTGCAAAGCCCATGGCGGGACCATAGGTAAAGACCCGAGCGGCAAGGACGCCTGCGTAACAGCCCAACCGCCGGCAAAAACGTCTATTGCAGTAGGCGACTCGCTGGCCACTACCCCGAAGATCCCGCCCGCGAAGTGATCGCAGGGCCGCTCCTTCGGGGCACCCCTTTGCTCTATGCAGTCGCGACAGGTGAGGCGCACGCCGGCGCGGTGCTGGCGCTAGTGGGCGAGCGGAACGCCAGGGTCATGCTGGTCTGTCATGGGCGACCGTCTCTGAAGGGCGCCAACCCGAGGTCCAGATAGGGCGGCAGTGCGCGCCGAGTCCAGTCGCGGCGACCGTCAGTCCCCTGGTGGCGGAAGGAAGCCGGCCATGTGACCAAGCCACTGGATCGCCAAAGCGCTCTCATGGCCATACACAGCCAGGTCCATCACAGCCTTGCCGATCCGCCCCGCCCTACCCAATCGCTCTTTCAGACCGTCTGGGATTGCCAGCGACGAAGACATACCGGCCATCGCGACCGCTCCGATCATGCTGGCGACCGCATCCCGCGCGCCCTCAAGGCCGTTCAGAGCGAAGCGCCGCAGCACCCAGCGGAGTTCCAGCAACCGTTCGATCAGAACGGAGTCGATCTCAGTTTCAGGACCGGCACGGATCGAAGCGATGAACTCGTCTAGATCAGCCAGCACATCCGCGATCCGCGCCTCCTCGACGGAGTATGATCGACCGCCCTGCCTTAGGGCTTCGTCCATGCCCTCCAGCCGCTCGACGGTAAGCTGGGTCAGAACTTGGTCGTTAAGTGCAGCTGCGGACGCCGGAAATTGCGCCGGGTTTGTCAAGGCTGCTGCGGCATCGATGCCGTTGGGCAATCGGCGCAGCATCGCTGCCGTTCAGCGGGCAACCCCGCCCGCGCAACCTACGACAACGAAAGCACCACCACCGTGAGTGACATGAACAAGCGGCGTAACTGGATGCTCGGCTGCATCTTCGCTCCATTCGCCCCGATCGGCGCGGCCCTGATGTTCCTTCCCGGTGCCCTCAGTACGCCCATCGGGCTCTTTTTCGGCATCGCCATTCTGTTCGGGCTGATTGGCACGTTGTGGATGTACGAGTCGCTGGCGATCCTGGTGTGGCGGGCGCTGAAGGCCGGAGATGTCCAGGGCACCAGCGAAGCCGGCTAGGTCGCCACGCGGTCCGCGAGGCAAGCTCCGTGACGCGATCGGCCAGCTTGTCGGTGGTGACGTAGCCCTAAACGATCCCTACCGCCTGTGGAGTCGCCTCGCGCTGGATACGTGTCTGCCCTTCCCTCATCAGCAGACAGCCACCGTGAGTGAAGCCTACCGCATGTTCTCTTTTTGTTCGAAGCGGATTAAGGGTTCATTTACCACGCCTAGGCGCTACCCTTCTTGGGTCGCTGCCTACCCAACCCGGAGCCCGACTAGTTTCGTGCGAACTGTCCCTCCCTACGACGCCCGCGCTGTCGCCAACCTACTGTTGGACCTCGCAGATCGGCGGGCGATGGCCGTCACCAATCTCGCGCTCCAGAAACTCATGTTCTTCGCTCACGGGCAGCACATGCTCACCGACGGGCGACCGTTGGTGAACGGGTACTTCGAAGCGTGGCGATACGGTCCCGTTCACCCACTGGTCTACCAGGCATTCAAGGAGACTGGCGACGCACCGATCCGCAAGCGGGCGACGGCTTTCAACTTCCTCACAGGCGAGGAGAAGCCGATCCCGACCGCCGATGATCAGCAGGCGGTCGACGTCCTGGATCGCATATTGTCGTCGCTCGGACGCCTGTCGGTTGGCCGGCTTATCGAAATCTCCCATGCGGCTCGCGGGCCTTGGGCGGAGACGGTGAACAGATCGGGAACTGAATCGGTGCTGGGCGTAAGAATCTCTGATAGGATCATCCTTGAGCGATTTCGCTTTCTCATGGTGCCCGTTCAAGATTCAGCCCCAGCCGGAGACCCCCGTGAAGATTCGCCGCTTACCTGAGACCGACCTGGCACGGATCGCGCCAATGGCAAGGATTGAGAAGAGGCGCGCGCTTGAACGCCAGAGCACCGGCTTCACGCAGCTCACCTACGACCCTGTCCGCGCCGCCACGCTGGACATCCTGAATGCCCAGTCCCCCCTGTTGGGGAGCACGTCCGACACACCCTGGTCGGTGGTGGAGCGGGCGATCCGCCGCGCGTCAAGGACAACCAACGAGAGCGAGTCGAACGTGGGTGTCGGGCACCTCCTCTACGACTTCGTTCGGGAGCAGGGAATGCGGGCAACTCAGGTTGCCTTCTCGGCGTTCCAGACCCGCATCGGGGACTCGGTCAGGTACTGGTCCAACGCCGTGGTCGTGCATGATGGATCGCTGGTGATACCGTTTGCCGACTATCGCCGAACCTTCCGACTGACGGACAGCGGCAAGCGGTTCGCAGCATCGATCATGCATGAAGCAATTCGACGGATGAACCCGCAGGACCTTGGCGATGCTCAGCTCGGCGTGTTCCAGTTTCCACAAGTGGCCGGAACCGACGATCGCACGATCACCCTTTCGATCGTGCCCGACACAGACCTCTATTCGGCCGAAGAGCTCGCGGCAATGATCGCGGACACGTACCTCATGTGGGCTGAAGTCCTGCAGGCACGCGCGGCAGAGGTGAGAAGAGGCGAAGGCCGAGGGACAGGCTAGGTGATAGCCCTTTCCTTCCGCAACTGAATCCATTAGCCCCACAGCACGCGGCACGGCCTCGTCCGACCGCTCATTGAGTTTCGCTCAATGCCTCGCGGATCGCTTCGGCGGTTCGGCCTCGGCAAGGACCGGGGATCGCTTACCAGACGCTCCCTCGCGTGCGTCCCGAACTAGATTGAAACCATGAACCTGGAGTCGAAGACCCCTCGCGTCGGCGTGAATGCCGACCGCTACGTGTGCACCAAGGAGGCCGCTCGCGTCATGACCGTCTCTCACCGCACCCTCGAAGATTGGAGGGTGCGTGGCTGCGGACCTGTCTATCGCAAACTTGGCCGTGCGGTGCGCTACTCACTCGCAGACCTCGCCGCCTTCATGGACGGAGCAGCTCTCATGAACACAGGGGGAGCAAAACCGGCCTAGACCGAACTGGGTGGGAGCAATTTCGCGGTGCTTCCACCAAGCTTCCACGGCCTCGGCAGGTCACCGGATGAACGAGGGTCTCAGAGCGAAAGCCGTTCAGAAACAAGGGGTGAAGTGGTGCCGCCTGGGTGACTCGAACACCCGACCTACGCATTACGAATGCGCCGCTCTACCGGCTGAGCTAAGGCGGCCCCTCGTGGGGAGGCAGGTGTCTAGTACAGATTCTGGGCGATTTGAAGCGCCGGTTCAGCGGGGCTTGGCGCGGCCGGGGCCGGCGGAGGGGTTCTGGACGCCGGTCTGGCGGCCGACTCCGGCGCTCGCATCGACCGCCGCGCCCGCCGGCTGCAGGGCTTCGCCGAAGTCGCCGTCGTCGAGGATCGGCGGCAGGCCGAGTCCGGTTTCGGCGGCGCTGATGAAAGGCGCGGACTCGGCGTAGGCGGAGGGGAGTTCGGGAAGGTCGCTGACCGTCTTCTCGCGCCGCTCGAAGCGCGGGTGGACCAGCTCGCCGGTCTCGGCGTAGGCGGCGGCGACGCGCGCCCAGTCGGCTGCGGTGTAGGCGAAGGCGTGGCCCTGGGGGTCGAGGTCCGACCAGTCGGGATCCTGCGGCGCGGCGGCGCCCCGGGCCATCCAGGCGCGGGCGCCGTCCGGGTCGCCGGCGGCGGTGGCGACCCGCGCGAAGACGCCGGCCAGGCGGCGGGTGAGCGGTTCGGACTGCAGGCTGTCGGCGGCCGCGCGGGCGCCGGCCACGTCGCCGGCGATCAGCGCCTGCTCGGCCGCCAGTATTCGCGACTCCCGGGCCTGCGGATTGAAGGCGGCGAGGCTGGCCAGACGCCCGGCCCGCGCGCGCGGCGTCTCGTCGGTGTGCAGGTCGCGGTAGGCGAGCCAGAGCGCCGGGTGCGGCGCGACCTTCCAGGCCGACTCGATCACCTGGGCGGCGCGGGCGACGCGCCCGTCGGCGGCCAGCAGCCGCGCGGCCAGCACCGAGCCCGGCGCGAACTCCGGGCGCAGGCGCGCGGCGCTCTGGGCCTGCTCCAGCGCCTGGGCGCGGGCGGCGGGTTCCGCGGCGGGCTCGAGGCTGGCGGCGGAGGCGGCCAGCAGGGCCGCGCGGGCGCGCTCGGCCACGATCGGCGAGACGATCTTGCGCTCCACCGCGCCCTTCATCAGCTCCAGGGCCGACGCCCAGTCGCCGGCGCCCAGCTTCGCCTCGAGCACGGCGCGCCAGGCCCAGGGGGCGGTGCGGGCGAGGCCATAGGCGGCCTCGGCGTGGCGCAGCGCCTCGGCGTCGTCGCCGTCGGCCAGGGCCATCTGCATCAGGCCGCGGTGCGCCACGAGGCGCATCTCGGGGAAACCGAGCATGGCGGTGTAGGCGGCGCGGGCGGCCACCGGATCGCCTGCGGACTCGGCGGCCAGGGCCGACAGGATGCGGATCAGGGCCGGCGCCTCTTCGGCCAGGCCGGCCGCGCGCTGGGCCTGACGCCGCGCCTCGACTCCGTCGCCGGCCGCGGCGGCCAGGAAGCCGCGGGTGAGGGCTTCGGCCCCCTGCTTGCGGCGCACCTCCGCCCTGGCGCGCGCGGCGCGGCGCGGCGCCTCGGCGATCCAGATCAGGCCCCTCCACAACAGGGCCAGCAACAGGGAGCCGAACAGCGCGATGAGCACGGCGGCCGCGGCGGTGGTGCGCACCTCCCATCCCAGCCAGACGAGGCCCGCGGCGCCCGGCTCGCCGCGCCAGGCCACCGCCAGCACGGCTATGGCGATCACCAGCAGGATGAAGATCACGCTGCGGATCATGGGCGCGACCCTTCGGACGACCCCTGCCGGGCGACCAGGTCGGCCAGGGCCTGGGCGCGCAGCCCCGCCACATGCCGGTCGATCTCGACCCGGCGGCGCGCCGCCGCACGCCATTCGTCCAGCGGGGCTTGGGCTTCGGCGGGCAGGCTGTTCAGCACGCTCAGCGCGCCCTCCAGGTCCGCGGCCGCGGCCCGCGCCTGGGCCCTGGCGAGCACCCCGTCCGCGCCCGGCGCGTCCGGATCGACGCGGCGGATGATGATCACGCGGGAGACCATCGCCGCCAGCCGCTTGAGGAATCCGTCGCCCCTCTGCGGCGCGCGGGCGGCCACGGCGGCAGCGGCGGCGCTGGCGGGCAAGGTCGCCGCCAGTTCGGCCCGGGTGGGCGCGCCCTGGGCGGCCAGCGGGCGCAGTGCCTGCAGGTCGGGGGAGTTCGGCATCACGCGCTCGAAGGCGGCCAGCTCGCCCGTGAAGGGGCCGGCGCCGGCCGCCGCCTCGCTGAGCGCCGCCGCCGCCAGGGCCGCCGCGGACGCATCCTGTGCGCGCGACTGGCTGGTCTCGAGACGCTCGACCCGCGCCGCCAGTGCCTTCAGGTCGTCGGAGGCGGGCGCCGGGCCTACGGCCTCGAAAGGCGCCGGCGCGGTGGCGGGAGTCGGTGCGGCGGCTTCAGGCGCCGCCCCGCGAGACGGCTCCGCCGCGGGCGCCACGGCAGGATGACTGTGAATGGCGGCGGGCCCGAACCGGCCGATGGCGATCCCCGCCAGCACGCAGCCCACGCAAAGCGCGACGATGGCCCAGAATGCGGTCGCACTGATCGGCCGCCGTCCGTACGCCGCCGGATCGCGCGTCGGAGCCAGTTCGGCAGGATCAGGCGCAACGCTCATGCCCAGCCAGAAGTGCCCCATGCCGGGCGTCAGCGCAATTGCGAGAAAGCCTCAGTGAAGGACCATTCGCCGGGGGATCGGCAGGCGGCAGAGCCGGTAAGGTTGAACCACGGAGGACACGGAGGGCCACAGAGGACACGAAGGCGTTCGCGCAACGCCGGGAACGAAAGGCCGTCTCGGCGAATGCAGCCCTGCGCGCCTCCGGCCCGCGACTCGAATGCCTCCGTGGTCCTCCGTGTCCTCCGTGAAATGGGCCGGCGCCGCGTCTACCGGCGGGCTGCGCCTCAGTCAGCTGTACCGATCAGCGCCAGCAGATCGTCCTCGGTGGGCGATGCGGCGACGCGGACCTTCGCCAGACCGGCGCCCGACAACGGTTCAGCCACGGCCCGCGACAGGCAGAAGGCGATGAGGTGGGGCGCGGGGTTCGCGTCGAGCACCTCTACGAGGCGGCGGGCGGCCTTGGGGGAATGCAGCAGCACAAGGTCGATGTTCTGGAGGCGTGCGAGCAGCGCCGGCGAGGGGTCGCGCGGCGCGGTTTCATAGAGGGTGAGGTCGCGGACCGGGACGCCGGCGCCGGCGAGGGCGCCCGCGAGGTCGCCGGCGGGTTCCGCGGCGCCGGGATGCAGGACGATCCCGCCCAGGTCGCGCCGACGAGCAATCAGCAATTCGGCCAGGGCCGCGACATCGCCCCGGGCGGAGACGACCGTGGCGAAACCCACCGCCCGCGCGGCCGCCGCGGTGGCGTCGGCCACGGTGAACACCGGAAGGTCGCGCGCATGGCAGAGCTCGGCGAAGACCCGGACGGCGTTGGCGCTGGTGAATGCGAGGGCACACACCTCGGCGAGGTCGATGGGCGCATCGGCGAGCGCGCGCACCTCCAGCAACGGCTCCAAGATAGCCTCGGCGCCGAGGGCCTCGACACGCCGGGCGGTGGCCGAGGCGCCGGGTTCGGTGCGGGTGACCCAGACGCTGGGGCGCCGCGCGGCCATGTCAGTCCGGCAGGACCAGGGCCTCGCCGCCCTCGGCGCGGACTTCCTCGCCGAGGCGCTGGCCCAGCGACCGCGCGTCCGCCTCGCCGGCGTCGCCGCCCACATCGACCTGGCCGAAGCGGCGGAAGCGGCGCGACCCGTCCGGGGTCAAGGCCTCCACCACCAGGCTGAGACGATCGCCGTCCAGCGTCGCATGGGCGCCGATGGCGGTCTTGCAGGAGCCTTCCAGAGCGGCCAAGGCCCCGCGCTCGGCGGCGACGGCCAGCATGGTCGGACGGTGGCGCAGCGCCGCCAGCCAGGGAGCGTCGCGGTCCGTCTCGCGGGTCTCGATGGCCAGCGCGCCCTGTCCCGGCGCCGGCGGCGCTTCCACGGGATCGATAAGCGAGCGCGGCAGGTGACCCAGGCCCAGCCGATTGAGCCCGGCGACCGCCAGCAGGATGGCGTCCGCCTCGCCGCGGGCGAGTTTGGCCAGACGCGTGTCCACATTGCCGCGCAGCATGACGATCCGCAGGTCCGGGCGGCGATGCAGGCACTGGGCGGCGCGCCGCAGGGACGCCGTGCCGAGCCGGGCGCCCTGATCCATCGCGTCCAGGGTGTCGAACCGGTCGCTGACAAAGGCGTCCCGCGGGTCCTCGCGCTCGGGGATGGCGGCGATGCACAGCCCCGCCGGCAACTCCGCCGGCATGTCCTTCAGGGAGTGGACGGCGCAGTCGATGCGCCCGTCCAGCAGGGCCTCCTCGATTTCCTTGGTGAACAGGCCCTTGCCGCCCACCTCCAGCAGCCGCCGATCCTGGATGCGGTCGCCGCTGGTGGAGATCCGGATCAGCGGCGCAACCTGCTCCGCGTCGGCTGCCGAAGCGCCCAGCGCCGCGGCGATCGCGCGCTGCATCATGCCGGCCTGCACCAAGGCCAGCTTGGACGCGCGGGTGCCGATGCGGACGGGCGGTTGCGATGCCAAGGGTTAGTCGCTAGCTGCGGGTTACAGACATGCGCTGGCTACACGCGCCCGCTGCGCCCGGCAACTTGGATCGCCCGTCCTGACCCGCGACCTCACCCTCCTCGGCATCGAGACCAGCTGCGACGAGACCGCGGCGGCCGTCGTGCGCCTGGGCGGCGATGGCCGGGTGGAGGTGCGCTCGTCGCTGATCGCCAGCCAGATCGCCCTGCACGCGCCCTTCGGCGGCATAGTGCCGGAGATCGCCGCCAGGGCGCACGTGGAGATCGTCGAGGAGATTACCCGCGAGTCGCTGAGGACGGCCGAGGTGACGCTCGGCGATATCGACGGGATCGCCGCCACCGCCGGGCCCGGGCTGGTGGGCGGGGTGATGGTGGGGCTGTCCTTCGGCAAGGCGGTCGCCCTGGCGCGCGGCCTGCCGCTGATCGCCGTGAACCACCTGGAAGGCCACGCGGTCTCGGCGAGGCTGGCGGCGGACGTGGCCTATCCCTTCCTCCTGCTGCTGGTGTCCGGCGGCCATTGCCAGTTGCTGGAGGTGGCCGGCATCGGCCAGTGCCGGCGACTGGGCTCGACCATCGACGACGCGGCCGGCGAGGCCTTCGACAAGATCGCCAAGACCCTCGGCCTGCCCTACCCTGGCGGCCCAGCGCTGGAGAGTCTTGCGGAAGGCGGGGATCCGGAGCGGTTCGACCTGCCCCGCTCCCTGCTCGGCCGCTCCGGCTGCGACTTTTCCTTCTCAGGCCTGAAGACCGCCGCCGCCCGGCGGGCCGAAGGCCTCACCACCGACGAGGAGCGGCGCGACCTCGCCGCCGCCGTGCAGTTCGCCATCGCGCGCCAACTCGCCGAGCGCACTGAACGCGCCATGGCGGCCTACGCGCGCACCCACCGCCCGGGAGACCTGCGTTTCGTGGTGGCCGGCGGCGTCGCGGCCAACCGCACGGTTCGCGCGCGGTTGCAGGAGACCGCGCGGGCGCAAGGCTTCTCGTTCATCGCCCCGCCGCTCGCCTACTGCACCGACAACGCCGCCATGATCGCCCTGGCGGGGGCGGAGCGGCTGGCGGCGGGACTGACCGACGGGCTGGACGCCGTGGCCCGGCCCCGCTGGCCGCTGGACGAGGCCGCGGCGCTCGCCCACCCCATGCACCTCCCCGGACGCAAGGGGGCCAAGGCGTGAAGCGCGTCGGCGTCATCGGCGGCGGCGCGTGGGGCACGGCCCTGGCGCAGGTCTGCGTGCGCGCCGGACTGACGCCGACGCTCTGGGCGCGCGAGGCCGAGGTGGTCGAGGCGGTGAACGAGCGTCACGAAAACCCGCTGTTCCTGCCTGGCGCGACACTCGACGCGGCCATCGAAGCCACGGCTGACATGGCGCGGGCCGCCGACGCGGACTTCCTGCTGGCGGTGGTCCCCGCTCAGCACCTGCGGGCCACGCTCGCCGTCCTGGCCGCCTCGGTCCGGCCTAGCCTGCCCATCGTGCTTTGCGCCAAGGGCGTCGAGCAGCACACGCTGAAACTGATGAGCGAGGTGCTGGCCGAGACGATCCCGGGCGCGTCGCCCGCCGTGCTGTCCGGCCCGAGCTTCGCCGGCGAGGTGGCCCGGGGCCTGCCCACCGCCGTCACCCTCGCCTCGCCCGACCCGGACCTCGCCGGGCGGCTGGCGGCGGCCATCGCCACGCCGACGTTCCGGCCCTACGTCTCCACCGACATGATCGGCGCCGAGGCGGGCGGCGCGATCAAGAACGTCCTGGCCATAGCCTGCGGCGTGGTAGAAGGCCGGGGCCTCGGCCGCAGCGCCCACGCCGCCCTGATCACCCGCGGTTTCGCCGAACTCACCCGCCTGGCCGTGGCCCTGGGCGGCAAGGCGGAGACGGTGGCCGGGCTCTGCGGCCTCGGCGACCTGGTGCTCACCTGCTCCAGCAGCCAGTCGCGCAACATGAGCCTGGGCCTGGCGCTGGGCCGCGGCGAGAGCCTGGAGGCGGCGCTGGCGGGCAAGCTCTCGGTAACCGAGGGCGTGGCCTCGGCCCCGGCGGTGCGGGACCTGGCGCGCAAGCTCGGCGTCGAGACCCCCATCAGCGACGCCGTCGCCGCGATCCTCGCCGGCGAAATCGGCGTCGACGCGGCGATCGCCGGCCTGCTATCGCGGCCCCTGCGCGCGGAAACGGAGACGCACTGAAATGGCCCTGTTCGTGCTCACCTGCATCGACAAGCCGGGTAGCCTCGCCCTGCGCATGGCCACGCGCGAGGCGCACTTCGCCTACGCGCGATCCCTGCCAGGGGTGGTCAGGCTCGGCGGGCCGTTCCTCGATCCGAAGGGCGACATGGCCGGGTCCCTGATCGTCATCGAGGCCGAGGATCTGGACGGCGCGAAACGGTTCAACGCCGAGGATCCCTATACCAAGGCCGGCCTCTGGGAGAGCGTCGACGTGCGACCCTGGCGGGTCACCTTCGGCGCCCTGGCTTGAGCGACAACCCGGCCCAGCCGGCCGCGGGGACGACGCTCTGCCGCGTGGGCGACCTCGCCGACCCGGGGGCCAAGGGCTTCTACTTCCGCGAGGGCGACAAGCTGTTCCTGGGGTTCCTGGTGCGCCGCGCCGGCCTGGTGACCGGCTTCATCGACCGCTGCCCGCACGCCGGCTTCCCCCTGGCGCCGATCCAGGACCGCTACCTCACCCGGGAAGGCGATCTGATCCTCTGCGGCTCGCACGGGGCGCTGTTCCGCACCCACGACGGCTTCTGCATCGCCGGACCCTGCGCCGGACGCAAGCTGTGGCCGTGGCCGGTGCGGGTGGACGGCGATCAGGTTGTGGCGGCATGATCGTCTCCATGCGCACCACCCTGCTCGCCGTCCTGGTGGCCGCCGCCTTGCCGGCGACGCTCGCCGCGGCCCCGGCCGGCATGCGCGTCTATGTCAACGCCCGCTACGGCTACAGCATCGCCTATCCGCCCGATCTCGCGCCCCAGCCGGAGTCGGCCAACGGGGACGGCCGCGCGTTCCAGTCCGCCGACGGAACCGCCAAGGCGCTGGTGTGGGGGGTCTACAACGCCGCGATGCTGACCCCCGCGCAGCTGGCCGATCAGGCTGCCGCGGACTGCACCCAGGCCGCCTCCTACCGCCGCGTGACCGCGAGCCTGGTGGCCGTGTCGTGCGTAGCCGGGGACAAGGTGCTCTATCAAAAGACCCTGATACGCGGCGAAGTGCTGACCAGCTTCCAGATCACCTATGCGGCCGCGCAAGGCGCGCATTGGCAATCGGTGCTTACCCGCATGGCGGGGTCGATGACGGCGGGGAGGTAGGGCCGGCGGCGAGTCTCGCCCGCACTACTCCGCCGCGGCCGCCCTCGCGGTCATGGCGTCCGCGCCGAAGGCGGCGACGTCCGCGATCAGGCCGGTGACCGCCAGCTTCACCAGTTCCCCGCCCTTTTCCGGGGTGGCCAGGCCCGGGTCGGAGCCCATGCGGCCGTCGGGGAAGCGCTGGCGGAAGTCGGCGGCCTCGCGGATCGGTCCGGTGGGGGCGATCTGCGGCGCATAGTTGGCGTGCTTGATCGCGTCCGGATAGGCCCACTGCGTGACGGCGATTTCCGAGGGGGTGGCGTGGCTGCCGTGGCCGCTGGGGAACTGCGATTGGGCGAGGCGGCCGACGCCTTGCAGGTCCCACCAGTTCTTCAGGCGGCAGGCGAAGCCGGCGCCGCGGCCGGCGTAGCTGGCCTCCGCGTAGAGTTCGGAGAACGCCGCCTCGATGGTGGCGACATTGCCGCCGTGTCCGTTCAGGAAGTAGAGGCGGGTGAAGCCGTGGTGGGCCAGCGAGCGCGCCCAGTCGCCGATGGCCGCCATGAAGGTGGACGGGCGCAGCGCGATGGTGCCCGGAAAGTCCAGGTGATGCTGCGCCATGCCGATGTTGAAGGTGGGCGCCACCAGCATGTCCGACTGCTTCTGCGCCTCGTGGGCGATGATCTCCGGGCAGAGCCAGTCGGTGCCCAGCAGCCCCGTGGGCCCGTGCTGCTCGTTGGAGCCGATGGGGATGACGATGGTGCGGCTGCGCTGGAGATAGGCCTCGGTCTCGGCCCAGGTGGAAAGGTGCAGCAGCATGACGGCTCCGGCGGACTCTGGTGGCCCGTCCTTGTAGCATCGGCCGGAAAGTCGGAGATAGCCCGCGCGTTTTCGCAGACGCTTGCTTGCGCGGACCCGCGCGCTTCGCATACTCGCTCGGAAACCGAGGGGAGCGAGCGTCATGAGCGAAGGTCAGGTCTTTCCCGTCCCAGAGGCCTGGGCGAAGCGCGCGCACATGGACGGCGCCGGCTATGACGCGGCCGTGCGCCGGGTCGAGAGCGACCCGCAGGGGTTCTGGCGCGATGTCGCCGGACGGCTGGACTGGATCAAGCCGTTCAGCGTGGTCAAGGACGTCTCCTTCAAGCGCGAGGACTTCCGCATCCGCTGGTACGCGGACGGCGTGCTGAACGTCTCCGCCAACTGCCTGGACCGCCACCTGCCGCACCGCGCGGGCGACGTCGCCATCATCTGGGAGGGCGACGATCCGGCGGACTCTCGAAGGATCACCTACGGCGAGGCGCACGCCGAGGTCTGCCGCATGGCCAATGTGCTGAAGGCCAACGGCGTGAAGAAGGGCGACCGGGTGACGATCTACTTGCCGATGATCCCCGAGGCCGCCTTCGCCATGCTGGCCTGCGCGCGCATCGGGGCGATCCATTCGGTGATCTTCGGCGGCTTTTCGCCCGACAGCATCGCCGGTCGCATCCAGGACTGCGACAGTCGCCTGGTGATCACCGCCGACGAAGGCCTTCGCGGCGGCCGCATCGTGCCGCTGAAGCAGAACGTCGACGTCGCCTTGACCGCATGTCCGGACGTGACCCGCGTGATCATGGTCAAGCGCACCGGCGCCGCGGTGTTCATGCAGCCCGGCCGCGACGTGCGCTACGAGGACGAGGCGGCCAAGGTCTCCACCGACTGCCCGCCCGAGCCGATGGGCGCCGAGGACCCGCTGTTCATCCTCTACACCTCGGGGTCGACGGGAAAGCCCAAGGGCGTGCTGCACACCACCGGCGGCTACCTCACCTGGGCGGCCTACACCCACGAGATCATCTTCGACTACCGGCCGGGCGAGGTGTTCTGGTGCACCGCCGACGTGGGCTGGGTCACCGGCCACAGCTACATCGTGTACGGCCCGCTGGCCAACGGGGCCACGACGGTGATCTTCGAGGGCGTGCCCAACTACCCCACCGTCTCGCGCTTCTGGGAGGTGATCGACAAGCACAAGGTGGAGATCTTCTACACCGCCCCCACGGCCCTGCGGGCCCTGATGCGCGAGGGCGACGCGCCGGTGAAGCGCACCTCGCGCAAGTCCATCCGCCTGCTGGGCACGGTGGGCGAGCCGATCAATCCGGAGGCCTGGCTCTGGTACCACCGCGTGGTGGGCGACGGCCGCTGCCCCATCGTCGACACCTGGTGGCAGACCGAGACCGGCGCCGCCCTGATCTCGCCCTTGCCGGGGGCCACGGCCCTCAAGCCCGGCTCGGCGAGCAAGCCCCTGCCCGGCGTCAAGCTGCAGATCGTCGACGCCGACGGCAAGGTGCTGGACGGCGCCGCCACCGGCAACCTGTGCATCACCGACAGCTGGCCGGGCCAGATGCGCACCGTCTACGGCGACCACGAGCGCTTCATCACCACCTATTTCACCACCTACGCCGGCAAGTACTTCACCGGCGACGGCTGCCGGCGTGACGAGGACGGCTACTACTGGATCACCGGACGGGTGGACGACGTGATCAACGTCTCCGGCCACCGGCTGGGCACCGCCGAGGTGGAGAGCGCGTTGGTGGCCCATAGCGCGGTGGCCGAGGCCGCCGTGGTGGGCTTCCCGCACGAGATCAAGGGCCAGGGCATCTACGCCTATGTCACCCTGACGGTGGAGGCGACGCCCAGCGACGAGCTTCGCAGGGAGCTGATCCAGTGGGTGCGCCGGGAGATCGGTCCCTTCGCCACGCCGGACGTCATCCAGTGGGCCCCCGGCCTGCCCAAGACCCGCTCCGGCAAGATCATGCGCCGCATCCTGCGCAAGGTGGCCGAGGACGACATCGGCAACCTCGGCGACACCACCACCCTGGCGGATCCCACCGTGGTCGACGACCTGGTGAAGAACCGCGCGGGGGCCGGCGCGCCCGCCTAGGCTTTCCACCTGTTCCGACCTGTTATTCACCTGTTCCACCTGTTATTTCACGGTTTTTTCCACCTGTTACGGTCTGGAAGCCGTGATTGTTCAATGAGTTACAGCCACCTGATATCCGCCAGGAACAGGTGATAACAGGTGATAACAGGCGCCAAACAGGCCTGTTATCGATGCATAACAGGTGCGCAACAGGTGGCCGGCGGACGCGGGTCCCACCCCAAGCTCTCCCACCACCCAATCCGAAATTCCCCGCGCAAGCGGGGACCCAGGCTTTTTTTGTTCGTTCCTTCCGTCCACACCCGCGCGGACCCAACCGATTGCAA
>JBIOEG010000028.1:0-51914 GCA_044445825.1 Caulobacterales bacterium
CCTGTTATCACCTGTTATCACCTGTTCCTGGCGGATATCAGGTGGCGGCAAGCCATTGAACGATCAGGGTTTCCAGACCGTAACAGGTGGAAAAAACCGTGAAATAACAGGTGGAACAGGTGAATAACAGGTCGGAACAGGTGGCTTAGGCGGCCGCGGCGTCGTTGCGGCCGGCCTGTTCGGGGAGGGCCGCCAGGGCGCTGTCGAGGGCCTCCATCAGGCGTTCGGGCTTGACCGGCTTTTCCACGACGCAGTGCATGCCGGCGGCGAGGTATTCGGTCACCTCGTCCGGGTCGGCGTTGGCGGTCAGGGCGATGATCGGAACTTGGCCGGCGTGGCCGGGGAGCTTGCGGATCTCGCACGTGGCGACGACGCCGTCCATGCGGGGCATCTTGATGTCCATGAGCACCACGTCGAAGCGGCCCGAGCGGGCGGCCTCGACCGCCTCGATGCCGTCGACCACGGACTCGGTGGAGCAGTCGAACATCTCGCACAGGGCTTCGACGACCATGCGGTTGGTGGCGTTGTCGTCGACCACCAGGATGTGTGCGGAACGGCCAGGGGCATAGGCCTGGTCGACGGCGGCGTCGACGTCGTCGCCGCTCGAGGCGCGGGCGGTGAACTCGAACATCAAGGTCGCGCCGGCGCCCACGTTGGGTTCGACGCTGAGCCGGCCGGCCATGGCGGCGATGGTGCGCCGAGCCAGGCGCATGCCGAGCTTCAGGCCGGGATTGTCGCCGGCGCCCTCGCCGTCGAACAGGCGCTCGAGATCGCGGCCGGAGTAGCGCCCGCCGTTGTCGCGCACGCGCCCGGTCACGGCGATACCGGCGGCGTCGGGCGCGGCCTTCAGGCTGGCCTCGATCACTCCGTGGCGGACGTGGGCCAGGGCGTGGCCGATCAGGGCGTCGAACACCTGCATCAGGCGCGGCGCATCGATCTGGGCGCTGCAATCGGGGTCGCCGTCGTAGGAGACCAGCAGGGTGACGCCCGCGTCCTCCGCCCGGCCCGACCAGCGGGACGAGACCTCGTCCATGAGCGGCTGCAGCGGACGCGACTCCAGGTTCGGCTCGAGCCGGCCGGACTCGGCGCGCTGGATGTCGCCGGCCAGATCCAGCAGGCCGAGCACCTGGCGCGAGGTCTCGACGACGGTTTCCACGAGCGCCGCGGCGGCGTCCGGAAGCCGCAGCCGGGCGAGGCCCTCGGCGCCGGCCAGGGCGTGGGACACCGGCTCGCGCAGTTCCGCGCAGATCCAGTCCGCCAGCGGAGCGGGATTGTCGGCCACCATGGCCGACATCAGGGCCGCGGCGTGACAGACGCCCGCGTACTGACCCTTCTCGGTGACCACGAACCCGCCGGCCATCGCCGTCGGCCGCTCGGGCAGCACCCGTTCGACGAAGGCGGCGGCGGACTCGTCCGTCTCGCCGATTAGCAGGTCGTAGTCCATCAGGTCGCGCAGCGGGCGCTGGGCGGCCTTCGGGTCCTCCATGCGGACCATGAACGGCTCGCGCTGAAGCACGCCCACGGGCCGCGCGTCCTCCACAACCGCCAGTACGAGGCAGGCCGGATCGCGTACGAAGATCGCGAGGGCGTCCGCGCAGCACGTGGCCGCGCGCAGCGCGTCGCGTCGGTCGATGATCTGGCCGAGAGTGTCCATGCGCGCGGGGTACAGATACCTAACGAGGGGCGCACCATGCCCTTGCAGCACTTGCGAAGACGTTAAGCCTCTTCCCGCGCGCGCGGGCAAATGGTCGCGGGTTTCAACGCCCGGTTGGGATGTCCTTGAAGGCGACGTCCTTGTCCAGGCGCACGTCCTGCGGCAGTCCGAGCACCCGCTCGGCGATGATGTTGCGCAGGATCTCGTCCGTGCCTCCGGCGATGCGCATGCCGGGCGCGCTCATCAGGGTCGCCTGGAACATGGCGGCGAGCGGCGCCTGGGACTCATCGGAGATGATGCCGAACTGGTCCTCCAACTCCACCGCGGTGTTGGCCACGTCCTGCATGAGCGGCGCGGTCACCACCTTGCCGATGGAGGCTTCGGGGCCTGGCGTCTGGCCGCGGGACAGGGCCGTCTGGGTGCGCAGGCGGGTGAGCCTGAGGCCCTCGGCCTGGACGTACCAGTCGGCCACCTTCTCGCGCAGGGCGGCGTCCTTGATCCCCGAGCCGGCCAGGGTCGCGACGCTGGAGGCCAGGTCCATGATCTGCCGGTGGTAGCTGCCGCCGCCGCCGATGGCGTTGCGCTCGTTCATCAGGGTGACCAGCGACACCCGCCAGCCGTCGCCCACGGCGCCGACCCGCTGGCTGTCCTTCACCCGCAGGTCGGTGAAATAGACCTCGTTGAAGCCCGATCCGCCGGACATCTGGTGGATCGGCCGCACGTCGATGGCGGGGTCCTTCATGTTCACCCAGAACATCGTCAGGCCCTTGTGCTTGGGCACGCTGGGGTCGGTGCGGCAGATGAGGATGCCGAAGTCGGAGTACTGGGCGCCCGACGTCCAGACCTTCTGGCCGTTGATGATCCAGTCGCCGGAGCCGTCGTCGGCGCGCACGGCGCGGGTGCGCGCGGCGGCCACGTCCGACCCGCCGGAGGGCTCGGAGAACAGCTGACACCAGATCTCCTCGCCGCGCACGGCTGGGCCGACGAACCGCTGCTTATCGGCGTCGTTGCCGGAGGTCATGATGGTCGGCACGCACATGCCGAGGCCGATGGTGAAGGGATTGCCCGGGGTGGGGAACTTCGACTCCTCCTGGGCGAAGACCTGCGCCTGCCAGTTCTGGCCGCCGCCGCCGCCCCACTCCTTCGGCCAGGTGATGCAGGAGTAGCCGGCGGCCGCCTTCTTCGCCTGCCAGGCCTTGGACTCGGCCATGGAAAAGTCCTCGCCGCGCGGCCGCGAGCCGCGCTTGGGGGCGTTGGCTTCCAGCCAGGCGCGCACCTGCGTGCGGTAGGCGGCTTCTTCGGGTGTGTCGTTGAAGTCCATGATCAGGCCCTCCGGTCAGGCCGCGTTGCGACGTTCGAGTTGAGCGACGAGCCGCTCTTTCCAGGCCTTGGCGCCCCCGGCGACCAGGCCGAGCTGCTGGGCGCGGCGGTAGAAGAGGTGGCAGTCCATCTCCCAGGTGAAGCCGATGCCGCCATGGGTCTGCAGGTTCTCCTTGGCCGCGAACCAATAGGCCTCGCAGGCCGAGACCCGGGCCGACGCCGCCGCCACCGGCAGCTCCGAAGCGCCGGTCTCCAGCGCCCAGGCGCCGTAGTAGGCGTTGGAGCGGGCCAGCTCGTTCTTGACGTAGATATCGGCCAGCTTGTGCTTGATCGCCTGGTAGCTGCCGATGGGCCGGCCGAAGGCGTAGCGGCCCATCGCATAGTCCTTGGCCATCTCCAGCGCCCGGTCGGCGCCGCCCACCTGTTCGAAGGCGAGCAGCACCGCGGCGCGGCCCAGCAGGGCTTCGGCCAGGGCCATGCCTTCGCCGGGATCGCCCAGACGCTCCGCGGCCGCGCCGGTAAAGGTGAGCTTGGCGACGCTGCGCGTGGGGTCCAGCGTCTGCAGCGTCTCGCGCGCCACGCCCTCGCCCTTCAGCTCCACCAGGAAAAGGCCGGGGCGCCCGCCCTCCCTGGCCAGCACCACCGCCAAGTCGGCGACGTCGCCGTCGGTGACCGGCAGCTTGGTTCCGCTGAGCTTGCCGCCTTCCACGCGCGCCTGCACCTGCGCCTCGGTGAGCGCGCCCGCGCGCTCCACGGAGGCGAAGCAGCCGATCACCTCGCCGGCGGCGATCTTCGGCAGCCAAGCCTGTTTCTGGGCTTCGGATCCGGCCATCAGCAGGGCCTCGGCCAGGAAGTAGGCGGTCGAGGCAAAGGGGATCGGCGCCAGGGCGCGGCCCAGCTCCTCGGCGATGACGCACAACTCGAGATGGCCGAGGCCGACGCCGCCGTAGGCTTCCGGGATCGCCGTTCCGAGCCAGCCCTGCGCCACGACCTGCTTCCACAGATCGCCGTCGTAGGCCTTGGCCGGATCGTCCAGCACGGCGCGCACCTTGGAGGTGGGGCAGCGCGCCTCGAGGAACTTTCGGGCCTCGTTCTTCAGGAATTTCTGGTCGTCGGAGAAGTCGAAATTCATCGCCTGGGCCCTGTCCTCCCGGAGGCGGCCTGATGGCCGGCCTTCGTCTTGCCGGCACCATAGTCGCCTTTCGCGCCCGTGGAAGATTGACTGCGCGTCAATGATTTCAGGTTTTTATGCGCCGGTTACGCGCGAACTCGGATCGGGACCCCATGGCCAAGGCCGTCTTCCAACGCAATCAGAAGGTCTGGGTGGAAAGCGTCGGCGCCTGGGCGGTGATCGAGAAGATCGTCCCCATCTGGGCCAAGGGCTTCGACGAACCCGTGCGGGTCACCTATGAGGTCGGCCTCGGCCGCCCGTTCCTCGCCACGGAGCTGAAGCCGGAGGACACCGTGGCGCAGGACTCGCGGGTCGACGGGCCAGGCTGGCGGCTGCTGCGGGCGCGCAACAAGTGGCAGACGGCCGAGGATTGCAGCCACCATCCCTATCCCGGCAGCTTCCCGGTAGTGGTGACAGACCAGAGCGACTGGGGCGGCTGGCGGGTGCCCGGCGCCGAGTACGACCGCGACCCGCGCAAGATCGAATTCCAGGCGCGTCTCATCGCCTCCGCGCCGGCGCTGCACGGCATCATCCGCGCGCTGGTGGAACTGGTGGGCGAAGCGCCCGACGACGCGCCCGGCGATCTCCAGGCCCTGGTCCGCAAGGCCATGGCCGTGGAGCGCTACATGCAGGAAATCCCCGCCGCCAGCGGCGAACCCGCTCTGACGGCCCACCCGGCCCCCGCGGCGCAGGCCGCCGAGTGATCCGCGCCGCAGACTAGCGGCTTTCGACTTCGGCTGTCTGACGCAGTAGCGCCTCGCCGCGCACGGGGCTAAATCCCGGCGATGCGCACAGACACGCCCCAGCCGGTCCGGCTCGCCGACTACCGTCCTCCCGCCTATGTGGTGGACACGGTGAATCTCGAGTTCAATCTCACCCCCAACGCCACCCGCGTGAAGGCGAAGCTCGCCGTGCGCCGCAACGGCGATCACGCCGAGCCCCTGAAGTTCAACGGCGAGCGGCTGAGGCCGATCTCGGTCGCGCTCGACGGCCGCGCGCTGGCGCCGTCGGAGTATGAAATCGACGACGAGTTCCTCACCATCGCCAACCCGCCCGCCGCCTTCAGCCTGGAGACCGAGGTCGAGATCGATCCGGAGGGCAACAAGGCGCTGGAGGGGCTCTACATCTCCGCCGGGCGGTTCTGCACCCAGTGCGAAGCCGAAGGCTTCCGCAAGATCACCTACTACCCCGACCGGCCGGATGTGCTGGCGCGGTTCACGGTGCGCCTCGAGGCGGACCAGAGCTATCAGCGGCTGCTCTCCAACGGCAATCTGATGGAGTCCGGCGATCTGCCGGGCGGGCGGCGCTATGCGGTCTGGGAGGACCCGTTCCCCAAGCCCTGCTACCTCTTCGCCCTGGTGGCCGGCGAACTGGACGAACTGGCGGACGCCTTCGTCACCATGAGCGGGCGCACCGTGCAGCTGCGCATCTACGTCGATCCCGGCTACGCGCCTCGGGCCGCCTACGCCATGGACTCGCTCAAGCGCGCCATGCGCTGGGACGAGGAGACCTTCGGCCTGGAGTACGACCTCGACCTGTTCATGATCGTCGCGGTGCGCGACTTCAACTTCGGCGCGATGGAGAACAAGGGGCTGAACATCTTCAACTCCTCGCTGATCCTGGCTGACCCCGCCACGGCCACCGACGCGGACTACGAAGCAATCGAAGGCGTCGTCGCCCACGAGTACTTCCACAACTGGACCGGCGACCGGGTCACCTGCCGCGACTGGTTCCAGCTGTGCCTGAAGGAGGGCCTGACAGTCTTCCGTGACCAGAGCTTCTCGGCGGACATGCGCGGCGAGGCGGTGGCGCGGATCAAGGATGTGAAGATGCTGCGCGCGCGGCAGTTCTCCGAGGATGCGGGACCTCTGGCGCATCCGGTGCGCCCGTCGTCCTATGTGAAGATCGACAACTTCTACACCGCGACGATCTACGAGAAGGGCGCGGAAGTGATCCGTATGCTGAAGCGCTTCATCGGCGAGGCGGCGTTCCGGCGCGGCATGGATCTCTACTTCGAGCGCTGGGATGGCAAGGCCGCCACCATGGAGGCCTTCATCGAGTGCTTCGCCGTCGTGTCGGGCCGGGACCTGTCGACGTTCTTCGCCTGGTACGAACAGGCTGGAACGCCGCACCTGCACATCGAGGCGACCTACGACCGCGCGGCCCGGGCTCTGGACCTGCGTCTGCAGCAGGCCACCGATCCGACGCCGGGTCAGCCGGACAAGCGTCCGCTGCCGATCCCCGTCGAGTTCGGCCTGCTGGACGAAGACGGCCGGCCGCTGCGCGAGAGCGAACTGATCGTGCTCGAGGAAGCCGAGACGCGCCTGCGCATCGAAGGCGTCGCGCGCACGCCCGTGGTCTCCGCTCTGCGCGGGTTCTCCGCCCCGGTGACCATGACGACCGATGCTCCGGCCAAGGACGCCTATGTGCTGCTGGCGGCGGACACCGACGCTTTCAATCGATGGGAGTCCGGACAGAACCTCGCCCGCGGCCTGATCCTCGCCCGCGCCGCCGGCGCCCCCGACGAGGTGGGTGAGGTGCGATACGCCGAGGCGCTAGGCCGATCGATGATCGACCAGTCGTCGGAGCCGGGCTTCAAGGCCCTGCTGCTCGCCCTTCCCAGCGAGCTCGACCTGGCGATGGCCTCCGCACCGGCGGATCCGGCGGCCATCCACGCGGCGCGCGAGGCGTTGCGCACGCGCATGGCGGTGCATCTGGGCGACGACCTGCGGGGCCTCCATTCGCGCCTGCAGGACGGTGGCGAGTTCTCGGCGGACGCGGCGTCGGCCGGGCGACGGGCGCTGCGCAACGCGGCGCTGGAGTTGCTGGCCGCCGATCCGCGCGCCCAGAACCTGGAGCGCGCCGTTGAGCACTTCAACGGGGCCGGCAATATGACCGACGCCATGGGCGCCCTCAACGCCCTCATGCTGATCGGCGGCGAGCCGTTCGAAGCGGCGCTCGGAAAGTTCTACGACCGCTGGCGCGACGAGCCGCTGGTGATCGACAAGTGGTTCGCGTTGCAGGCGCGCGACCCGTCGGACGGTGCGCTGGGCCGTGTGCTGGGCCTCACCGTGCATCCGGCCTTCGACGCCAAGACGCCGAACCGCCTGCGCGCCGTGGTCTCCACCTTCGCCAACTTCAATCCCGCGCGGTTCCATGACCCCAGCGGCGCCGGCTACCGCTTCCTGGCCGATCAGATCCTGATGGTGGACGCCTTCAACCCGAACGTCGCGGCCCGCCTGATCGATCCGCTGGGTCAGTGGGCCAGGTACTCGCCCGAGTTGGGCGCGCTGATGCGGGCGGAACTCGAGCGGATCAGCAAGGCGCCGGGCCTGTCGAAGAACGTCTACGAACTGGCGTCCAAGGCGCTCGCCTAGACCGGACCGAGTCAGGCCGCGCCGACCGGTGACGCCGAGGGCGCGCACGCGTAGCATTCGCCTGCAAAGTGACTCGCCCGGCGGCGGGTCGGCAGGGGAGCGGGCAGCTTGGCCAAGGAGGCCGTGAGCGGTCGATCGGGGCCGGGCTTCACGCGCGCCGTGAGCCCGACATTCGACGCGCGCCTGGGCAAGCCACGCGCCGCGACCACCGTCGCCATCCTGGCGGCGTTGATCCTTCTGGCCGCCTACACAGGATTTGCCGCGGTTCGGCTGAAGTCGGCGCCGCGCCTGTCGCCTGAAGCGGCGGCCGCGGGCCTCGCCTGGCGCACCGACGCCCTGAGCGCCAAGCTCGATGGGGAGATGGCGCGAGTTCGCGCCTCGCTCCTCGCCGCGCAGGAACTGGATCGCCGCAACCCCGCCGAGCCGCTCGACGCGGCGGAAGGCGGACTGAAGGCGGCCGGTCCGGCGGTGGACGGCCTGGCGGTGATGGACGGCGACAAAGTGGCCGGGGCGGCCGGCCGCCAGAGAGACGCCAACTGGCGCGCCGCCGCGGCCGCGCGCGGAACGGACGGGGCGTTCTCCATTGTCGCGCCGGCGGGCGGAGACCAGGTGTTCGCGGTCCTGCCCGCGACCGGGGAGGGCGGCAGGACGATGGTCGCCCTGATGGACGGCGAGCGGCTGCAGGCGATGCTGGGCGATGAGACCATGGCGGCCGTGGCGTTGCCCGATGGCCGCATCCTGGCCGGCGCCGGCCCGCTGGCCACGGATGTGCGCCACAGCTTCGGCGTCGGGCCCGGTGATCTTAAGGACGGCGCGTCGGCGCCCGGCGCGCGCTCGGACGGCGCGGCGCTGGAGGTGTTCTCGCGGCGCGCGGCGGACGGCGCCCTGCTGGTGGTCGAGGCGGTCCCGGGCAAGTCCGCCGCCGTCGTCGACGCCGACCGCGTCCAGAACCTGGTCGCCCTGTTCGCGCCGCTGGCGATCGCGGTGATCCTGGCGATGCTGCTGATCGTCCAGGGCCGACGCACGGACGCGGTGCGCCGCGCCTTTCTCGACAGCCAGCAGCGTTTTCGCCTGGCGGTGGAGGCCGCGCGCTGCGGCATCTGGGAGTGGGATCTTCGCTCCGGCGAGCTTTTCATGTCCGACGTCACCGCGGTGATGATGGGATGGGGCGGCGGCGGGGTGGTCGACAGCGAGACCGTGCTGGCGCGCACGGCGCCTGAGCACCGCGATCGCGTGCGTCAGGCCCTCGCCCAGGCGGCGATACACGGCGCGTTCGACGTCTCCTTCCGCGTCTCAAAGCCGGATGGCGCCGCCGTGTGGATCGATGCGCGCGGCCAGGCCATCGGCGAGCGCGACACCGACGGCTACTCTCACATGATCGGTGTCGCCCTCGACGTGACCGAGGAGCGGGTCGCCCAGGTCCGCGCCCAGGCGGCGGAAACCCGCCTGCGCGACGCCATCGAGAGCATCCCGGAAGCCTTCGTGCTGTGGGACAAGCACGGGCGGCTGATGCTGTACAACCAGCACTTCCGCCAGTTCTTCGGTCTCGATCCCGCAGTACTTCAACCCGGCGTGCAGCGCACCAGGCTTCAGCAGCTGATCCGCCTGGCGATCCGCGAGGAACACCGGTCGGCGGGCGACCCGCAGGCGGACGACGGGGCCGGCGCGCGGGAAGTCGAACTCAACGACGGGCGCTGGATCCAGATCACCGAGCGGCGCACCGCCGAAGGCGGCAGGGTGGTCACCGGGGCGGACATCACTGCGCTGAAGCAGCAGGAAGACGCCCTGCGGCACAACGCCGAGCAGCTGGCGCTGCGCGGGATCAGCCTGGAACGCAGCCGCGAGGAAGCCTCGGAGCTGGCCAAGAAGTACGCGGCGGAAAAGGTGAAGGCGGAGGGCGCCAACAAGGCCAAGACCGAGTTCCTCGCCAATATGAGCCACGAGCTGCGCACGCCGCTGAATGCCATCAACGGCTTCTCGGAGATCATGATGGCCGAGATGTTCGGCCCGCTCGGCGACCCTCGCTACCGCGACTACGCCAAGGACATCCTCGATTCCGGTCAGCACCTTCTGGCCCTGATCAACGACATCCTGGACATGTCCAAGATCGAGGCCGGCAAGATGAACCTGCGCTTCGAGCCCTTGCGCCTCGATGAGCTGGTGGACGACGCCGTGCGGCTGATGCGCAACCGCGCGGAGAGCGCCGGCCTCAACCTCTGGGTGGACCTGCCCGACCTGCCCGAGATCGAGGGAGACTACCGCGCCCTCAAGCAGGTGCTGCTCAACCTGCTGTCCAACGCCGTCAAGTTCACCCCGCGCGGCGGGGAAATCCGAGTGAGCGCCCAGATGCGCCGCGACGCCCTGGGCGAGCGCGTCAAGGTCAGCGTGGCCGACGACGGCATCGGCATCGCCAAGGAGGACCTGGCGCGCCTGGCCCGGCCCTTCGAGCAGGTGGAGCACCAGCAGGCCAAGACCCAGCAGGGAACCGGGCTGGGCCTGGCCCTGACCAAGTCGCTGGTGGAGATGCACGGCGGCGTGCTGGAACTGGACAGCACGCCGGGCGAGGGCACCACCGCCAGCTTCATCCTGCCCCTGCGCCACAGCGACGCCGTTCTGTTCAGCCAGAGCTATGCGGCGGAATAGGACGCCGGCGCGCTAGGGCAGGCGGCCGCGAGCGGCTGTGCTCTGACCGGAGTCTGACCGAGCCCGCCCGCCGGTGAGCAGACCCGTATGACCGTTGAAGGGGATAGCGGGCATCGGGTCCACGTCCTGAAGCGAGCAATCGCGATCTGGGCTTGCCGCGCGTCACGGCGGGCGCTACGCCTCCGACATCCGGGCCCGCGCGGGCGCCCGGTAAGACGGTTCGCCGTCCAAGCCCGCTCCGTTCGACCCCGAGCTTCGGGGCGAGGAGCTGCGCATGGACGAGAAGGCTGTCGCCAGCCAGACCAGCACGGATGTCGCCGGTGCATCACCGCCGATGCGCGTGCCGGTGCTCGACCTCGTCCGCTACTTCCTGCGCCTCGGCGCGCTCGGGTTCGGGGGGCCGGCCGCGCTGTGCGCTCAGATGGAACGAGAATTGGTGGGCGAGAGGCGCTGGCTCACCCCGAAGGAAATGCGCGAGGCGATCGCGGTCAGCCAGTCGCTGCCGGGTCCGCTGGCCATCCAGGTCGGCATCTTCGCCGGGTACATGCGGGGCGGAATGGCAGGCGCGCTGGCCGGCGGCTGGGCGTTCATCCTGCCGAACTTCGTGATCGTAGCCCTGCTAGGGGCGCTTTACGTGCATTTCGGCGACCTGCCGTGGATGACGGGTGTCTTCTACGGCGTCGCGCCGGTGGTGATCGCGCTGATCGTCCATTCGTCCTGGCGCCTGGCGAAGATGGGAATGGAGGACCGGCTGCAATGGGGGATCGCCGCCGCAGCGTTCCTGATCACCGTGGTGCTGAAGGCCGAGGTGGCGCTGGTGTTCGCCGGCGCGGGCCTCCTCGGCGTGCTCTGGTACGGCACGCTGTTGCGGCGCAAACCGCAGGCCGTCTCCGGCGTTGTCGCACTCCCCGCGGCCGCCGGCGCGCCGCATGCCGCCTCGGCCAGCGTCATCGGCAAGCTGATCCTGTTCTTCCTGAAGGCCGGCAGCCTGACCTTTGGCAGCGGCCTCGTGATCGTGCCGTTCCTGGAGAAGGGGCTGGTGCAGGAGAACGGTTGGCTCAGCCCACGCGACTTCCTGATCGCCGTCGCGGTCGGCATGCTGAGCCCCGGTCCGGTGGTGATTACCGCCACCTTCGTCGGCTTCGTGGTCGCCGGCTTCTGGGGTTCGCTCGCCTCGACCGTCGCGATCTTCACGCCGTCGTTCGCCTTCATCCTCGTCGCCGCGCCGCTGATGCGGCGCTATCGCGAGAACCCGAACGTGCAAGGCTTCATCAAAGGGGCTTATGGCGCGGCCATCGGCACGATCCTCGGCGCCGCCGTGCTGCTCGGCAAGATCGCGATCGGCGACGCGCTGACCGCGCTCGTGGCCTTGGCCGCGCTCGTCCTTCTCTTCCGCATCAAGATCCCGAACCCGGCGCTGATCGCGGCAGCCGCCGTGATCGGCCTCATCGCCTACCCGCTCGTGAAGCCCGCCTGGGTGATGCTCAGGTAGCCCGCCCCACTTCCCAGCCACGGAGTCTCCCATGCCCGAGCCGACCTTCGACCGCCGCCTCGTCCTCGCCGGCGCCGCCGCGCTTAGCGCCGCCGCGACGACGACCGCAGGGCAACCTGCGACGCCAACGCCCGCCGCCTTCGCGCCGACGCCGAAGCTGCTGCCGTTCGATCCGACGAAGATCGCCGGCCTCTCGGAGAAGCTGCTCACCAGCCACCACGACAACAACTACGCCGGCGCGGTGAAGCGCCTCGGGTCGATCGAGGCGGCGCTGGCCAGCCTGGATCCAGCGACGGCGCCCGTGTTCACGCTCAATGGCCTCAAGCGCGAGGAGCTCATCGCCTGGAACTCGATGGTCCTGCACGAGCTCTACTTCGAGAACCTCGGGGCGGCGTCGGCGCCGGGCGGCAAACTCGCGGCGGCGCTGGATCGCGACTTCGGCGGCCAGAAGGCCTGGGCGGCGCAGTTCTCCGCCATGGGCAAGGCGCTGGGCGGCGGCTCCGGCTGGGTGATTCTGACCTACAGCCACCGCGACGGGCGGCTGGTGAACCAGTGGGCCGCCGACCACACGATGAGTCTGGCGGCTTCGACGCCGATCCTGGTGATGGACATGTACGAGCACGCCTATGCGCTCGACTATGGCGCCAAGGCCGCTTCCTACGTCGACGCCTTCATGGCCGCGATAAATTGGCCGGCGGCGGACGCACGCTTCGAGAGGCTCTGACCATGAGCGACACACGAAAGCAGACACCCATCCGCATCGCGCTCGTCTGGCGCGGCGAGCCGGAGACCTCGCCGCCACGGCATCCCCGGCTCGAACCGATCGCCGAGGCCCTCGCTGCGGCCGGCCTGGACGTCGTCCAGGTCGCCTGGTCGGAGACCTTTGCCGATCAAGCCCGCGCGACGTTCCTGGGCTGCGCGGCTGTGCTCGTCTGGGTCGATCCGTTGACCAACGGCCAGACCCGGACGCAGCTGGACGCAATTCTGCGCGAGGTCGCCGCCCGAGGCGTCTGGGTGAGCGCCCATCCGGACGTCATCATGAAGATGGGCGTCAAAGAGGTGCTGTTCCGCACCAAGAGCCTCGGCTGGGGCGCCGACACCTACTGCTACGAGGACGTCGAAACGTTCCGCCGCGAGTTCCCTCCGCGTCTCGCCGCCGACCGCATCCGCGTCATCAAGCAGAACCGCGGCAACGGCAGCCAAGGGGTATGGAAGGTGGAACTCGTCAACCCGTCAGAGCCCGTCGGTCCGGACTCGCTGGTCGACCTGGTGGAGGCGCGCGGCGATCGCGCGAAGCCCGGCTTTCGCCTGGGCGACTTCATGGAGCGCTCCGAACGATACCTGGACGGCGCCGGCCGGATCATCGATCAGGCCTTCCAGCCGCGCGTCGGGGATGGCCTGGTGCGTTGCTACATGTGCCAGGACCGTGTCATCGGCTTCTCCGAGCAGCGCCCGTTCAGCCAGGTTCACGGGGATCCCGCCTTGCCGCCATTCGGGATGGCGACCGAAAAGGCCTTCTCCGCCCCAACCGCGCCGCGGTTCCAGCGCTTGCGGCGCAGCATGGAGGACGACTGGACGCCGGGACTGCGGAGGCTGCTGCGCATCGAGACCCGCGACCTGCCGGTCTTGTGGGACGCCGACTTTCTGTTTGGGCCCAAGACGCCCGAGGGCGACGACACCTACGTCCTCTGCGAGATCAACATCAGCTGCGTGATCCCATACCCGGTTGAGGCGGCCTCCGTGATCGCCCACGCCGCGAAGGAAAGAGCGACCACCTCCCGCACTGTAAGTCCGGCAGGATCATGAGGTCGGGAGCAGGAACCCATGGTGTCGCCCTGATAGTGGCCGCCTTGCTGGCGCTCGGCTCGTTGGGGTACGCCGCCGTCGCGGAGCCGCCGTTGCCGCTCGCTCAGGTAGGGGACATTCCGATCGGGGCGCCGACGCGCCGCTTCGACTACGCGAGCCTCGATCCGACCACGGGCCAGCTGTTCGTGGCCGACCTCGCGGGGAGCCAGGTGCTGGCGTTCGACGTCAAGGCTGGCCGGCTCGTGAAGGCGATCCCCGGTGTCGCCTCGGTCCATGGCGTGCTGGCGGTTCCGGAGCTTGGCCGCGCCTACGCTTCGGCGACCGGCGCGCATGAGCTCGTCGCGATCGACGAGCACACCTTCAGCGTCGTCGCCCGCAGTCCGGCCGGCAGCTATCCGGACGGCGTCGCGTGGGACCCGAAGGAGCGCAAGCTCTACGTCTCCGACGAGACCGGCGGCGCGGTCGCGGTCATCGACGCCGCGAGCCACCGCCTGCTCAGGCTGATCCCCATGGGCGGCGAGGTCGGCAACACCCAGTACGACCCGGCAAGCGGCCTCATCTACAGCAACGCCCAGGGGCGGGACGAGCTGGTCGGCATCGACCCGAAGACCGACCGGATCGTCTCGCGCGACCCGTTGCCCGGATGCGCCGGCAACCACGGCCTCCTGATCGATTCGGCTCGGCGCCTCGCCTTCGTCGCCTGTGAGGACAACGCACGCCTGATCGCGCTTTCACTCGTCACCCACGCACGGCTGGCCGACGATTCGGTCGGCGGCGGTCCTGACGTGCTGGCGTACGACCCAGGCCTGCGCCGGCTCTATGTGTCCAGCGAGAGTGGCGTGGTGTCTGTCTTCCACGCCGACGACGACAAGATCACGAAGCTGGGCCAGGCGTTCCTGGCTGACAACGCCCACTCGGTCGCGCTCGATCCGACGACGCACCTCGTCTACTTCCCGCTGCGCAACGTCGACGGCAAAGCGGTGCTGCGGGTGATGGCGCCGAGGTAGCCGCGCCCACAGGCTAGCGAGCCGCCGTCGGTTGCGGTTTCGGCGACTGCGGCTGCAGGGCGACGCGCATGCCCTGGGCGAACTTGGCGCGCTGGTCGGCCGGCAGGGCGGCGGCGTAGTTCACGACCGCTTCCTCCACCTTGGTGCGGGACGCCGTGTCGATCCCGCGGCTCTGCTCCAGCTTCTGCTTGATTGCCGCGACGTCCGGGATCGGGGCGGCGAGGGCGGTCCAGGCGTCGATACGCAACGCGAGGCTCTGACGAGCGGCCGGGGCCTGCTGTGACCATGCCTGCTGGAGCATGGCGCGCATGGCCATGCGCGGTTCCGGCGGCAGTTCGCGCGTGGCGCGCACGAATGCGCCCGGTCGAGGCCGACCCTCCTGAGCCATCCTCATGCCCAGCGCCACCACGCCGGCGGCGGTTCCCAGCAGGAACAAGTTGAGCGCCACCGAAGCGATGAGGCCGATGATCAGCCAGCGTCCCTGCATCAGCCGCCCCGCGCCTCCTCCGCCCCGCCGAACCAGGCGCCGGACTCGTCCGCGGTCTCTACCGACGCCGGCGCGACAGCCTGTGCGACGCTCGCCGGCGCGAGCGTCATGCCGACCATGACGCCAGCGGCGCAGGCCGCGGCGAGTCCCACGCCAATACCCGCGCCCGCGAGCCACCGCCAGGCGCGGGCGGCCGCGCGGGCCACGGGGGCCGACTCGATGATGCGCTGGCGCAGAACGGGGCTCGGATCATGGTCGCCGTAGCGGTCGAGCAGGGCGTCGAGGGTCCGCTCGGTCGCGGCCACGCGCGCGGCGATCTGCGGATGCGCCTCTTCGAAGGCGCGGGCCGCCGCGCGCTCACCGGCCGGCCACCGGCGCGGGTCGGCGCCGAAAGCTGCGATCAGAGCTTCGAAGCGATCCTGGTTCATGCTCGACTCCATTGCCAGATCACCCCGTCCGCGCCACGTCCGCGAGCGCCGCGCGAAGGGCGCGCCGGCCGCGCGACAGCAGGCTCTCCAGCGCCTCGATGCTGACCCCCATCGCGGCGGCGGCCTCTATGTTGCCGAGTTCCTGATAGTGGCACAGCACCACCGCTTCGCGCTGCCGCTCGGGCAGGGCCTGCAAAGCCCCGCGCACGCGACTGCTCAGGTCCTCGGCCAACAGGCCGTGATCCGGTCCGGGCGCCGGATCGGTCTGTTCCGGCGGTTCGGCCATGCTGACTTCGCGTCGTCGGCGCAGCCTGTCGTAGCATAGGTTGAGCGTCACACGGTGCAACCAGGTGTCGAACCGCGCAACCCCCGGCCGCCAACGCGCCGCGTGCCGCCACACCCGCAGGAAGGTCTCCTGAGCGACGTCCTCCGCCTCCGCCGCGTCGCCGAGCATGCGCTCGGCCAGCGCCAGCACTCGACGCAGTTTGCGCGCCACCAGCGCCTGCACGGCCGCCGCATCGCCGCGGCCGGCGCGCATCACCAGATCGTCGTCCGCATCCAGCCCGCTCGACGTCAATGGGCGCCCCGTTCAAGCACCGCTCCTCGTTCCCGTCGCCCCAACCACGCGTAGCCTTTCACGCTAGGTCGCCGCAGTTCCGTCGGACTGGCCTTGGCGCACAATGTCGCAGAAGGCCTCATGGGCGGCGGCGCGACGGGCGGTCAGTTCGGCGCGAAGGGCTCGATAGTCGCGCACGCCGCCGGCCTTGGCCAACAGCGCACGGAAGGCTTTCGGTTCGTGGGCTGGATCGGAGTCCTCCTCGAAGGCGGCCTTGAGCAGCTGGGACAGGTCCTGCTGCAGCTTCCACGCCGTGCGAAGATCGACCAGAGGCGCGGCGGCCGCCAGGCCCGACCGGCTGAACTCCGCCAGGGCCTCGGCGGTGTTGGGGCGCAGGGGTCCACCCGCGGCGGCATGGATCAGCTGCAGGTGCTGCGCCGCGAACTCGATGTCCACCAGGCCGCCGGGGTGCAGCTTCAGGTCCCAGAAACCCTGCGCCGGTCGTTCGCGACTTATCAGCGCGCGCATATCCAACACGTCTCGCGCGGTTCGCGCCGGGTCGCGCGGCTGGCGCAGCGCCGCCTCGATGGCGCCGCGCGCCTCGCCGGCGAAAGTGTCGCTGGAGGCCCAGGCCACCCGCGCGCGGGTCATCGCCAGGTGCTCCCATGTCTCCGCCTCGCCGCCCAGGTAGTAGTTGCGGAACGCCCCGAAGCTCACGGCCACCGGACCCTTGGTGCCGGACGGGCGAAGTTGCAGGTCCACATCGTAGAGCGCGCCTTCGGCGGTGGGCGCCGAAAGCGCGGCCACCAGGCGCTGGGTGAAGCGCGCGTAGAAGGTCTCCGCGCTCCAGCCCTTCATGGCCGACGCCGCATCCGGCGTGCCGGGCCGATAGAGGGTCATCAGGTCGAGGTCCGAACGGGCGGTCATCTCGCGCGAGCCGCACTTGCCGAGGGCCACCACGGCCACCTCGCCAGGAAATGCGCCCGCCTGCCGCTCGACCTCCGCGAGGGCCGCCCGCGCGAGGCCGCGGATCAGCACATCGGCCAGGTCCGCGAAGGCCTCGCCGGCGTCGGCGGCGCTGGCCGTCCCGCCCAGAACCTGCACGCCGATCTGGAACGCCCGGTCGCGGTGCAAACGACGCGCGGCGTCCATGGCCGCCTCGAAGCCGTCATTGCCGGCGAGGGCGCCGGGCGTCTCGGCGATCGGTTCGAGCCTGGCGAAGAAGGAAGGGTCCAGCATCGCGTCCAGCGCCGCCGGTTGCCGGGCCAGGGTGCGCGCGAACTGGGGGGCGTAGGCCAGGATGCGCACCACCAGCTCGAACAGCCTTGGTTGGGCCAAGAACAGGGACTGCACCTGCACGCCGGCGTTCAATCCCTCGAAGAAGTCGCCGAAGCGGGTGAACGCGGCATCCGGCGCGCCGGTGGCGGTCGCCGCCTCGAGCAGTCGCGGAGCCAGCCGCGTGAACAGCTCGCGGCCGCGTTCCGAGCGGGTCGCGCCGATGTGGCCGTGATGCCAGGCGCGGATCGTCTCGGCCACCTGGGGCGGATTGGAAAAACCCATGCGCTTCAAGGTGGCCAGGGTTTCCGGGTCATCGTCGACGCCGGTAAAGACCAGGCTGCCGAAGCGCGATGACAGCTCTTCCTCTTCGGAGAACAGTTCGCCGTAGCGGCGGTTCACTCCCTTCAGCAGGCGTCCTACCGCCGAGTCGAACCGGCGCAGCTCACCCTCGCCCCACAGGGCCGCGACGCGCCGCCGCGCCTGATCATCCTCCGGCAGCCGATGAGTCTGTTCGTCGGATATCATCTGTATACGATGTTCAAGCGCCCGAAGTTGTCCGTAGGCGGTGGTTAACTCGGCGGCAGTCTCGGTAGCCACATGGCCCGCTTCGGCCAATGCATGCAGGGCGTCCACGGTGCGTCGTGAGCGCAGATCGGGGTGGCGGCCGCCGAGGATCAGCTGCTGGGTCTGGACGAAGAACTCGATCTCACGGATGCCGCCGCGGCCGAGCTTGAGGTCGGCCCCCTTGGCGGTCAGCCTCTCATCGACCTTATACGCATGGATCTGGCGCTTGATGGCATGGATGTCGGCGATCGCGGCGAAATCGAGATTGCGGCGCCAGACGAAGGGCTGCAGTTCGGCGAGGAAGGCCTCGCCGCGCGGAATGTCTCCGGCAGCGACCCTGGCCTTGATGAAGGCCGCGCGCTCCCAGTTCTGGCCGACGCTTTCGTAGTAGTCGAAGGCCGCGGCCACCGGAACGGCGGGCGGCGTGGACGATGGGTCGGGACGCAGGCGCAGGTCCACGCGGAAGACGTAGCCGTCGGCGGTGCGCGCCTGCAGCGTCTCGCTGATCGCCTGGGTGAAGCGCAGCGCGAAGGCCTGCGGCTCGACGCCAGGCGCGAGCGGCAGGGCCTCCGGTTCGTAGAAGACGGAAATGTCGATGTCGCTGGAGTAGTTGAGCTCGAACGCGCCTTGCTTGCCCATGGCTATGACGAACAGGCCGGGCAGGGGGCAGGGGGCGCTCGCCGGAACCGGGGCGAGGCGGCCGTCGGCCACGGCCTGGCGGGCGGCGAGCGCCACGGCGCTTTGCAGCGCGGCGTCGGCGAAACGGGTCAGGGCGCCGGTCACCTCGTCCAGAGTCCATACCCCGCCCAGGTCGCACAGGGCGGTCAGCAGGTGCAGTCGCCCCTTCAGCCGGCGCAGGCCCACGCGGCCGGCTTCCGTCTCGCCGGTCCCGGCGGCGCGGGCTTGGTGCAGCACTGCGGCCAGCGTGTTTTCCGGCGGTTCGGCCAGCATTTCAGGCAGGACGAGCGCGTGGCGCGCGGCCAATCCCGAAAGGTAGGGCGAGGCTGAGAAGATCGGCGCCAGCGCCTGCCAGGCGGCCTCCACGAAGCCGCCTTCGCCGAGCTGTTCCTGGAGCGCTTCGCGCGCGCGCTCGGCGGCGGCGGCGTCGATGATCGGACCGCAGGGTCGCAGGCGTTCGGCGAGGGCCATGGACGCCTCATACACCGGAATCGGGCGCCGCCTCAGGCCGGCGGCGTCACCAGCGCGACCCGCAGACCAGGCCCGCTGCCATCCACCGCGCCCGGCCCTTCGTCCAGTTCCAGCCGGCCCCCGTGGGCGCGCGCCACGGCGGCGACCAGCGAGAGGCCGAGGCCGGCGCCGGGCTCATTGCGGCTGTTCTCCAGCCGCACGAACCGCTCCACCACTCGCGCCCGTTCGGACAGCGGTACGCCAGGCCCGGTGTCGGTCACCGAGAACTCCACATCGCCCGAGGAGCGCCGGCGCACGCGCAGCATGATCGCGCCGCCCGCCGGCGTGTACTTCACGGCGTTGTCCAGCAGGTTGGCCAGGGCCTGGGCGACGAATTCCTGGTTGCCTCGCACGGTGAGCCCGGGGGTGAGCTCGGCCTTGAAGTCGAGGCCCTTCTCCTCGCTGAGCGGCTCGTAGAGCTCGGCGACATTGGCGGCGAGTTCCGCCGCATCGAAAGTGACCTGGTCGGGGGCCGCGGCCGCGGCTTCCAGACGGGCGATGGCCAATACGGCGTTGAAGGTGCGCAGCACCCCGTCGGCGTCCTCCAGCGCCTGCTGCAGGGCCTGGGTCGCGTCGCCTTTGCCGTTCTCGACGTCGATCAACGCCGCCTCCATTCGCGCGCGCAGGCGAGTGAGCGGGGAACGCAGATCGTGGGCTATGGCGTCGCCGGCGTGGCGCAGGCCGCCGATGGAGCGCTCGAGGCGCTCCAGCATGTCGTTCAGCCCCTCCGCGAGCTCGTCATATTCGTCACGCGTGCCGCGCACCCTGGCGCGGGCGCCCAGATCGCCCATCCGCGCAGCGTTGATCACGTCGGAGAGGGAAGACATGTTGCGGCTGACATCGCGGCTGACGAACACGCCGCCGGCCAGACCCAGCACGATGACCAGCGCTCCAGCCCCCGCGAGGGCGTGAAGGATCTTCGCCACGTAGGACTCCGACTCGCCGACGTCCGCGCCCACGAAGATCAGTTCGCCGCCAGGAAGCCGCTCCTCCAGCCCGCGCGCCGGACGGCGCACGGTCGCCCCGTCGGCGTTGGTCTCCGTGAGCACGAAGCTCGCCCAGACCTTGTCCTGCGGCGCATGGGCGATAGGGGACTTGCCGATGCTGCCCGACACCACAGCGCCGCCTCGCCGCATCAGCAGGTAGAGCATGCCCTTGGCGTTGGACGAGCGCTCGATCACCGCTTCATTGAGCGCCGGAGCGCCGCCCTGGCGGTAGACCGCCTCCAGCGATTGCATCTCGCCGGTGATGGTCGCGTCGGCGTGGCGCGTCACCTCGCCGGCGGTGGCGATGTAGATGTAGGCGAGAAACGCGCTCGCCGCCGCCGCGAACACGGTCAGGAACAGCAGGGTCAGGCGGAATGGGGTGGTGCGAACCAGGCGCGGCAGGCGCATGCGGCGCCGCTCAGGCTTCCAGTCGGTAGCCGGCCCCGCGCACGGTCTGCAGCATCGGCCGATCGAAGCCCTTGTCGATCTTCGAGCGCAGCCGGGAGATGTGAACGTCGATGACGTTGGTTTGGGGGTCGAAGTGGTATTCCCAGACCTGCTCCAGCAGCATGGTGCGGGTCACCGACTGGCCGGCATGGCGCATGAGGAACTCCAGCAGCTGGAACTCACGCGGCTGCAGGTCGATCTCCTTGCCCTGACGGCGCACCTCGCGCCCGATCAGATCCATCTCCAGTTCGCCCACGCGCAGCACTGTCTGAACCGAGCCGGTCTCGCGGCGGCGGGCCAGTGCCTCGACGCGGGCGATGAGCTCGGCGAAGGCATAGGGCTTGACCAGATAGTCGTCGCCGCCGGCCTTCAGGCCTTCAACTCGGTCTGCGATCTCGCCCAGCGCCGAGAGGAACAGCACCGGCGTCTGGTCGCCCTCCTTGCGCAGGGTCTCGACCATGCTGACGCCGTCCATCCGCGGCATCATCCGATCGACCACCATGACGTCGAAGCGTCCGGCCTGGGCGGCGGCCAGACCGGCCAGGCCGTCGGGCGCCGTCTCGCAGGCGTGTCCGGCCTCGGTGAGCCCGCGCGCCATCGCCTCGCTGGCCCCGAGGTCGTCTTCCACGATCAGCAGTTTCATACGCCCGCCCCCCGGCCTGTGACCTAGCCGTTGCCCGCGGGTTCGATCTTGATCGGCACGAACAGGGTCTGGCCCTTGCGGTTGACCGCCAGCGGAATGCTAGTGCGACCGGCCTTCTTCCAATCGCCGATCGCGCCCGTCAGGTCGGCGGCGCTGGCCACCTGGCGATCGCCGGCCCGCACGATGACGTCGCCACGTTGCAGGCCCTTGTCGCCGGCGTCGGACGAGGCCTTGACGCCGTCGACCACCACGCCGTGCACCTGGTCGCCGATGGAGAATTCGCGCCGCGCCGCCGCGTCCAGCGGCGATACCTGCATGCCGAGGATGCTGGCTTTCGGCGTAGCCGATGCGCCGCCGGCGCCTCCGTTCTGACCCTGGTCGCCCTGGTCGCCATTGCCATTGCGGGCCAGTTGGTCCTCGGGTGGGCGCGTGCCGGAGTGAAGATCGACCATCCGCTCCTTGCCATCGCGGAACACGTCCAGGCGCACGAGATCGCCGGCGTGGGCCTTGGCGACTTCGCGGGTCATTTCGGAGGATGACTTCACGCCTACGCCGTTCACCGCCACCACCACGTCGCCCGACTCCAGGCCGCCCTTCGCCGCCGGTCCGCCGTCCACCACGCTGGCGACCACGGCGCCCTTGCGGCCTGCCAGACCCCAGGAGTCGGCCATCTCGTCGGTGAGGGGCTGGATCGACGCGCCGATGTAGCCGCGGGTGATCTTGCCGCCGGCGATCAACTGCTTGGTCACCTGGTCGGCGACGTCGGCGGGAATGGCGAAACCGATGCCCACCGAACCACCGCTGGGAGAATAGATCGCCGAATTGACGCCGATCACCCGGCCGTACACGTCGAAGGTCGGGCCGCCGGAGTTGCCGCGATTTATCGGGGCGTCGATCTGGATGTAGTCGACGAAGGTCTCGCCGAGGTCGCGGCCGTATGCCGACACGATGCCGGCCGTGGCGGTGCCGCCCAGACCGAAGGGGTTGCCCACCGCGACCACCCAGTCGCCGACGCGGGGCTTGGCCGCGTTCTCGAAGCTGACGAACGGGAAGTTGGCGCCTTGCACCTTGAGCACGGCGAGGTCAGTGCCCTGGTCCTTGCCGATAACGGTCGCCTTCAGCTCGGTGCCGTCCTTGAGTATTACCTTGATGTCTTCCGCGTTCTCGACGACGTGATTGTTGGTGACAATGTAGCCGTCGGACGAGATGAAGAAGCCCGAACCCGACGATTGCTGCTTGGGCGGAGCGCCTTGGTCGCCCTCATCTCCACCCTGACCCTGGCCCTTGGGCACTATGTCGAAGGGGAAGTTCTCGAAGCCGGGAATCCTGCGGAAGTTGGAGATGTCGACCCGCGAGGTGACGTTGATCGAGACCACCGCCGGCGACACGCGCTCGAAGATGTCGGCGAACGACTGCGGCGCGCCGGGCGGCGGCGCGAAGATCGGGGCCGTGGACGCATTGAACAGTTGGCCGCCGTGCGGCAACGCCTGGGCGATCGGCAGGTTCATGCCCACCCCAGCCAGGGCGGCCACGGCTACGCTGGCGCCGGCCAGAGCGCCCACGAAAAAAGTGGTCTTCTTCAAGGCCATGGTCTCTTCCTCGTTCCCGGCAAAGCAAAAGTACCCGGAGAATGCTGTAATCTAATGTCGAATGCCAAAGCGCGCCATGGCCCTCAAGTTACCTTTCTTTCATCGCCAAGGCTTTCTTGTCGCTAATCTGAGGCGCAAAGGTGTCAGGAAGGTTCACCGCCTGCCAGCTTCGCAATGCGCGCCTCCTCCTCCTCTGTCAGCGGAGCCAAGGGGGTGCGCCTGCGCGCGCGGATGATCAGCAGGCCGGCGCCCAGCACCAATACCAGCGGCGGGCCGGCCCACAGGACCAGGTTCGCGGGCGACAGGCGCGGCTGCAACAGCACGAATTCGCCGTAGCGGCTGACCAGATAGCCGCGGATCTGCGCGTCCGAGCGTCCGGCCACCACCTGCTCGCGGACGAGCTGGCGAAGATCCCGGGCGAGAGGCGCGTCCGATTCGTCGATGGATTCGCTTTGGCAGACCAGGCAGCGGACCTCTTTGAAGATGGCGCGGGCGCGCGCCTCCCTGGCCGGGTCGGCCAGCCGCTCCGTCGGATCGGCCGCCGCCGCGCTCAGGGTGAGGACGGCCAGCACCGCCAGGACGAACTTCACCAGGGGACGCGCCGGCGTCATTCCGCGGGAGCCGCCGCCAGGGCGCGGCGCGCTCGCCCCGGCACGGCGAAGCGCAGTCGCCGGTCGGACAGCGACAGCAGCCCGCCCAACGCCATGACCACCGGGCCGAAGAAGACGAACCTCACCCAGGGATTCCAGTAGGCCGAGACCAGCCAGGCGGAGCCGGCGGGCCCGGACCGCTCGTCTCCGACGGTGATGTAGACGTCGTCGAGAGGGCGCGAGCAGATCGCCACGGACGAGATGGTCTGGGCGTTGGCGGGATACATGCGTCGCTCGGGCGCGGCTTCGCAGACGAGGCGGCCCGACTCGTCGGTCACGCGCACGAGGGCGCGCTGGGCGCTGTAGTTGGGGCCGGCGACCAGGCCGACGCTGTCCAGCCTCAGCTCGTAGCCGCTCAGGTGCATCATGCGGCCGGGACTCAGCGCTTCGGCGTCTTCCGCGCGCCAGGCGGTCTCGAAGGCGGCGCCCAGGGCAAACAGGCCTATCCCGATGTGGGCGATCGTCATGCCCCAGGCCCCGCGAGGCAGGCCGGTCAGGCGACGGCTCACCTCCCGCCATGGCGCGCGGAAGGCGCGAACGCGCTCCAGGGCCTCGACGATCGCGCCCACGATGACCCAGGTCCCAAGTCCCAGTCCCACCGCGGCGACGACGTTGCGCGGCTGCACCAGGGCGAGTGTGAGCAACGCCACGGCGCCGGCGATCAGGGCCGCGCCCCACAGCCGTTGCAGCGCCCAGGTCAGATCGCCGCGTTTCCAGGAGAGCAGCGGGCCGGTGGGCATCAGCAGCAGCAGCGGGGCGGCCAAGGCGCCGAAGATCAGGTTGAAATAGGGCGGGCCCACCGACACCGGCGTGCCGTCGATCGCCTGGCGGATCAGGGGGTACAGCGTGCCGAACAGCACCGTGGCGGTCGCGGCGGCCAGCAGCACATTGTTGACGAACAGCATGGCCTCGCGGCTGACAGGAGCAAAGGCCGTCTCATCGCGCAAGGTCGGCGCGCGCCAGGCGTAGAGCGCGAAGGCGCTGCCCGCCGCCACGGTCAGGATGAGCAGGAGCAGCACGCCGCGTTTCGGGTCGATGGCGAAGGCGTGGACCGAGGTCAGCACGCCGGAGCGGACCAGGAAGGCGCCGACCATGGACAGGGTGAAGGCGCCTATGGCCAGCAGGACGGTCCAGCTGGCCAGGCCGCCGCGCTTTTCCGTCACCGCCGCCGAATGCAGCAGGGCCGTGCCCAGCAGCCAGGGCATGAAGCTGGCGTTCTCCACCGGGTCCCAAGCCCACCAGCCGCCCCAGCCGAGCCGGTAGTAGGCCCAGTAGGAGCCCAGGGTGATGCCGATGGTCAGAAAGCTCCAGGCCGCCAGGGTCCACGGTCTGATCCAGCGCGCCCAGGCCGGCTCGACCCGGCCTTCGATCAGCGCGGCGACCCCCAGGGAGAACACCACGGAAAAGCCGACGTAGCCGGCGTAGAGGAACGGCGGGTGCGCCGCCAGCGCCGGATCCTGCAGCAGGGGGTTGAGCGAGCGGCCCTGCACCGGGATTTCAGCCAGCCGCTGCAGCGGGTTGGAGGCGAACACCATGTAGCCGATGAACAGGGCGCCCAGCGCGCCTTCCACCGCCACCGCCACGGCTTTCAACCTGAACGGCAGGCTGCGCGTGGACGCCACCGCCGCCCCATAGCCGGTGAGCATGAAGCACCACAGCAGCATCGAGCCCTCGTGGCTGCCCCACGCGCCGGCCACCTTGTAGAGCAGCGGCTTTTCGGTGTGGGAATTCTCGAACACGTTCACCACCGAGAAGTCGGAGGTGACGAAGGCGTGGATCAGCGCGGCGAAACCCAAGCCGACGCAGGCGAAAGCCGCCAGGGCCGCGCCCTCGCCGGCGCCGGACAGGGTGGCGTCGCCGCGGATGCGTCCGGCGACCGACAGCCCCAGCTGGGCCAGAGACAGCGCCAGCGCCAGGACGAGCGCGAATTGGCCAAGCTCATTGATCATGGCTGGCTGTACGTCGGCGCGGCCCCGCCGCCGCGCCACTCGCCCTGTTTCTTGAGCGCGTCGGAGAGTTCCTTGGGCATGTAGCGTTCGTCGTGCTTGGCCAGGATCTGCGTCGCCACGAAGCCGCCGGACGCGTCATAGGCGCCGATGGCCACGACGCCCTGGCCTTCGCGGAACAGGTCGGGCAGCTCGCCCCGATAGCGAACCGGCGAGGCCGCGCGCCGGTCGGCGACCACGAAGCGCACCTCGCCGCTGGTGTCGCGCACCACGCTGCCGGGACGCACCAACCCGCCCAGCTGGATGGACTGCCCGGCCGGCACATGCGCCGCCTGGGCCTGGGACGGCGTGTAGAAGAAGGAGATCGAGGTGCGCATGGCGTAGAGGCCGACACCCACGGCAAGAGCGAGCACCGGCGCCGCGACGCTGAGCGCCAGCAGCCGACGTCGGGCGGTTCGAGAGCGCGGAAGCAGCGACATCGGCGGTATTCTAGGCGCCTTCGGTGAACGGGAACATAGCGCCGGCCGGGACAGCCTGAGCGGGGAGCCGCGGGTGACCGGTCATGACGGCGGCCTCAGGGCGCCCTGCAGCTGACGCTGGATGTCCGCCTTCCCGGCGTACCGGCGCCTGGCCTCGGCCAGGGCGGCGTCGCGCTTGGCGGTCTCGCCGAGCACCGTGTAGGCGCGCACCAGCCGCACCCAACCCTGCGGATCGTCGGGATGGTCCTTAAGCCGGGCGGCAAGGCCGTCGACCATCCCCTGGATCGCGCGCTGGTCGGGCGCCGCGCCCTCGGTTTGAGCCGGCGCGAGCCGCCCGGTCTTGCTGACCTGATCGATGTCGCCGGCCAGCTCGACCTGCCTGGGGTCGGAGGGCGCGAGATCGGCGGCCAGCGCGCGCCATGCCGCCAGGCCGCCCGCCACGTCTCCGTCCGCGATGCGACCGCGGGCCAGGTAATAGCGGGCTGTGGCGGACTTGGGGTCGAGGGCGAGGGCGCGCTGAAAGGCGTCCTTGGCTTCGATACCCACCTCGCCGTTCGCCCTGATGACGATCAATTCGCCCATCACCTCCCAGAGGCGAGGGTCGCCGGGCGCGATGCCGACGGCCTTGCGCAGGGCGAACACCGCCTCGTCAGGCTGGCCGGCGGCGAACTCCGCCACAGCCAATTGGTGCAGCGGCTCGGGATCATGCGGACGCTTTGCGGCAATCTCGCGCAGGATCGCCGCCATCTGCGGCGGGGTGAGGGACCGCGGGTCGTCACGGCCCCATGCCTGCAGACGCCGGCTGAACGGCTGGTCGGGGAAGCCGGGGGCCCCTACGAAGATGTAGACGCCCAGCGCCGCGAGCGCGGTCGCCGAGGCCGCGACGAGGATCACGGCGGGGCGGCTGGCGGCCTTGGCCGTCTCGTCGCGGTCCGCAGCGGCCAGCAACCGCCGTCCGGCTTCGGCCCGAACGCCCCGCCGATCATCCGGCGCCAGCAGCCCGCGCTCGGCCAGTTCGTCGATCTCGGCCATCTGCCGCCGGTAGACGGCCATCGAGGGGCTAGCCTCGCCGCCGCCGCGCGCCGCGCGCGCCGCCCGTGCAAAGATGAGCGCCGCCGCGCCGGCTGATAGCACCGCGGCGGCGACCCAGAGCCAGATCATGCCGGGCTGTTATCGGAAAACTTCCGCCAGCGCGAGGGCGGGCGGCCCGGTTGCGACAGACCGCTCGCTCGTCCGGCGTCCAAAGCCGTCGCCTCGCCGCTAGGCGTTCAGGAACCGCCGCAGCACCGCCTCCGCGCGCTCCGGCTCGTCACGGTGGACGCCGTGGCCGGCCGCGTCGAACACCACCAGCTCGCCGACGCCGGAGGGAAGGGCACGGTGAATCGCTTCGGAACAAGCCGGCGGCGTGATCGGGTCCAGGCCTCCGGCCAGGACCAGCGTGGGACACCGCACGGCCGCCAGGCCGCCAAGCAGGTCCATGGTTCGCTGCTCGCCCAGGATGAAATGGAACATCACCCCCTGCCGCATGATCGCCCGCCGGCGGGCGTCGGGCCCCAGCGCGCCGCTCGGATTGTAGAGCGGCATGCAGACCGCCATGTAGTTCGCCGCCGCCTCGGCGCTGGGCGCCGACCAGAAGGCCTCGGCGATGCGCCGGGCTTCCGCGCCGCCAAGCCGCTCCATGGCCGCGTAGGTCGCCGGAAGATCCATGCGCCCGGCCGTGGAGGAGAAGATCAGCTTCGCCGGCGCCTCTGGATGGCGCGCCGCGTATGACATCGCCACCATGCCGCCGAAGGAGAGGCCGTAGACCGCTGGGCGGTCGATGCCGAGCGCCTGGCAGAAGCCGTGGACGTCGTCCCCCCACTGATCGAGGGTCCAGCTGTCCGGTTCGCCCGTGGAGCGCCCGTTGCCCCGATGATCGAGATAGATGACCTGATGGGTGTCGGCGAAGCGATCGAAGTAGGGCCGCATCAGCGCGTGGTCGAAGCCGGGGCCTCCGTGCATCACCAGCAGCGCCGGCCGCTCGGCCATGCGCTCGCCGTCGATTGCGAGGTGCGAGCCCACGGTGTCGAAGAAGATCCGCGCGCCGTTGATCTCAATCTGCATGGTCGGACCCCTCGTTGCGCCAACGGCGCCTCAGGGTCGTCGATCCTCGCGCCGGCGACAAGGCCGGCCCGCTGGCGTGCGCGGCGGCGAGCCGGACTGGGTCAGGTCGCGGCGGCGCGACGGCGAACGATCTGCGCCGCCTTTTCGTCGCGGCTCAGGCCGCAAAATTCCGCGGCGATGCTCAGGAAGGTGCGGGCGCGGTCCTTGTCGGCCGCCTCCTCGGAACGGATCGTCTCGAGGATGTCCTCCACATAGGTGTCGAGGCGTTCGTCGAGCACCTCCTGGGCCTTGGCGCGGGCCGAGGCGAAGCCGCCGGCGGCGGCGCTGGAGCGCACCTCGCTCATGAACACCAGCAGGGTCCTGGCCTTCGCCACCAGGGCCTGGTCCGGCGGGTGGGACAGCCGCGGCACGCCGCGCACGGTGCGCGGGCCAAGCCTCATGGGTTGCAGCGGCAGGGCGGCGCCCACCGCATCGTCGGTGGCCTTCAGGTTCGCCTCGATCGTGGCGGCGAGGGTCTGCTTGGCCCTGGCCATGCGACGGCCCCAGTCGCCGTCGGGGGTCAGCGCGACGCACAGCTCGAATTCGACGATCTCGATGGTGGCCCAGTGAACCGCGGCGGCGGCGGCGTGCGCGGCCTTCTCGCCGTCGGCCTGCTTGAACGAGGTCACCTCCGCCACACGCCGCTCGATGTCCTCCAGCACCCGCTCGCCGAAACTGGCGAGCTCGGAGGCGGCCAGATAGGTCTCGTTGGGGCGGTCCATCTCGCCCGAGATCACCCGCAGGATCAGCCAGGGCTCGGTGAGCGGCGCGGCCAGCATCTCGAAGAACCGCGGGCCGCCGTCGTCCGCCATGGTCACCACGTCGCGGTAGGCGAGCCGCAGTGTCGCGGCCTTTTCGCTGTTCATGCGGCCCAGCCATTCGGGCAGCTTGTCCAGGGCCAGGCGGGTGATCGCCGCGAGGTCGAGGCAGGCGGCGAGCGTCTCGGCGCCGCCGCCGGCGTCCGCGCACTCGGCGGCCCGGGCGAAGCTGGCCGGGGCGCGTGAGCGCAGCCCCTCGGCGGCCAGGGCGCAGAGCTTGTCGAAGGCTTCGGCAGAGTGTTCGTCCTGGCGCCAGTCGTCGGCCAGGGCGCGGGCGGCGACCACGTCGTCCGCCGCCGTTTCCTTCAGCGCCCGCCACATCAGCGACAACGTGCGCGGCGGGAAAGTCAGGCGCGAGAACGGCCCGGGCGGCGCGCACAGGCCCGCCACCGGCGCGAACGTGAGGTTGCGGGCGCGCCGTTCGGCCGCCTCGACCTCGACGACCTGCTGCACGCGGCTGAGGGCGGCGTCGTGGCCGCCGTCGGCCGAGAGGGCGATCTGCAGCGAGCGAATGGCGCTGTCGGGCGCCTGCTCGATCAGGCCCCGGACCATAGCCAGCTTGGAGTCGAACGCCTGCCCCATAGGTCCCCGTTCGGGAGGCCGCCGCATCCCGAGTCCAATCATGCTTTATAGGGGTTAACGCTTTTCGTAGCAGGGCTTTGCCGGGCGACGCATCATCTCTCGGCCCTCGGCAGCAGGGCCTCCACCTGCAAGCCGCCCAGCGGCGAATCCCCCAAGGTCAGCGCCCCGCCGTAGGCTCGGGCCAGTTCGTCGACGATGGACAGGCCCAGCCCCGAGCCAGGCGCGCTCTCGTCCAGCCGGGCGCCGCGGCGAAGCACCTCGTCGCGATCGGCGCTGGCCAGGCCCGGGCCGTCGTCTTCGACCACCAGCCGCCACTGGGCGGGCGACAGCGACGTCGCCGCTACGCGCACCCGGCCCTTGCACCATTTGCAGGCGTTTTCCATGACGTTGCCGGCGATCTCCAGCAGGTCCTGCCGCTCGCCCGAGAAACTCAGGGCCTCGTCGCAGCTCCAGTCGATCTCCACGCCCTTGTCGCGGAAGATGCGCTCCAGGGTGCGGGCCAGTTCGTCGAGCACCGGCTCTACCTCGGCGCGCTCCCCGCCGCCCTGGCGCGCGGCGGCCCTGGCGCGGCGCAGATGGTGGTCCACCTGCTGGCGCATCAGGTCGGCCTGGCGTTCCACCACCTTGGCCAGAGCACCGGGGCGCCGCTCGGCTTCGGTGAGCATCACCGACAGCGGCGTCTTCAGGGCGTGCGCCAGGTTGCCGACATGGGTGCGCTGGCGCTCCACGACGTCCTGATTGTGGGCCACCAATGCGTTCAGTTCGCTGGCGAGCGGCTCCAGCTCAATGGGATAGGCGCCCTGCACCCGGTCGGCCTTGCCGGTGCGCACGGCGGCCACCTCCCGGCGCAGGTTGAACAGCGGCTGCAGGCCGAAGCGCACCTGCACGATCACCGCCGCGATCAGGCCGATGCCCAGCAGCACCAGCACCCCGCCGGTGGTGGTCTCGAAGGTGCGGATGTCGGCGTCGATGGGCGCGCGGTCCTCGCCCACGAGGAAGATCACCGGATAGGCCACGCCGCTGAACCGGCTCTGCAGCGCCGCCACCCGCAGAGCCTCCTTCTCAGGCCCGATGCTGTCGTAGAAGATCGTCTGGCCGGGGGTCTTCGCCAGGACGCCGGCGCCGCCGGGGGGCGGCAGGATCTCGCCGGTGTCCCACAGCGAGCGCGAGCGCACGATCGACTTGAGGGTTCCGTTCGGTCCCGGCGTGGCGATCTCCCAGTACTTGCCGGAAAACACCCGCAGCGCGCGCTGGTCGGTGAGCGCCGGCGCGTCGATCTGGCCGCTGTCGTCGACGCTCGTCCCAGCCAGCAGATTGTCCACCGTCGTGGAGAGGCTCTCGTCGAAGAAGTCCGTGGCCTCCTGGCGGAACAGGGCCGTGAGCCCCAGGCCCGCCGCGAACAGCACCGCGAGGCTCCACACCGCCGCGATCAGCACCAGCCGGCCGACCAGCGACGGATGGCGCGGCGGGCGCGCCCTGGCCATGCCGCCGGCCGGTACGGCGCCTGCCTTGGCCAGCGCGCTCACCATGCGCCACGCCCTGGCCGGTCAGGCCTCACTCGCCTCGCCTTCCAGGGCGGTCAGGCGATAGCCGAGACCGCGCACCGTCTCGATCCGGTCCGGCCCGATCTTCTTGCGCAGACGGCCGACGAACACTTCGATGGTGTTGGAATCCCGGTCGAAATCCTGGTCGTAGAGGTGCTCCACCAGCTCGGTGCGGCTGATCACCCGGCCCTGATGCATCATCAGATAGTGCAGCAGGCGGTACTCCAGCGAGGTCAGGCGCAGCGGCTCGCCGTTCACCGTCGCCCGGGCGGCGCGCGGGTCGAGGCGCAGGGCCCCGCAGGTCAGGCTCGGCGCCGCGTGGCCGGCAGACCGGCGCAACAGGGCGCGCAGGCGGGCCAGTAGCTCCTCGGTGTGGAACGGCTTGGTCAGATAGTCGTCGGCGCCGGCGTCGAAGCCCGCCACCTTCTCGCTCCAGGCGCCGCGAGCGGTGAGGATCAGCACCGGCGTCGCCACCTGGGCGCGCCGCCACTTCTCAAGCACCGAAACCCCGTCGATCTTCGGCAGGCCGAGGTCCAGCACCACGGCGTCATAGGGCTCGGTCTCGCCGAGGAAGTGGGCCTCCTCGCCGTCCGGCGCGTAGTCCACGGCGTAGCCTGCGTCGGCCAGGGCGGACTTCAGCTGCCGCGAGAGTTCCGGATCGTCTTCCACCAGCAGAATGCGCATCTGGCCTGCTCAGCCTCCGCTTATGATCGCGCCCGTCGTCGCATCCACCAGATAGTCGATGCGCAGTCCCTGGTCGGTGATCCACCGCACCCGATAGACTGGCCGCTCGCCCTGGTATTCCAGCCCGGCGTCGAGCTGGCGGCCCTTGGACATGCGGTGGAGCCGCTCGATCACCGTGGTGATCGGGATCAGCTGACGGGTGCGCACCCCCTGGCGCGCCTCGTCCTGCTGCGGCCGCCAATCAGGACCCAGGGAATTAGGGCCGTGCGCGGGCGGCTTGGTCGTCGGGTCGGCCCGCGCATCGGCGCCGGCGCCCGCGATCGCACAGGCGGCCAGGGCGACGGCGCAAACGGCGACCAGCGGCTTCATGCCCGGACCTCTAGGACGGAGCGCCTGAATGGGCGCTGAACATGTCCCGCCGCCGGTTATCCCCCGCGGCGCGAGGCTTGTCACGGGCGCGCTCAGCTCCGCCGCTTCGGCGAATAAGGCCGTTCGGTCCGCCAGCTCTCCGCGAACTTCTGCAGGGCCTCGTCGGGCTTTTCGGGGAGGGTGATGAGCACGCGGGCCAGCAGGTCGCCCCGGCGGCCGCGGGCGTCGTAGGCGCCGCGGCCCTTCAGGCGCAGGGTCGATCCGGAGTTGGAGCCGGGCGGGATGCTCAGGGTCACCGGGCCGTCAGGGGTCTGGGCCTGGACCTTGCCGCCCAGCACCGCGTCGGGCACCGAAACCGGCACGTCCATCACCAGGGTGTCGCCCTCCCGGCGGAACACCGGGTGAGGACGCACCGCCAGCTCGATCAGGGCGTCGCCGGGACCCGCGCGGCCGGGCGAGCCCTGGCCCTTCAGGCGCAGGGTCTGGCCGTCCGCGGCGCCCTTGGGGATGGTGACGTCCAGGTGGCGGCCGTCGGCGAAGGCGATGCGCTTCTTGCCGCCGGAGATGGAGTCCTCCAGGTCGATCTCCAGCCGCGCCCGCACGTCCTGGCCGCGGGCGGAGAAGCCGCCGAAACCGCCGGGCCCCTGCCGGGCGCCGCCTCTGTTTCCGAACATCTCGCCGAGGATGTCCGACAGGTCGATGTTCTCGAACTCCGCCGAGCGGAAGCCGCCCGGTCCGCCGGGACCGCCCTGGCCGAACGGATTGCCGCCGGAGAAGCCGCGCATGGTCTCGCGCCCGTCCGCGTCGATCTCGCCGGCGTCGAACTTCTTGCGCTTGTCCGGGTCGCCGACGATGTCGAAGGCGGCGGAGACGCGCTTGAACCGCTCCTCGGCCGCCTTGTTTCCCGGGTTCTGGTCTGGGTGGTTCTGCTTGGCCAGCTTGCGGAACGCCTTGCGGATCTCGTCCGCGCTCGCGCCGCGCGAGACGCCCAGTTCCTGATAGGGGTCCTGCGCCAAGAGGGGTCCTTCGAAGGGCTAGGAAAGCTCGCCCTCAGTTAAGCCAAACGGCGAAGCGCGCAAGGGGCGTTGTGGCATTTCTGCCACAGGCGCACGGACGCCCGGCGCCGCGCACCGCTCCAGGATTCCGCGAGGCTGGCCGGGGCCGACCTCAGTTGCGGTAGGACGGGTCGATCCTGTCCAGCTTGCGCAGCAGCGCCGGCCAGTCGAGCAGGCCGAACGGGCGGCGCGTATGCGGCTGATAGGCCAGGAAGGTCGCCTCTATCACCGCCTCGGGCGGCGTCACCAGACGCGCGCCGCAGGCCATGGCCATGACCTGGGTCCTGCAGGCCAGTTCCGCGCGGTGGATGTGGTTGAAGGCCTGGGGGATCGTCGCGCCGACCACCAGCAGGCCGTGATTGCGCAGGATCATCAGGTCGTTGCCGCCAAGGTCGGCGACCAGACGCTCCTGTTCCGCGAGATCCAGCACCACCCCTTCGTAGTCATGATAGGCCGCGTGGGCGAAACGCATGGCGGTCTGGTTGATCGGCAACAGGCCGCACTCCAGCGCCGACACCGCCATGCCGGCCGCGGTGTGCGTGTGGATGACGCAATCGACGTCGTGCCGCGCCCGGTGGATGGCGCTGTGGATCACGAAACCCGCCCGGTTCACGCCGTAGTCGAACGGTGGCTGGAAGATCACGTTGCCGTCCAGGTCGATCTTCAGCATCGAGGACGCGGTCATCTCGTCGTAGAGCATGCCGTAGGGATTGATCAGGAAATGTCCGGGCTCGCCCGGGACGCGCGCCGACACATGGTTGGCGATCAGGTCGGTCATGCCATAGAGATCGATCAGCCGGTAGCAGGCGGCGAGGTCGACCCGCTTCGCCCACTCCTGTGGCGACACCAGATCCTTGATGCAGGGGATGGCGGTGTCGAAGTTCCGCGGCCTGGCGGCAGTGACGTCATCGGGCAAGGGGTTCTGCTCCAACAACACGGGATCGACGGGGTTCTCCAGGTTACACGACAATCAGGTGCAACGGAACGCGTCGCCGTCCGCAGCGCCGTGCGAGTGGACTTTCTCGCCTGGGACGAGCCGGCGCTCATCACCAGCGCCCATTGCACCATCGACGGCGGGCTGGCGGCGATCTAGCGTGCGTCCAGGCGGCACGGTGGTGAACGCCATCATGGGAGGACAGCATGGCCCTGCAGGACATTCAGCCGATCAACGGCAATCTCCAGGACACCCTGGTGGAGGCGTCCAAAATGCCCTGGATCGAACACGGGCCGATGTCGGCCACCAAGGTGCTCTACACCGGCGCGGAGACCGGCAGTTGGGCCGTGCTCTACCGCTGGAAGAAGGGCTTCGTCGCCCCGCCGCACAAGCACCTGTCGGCCAGCCACACCTTCATCCTGAAGGGCAAGCTGAAGGTGCGCGACGGCATTCTGAACACCGGCGACTACGTCTATGAGCCCAATGCCGTACTGCACGGCGCTACCGAAGCGCTGGAGGACACCGAGTACCTGTTCATCTGCAACGGGCCGATCCTGTTCTTCAACGAAGACCGCTTCACCAACTACATCAGCTGGGAGGAAATGGAGAAGCTGCGCCGCTCGGCCGCCACCGCCCAGGCGCCCGCCCACGCCGCGGAGTAGCCGCTAGTCCCCGCTGCGGTCCTCCAAGAGGTCCGGGGCCTCGTAGTCCAGGGCGTCCTCGGGGTGCTCGAGCAGTTCCTCGCTCATCGTCTGGCCGCGGATCGAGACGCTGGCGGCGTGGACGCTTTCAGGGTCGCCGGTGACCAGCGGGTGCCATTGGGGCAGGGGCTTGCCCTCGTGCAGGCGGCGGTAGGCGCAGCTGAGCGGCATCCAGGCCAGGGCCTGGATGTTGCCGGGCTCCAGCTTGATGCAGTCGGGCACCCGCGCCTTGCGGTGCTCGTAGTCGGTGCAGCGGCAAAGCTGGCTGTCGAACAGCTTGCAGTGCACGCGGGTCGGCATGATCACGCCGGTGTCCTCGTCCTCGAAGCGGACCAGGCAGCACAGGCCGCAGCCGTCGCAGAGGCTCTCCCACTCCCGCGGCGACATCTCGGTGAGACGCTTGGTCTCCCAGAAGGGTTTCTCGGCCATGGCGAAGCGCTCCTAGACCGAATCCTGCCGCGGGACCATTGCGGGAGCGTGAAACCCGCCTTAACCGGGGCGCCCGATCCGTGGAAGGAAACCGATGGCGGCGCCCTTGCTGGCCCTGCGCGGGGTGCGCCTCGCCGACGGGGCCAGGCAGATGTTCAGCGACGTGGACCTCGCGCTGGAGCCGCGCGTGCGCGCCTGTCTGGTGGGCCGCAACGGCGCGGGCAAGACCACCCTGCTGCGCATGCTGGCCGGCCAGGTCGCGCCGGATGATGGCGACCGCTTCGTGCAGCCGGGGCTGCGCGTCGCGCTGGTCACGCAGGAACCGAACATCGAGGGCGCGCGGCTCGTCGATCACGCCACCGGGGGCGGCGCGCCCAGGCACCAGGCGGAGGCCGCGCTGCAGGCGTTCGGGCTTGATCCCGCGAAGTCCACCGAGGGCCTCTCGGGCGGCGAGATCCGGCGCACGGCCCTGGCCCGCGCCTTCGCCGAGAAGCCGGACATCCTGCTGCTGGACGAGCCCACCAACCACCTGGACATCCTGGCCATCGAAACCCTGGAGGACCTGCTGCTGGAAAGCCGCGCCGCGGCGCTGGTGGTCAGCCACGACCGGGCGTTCCTGGCCAGGGTCACCCGGCGCTGCTTCTGGCTTGAGGACCGGCGCGTGCGCCGCCTCGACAAGGGCTTTTCCGCCTTCGACTCCTGGGCGGAGGCCGCGGCCCAGGCCGAGGCGGAGGCCGGCCGGCGGCTGGACAAGGCCATCGAGCGCGAAGCCCACTGGATGGCGCGCGGCGTCACCGCCCGGCGCGCGCGCAACGAGGGCCGCCGGCGCCGGCTGATCGCGCTGCGGGCCGAGAAGTCCGAGCGCCTGCGCCTGTCGCGAGGCGAACTGGCGATGAGCGGCGGCGGCGGGGCGGACGTCTCCGGGCGGCGGGTGATCGAGGCCAGGCGCATCGCCAAGGCGTTCGGCCAGCGACTGCTGGTCAAGGACTTCTCCACCCGCGTGCTGCGCGGCGAGCGCGTGGCGGTGGTCGGGCCTAACGGCGCGGGCAAGACCACCCTGGTGAAGATCCTGCTGGGCGAACTCGCCCCCGACCACGGGACCGTGACGCTGGGAGCGAATCTGCAGATCGCCTACGTCGACCAGGCCCGCGCCGCGCTGGCCGAGACGCGGACGCTGCAGGAGGCGCTGGCCACCAACGGCGACCAGGTGATGGTGCGCGGCCAGCCGCGGCACGTGGCGGCCTACGCCAAGGACTTCCTGTTCCGCGACGACCAGCTGCGCCAGCCGGTGGCCAGCCTCTCGGGCGGCGAGCGCAACCGCCTGCTCCTGGCCCGCGCGCTGGCCGCCCCGTCCAACCTGCTGGTGCTCGACGAGCCCACCAACGACCTCGACATGGACACCATGGACCTGCTGGAGGAGGTGCTGGAGGACTACGACGGCACCCTCATCCTGGTCAGCCACGACCGTGACTTCATCGACCGGCTGGCCACCTCCACCATCGCCCTGGACGGGCGCGGCAAGGTGGTGGAGACGCCGGGCGGCTGGCAGGACTTCCTGACGCAGAACCCAGGCTTCTTCGCCCCGGCCGGTCCGGCCCCAGGCGCGGCCAAGGCGAAGCCCGCGACACGGCCCGTGAGCGAGCGCGCCGCGCCGGCCAAGCTCTCCTACAGGGACGAACGGCGGCTGGCGGAACTGGATCGCCTGATGCCCGAGCTGCACGAGGCCATCGCCTCGGCGGAGGCGGCGCTGGCCGATCCGCGGCTCTATGCCGATGCGCCGGAGCGCTTCCACAAGCTCACCGCAGACCTCGCGCGAAGCCGCCGAATCCTGGCCGACGCGGAGGAGGAATGGCTGGCGCTGGAGGCCGCCCGCGAGGCGTTGCAGAGCGGCCTCTGATGCAAATCCTGGGGACAAGTCAATCATTTGATTATTAAGCGGGATTCTGGCTTTTGGCCGGGTTATGCACAGCTTGTGCACCGTCGCCGAGCACGCGGTGCACAGAGCGCCCCGCAGATGTCCTTGTCACCTCGCGGCGGCGGGTACAGTCTGCCCTCGTCGAAGGCGGCGGCCCCAGACCGGAGAGGGAAACCTCAAGGGCCCGCGGTCGCCGGAGAGGCCGAAAGTCTGGTCTAGCCCTCGGGGTGACCCGAGATGATCAGGCGGAACCTCGAGCCGGTGGCGAAAGGCGAAGGGGCAACCCGGACCCGACTACTCGCCGGATCCTGAAACGCAAGTCCGCGAGGACTTGGGTGAGAGGACGACGTCCGGGGCAACTCGGGCATCGCCCTCTCGCTCGCGTTTTGGGACACTGATCAACGCCCTCAGCCCGCGCGATGGCGATGACGCCGCAACCGCCGCGCCATGCCCCAATCTCGTCACCCCAATCTCGTCACCCCGGCCGGAGCACGCAGCGCGCAGAGCCGGGGCCGGACGGGCCGCCGCCAAGCTGGATGTCGTCTATGAGCCGGCGCGTCCGGCCCCGGATCGGCCTTGCAGGCCGTCCGGGGTGACGCGGTGTTGGTCGCCCTCAGACGCTTCATGAGCCACCCGAAGGACATCGCCGCGCATCCATGCCACCGCTTCACCTTTGCGCCGGCGCGCTCTAGGTTCCGCGCGCTGTCGTGGGGCCGTGGGGATTGCGTGGGATGAAGTCAGTTGGTTGGGCCCTGATCGCCCTGGTCGCGGCCCTGGCGGGTACCTGCTCGCCTGCCAAGCAACCCGCGGCGCCGTCCGGCAAGACCGTGATCAGGTTCGCCACCGACTGGCGGGCCGAAGCCGAACACGGCGGTTTCTACGAGGCGCTGGCCACCGGCGAATATGCCAAGCGCGGCCTCGACGTGCGGATCGTCCCCGGTGGTCCCGGCGTGAACGTGCCGGAGCTGGTGGCCGCGGGCCGGGTCGAGCTGGGCGACGGTTCGAACAGCTTCATCGTCATGAACCTCGCCAACAGCCACGCCCCGGTGAAGGCGGTGGCGGCGTTCATGCAGAAGGACCCGCAGGTGCTGATCGCCCACCCGGACGCGGGGATCAATTCCATCGCCGACATGAAGGGCCACCCGATCCTGCTGTCCAGCGATTCGATCACTGCCTTCTGGGTCTGGCTGAAGGCCAAGTACGGCTTCACCGACGACCAGGTGCGCAAGTACACCTTCAACAACGGGCCGTTCATCAACGACAAGCGCGCCGTCCAGCAGGGCTACATGACCTCCGAGCCCTATACGATCGAGAAGCAGGCGGGGCTGAAGCCGAAGGTCTTCCTGCTGGCCGACCAGGGCTACCCCGGCTACGCCGCGATGGTGATCGCCCCCGAGTCGCTGCTGAAGAGCAATCCGGCCGCGGTGCGCGCCTTCGTGGAGGCCAGCGCCGCGGGCTGGAGGAACTATCTGCACGGCGATCCGGCCCCGGCCGACGCCCTGATCATGCAGGACAATCCGGAGATGACCGAGGACGTCCTGGCCCAGGCGCGCGACAAGCTGCGGACCTTTGGCATCGTCGACGGCGGCGACGCGCAGAGCCTGGGCGTCGGGGCGATGACCGACGCGCGCTGGAGGAACTTCTACAAGGCCGCCTATGAGCCCGCCGAACATCCGCAAGGGCTCGACTACCACGCCGCCTTCAGCCTCGACTTCCTGCCCAAGCCGCCGGTGAAATAGCTGTGGACGCGGCGCCTGTCGCCAGCCTGGAGGCCGTGGAGGTCGACTATCCTGGGCGGGGCAGGGCGCTGGGGCCGTTCGATCTGACGCTGGCGGCCGGCGAAGTCGTCGCCCTGGTGGGCCCGTCGGGCTGCGGCAAATCGACCGCCCTACGGCTGCTGGCCGGACTGGAGCAGCCCACCCGGGGCCTCGTGCGCCGAACCCTGGGCCGGGGCGAGACGTCGGTGGTCTTTCAGGCGCCGACCCTCGCGCCGTGGCTGAGCGCCGCCGGCAACGTGTCATTGCCGCTGGAGCTCGAGGGCGTCCGGGGCGACGAGGCGCGCCTGCGTGCGACGGCGGCGCTGCAGCGGGTGGGCCTCGGCTCGGCGGCCCGCGCCCGGCCGGCGCAGCTGTCCGGAGGCATGGCCATGCGCGCCTCCCTGGCCCGCGCCCTGGTGACCAACCCGCGCGTGCTGCTGCTGGACGAGCCCTTCGCTGCGCTGGACGAGATCACGCGCCGGGCCTTGGCGGACGACGTGCTGGCCATCTGGGCGGCGCAGCGCCCGGCGATTGTGTTCGTCACGCACAGCGTCGAGGAGGCCATCTACATGGCCCACCGCGTCGTGCTGATGAGCGCCGGGCCGGGGCGCAAGGCCGGCGAGTTCGCCGTGGACGCGGCTCTGCCGCGGCCGCCGGGTTTCCGCACCACCGCCTTCTTTCGCGAGACCGCCGAGCGGCTGTCGCAGATGCTGGCTGACGCCATGCGGGCTGCGGCATGAGACGCGCGGCGCTGATCCTGGCGCCGGTGGTGTTCGTCGGCGTGCTGCTGGCGGTCTGGGAGGCCGCGTGCCGCCTGCTGAACGTGCCGACCTATTTCCTGCCGGCGCCCTCGGCGATCGGGCTGGCGCTGGCGCAGAGCGCGCCGCTGCTGTTCGTGTCGGCGGGCCGCACCCTGGGCACGGCGCTCACCGCATTCCTGGTGGTGGGGGTGATCGCCAACCTCAGCGCCCTGGGCGCCGCGTCGAGCCAGATCGTCGAGCGCGGCTTCAGGCCGCTGGCGGTGACCTTGCAGGTGACGCCGGTGGTGGCCCTGGCCCCGCTGTTCCAGGTCTGGGCGGGGATCGAGCATCCGCAGAACGCGGTGGTAGCGCTGGCGGCCATCGTGGCCTTCTTCCCGATCTATTCGGGCACGCTCACCGGCCTGTCGTCGGCCGATCCGGAGTTGGAGCGGCTGTTCGATCTCTACGGCGCCAACCCCTGGCAGCGGCTCGCCCGGCTGCGCGCGCCGTCGGCGATTCCCCATGTGCTGCAAGGGCATAAGGTGGGCCTCGGGCTGGCGCTGGTGGGCGCCGTGGTGGGCGAGATCAGCGCAGGATCCGGGGGCGCCCAGGGCCTCGCCTGGCGCATCGTCGAGGCGAGCAACCGGCTGGAAATGGCCAAGAGCTTCGCGGCCCTGGTGGCGCTGTCGGTCCTGGCCGGCGGCCTGCACCTGCTCTACCAGGCGATGGAGCGGCAGGCGCTCGCCTGGTGGCGCGGCCGCTAGCCACGTTAGCGGCGAATTAAGCCGGCGATACTAAGGCTCAGTGGTGCAAGTCCACCCGAGCGCACCCATGCGAATCCTTTTCGCCGTCGCCGTTCTCGCCGTTCCGGCCTCGGCATTCTCGGCGACCACCGCAGGCGAGGACCGCTATGGTCCGGCGGTCAGTCACACGCCGCCGGCCGCCAACCTGGCGACGCCCTACACCGGGCCGTTCCTCACCTGGGCCAGCAAGGCCGCGGCGCCGACGCCGGCCGTCGCGCCCGCGCCAGAGCCCGCCGCTGCGCCGGCGCCGAGCGCGCCGACCAGCCTCTACGCGGCGCCTGCCTCGCCTGCGCCCACGCCCCAGACCATCGCGCCCGCTCCTGCGGCGCCGCCCGCAGCTGCCCCGGCCCAGGCGATCATGGCGCCTGCGCCTGCCGGCGAGACGCCCCAGGCCGTCGCCGCGCCGGCCTCGCCCCCGGCGCATGCGCGCTTCTATTCGCTGCACCGGGAGTACGGCGACACGCCGGACCGCATCGCCTTGCCCGCCAGCCGGCCGATGGTGCTCGTCGGACCGCCGGAGTCGCCGGCGCAAACGACCGGACAAGATGACGGCGACGGCGGCAAGGCCGCCGCCGGTCCCGCGCCGAAGCCCTCCGACCCGCCCGATTGAACCTCATGAGCAAGCTGCACGACCTCATCGCCCTGGCCCGCGAGCCCACCAGCGAAAAGCGCCGGGAGCTGCTGCGCGAGGTGACCGACCTGTTCTTCGTGGCGCTGGGCGCGCCCCCGCTCACCGACCTGGCGCTGTTCGACGACGTGCTGACGCAGATCGCCGGGGAGATGGAGACCGCTGTGCGCGCGGAGCTTGCCGAGCGCATGGCCCCGGCGGCCATCGCGCCGCGCCGGCTGCTGCGCGGCCTCGCCACGGACGCGATCGAGGTCGCTCGCCCGGTGCTCGAGCAGTCCGCTGCGCTGAACGACGACGACCTGTTGTTCGTCGCCGCGAACCACGGGCAGGACCACTTGAAGGCGATCTCCAGCCGCGAGGCGGTGTCCGAGCAGCTGGCCGACGCGATCGTCGAGCGCGCCGACGACCACACCCTGGGCGTCCTGCTCCGCAACGACGGCGCGGAGCTGTCACGCCAGGCGCATGAGACCGCCGTCGACCGCGCCAACGACAATCCGGACCTGCACGAAGACGTGGTCGGCCGCCATGCCTTGCCCATCGACCTGCTGAACGAGCTGTACTTCGTGGTGGAAGGCCAGCTGCGCGCCAAGATCTTGGAGCGCAACGCCAGGATCGATCCCGACACCCTGGAAGCCGCCCTGGCCTCCGGGCGCCGGCGCGTGGCCACCCAGGACGGGGCGTTGCCGCCGGACTATGAGCTCTGCGAGCGCGAAATCCAGGCGATGGCCAAGCGCAAGGCGCTCACCCCTCCGGTGCTGGCTGGGATGCTGCGCAGCCGCGAGACGGTCAAGTTCATGATCGCCCTGGCGGAGCTTTCCGACATCGACTTCCACACGGCGCGACGCATCCTGGACCGCCGGGAGCTCGACGCCCTGGCCATCGTCTGCAAGGCGGCCGGCTTCGACCGCTCGCTGTTCCTCACTTTCGCCGTGCTGATCCTCGACCGCGAGGCCAACGCCATGGGTCGGGCCAAGGAATACGGCGAACTCTACGCCGAACTCCCCCGCGAAAGCGCCCAGCGCACGCTGCGCTTCTGGCGCATGCGACGCGTGACCAACGACAAGGCGGCCTAGGGGCTCGCTCGAAACAGGTGTGAGAAGGCTCTGGAGGCTAGTGCGCCGGGACGGCCGCCAACTGTTCCAGGCTGTCGCTGGCCACGGCGCTCAGGGACCGCAGGCCGAGCTCGCCGAACACGTCCAGAGCTGCGGAGAAGGCCAGGGCGGCGGCGGCGCGTTCGCCGCGATCCTTGCCGGTGAGGCGCAGGCGGGTGACGTAGATCTGGCCGAGCTGCACCTGCAGCAGGGCCCAGGCCGCCGGGTCCTTCTGGTGCGGCGACTGGGCAAGCTCCGACTTGAAACCGGTCTCCGCGGCGTCGAGCACCGAAAGGTCGCCGGTGAGCTCCGCCGACCGGGCCAGGCACAGGGCGCGGTTGCTGGCCACCACGGCGCGCAGCGAGAGCCCCGGCGCGTCCTTCAGCACCAGGCCGGCGCGGTCGTAGCAGGTGGCGGCCTTCTCGAACGCCGCCTCGCCGGCGGTGGCTTCGCCCAGCGATTGCAGCGCCTGGGCCAGGATCGCCTGGCCGCGCGCCCAGTCCAGGGGGCTGTGCTCGCGCGCGACGTTTTCCAGGGCGCCGGCGATGTCGCCCACCGCCTTGGCCAGCCCGGCGACGTCGCCCACCAGCTCGGCCAAGGAGGCGCGCACGGCGCCGCGGGCCAGCTCGATGCGCGAGACGGTCAGGGGCTCGTAGGCGCTGTCCAGCTTCTCGCCCGCCGCTTCCAGGTCGCCGAGGGCGGCGCGCAGCAGGCCGTCGTCCTTCAGCCGCATCCCGGCGCCCGACAGGATCTCCGCCCGCGCCAGGCGCGCCGTCGCGGCGGCGAGTTTCAGGGCGCCGGACTTGCGGCCCGCGGCCTCCAGCATGGCTATCGGATCGTTGAATGCGCGGGCGGCCATGCGCACGGCCACCAGGTCGCCCTTGGCCACCACCCGGCGCGCGCGCACTTCGGCGATCATGGTCATGGCCAGCATGCCGGCGGCCCCGCCCGTGCGGCGGGCCTCGTCGGCGGTGCGCTCGGCGGCGGCTTCCAGGCCGTCATGGCCGAACAGCTCGGCGCCCAGCATGGCGCACAGCCCCTGTTCCACTCGCGCGCGGGCCCAGCCCTGCGGTCGGCGCGCGCGCCCGAAGGCCTCGGCGGCGGCTTCGGCGCAGGAGGCGGCCTTGCGCAGGATCAGGGCGTCGCCGCCTCGCCGGGCCGTCTCGCGCCAGACCACGGCGGCCTCCAGCAGGCGCCGCGCGCGGTCCTTGACGCTGATCCGGCCGGCGGCCACGTCGGCGGCCTTGCCCTCGGCGCGCAGCATGGCCAGGTCGAGCAGCTCCAGAAGTCCCGCATCGCCCCCGGTGAGCCCGTCCTTCGGGGCCGATAACGGATGGCTGAACAGACGCCGCAGCTCACGACCGAATTCGAACATGGCTCTTCGCGCTCCGCCCAACGCGGCTGTGCCGGATCGCTACAGTCCGACCAGCCCTTGACGAGATCAGAGCAAAGCCGGAGCCGTGGGAATTAACAAGAACTTAATCTTAGGGTTTGGTTAACCAAGCCCGGCCCCGATCGTCGCAACCCAGGAGCGGTAGGCGATTGCCGGATCAGCACGACTTCGCGAGCGGCGGCCGGATGTTGCGCCTGCGCTCCACTGCGATATCAAGAGAGGTCGCGACGACCGGGGAGGGTGCGATGGGGCGTGCAACCAGGGCGACGGCCTGCGCCGTGACGCTGACGGCGCTGGCCTTGACCGGTGCGGCCGGTCCGGCGCGGGCTCAGGCGTACATCGGCGTGATCGCCGGCCAGATCGCGGCGCAGGAAGAAGCGGCGAGGGAGGAAGCGGCCTGCCGGGCGGGCATGCCGGCCACGCCGAAGGCCGTGGTGGCGGTGACGGCGCGGATGGACCGGGTGATGAGCGCCTATTTCGCTCTGACCGCGAAGTCCGACGCCCGCGCCCTGGCCAAGGTCTTCGCCATGAAGTCGCAGAACCTGCGCTGGAAGGACGACAGCGGGTCCGTGCCGGTGGATCAGCTCGGCGAACGCCTGGCCGCGCCGGCCGCGGCGCCGGTGCGCACCAGCGTCGCGGTCGGCGGCGACGCCGCGTCGGGCCGCGAACTGTGGACCGTGACGCCCGCCGGGGCCAACGCCGCGCCCGTGGTCTACGCCGTGGATTTCACCACGGAGGACGGGCACATGTTCGACTACGCGCTGGGCATACGCATCCTGCACATCGCCCTGATGCCGGCGTCCGAGGCGCCGCCCGCGCCCGGCGCCTTCTGCCATCTCGACCCCCTGCACGGCTACTAGTTAGTCGCCCTCGCGCCAGCCGTGGCCGTCGCCGTTGGCGTCGAGCGCGGCGTTCAGGCTGCCCGCACCCGTGCGGGTCAGGACCAGGCGACGGGTCCACAGGGGCAGGACGGCCGATCCGCCGGCGTCGAACTTCAGGCGGCGGTCCCAGACGGCCACCTCGTCGCCCCTGCGGCGGACGACGCCTTCCAGGTCGACGAAATCGTGCTTGATGGTGATCGCCCTCACCTCGAAGTCGAGGGGACCCAGGTCGTCGTCCGCCCGCTCATTGAGGACGATCGGCTTGTTGAAGCGCGGCAGCGTGAACCCGTCGCCGTATGCCCCGCCGAACCAGTCGTAGCCGCTGGTCTGATAGACCTCGTAGCCGTCGTCGCGACCGGTGAAGCAGTAGACCTCGCGCGACGGCGCACCTTGCGTCGCGGTCTGGGTCACCGGCCCGCACCAGGTCGCGCCGTCCTGGCGCAGCAGCGGTTCGCGCTGAGGCCGCACGTCGGCCTGGTAGAACACTGCGCCCGGCGCGCCGGCGACGTCGATGAACCCTGCGGTGGTCTCGAAAGGTTCGGCGAGCACCGCCGTTCGCCAGCGCGACGCCTTGCCGGTGAGGACGACGCCCTTGGCGTCCACTGGCCCGCTCGCCGGCGCCAGCGACCCCGCGTCGAGCTTCAGCCCGCCCTGGGTCAGCGGCTCGTCCCGGTAGGGCGGCAGGCGGGGGACCGCGGGCGTCAGGGCGGCGCTCATCCGGGCGGTCAGATCCTGCTCCAGGAAAGACTTCTGCCAGCCGTCGAGGCCGCTTCCCGACAGCTGCTGGTAGACCGCGGTCTCCTGCGCGGTGAGCGGCAGCACGGCGTAGCCGAGGTTGCGCATGCACAGGGTGACGGCCAGCCGGCGCTGGTGGCTGGTCTCGACCATGCCGATGAGCGCGAAGGCGATGGTCGCGCCCACCACGGTGGTCATGTCGCCCGTGACCGGTCCCATGAAGACGGAATTGCCGGGCGGCAGGTCGTCGATCCGCGCCCTGGAGGCGACGGCGTGGCACTGCGCCAGGTCCGCTTTCCAGGCCTCGTAGCCCCCGCCGGGCTTGGCCAGCGTCCACGAGGGCGCCGCCGCGGTCCGGCCGGCGAGCAAGGCCAGGGCTGCAACCAGGATCACGAGCCTGCGATGAAACATTCCAGGGTCCCCCCGGTTCGGAAGGCTAGAGCGTCCGCCGTCGCATTTCATCCCCCGAGCTGGCGAACCCGCCGCATGAGCGGTTTGGACTGTTCCCACCGGGCGCCCTCCTGTGTGAAAGGACGGTGCGGGCCGCACGCGAGGCCCGCCAATAGACGGGACGGAAACTCATGACTCAGGATTCGGCGCTGGAGCGGCGCCTGGACGCCGTCATCGACACGGCGCTGGCGGAGCAGCGGATCGTCGGCGCGGTGGTGATGGTGGCGCGCGACGGCGAGGTCGCCTACGCCCGCGCGGCAGGGCTCGCCGACCGGGAGGCCGGGACGCCGGTGAGGCGGGACTCGATCTTCCGCTACGCGTCGCTGACCAAGCCGATCGTCTCGGCCGCGGCCCTGGGGATGGCGGAGGAAGGCCGGCTCGGCTTCGACGATCCGGTCACCCGCTTCCTGCCGGACTTCAGGCCGCGCACCGCGGCGGGCGCCGAGCCGGTGATCACCATCCGCCACCTGATGACCCACACATCGGGCCTGACCTACGACTTCATGGAGCCGCCGGACAGCGCCTACCACGCCACCGGCATCTCCAACGGCTTCGACGTGCCGGGCGTTTCCATGGCCGACAACCTCGGCCGGATCGTGGGCTGGCCGCTCAGCTTCGAGCCGGGCACGGCCTGGAACTATTCGGTGTCCACCGACGTCCTGGGCGCGGCCCTGGCCGCCGCAGCGGGCGAGTCCCTGCCGGACCTGGTTCGGCGCAGGGTCACCGGGCCGCTCGGCATGAAGGACACGGACTTCCGGGTGGTCGACCTGGGCCGGCTAACCGCCGCCTACGCCGACTCGCCGGAGGGCCCGGTGCGGATGGGCGAGCGCCACAGCATCCCCTTCGCGGTCAGCCCGCTGAACTACGCCCCGGACCGCATTCTCGACCCCGCCTCCTTCCCCTCCGCCGGGGCGGGCATGGCCGGCACGGCGGACGACTATCTGACCTTCCTGGAGACCCTGCGCACCGGCGGCGGGGTCATCCTGAAGCCGCAGAGCGCCGCGCTGTTCGCCAGGAACGCCATCGGCGACATCCCGGTGACCCTGGCCGGTCCGGGCTTCGGCTTCAGCCTCGGCGCCGGACTGATGCTCGACCCGGCGGCGGCCGGCACGCCGCAGTCCGCCGGGACCTGGTCCTGGGGCGGCGTCTATGGCGCCAGCTGGTTCGTGGATCCGGCCAGGCAGCTCACCGTGGTCATCCTCACCAACACCGCCATCGAGGGCATGATCGGCGCCTTCACCATCGGCGTGCGCGAGGCGGTCTATGCGTGAGGCGTTCGACTGACGCCGGTGTCCGGCCTCCCAGCTGCGTCACCCCGGGCGTAGACCCGGGGCCGGACGGGCCGGCGCCCAGCTGGATATCGTCCATGAACCGGCGGGTCCGGCCCCGGATAAGGCCTGCGGCCTTTCCGGGGTGACGAAACAGTGGTTTGGCGGCGCATCGGTGCTAACCTTCGCCCCGATCACCAGCTCTACCGGACCATGACCCGTTCCCTGCAACCCGCCCGCGTCGCCGGGCTGTTCTATCCGGACCATCCGGAAACGCTGGCCGCCGGCGTGGACGCCAGCCTGGCCAGGGCCGCGCCGCCCGACCTCGCGCCCAAGGCGGTGATCGCGCCGCACGCGGGCCACATCTATTCGGGCGACATCGCCGGCGCCGCCTACCGTCTGCTCGGCCGACGCAAGGGCGAGGTGAAGCGCGTCGTGCTGCTGGGCCCGACGCACCGCATGCCGGTGCGCGGCGTGGCGGTCTCGCCAGCCGACGCCTGGGCGACGCCGCTCGGTCCGCTGGCGGTGGATCGCGCCGCCCGCGACGCCCTGGCCCGCCAGCCGGGGGTTTCGCTCGCCGCCGAGCCCTTCGACGGCGAGCACAGCCTGGAAGTCCACCTGCCTTTCATCCATCGCGCGCTGGGCGACGTACAGATCCTGCCGATCCTGGTCGGCCAGCCGAACCCCGGCCAGGTCTCGGACCTGCTGGACACGCTCTGGGGCGGTCCGGAGACGGCGATCATCGTCTCCTCCGACCTCAGCCACTTCCACGACTACGACACGGCCGCCGCCAAGGACGCGCAGACCGCCGCCGGGATCGAGCGCCTGAACGCCCAGGTGTGCCAGGGCGACCGCGCATGCGGCTTCCACGCCATCGCCGGACTGCTGGACCAGGCCCTGCGCCGGGACCTGCGGGCGACCGCCCTCGACGTCCGCAATTCCGGCGACACCCAGGGCGCCCGCGACCGCGTCGTCGGCTACGGCTCGTTCGCCTTCGAGTACGCCCATGCGGCGCAGCTGGATGAGGGCAGCCGCCTCGCCCTCATCGACATCGCCCGCAAGGTGGTGAGCCAGGCGGCGCGGGACGGGGGCCAGCCGCCGAAGCTGACCATCAACGGCCAGCTGCCGCGTACGCTGCTGGCCCAGCGCGCCACCTTCGTCACCCTGAGGGTCGGCGAGCGGCTCAGGGGCTGCCGCGGCTCGATCGCCCCGCAGCGGTCGCTGTTCGCCGACGTGGCGGAGAACGCCTTCCAGTCAGGCTTCGGCGACCCGCGGTTTCCGCCCTTGGCGGCGGAAGAGCTGCAGCAGCTGTCCTTCCACGTCTCCATCCTGTCGACGCCGCGGCGGGTCGCCTGCGCCGGCGAGGCGGAACTGCTGCGTGTGCTGCGGCCGGACGTCGACGGCCTGATCCTGCGCGACGGCGCGCGCCAGAGCCTCTTCCTGCCCAGCGTGTGGGAGCAGCTCCCCGACCCGATGACCTTCGTGCGGCAGCTGAAACTCAAGGCCGGCCTGCCCGCGGACTACTGGTCCGACGGCGTCGAGGCCTTCAGGTTCGTGACGGAGAGCTTCGGGGAATAGGGGGACTCACCTCTCCCTCTGGGAGAGGTGATCCCGCGAGCGGGGAGAGGGCTACTGAATCATCGTGGCCGCACCCGCCGGACCACCTCGTCATCGAAGTCCGCCAGCCGCACCGGCAGGCGCTGCTGGCCCCAGGTCCCGGGCCGCACCTCGAACACGCCGGCCAGCGGCGCGCCGCAGCCGGCGCAGCGGGCGTCGGCGTCCAGGCCCCAGCGGCCGAGGGCGTACCAGTCGCGCTCGATCAGGCACTCGCCGCACTGGTGGCAGTAGGTGGACTGCCGCCCGACGTCGTGGACGTTGCCCACATAGGCGTGGCGCACCCCCTGCTCGAGGGCGATGCGGCGGGCCATGGCCAGGGTCGCGGGCGGCGTCGCCGGCCTGTCCAGCATGCGGAAGTCGGGGTGGAAGGCGGTGAAGTGCAGCGGGGTGTCCGGCCCAAGCCGCTCGGCCACCCAGCGCGACAGCCGCTCGATCTCCTGGGGGGAGTCGTTCTCTCCGGGGATCAGCAGGGTGGTGATCTCCACCCAGGTCTTCGTCTCGTGCTTGAGGTATTCGAGGGTCTCCAGCACCGGGGCCAGATGCGACTTGGTGATCTTGAAATAGAAATCCTCGGTGAAGGCCTTGAGGTCGACGTTGGCGGCGTCGATGTGGCGGAAGAACTCGGCGCGGGGGGCGGGGCTCATGTAGCCGGCGGTGACGGCGACGGTCTTCACGCCCACCGCGTGGCAGGCTTCGGCGACGTCGATGGCGTATTCGTAGAAGATCACCGGGTCGTTGTAGGTGAACGCCACCGAGCGGCAGCCGAGCCGCAGCGCCGCCGCAGCGATGGTCTCGGGACGCGCGTGGTCGGCCAGGGTGTCGATCTCGCGGCTCTTGGAGATGTCGTGGTTCTGGCAGAACTGGCAGGAGAGGTTGCAGCCGGCGGTGCCGAACGACAGCACCGGCGTGCCGGGCAGGAAGTGGTTGAGCGGCTTCTTCTCGATGGGGTCGACGCAGAAGCCCGACGAGCGGCCCCAGGTGGCGAGCACGACCTCGCCCCCCTCGGCGGCGCGCACGAAGCACAGGCCGCGCTGGCCGTCACGCAGCATGCACTCGCGCGGGCAGACGTCGCAGCGCACCCGCCCGTCCGGCATCGGCGTCCAGTGACGGGTCGCGATAGCGCCCGAGGGGAGGAAGGCGGGGCTGGCCATGGCGGCATGATACTACGAACTGGGCCCAAAGCGCCGAGCCGCGCCATTCTGACGCGCGTTAGTCGCCGGCGGAGCAGCTACAGCGCTCCCGGCCTTGCCACCACTCTGGCCAACCTCGGTTACGCCCGCTCCTTCGCCCGCTCGAAGCGCAGGGCCGGGAAGCGTTCGGTGACGTAGCCGATCTCCCAGGCGGACTTGGCGAGGAACACCGGGTCGTCGTCGATGTCCACGGCCATGGCGGTGCGGTGCTTGCCGGCGAAGTCGTCGATGTCGGCCCGGGCGCCGATCACCCAGCGGGCTTCGGCGTAGGGCGCGTCCTCGAACACCACGTCCAGGGCGTATTCGCCGCCCAGGCGGTCGGCCATCACCTCGAACTGCAGCTGGCCCACCGCGCCCACGATGAAGTCCGCGCCGAGGGTCGGGCGGAACAGCTGGGTGACGCCTTCCTCGGCCAGGCCTTGCAGGGCCTTCTTCAGGTGCTTGGCCTTCAGCGGGTCCTTCACCCGCACCCGGCGCAGGATCTCCGGCGCGAAGTTGGGCAGGCCAGCGAAGCGCAGGGTCCCGGTCTCGGAGAGACTATCGCCCACCCGCAGGATGCCGTGGTTGGGAATGCCGATCACGTCGCCGGCGTAGGCCTCCTCCGCCAGCTCCCGGTCGGAGGCGAAGAACAGGATGGGGGCGTTGACGCTGAGCTGGCGGCCGGTGTTCTCCACCTTCAGCTTCATGCCGCGGACGAACCGGCCCGAGGTCAGGCGCAGGAAGGCGATGCGGTCGCGGTGGTTGGGGTCCATGTTGGCCTGGACCTTGAAGACGAAGCCGGACACCTCCGGATCGCCGGGCGCCACATGGGTGTCTTCCCCGCCGCGCCGCGCGGCCACGGCCTTGGGCGGCGGTGCGTAGGCGCCCAGGCCCTCGAGCAGCTCGTCCACGCCGAAGTGGCGCAGGGCCGAGCCGAAGAACACCGGCGTCATGTGGCCTTCCAGGAAGCTCTGCGGATCGAACGGCTTCGAGGCCTCGCGCACCAGGCTGGCTCCCTCGTCGAGCTCTCCCTGTTCGTCCGGGTCGAGGTAGGTGACGATGGCGTTGGAGTGGAAAGCGACGGGCTTGCCACGCTCGTCCGGGCTGCGGGAGAACGGCGTGAAGCGGTCGTGGCGCAGGTCCAGCACGCCCTTGAACCGGGCGCCGGAGCCGGCCGGCCAGTAGAGCGGGGCGGGGTCGAGGGCCAGCTTGGCGGCGATCTCGTCCAGCAGGGCGAAGGGGTCCTGCGCCTCGCGGTCCATCTTGTTGATGAAGGTGACGATGGGGATGTCGCGCAGGCGGCAGACCTCGAACAGCTTGAGGGTCTGAGGCTCGATGCCCTTGGCCGCGTCGAGCACCATCACGGCGGCGTCGGCGGCGGTGAGGGTGCGGTAGGTGTCCTCGGAGAAGTCCTCGTGGCCGGGGGTGTCCAGCAGGTTGAACATCAGGCCGGCGTGGTCGAAGGTCATGACGCTGGCGGAGACCGAGATGCCGCGCTCGCGCTCGATCTTCATCCAGTCGGACCGGGTGCGCCGCTGCTCGCCGCGCGCCCGCACCGCCCCGGCCGCCCGGATCGCCCCGCCGGCCAGCAGCAGGTTCTCGGTCAGCGTGGTCTTGCCGGCGTCGGGGTGGGAGATGATCGCGAAGGTGCGGCGTCGCGCGGCTTCGGCGGCGGGGGAGTTGGCGGACATGCGGGGGCGATTAGCCTGCGGCGGCGGCGCTGTCACGCGATTGGCGTTTGTAGGAGGGGCGAGCTTAAGCCTCCTCCACCGGTTCAATCAGGAAGTGCCGGCCCTGACGGTCTTCGATCTCCACCAGCCACAGGTCCGGGTCGATCTTCACGCTGCGGGCGACATAGGCGTCGAGTTCGGCCTCGTCGGTGGATTTTACCGGCTGCATCCAGATGCGCTCGCCGTCGCCGCGGGTGGCCTCGACATAGAGCCGGGCCGTTCCGTCGCCCCGGTTGACCGCCTTGACCAGCACGGCGCCGGCGCGGGCGTCGCCCTTGCGGGCAACAGCGGCGAAGGCGCCGCCGATCTCCGCCCGGCGGATCAGGGCGCCGACCCAGATGTCGGTGGAGAGCAGCACGGTTGGTGATCCTTCGATAACGGTCGGGAAAGGGGTTGGACCTAAGAAAGTGGCGTCTGGCGCGCCGATAGAGGAGCGTCCGTTCGTCCTCGCCGCAAGACCGCGGCGCTGGGCGACTGCTCAGGAATAGGACCATTGCGCCCCAAACGCGACGCCGCAGGCTCACGACGCCGATCGACCCTAACGCGGGCGCTTACGCTCGCCGCCGCCGTCGTCGGCCTTCCCGCCTTCGCGCACGCCGCGGCCGTGGACAGCTACTACGAGCGGGCGGTGATGTCGGCGGCCAACCAGCGCTGCGGCCTGTTCACCCCGAACCTGGCCTCGGCCTTGGGCGCGGCGGAGGCTCAGGCGCGAGGCGCGGCCCTGCGCTCGGGCCTGTCCAGCGCGACCCTGGGCCAGGTGGGCCAGCG
>JBIOEG010000029.1:0-49735 GCA_044445825.1 Caulobacterales bacterium
CAGCTACGCCTCCCTGTGGCTGATGGCCCCCGGCGAGAGCATCATCGCCCCGGAAGTCGCCTGGGGCGCCAGCGCCTACGCCTACTGGTCGGGCACCTCCATGTCGACGCCGGAAGTCGCCGGCGCCGTCGCCCTCCTCGACGCAGCCTGGCCCATCCTCAAGACCAACGGCGGCGCACCCGCCATCCTCTTCGCCAGCGCCACCGACCTCGGCGCAAAAGGCGTCGACTCCACATTCGGCAACGGACTGCTCAACATCGCCAAAGCCTTCCAACCCGTCGGAACGTTGAGCGTCGGCACAGTCACCGGCGCGTCGGTTCCAGTGTCGAGCCCGCCGGGCTCGACGGTGGCCGGGTCCGCGTTCGGGACCATGCCGGCTCTGAAGGGCCTGCTCAGCCACTACACCGCCTTCGACGCCTACCGGCGCAACTTCACGGTCAACCTGTCCGGCATGATCACCAGCCAGTCGACGCTGCCCCAGGCGCTCGCCAGCCAGGCCGCGCCGATCAACGCCGCGACGCGCACCCTGGCCAACGGCGCCCACCTGACGGTCGCCTTCTCCGACCTGTCCCACTACGACCTGGCCAGCGCCACGCCCGGGCTGCAGTTGACCGAGCTCGGCGCCGCGCCGCGCGAAGCCGGGGCGTTCTACCTGTCGCTGACCACGGCCGGCGGCTCGGTGGTCTCCGCGGGCCGCGGCCTGCCCTCCACGGCGTCGTTCGCCAACGCCATGTGGGGCGAAGGCAGCGCCGACGCCTACCAGGCCGACCAGCTGGGCGTGTCCAACTCGCTCATGGGCCTGGCCCAGGGCGGTCTGTTCGCCAGCCTCGGAACCAGCATCACGCCGCGCGCGCGGATCGCCGCCTCCTGGACCAGCACGCCCACGCCCAGCGTGTGGAACCTGGCCATGAACAACAGCCAGCGCCAGTCGTCGGCCTTCACCGTCGGCATGAGCTACAAGGTCACCGCGCGGCTTTCCGGCGGGGTGACGATCAGCTCGCTCGACGAGCGCAACGGCCTGCTGGGCTCGGTCTACAGCCAGGGCGGCCCGCTCGGCCTGGGCTCGGAGCACCGCAGCGCCTCGGCGGCGGCCACCTGGTCCTACGACCTCGGGGGCGGCCGCGGACTGCTGATCGACGGCGTCCTCGCCAAGACCAGCGGCGCGGCCGTGAACAGCGGCCTCGTGGCCTCGGTGTCGCCCATCGTGGAGCGGGCCTACGGCGCCTCCATCGTCCAGGCCGACGCCTTCCGCTACGGCGACCGCCTGAGCCTCTCCGTCACCAAGCCGCTGAAGGTGATCGGCGGGTCGGCGCAGGTGCTCACCGCCGGCGTCAACGACCAGGGCTACCCGGTCTACAACTTCGCCCGCGCGGATCTGCGGCCGAACGGCGACGAGACCGACTTCGGCGTAGGCTACCGCGCGGCGCTGCACGGCGGCATGGCCCTGTCGACCGCCCTGGACTATCGCGCCCAGGCCTACAACGTCAGCGGCCTCGACGACGTGCGGGCCCGGGTCTCGTTCAGCATGGGCTTCTGAGAGCCGGTCCGGCCCGGGGAGCGGACGCTACCCGGGCCGCCGCTTTTCTCACCGCGAATAGCTCGGCGCGGCGCGCCTGCTCGTTGGGGATAGGCGCGTCGCGTCTTGCGGTGTAATCTTGGTTAACGAGTATTGCCGGTTGCCGAGCCAGCGGAGCGCGCGCATGTCGTCCTGGATGCACAAGGCCACCCTGATCACCGCGGCCCTCGGGGCATTCTCCATCGCCTGGTCCGCGCATGCCGACGCGCCCGACGGCGGACCCTTGGCGGGCGCCCTGGGCGGGGCCGCGGCCAAGCCGCTCAGCAACACCGAGATGGGCGCGGACCGGGGCGGGCAGGGCCTGCTGGGCTTCGACTTCGGCAGCACCACCTTCGTCCAGGTCGGCCAGACGAAATCCTCGAAGTTCTCCCCAGGCAACCCCAGCTCGTCGACGTCCAGCATCACCGATCCGTTCTCCAACCTGAGCGCATCGGCCGGCATGTCCACCAACCCGCCGCCGTTCACCTTCGGGGTGAACGGCAGCTTCAGCGACACCCTCGGCGCCACGACGACGCACACCTTCACCTTCAGCTCGACGGGCTTCTAGCCGCCTGTTCCGACCTGTTATTCACCTGTTCCACCTGTTATTTCGGTGTTTTTTCCACCTGTTACGGTCTGGAAGCCGTGATCGTTCAATGGGTTAGGAGCACCTGATATCCCCAGGAACAGGTGATAACAGGTGATAACAGGCGCCAAACAGGCCTGTTATCGATGCATAACAGGTGCGGAACAGGTGGCGGCGGACGCCAGCGCCCCACACCCCCAGTCCGAAATTCCCCGCGAAAGTGTTGTGTCCCGAGAGGTTGGCTTGAGCGACTCGGCGTAGCGTCAGGCATCGCATGGCTGGAGGGCCGCCGATGCTCGTGAAGTTGCACGCCAACGCGGCGACGACGCCGAAGGTGCGGGCCTACATCCAGGCGAGTTCGCTGCCGGTGGCCGAACTGGCGCGGGAGCTGGGGGTTTGCGAGACCACGATCCGGCGCTGGAAGGCGCGCCGGGATGGGGGCGACCGCTCGTCCAGGCCCCATACCCTGGCCACCGGCTTCTCCATGGAGGAGGAGGAGATCGCCGTGGAGCTGCGCACCCGGCTCGGGCTGTCGCTCGACGACGCCCTGGAGGTCATGCGCCGCTGCCTGAGAGCCGAGATCTCCCGTTCGGCCCTGCATCGCTGCCTCAAGCGCCGGGGCGTCTCGCAACGCCCCCGAGCCCCCAAGCCGGCGGCCGAACGCTTCGCTCCCGAGCCGTTCGGTTATGTGCACGTCGACCTCAAGCACCTGCCTCGCCTGCAGGGCCGGCCCGCCTATGTCTTCGTGGCCATCGAGCGTGCAACCCGTTTCGCCTATGTGGAGATCGTCCAGGAGCGCAGCGGCCCGGTTATCGCCGCCTGCTTCGAGCGGTTCCTCGAGGCCTTCGGTCATCGCGTCCACACGGTCCTGACCGACAACGGCTCGGAGTTCACCGACCGCTTCGGCGACGCCCGATGGCGCAAACGCCAGCGGGGAACCGGCGCCCACCCCTTCGACCAGGTCTGCCAAAGCCGCGGCGTGCGCCACAAACTCACCCGGCCATACCGCCCGCAGACCAACGGCATGGCCGAGCGCTTCAACCGCCGCATCGCCGAGGCCCTGCAAAATCACCCCAGAGCGAAAGCCAATCTCGGCCGCAACCGCTTCGACGATCACGCGCAGCGCAACGCCTTCCTCATCGCCTTCGTCAACGACTACAATCGAACCCGACTGCGATGCCTCGGCTACAAAGCCCCCGCCGAGTGCCTCGACAACCTCTCGGGACACAACACGAAAGCGGGGACCCAGGTTTTTTACGTTTCTCCTTCCCCGCAACGGCCCAAAACGAAAAAGCCTGGGTCCCCGCTTTCGCGGGGAATTTCGGGGGGTGGGGGTGTGGGTGTGGGGGGCATTGAGAAAGCAGGTGCGCGGGCGCGCGCCCCTGCTGCGCCGGCCGTGTGTCTTGCTTCACGATGTCAAAGACCGCCGCGGGCCGTGATAACCGGGCGTGCCACGTCACCACTTGCGCGCTGATTTGGCGAGGGCGCCTGGAAGGTCGAAAAAGGGAACCACGAAAAACACGAAAAGCACGAACCGGCCGGCGTCTCACTCAGCCACCGCCGACACAACGCCCGCGTTCGTGTGGTTCGTGTTTTTCGTGGTTCCCCCTACCCTTCGTCATCCCGAAAAGCGCGCAGCGCTTGTCCGGGACCTCCAGCAGGATCGAGCTCATTTCGGGGGGAGGTCCCGGATAACGGCTTCGCCGTTTTCGGGATGACAACGTGGGGGCCTGGCCGGAGATCAGTTCAGGCGCAGTTCGCCCTCGGCGTGTCTGACGTCGGCGGGCTCGAACTGCGGGGCCTCTGGCATGCTCATGGCGTCCAGGTGCTGCAGCAGTTGGTCGCGCGCGTCGGCGGGGAGCGGGCCTAGCCTGGCCACCATGGCGTCCAGGCGCGCCCGGTCGCCGGTGTTCAGCGCGTCCACCTTGGCGTCGAGGTGCGTCCAGGGGGCGATCTGCGCGAAGCCGCCGGTGGGGTCTGTCTCCACGCGCGCCGCCTCCAGCGCGCGCAGGGTCGCGTCGCGATAGTCCCGCGCCAGCTGAGAGAAGTTCCGCGCCAGGCTGCGCCTGCGCCAGGTCCACAGCAGCGCAGCCACCGAGGCCGACACGCCAGCCGCCACCGCCGAAAGAGTCCATCGACTCAAAGGCCGACCCCCCGCGCAGAGCCCCTAGGGGCTTGTCTCATCGTTCTGAACGCCCAGGAGGCATCTGGCACGACTTCGCGGCGTCATGCTTCAATTAGTTGGCATAATCCACACGTTTTCCCCCGTATTCTGACGTTCGGCCTGCGCCCCTTCGTCGCGGCATGGTCGCACCCGGCCTACTGGCGCGCCTTCGACGCGAGCGCGCTCCAGGCCTGGGTCAGGGCGGCGTCGAGGGTGACCTTCGGCGTGAACAGATAGCCGGGGTCCGCGCCGTTGCAGACCAGGCCGAGCATCTTCTCGTCGATGGTTCCGGGATGCACGGGCAGCGGCCCGGCCTGAACCAGGCTCTGCTCGATGGGCGTGCCGTCGACCTGGTAGAGCACATTGAACTCGACGGTCTTCTGCTTTGCGGAACAGGCAAAGCTGACGCGGCTGATCAAATAGCCGCCGGCCTGCACCGACGCGTCCAGCGGGCGCTGGAACACCTGCACCGTCTCGGCCGTGGCGTTGTCCCCCGACTTCTCGATGCTCGCCTTGTCCACATAGACGTCGAAGGCGCCCAGCTTGGAGCCGTTGGCCCGGCCGGTGAGCTGGAAGCTGTGTGCGGCGATGTCGTCGTGTTCATGCTCGGCGAGCCACAGGTCCTTCGCGTGGGTGGTCACCTCGGCGATGGACCCATAGCCCTTGCGCGCGGCGGGCGGCGAGGCGCAGGCGGCCGCGAGCACCGCCGCCTCGGGCCCCGAGGTCGCCGCGGCATGCGCCGGATCCGTCGACTGCTGCGGATGGCTGGAGCCGTCCGGGCCGATCACCTCGTAGCCCGGAATCCGCGCAAGTTTGCCGATGCAGCCGATCTCGTAGTGGAACACCACATAGGCGGTGGGCTGGCCGTGAATCGCCTGGGGCTGGCCGAGGGCGAACAGCACATCCATCGTCGAGGCGCCGGGGGCCCGATCGAGGGAGCCGAGGTCGGCGAACACCACCGCCATCGGGTCGCCCGGCTCGGGCAGTGTGGTGGTGGCGATCGCCACGTAGTTGTGGGCGGACTGCGCAACGGCCCACCCGGGCGCGGCCGCCAGGCAGACGGCGGCGGCCGCGGAGATCCAAGGAAATTCGGTCATGGGCGATGCTCCGGGGGGACAGTCATACTGCGTCGGCTCTGCGGCCTGACCGGACGCGCGGGGCGGCGATCGAGGCTCGTCGCGGAACCGCGCCCCACCTCGCACAACGTCATCGAAATGTCAGCCTGTCATGGCATAAGGCAGCGCGTGGGATCGTGTCGAAATCGTATGAGAGTTTCACAAACGCGGTCAACTTTCTTAGTCAAGACATAGAATTCGCCTGTCAGGCGAATCGAAATACTCCCACTTTGGAAAATTATTGCTTGCCCACTTCCTGAGTTCACAAGGTCGGCATTCACCATACCTGCCCTCGATTGCGGTGAAGCTACGGCTGAATGCGCACGATTTGGCGGTTTTATGGCCTCTTGACGGGCCAGAATCTTAACAACTCTTAATCGTGTATAATTCCTTAACGCGCCAATGGGCTCAAACCTGTCCATGGCAGCGACACCATGCGCTGTGTTCATCAAGCTGGAGAGGGCAATGAAAAAGCTCCTACTGTCTTGCGGTGTGGCGGCGCTCCTCATGGGAGCCGCTGGCTACGCCCAGGCACAAATTACGGAAGAGAGTACAGAGGCGTGGCTGCATTCCACGGTGACGCTCACCAAGACGATCACGACCAACGAGAACATCAACATTCCCGTCACGGTCACGATCAGCCAGACGGTCACCACGGTTGCCGACGACGCCGCCGAGGCCTCGGCGACGGCGAACCAGACGAACCAGGACAACCATGACTGCAGCAACTGCGCTGAAAAGCTGGATGTCATCGATTCGGCGTCGAACCACAACACCGGCCTGACCTCGATCAACCAGGCGGGCGGTAACGACAACAACCAAGGCACCCTGGTGTCCGCGGCCGTCGATACCTACACCGGCAACCACAGCACGACGGCCACGACGACCGGAACGCAAGGCACGCCGGCCACCGGCCAGGGCTTCGCCCACGCGCAAGCGGAAGCGACCCAGGTGAACGGCCTCGATCCGAACGCCGGCGAAAGCGGCGCCAACCGCGGCAACGACGTGCAGGCGGTGGACCTCGTTTTCCGCGACGCCACGATCACCAACTCCGGCGATCGGGACACCGGTCTGGTCTATATCAACCAGGCCACCGGCAATAACGACAACCAGCTCAACGAGCTGGCCCTGGCGTTCTCCGAGCGTCCGTCCGGAACCGCGATCGCTGAATCCGACCTCGGTCAGTACAACTTCGACAACACCGTCGGTGAAGGCGCGACGCCAGAAACGGATCCGACCATCAAGCAGATCGGCATCAACAAGGCTGCTCTGATCACGGGTTCGCTCAGCTTCGACACGGGCGTGTTCGGGGTCAACCAGTCGGTGGGCAACAACGGCAACCAGGCGAACATCGTGTCCGTCGCGGCGGTCGGCAACAACCTGCCCGGCTTCTGATCGCAGCATCGTTTAGAGGACAATGACGATGAAAAAACTTCTTCTATCAGCCGCTGCGAGCATCGCTCTGACCGCGGCTCTCGGTGGGGTGGCTCACGCTGACGCCACCACCAAGTGGACGGTGAACAACACCAAGACGACGGTGATCACCGAGTTCACCACGATCAACAAGACCGAAACGGTCACTGTGACCGACGTGAAGCCCCTCGACGGGATGGCCTCGGCCCTGGCCCTGGTCAACTCGACGGTGGAAGGCGACACGGTCGGCGTGGCGAACGTTCCCTCCGTCACCAACAACGGCGTCACCATTCCGGCGTTCTTGGGCGATGGGAACAACTTCGACATCCACCGGACGGCGACTATCGTCGACAGCGTCGAGCACAACACCGGCATCGGTCAAGTGAACCAGGACGTCGGCAACAACTCCAACCAAGGCAACGTTATCGCGGCCGCGTTCGTGTTCGACGCTACGGACACGAGCTCGAACGGCGGCACCCTCGCCAAGGCGGAGGCGTATGTGGAGCAGCTGAGCGAGTTCAACTCCTCGACCAACATCGAGGACGGGGCTCCGACGGTTAAGGCAGCCAACGGTAGCCCCGTGGCGAACCCGAACCTGCAGTTGGTCAAGGATCCCAATTTCGGCACCACTAACGCGACGCCGGAAACCGGATATTTCCTGCCGCAGATCGAGGCCACGATCAGTGACTCGTTCAACAGCAACACGGGCGTGTTCATGGGCAACCAGAACGCCGGCAATAACAACGAACAGCACAATGCGCTGGCCGCTGCTATTGGCGACAACACGTTCACCGCGCTGTCGGACGCCGGTCTGCACCAGGTCAACAAGGGTAACAAGGTCGTTGATGTCAACACTGTGAAGGAGGACGTCATCCTCCACGCGGTGAACAACAACTCCGGCATCGTGATGGTCAACCAGGCGACTGGCGACAACAACAACCAGGCAACGGTTGTGAGCGTCGCGGCCATCTCCAGCTTCGTGGCGCTTCCGTAAGAAGCCGCCACATAGCTTGTAAAGACTTCTGTGTTTTGACTTCGCGAGGCGTCCGTTTCGGGTTCTTCCCCGAGGCGGGCGCCGAGCGCCCTCAGCAGACCCCACATTTCAGCCGAGCCCAGCATGTCCCGCGGTCGACACATTGAGCCCCTTCGCCGGACGGCCTTCGCGGCCGCGGCGATCGCGCTGCTCTCCGCCGCGCCGGTCTGGGCCGATCCGGCCCCGCCGGAGGTCTCCAACAGCTTCGACACGTCGGCCAACGGCACCGAGGGCATCCTCGGGGTGAACCAGAATGCCGGCGACAACAACAACCAGGGCAATGCGGTCTCCATCGCGGTGACCAGCGGCGACAACTCCGCCGCGCTCGCCCGGGTGATCGCCAGCGAGAAGCAGAAATCCCTGGTCGGCGTCGTGACTCAGACCACCCAGGCCAACGGCATCACCAACAGCTTCAACGGTTTCGAGGGCATCGCCCAGGTCAACCAGACCACCGGCGAGTCCAACATCCAGCTGAACATCGTGGCGATCGCCTTCGCCGCCGGCGCCACCTTCTCGCCGGCCCTGACCGATGTGGAGCTGAAGACCGTGAGCGTCCCCACGGTGGGCGCCGGCCCCATGTCCGCCGCCGACTGCCCCGCGGCCGGATGCAACACGGTTTCCGGGTCCTTCAACAGTTTCAGCGGAATCGCCCAGGTCCAGCAGATCGTCGGCGACGCCAATACGGTGAACAATGTGGTGGCGATCGCCATGGGAGTCGGCGGATGACCCCGCCCCGCCCCATCGCGAGCCTGCTGGCCGCGGCCTGCGCGCTGGCCCTGTGCGCCGCCGGCGCGCATGCGGATCCGGCCGGCGCGGCGAAAGCCCCGGCCAAGCCCGCCGCCGTTGTCAAGCCGGCCGAGCGGCGCGCGCCGGTGCATACGCCGGCGATCGTCAGCCTGCCGCCGATGATTACGACCGAGCCCGGCTTCGATCAGCTGCAGACGCACGCGGTGTCCTACGCCGAGCGCCGCTTCATCGGCGTCGTGCGCCAGAGTTTCGACCTCAGCTGCGGCGCCGCCGCGCTGGCGACGCTGCTGCAAGGCTATTTCGGCCTGCCGGCCGACGAGCAGACGGTGATCACCGGGATGCTGCAGGGCGTGAGCCCGGAGGACGCGCAGAAGATCGGCGAGGACGGCTTCTCGATGCTGGAACTGAAGCACTACGCCGAGAGCCGCGGCCTGATCGCCGGCGGCTTCAAGACCGGCGACGCCGCCGAACTGCGCAAGCTCAAGGCGCCGGTGATCGCCCTGATCAACACCCGCGGCTACAACCACTTCGTGGTGATCCGCCACGTGCGCGGCAACGAGGTGTCCATCGCCGATCCGGTGTTCGGCAACCGCGTCGAAGACCTGACGGCATTCGCCGGCCACTGGAACAAGGTGATCCTGGTCGCCGTGGCGCCAGGCAAGAAAACCAATGTGGCGTTCATGGAAACGCCGGGCGGCACGCACAACTACGATGCGCGCGCCGCGCAGTTGTACTTAACCAGGTCATACCCCCAAGGCGGCACCTATGTGGCCGGCGACTTCTATTGAGGTGGGGTGATGAGGGAGGCTTACATGTTTTCCGACACGAAGAGTCTAGCGAGAGGACGCCGCCATCACGTCGGCCTGCTCTCGGTTCTGGCTGTCATGGTCGGTCTTTGGGCGGCGGCGCCCAGCCTGGCCCGGGCGGCCTCGCTCACCGATCCGCCGGAGCTCGCCGCCCCGCCCGCGCTCTCCGATCCGACGGCGAGCGACTTCGCCGCGACCGACGCGGCCACCACTGACGGCGCAGCGGGCGCGTCGGCCTCCGACGACGCCTCGGCGGACAACGCCGTGGCCGACAGCACCGGTTCGGACGCCCAGACGTCCGACGCCGCGGCCGATCCCATGGCCGCCGCGTTCGAGGATCCTTCCGCATTCAAGCCCATGGACAACAAGGAGATGGGCGAGGCGCGCGGCGGCTTCGACGGCGTGGCGTTCGGCATCTTCCTGAACGGTACGATCACCCAGCAGGTGCCCCCGACCCTGCCGCCGGGCATCACGGTGACCACGACTCCCAATTCGATCCAGGTGATCGGCGCGTTCGGCAACTTCGCCGGCGCCAACGGCATCTTCCAGCTGACAAACGTGAATGGGAATTTCAACGTTATTAATAATAACATCATCATAAACGTCATCGTCCAGCCGCAGTCACCCACCAACGCGGCTGGCCTCTTCTAGAGCCGTAACGGTCGGCTGCAGTCGTTCTCGAGGGGGTGCGTATGATGGATGTTCGGCCGGCCGCGGCGAAGCGCGCCTTCGGCCCAGGTTCGATGGCGGCGCTGGCTGGCGCCGCCTTTCTGGTGACCGCCCTGGCGACGCCGGCGGTCGCTCTCGCGGCGCCGGCCGCCGACAGCGGCGTCGAGAGCGAACTGGCCAGTCTGCGTGCGCAGACCCAGGCGCAGAAGCAAGAGATCGACACCCAGCAGAACGAGCTCGAGCAGCTGCGCATGGAGCTGCAGGCCCAGCAGGATATCCTGCGCCGCGCGGGCCTGCTGGACACCGCCGCGCAGACGCCTCGCTCCGGCCCGATCCCCGACGTCGAGCTGGTCGCCAATGCGCCGGGCGCTGCGCAGGGCTCGTCGTCGTCCTCGGCCGCGGGCGGCGTGAGCGCCGAGCGGCCGAAGTCGGAGCGCCAGGCCGACCAGCTGCTGGTGGACGCCGGCGGCGTGCTGCTGCCGCGCTGGACGCTGCAGGTCGAGCCGTCGATGGACGACACCCATGTGTCGAACCCGCGGGTCAACATCTTCGGCTACACCGTCTTCAACGCCATCAACATCGGCCTCATCCGGGTCGACGACCTCTCGCAGGATGCTCTCAACACCAACGTCACGTTCCGCCTGGGGATGCCGCACCGCACCCAGGTCGACGTGCGGGTGCCCTGGACCTTCTCCTTCGTGCGCCAGACCAAGGGCATCGGCACCGGCAACATTTCGGAGGTGAACACCCAGGGCAGCCACATCGGCGACATCTCGACCACCTTCTACTGGCAGCCGTTCGTGGCGAATGGCTGGCGTCCGGCCGTGGTCCTGCGCACCCAGCTGATCATCCCCACCGGCGAGAGCGTCTTCGCGATCCCCGAAGCAATCCCGCCAAATGGACAAGGCGCGGAGACCCAGCTGACGCGCGCGCCCACGGGCTCGGGCTATTTCAGCGTCACGCCGGGGTTCACCCTCGTCTGGCGCTCGGACCCCCTGGTGCTCTTCGCCGGTGGCAGCTACGGCATGCCGCTGGCGTCGCGGCACTATGTGACCACGCTGTTCAATCCCAATCCCGGCCATGATTTGAATGGCAATCCGTTGCCGATGATCACGCCTAGAAACAACGGCATCATCCAGGCCGGCTCGGTCTACAATGCGAACCTCGGCGTGAACTTCGCCGTCAACGAGCGCGCATCGATCAACTTCTCGTTCAACGACTTCTTCACCGGCTACACGCGGCAGCGCGCGAACTACGCCAGTCCATTCAGCAAGGTGCTGGGCACCACGATCAACGATGCGCGGTTCGGAATGGGCGCTTCGTTCGGCCTGACCAACAATGTCGCGCTGGTTGTGAATGCGGGCATGGGACTGACCGACCAGTCGCCGGCCTATACCTTCGCGGTGAGCCTCCCGATTACTTTACCGCTCCGCAAATCCCCCTGAGCGCGAGTGACATAGACTCGTCACTGTCACCGTGCTTTATCTATGGTGTTAGTGGGGGTTTAATTGATGGAGACCCGGTCTCCGAGAGAAGCGCGTCCGTTTGTGCGTGACAGCCTTGTGTGGCCGAGCGCGGTGCGCAGGGTATTGTCCTCAACGCTGTTGGAAGATTACGCCGCGGAGCGCTTTTTCGTCGCCAAGGGCAAGCACCTGGTGGTCGAGGGCGCGCGCAACCCGAGCGTGTTCCTGCAGCTCACCGGATGGGCCAGCGCCGAGTGCCTCACCCTGCGCGGCGATCGGGTGCTCATGGATTTCCTGACCGCGGGCGATTTCGTCGGCCTGGCCGACGACGGGCCGCATGCGGCGCTGACGGTCACGGCGCTGACCGACCTTGTGGCCCTGCGCATCGAGCGGGTGCAGCTTCAGGCGCTGATGGAGCGCGACCAGCGCGTCCGGGAGGTCTGCTTCGCCGCCCTCAAGACGACGCTCGCCCGCACGCGCAACATGCGCATGGCGCTCAGCGCCAAGTCGGGGGCGTCCAAGGTCTGCCAGGTGCTCAGCGACCTCGGAGAACGGGTCGAGACCCTGTCCGAGAACGCCGCCAACAGCATCGTGCGGCCGAAGATCCCGATCTCCCAGGTCTCGCTGGCCCACGCGATCGGGCTGACGCCGGTGGCGGTCAACCGCATCGTCCAGACGCTGCGCCAGGCCGGCCTGCTGGAGTGGGGCGTCGCCGGCGTAAGCATCCTCGACGTCCGCCGCCTGCGGTCCTACGCGTAGGGAGAGTTCCTTCTCCGCTGGCTGGGGAGAAGGATTCGATCTGCCGCCTCCTCCTGGAGGCTCGCCGCCGCCCGCCGCCCCGCCAAGTCGAAGAATCTTGCAAAACCGGCCGTCTGTATATAAGAGATCAACCCGTCTAATATCGACTTGGGTTCGGTCGCTCTCCTCTGCTCAATCCCTGGATGGAGCTCCGGACTTGCTATCCTGATCTTCTCGAAATTCAGATGCTGCTGCTCGTCGATCAGCAGGCAACGCTCTGTCCAGGAAATACAAACTATGGCTACCGGCACCGTGAAGTGGTTTAACGGCCAAAAGGGCTTTGGATTCATCCAGCCCGATCAAGGCGGCAATGACGTTTTCGTTCATATCTCCGCCGTTGAGCGCGCGGGTCTGAACGGGCTCCAGGAAGGCCAGAAGGTCTCCTACGAGCTCGAGCAGGACCGCCGCAGCGGCAAGACGTCCGCGGGCCAGCTTCAGGCGATCTAGGGCCCTGGGACTTTGACCTAGGCCCTATCCACGCCGGGGGGCGGATCGGTTCAGCCCGGTCCGCCCCTCTTGGTTCCAGGCGCCCGCCAGAATGGCCCAGGCGCCGCAGTTGATCGAAAGGCGCATCATGTCCCAGAAGACCCCCACCAGAGAAGTCTACACCGTCACGACCCACCAGGGCGGCTGGGCGGTGGAGCACGAGGGCGCGCTGCTGGACGCCTCCACCTCCAAGGAAGAAGTCATGGCCTCGGCCTCGCGCCGCGCGCGGGCCGCCAACCAGGCCGGACGCCCGGCGCAGGTCTCGGTGCGCGGCGAAGCCGGCTTCTTCGGGGGCGGGCGCTAGGCTAGTCCGCCTCGACGCGCAGCGCGCTGGCCTCCAGGCCGCTGTGCGCCACCTTCACCCCGTGGAAGCGCATCTCGCCGTTGGCGAAGTCGATCTCGTCGACCCCCACCTTGGGGTCGCGCTTGAGCACCGCCTCGTCGCGCAGGGTCAGCCTCAACACCATGCGGTCCTTCTGGACCCCGGCGCGCTCGGCTTCGTCGATGGCCTTGCGGAAGTCGGCGGCCCCCAGCCTCACCGGTACGGTGCTCTTCGGTTCAGCGCGTTTCGTGGCCACGGTCAGCTCCCAGGGGACGCGCGCCGCGGGATCACGGCGCGATCTGAGACGCCTACCATAGCACCAGCCGGCGCCTGAGCGGTCACATTCTTTGGCCGCCCGGCCCCGCGCGGCCCCAGCAAGACTTTCCCAGGTCCAGCCCAGCAATTCTTGCCCGCCGGCCCATTTCTGCCGCCCACGGGGCGTTACCTACATTTTCCTTTATGGTTAAAATTCAGCGCGTTAACCACGCGCGGCGGTCTGGCCCCCGGGTTGCTCTTCAAACGGCAAGCATTACGCCGCCGATGTCCAGGGCGTGGAACCCGGGCATCTTCGATAAGGGAAGCCGCCACCATGGCCTTTAGCGTCAACACCAACCCCGGCGCACTGATCGCCCTGCAGAACCTGAACGCCACCGCCAACCAGCTTCAGCAGACCCAGCAGGAAATCTCGACCGGCCTGCACGTGGCGACCGCCAAGGATAACGGCGCCGTATGGGCCATCGCCCAGAACGAACGCTCCGAGGTGCTGGCGCTGGACGCGGTCAAGCAGTCCCTGCAGCGCGGCCAGTCGGTGGCCGACGTCGCCAGCTCCGCAGGCTCGACGGTGTCCGACCTGCTCAACCAGCTGAAGGCCACGGCGCTGTCGGCGTCTGACACCTCGCTCGACCCGACCAGCCGCTCGGCCCTCAACACCCAGTTCCAGGCCCTGCTCGGCCAGATCACCTCGACGATCAACAACGCCGCCTTCAACGGCGCCAACCTGTTGGACGGCTCGCTGAAGAACGTCCAGTTGCTGGCCAACTCCGCGGGCACGGCGACCATCACGATCGGCGCCCAGACCCTCGTACTGGGCAAGAACATCATCACGGTCGCGGCGACGACCACCATCGGCACCGCGACCCTGGCGAGCGCGGCCCTGGTCAAGGTGAACGCCTCGATCATCAACACCAACAACGCCCTGGCCGCGCTCGGCACCGCCAGCAAGGCGCTGGATACGCACCTGACCTTCGTCGACAACCTGCAGGACACCTTGACCACCGGCGTAGGCAACCTGGTCAACGCCGACCTGGCCAGGGCCAGCGCCACCTTGCAGGCCCTGCAGACCAAGCAGCAGCTGGGCGTCCAGGCCCTGTCCATCGCCAATTCCGCGACGTCGGCCCTGCTCACCCTGTTCCGCTAGGTCTGCAAGCCAACCCTCCCCCGGCGGCGAGTCGGCGGGCGCCCCTTCGGGCGTCCGCCGTTTTCGCGTTTGGGAGCTTCGCCGTCGCGGGTCTACCATCCGCCGCGACAATGGGAGCTCGGGGAGGCGAGGCCATGAGACGCGCTGCTGCAACTGCGGCCCTGGCGGCCGCGATCGCGGTGCTGGCCGGCGCCGGGCCGAAGCTGGCGGGCGTCTCCCACGCCGCCTCGTTCAACTGCGCCCAGGCCGCCACCCGCACCGACCGGGCGATCTGCGCGGATCCGGCGCTGTCGGCGCTGGATTCCAGCATGGCCGCCGCCTACGGCCGCAGCCTGGCGCGGGGCGCCGGCGTGCGCCAGGAGCAGCGGGCCTGGCTGGTGGCGCGCAACCAGGGCTGCGGCGGCGACCGGTCGTGCCTGCGCAGGTTCATCAGCGCGCGGCTGGCCGCCCTGCAGGCCGGCCCCATGCCGACCGCCCTGCCCGTGCGCGAGGGCGCCTGCGCGCGGACCGTGCTGAAGGCGGTGGAGACGCGCCTGGAGGACACTCCGGGCAGCGGCAGCGTCGCCGAGGAAGCCAACACCGGCTACCAGGTGTCGTACGACGTGGTCACGGCCATCGAGCAGTCCCGCCCGGGCGATCCGCTCATCCAGTGCCTGGTGTCGATCCCGCGCAACTGCCCGGAGGACGACGCGCGCGGCAAGGTCTACGCGGTGGCCAACCTGCGCACCCTGAAGGGCTGGAGCCTGCCGGATTCAGAGCACAGCTGCGGCGGCGCCTGATGGCGGCCGGCTACTGGTCGGTCTTGCCGGGCCACACCAGATAGCCGCGGGTGTCGCGGCCGGCGTAGGGATAGTCCTCGCCGATGGCGTCGTAGGCCCCGAGGTGTGCGCGCCGCCCGTGGTGGTCCTCGCCGCGGTCCTCATCGTCCCAGCGCGAAACGTAGGGGCGGCCGTTTTCTTCGTCCACGACCCAGCCGCTGGATCCGCGGTGCTCGCTGCGCTCGTAGCTGTAGCCGTACGCCGCGCCGTCCGTGCGGCCGCGACGCTCGTAGCCATAGTGGCGCGAGCCATCGCGATCATGGTCGCCATCGTCGCCCTGTGCCCAGGCCTCGCCGTCGCCGTCGTGGCGATCCCCATGGCCGTGGTGATGCTCTTCGCCCTCCGCCCGCTCCCGATCGCGGTCGCCGTCGCCGTCGCGGTCATGCGCCCCATCTGCGCGCGCGTCGTCGCGGTCCGCATGGTCGGCGCGGTGGTGGTCCGCTCCGTCGTCGCCGTCGCGATGCGGCCAGAAACCGTTTGGGTGTTCCCAGGCCATGTCGGCCGCGCGCGGGTCCAGGCCATGCTCGGCCCGCTCGTAGCGGTAGATGAAGGCCTGGCTGGCGCTCACATCGTGCTCATGGCGCTCCTCGGCCTCGCGCCAGCCTTCGTGTCCGCGCGCCCTGCGCCGGGCGTGATGGGCGCCGGCGCGGGTCGCGCGCGTCGCCGGACAGACTGGATGCACGGGCTTCGCGCCCCCCGGACAATAAAAGATCGGCGCCGCCGGCGGCGGGCTGGCGTTCGTCGCGGCCTGCCCGCAGCCGGCCCAGCCCAGAATCAGCCCGCCGGCCAGGAGCGGCGCGATGTGAGGCAGACGCATGTGCACACTTCCCAGAAAACGCTCGGACAACGCCAAGGTCATTGAACCACGCGCCCTGGCGCCGCGCCCGCCTATTCGCCCGATGCGCGAAGAAACCCCTCCACCAGGTCATCGTAGAGGCCGAGTTTCTTGTAGGCGCGGAACGGCTGGCTGGCCTGGCGCCAGGCTCGCGCGAAGGCGGCGAGCCGCTCCGGCGCCGCGCGCAGGGCGGCGAGGGGATAGCGCCACACGCGAATGGTGAACAGCGCGCCGCCGGTCGCCGGCAGCCGCCGCAGGGTCTGTCGCTCCACGCGCACGAACAGCGCCTCGCCCGCCGTCTCGGGCGACAGGCCGCCGATCCGGGCGCGCATCGGCGCGGGGTCGGGGGCGAACAGGGCGTCGGTGTTGACCACGGTCCAGTTGCGCCGCTCCAGGATCGCCTCCGCTCCCAGGGCGTCGAAGATGCGCTCGACGCGCGGCAACAGCCGCTCGCCATAGCCCGGCACGGGAGCGTGCAGCTCCGCCAGGCTCTTGCCGATGGCCTGCTCGGCGGTGAAAAAGGTGCCTGAACACAGGCTGAGCGCCGTGAGCCGCCAGTCGCCCTGGCGCTTTTCCATCAGGCACAGGTCGTCCGGCACGGCGCGCGCGGCGGCCAGCAACGGCGGCAGCGACGACGGCGCGAGCGGCACGCCAGCCGCCTCGACCAATGCCGCGATCTCCGCCTGGCCTGGCCCCGATCCCTCGGTCTGCGCCCAGACAAGCTTCGGATGGGCGGCGAACAAAGCATCCTTGCGCGCCGCCGGGTCCGCCTCGCCGCCTTCGAGCCAGGCCTCGGGCGCGATCGGGCGAAGGCCGATGGCGAAGTCGGCCGGCCCCTCCGCATAGGGCGCATGTCGGATCGGGACGTCGGGATCGGCCATGACCCCTGATACTTGCGCGGAACGGGCCCTGTCTCTAGCTTCGCGCCGCAAACGGAGAGGAAGCCGGCGTGGCGATTGAGGCGGTGTTGTGGGACTTCGGCGGTGTGTTCACCACCTCGCCGTTCGAGGCGTTCAACCGCTACGAGGCCCAGCATGGCCTGCCCAGAGACCTGATCCGCACGGTCAACGCTACCAACCCCGACCACAACGCCTGGGCGCTGTTCGAGCGGGCGCAGGTCGACCGGTCGGGCTTCGACCTGAAGTTCCTGCAGGAGTCCACGGACCTCGGGCATCCGGTGCGCGGCGCCGACGTGCTGCCGCTGCTGTCCGGCGACGTGCGGCCGCGCATGGTCGAGGCCCTGAAACACTGCAAGCGCCACTTCAAGGTGGGCTGCATCACCAACAACATGGTGCAGGGCCACGGGGCGAGCATGGCCGCGACCCCGGAGGCGGCGTCCACGAGCGCCGGCATCATGCGGCTGTTCGACGCGATCATCGAAAGCTCCAAGGCCGGCGTGCGCAAGCCCGACCCGAAGATCTACCTGATGATGTGCGAGCTGCTGGAGGTCGAACCGGCCGCCTGCATCTACCTCGACGACCTGGGCGTGAACTGCAAGCCGGCGGCGGGGCTCGGCATGCAGGCGATCAAGGTGGTGAGCGAGGCCCAGGCGCTGGACGACCTGGCGCGGCTGACGGGCCTGACCTTCCCCGAAGCTGCGACGGCGGCCGCATGACCCGGCCGCCGAAGATCGGCGCCACACAGGCGCTGCGCGATCTGCCCGGCTGGAAGGCGGCGGAGGGCCGCGACGCCATCGTCAAGACCTTCAAGTTCGACGACTTCGGCGGCGCCTTCGGCTGGATGACCCGCGTCGCCCTGGCGGCCGAAAAGCTCGACCACCATCCGGAGTGGTTCAACGTCTATTCCCGCGTCGAGGTGCTGCTGGCCACCCACGACGCGGGCGGGGTGACGGAGCTCGACGTCCGCCTGGCCAAGATCATGGACGACGCCGCCAAGTAGAGGCGACGAGCCCTGGCTGGGCTGGCCGCCTACACCGCCAGCACGGTCCCCTCCGTCACCGCGTGCAGTCGGGCGTAGGCGCCGCCGCGTCGCACTAGGTCGCCGTGACGGCCCTCCTCGACGATGCGGCCGCCGTCGAACACCAGGATCCGGTCGGCGCCGCGGATGGTCGACAGCCGGTGGGCGATGACGATGGTCGTGCGGCCCGCCATCAGCTCCTCCATGGCCGCCTGCACCTGCCGCTCGGTCTCCACGTCCAGCGACGAGGTAGCCTCGTCCAGCACCAGGATCGGCGCGTCGGCGAGGAAGGCCCTGGCGATCGCCACGCGCTGACGCTCGCCGCCGGAGAGCTTCACGCCCCGCTCACCCACCGGCGTGGCGTAGCCGTTGGGCAGCCGGGCGATGAACTCGTGCGCCCGGGCGCGGCGCGCGGCCAGCTCCAGCTCGTCCGTCGTCGCGCCCGGCCGGGCGTAGGCGATGTTCTCGCCGATGGACCGGTGGAACAGGGCCGGGTCCTGCGGCACCACGGCGATGGACCGCCGCAACTCGCCCTGGCGCACGTGAGCGATGTCCTGGCCGTCGATCAGGATCCGCCCGCGCTGCAGGTCGTAGAGCCGCTGGACCAGCTTCACGAAGGTGGACTTGCCCGAACCGGTGGGTCCCACCAGCGCCACGCGCTCGCCCGGTGCGATGGTCAGGCTGAAGTCGCGGTAGAGGGCGCCCGCCTGGTTCTCGTAACCGAAGGTCACCCGGTCGAACACCACCTCGCCCAGTTCGCCGCGGAACGGCTGGGCGTCGGGACGGTCGGCCAGCTGCGGTGCGGTGCGCATGTAGGCGGCCACGTCCATGGTGTCGTCGAGGCCCTTCTGCAGCATGCGGGTGATCTCGCTGAAGTTGCGCATGTAGCCGGCCATGACGATGAACGAGGTGATGGCGAAGGCCACGTCCCCCGGAGTCGCCTTGCCCCGGCTCCAGGCGCTGACCAGCAGGCCGGTGAGGCCAGCCTGCAGCACGAATACGAAGACGTTCTGGCCGATGCCGGTGGTGTTGAAACGGTCCCAGGTGCGGTTCACCGCCACGCGCCAGGCGGTCACCGTGCGGTTGAACCGCGCTTCCTCCCGCGACTCGGCGCCGAAGCCCTTGACCACCGGATTGGCGCCGATGGCGTCGGCCAGGGCGGCGCCGATGCGGGAGTCCAGCGCGTTGGACAGCAGGTTCGCCGGCCGGATGAAGCGCACCGACATGACGACGTTGTAGATGGCGAAGGCGACGACCAGCACCGCCACGAACACGCCGGCGATGGGCCAGCGCAATCCCATGGAGACAGCCAGTCCGCTCATGACGATCAGGGTCGGCGCCAGCATCAGCAGCAGCGCGTCGGAGGCGCTGTCGTAGCCCCACATGGCCCGTGAGACGCGGCGCACGGTGGCGCCGGCGAAGTTGGAGGCGTGCCAGTCGGTGGAGAATGACTGCACGCGCCGGAAGCCCTCGTTGACCATGCGGGCCATGATCCGGCTGTAGAAGCCGTTCATGATCCGGAAGGTGCTCGAGCGGACCATGTAGAACGTCAGGTAGAGGCCGGAGAGCATCGCCCACGCGCGCCAGGCGTTGGCTGTGACGTGGTGCGGCGCCGCGACCGCGTCCATCAGGCCGCGCGTGGCCCAGGGGATGGTGAGGTCGCACAGGGCGCTGGTGACGATCAGGGTGACGATCGCCGTGAAACGCACCGGTTCGCGCAGCCAGTGTCTGGCGATGTAGCCGAGGATCTGTCGGTTCGAGAGGATGCGTGGCCGGGCCTCGTCATCGTCGTCGTCGAATACGGCGGTCATTGGAGATGTCCACGGTCGCAGGAATGGGAGCGTACCGCCGCGCAACGCAGGCCTGCGGCAGGATGCATGGGGGGATGCGAGAGCAGGACGCTCTGGCGGAGGGCGGGAATCACGGGAAGACGTCCTTGGGGTCGGAGGGCCTGGAGAGGCGCCGACCGTGGAAGTCTTCTAGGTCAGAAGAACCGGTCGGCGAGGGGGGCGGCGAGCACGCATGACGCGGCTACGCGCCGGAGGGCGGTGTGATGCGAAATGATCATCTTGGCGGCCCTCCTTTCCTCAAATCAGTGGACCAGGGGGTACGCTAGGGAGGCCCGCGGCGACCGTCAAGCGAGGTTTTTCCCCGGAACAGCAGGCGGCGGGGCAACTGTTACCTCAAATCATCAGTGCTCAGTTGACCAGGATGGTCCCCAGCAGCAGCCGCGCCCCGGGACGGCCGAGGACGAGGTCCGTCTGCCGCTGCAGTTCGCGCGACAGATAGTCGGCGTTGGGCGCGGCATAGGCCGGCAGGCCCGCGGCGTAGGTGATGATCACCTCGGTGTAGGCGGCGCGCAGACGCGGCAGGGAGGCGTCAGCGCGGGCGAACAGGGCGGGATCGGGGACGTCGACGCCCGCCTCCACGGTCATCACGCCCCGGCGGCCGTCCGGGCGGATGATGGTGCCGGTCAGGGTGTTGATCTGGATGTAGGACTCGCCGCCGCCCTTCTTGCGCTGCTTCTCCTGCGCCATGGCGAGGCCCGGCAGGAAGGCCAGGGCGCCCAGTAGGATCATTCGGCGGTTTTGCATTCCGGGAGCATGTGATCCGCTTCGGTTGACGGTCTCTTTACGAGCGCCTTGTTAACCATGTTCGGCGGGCCGCCCGGTTCGCCAGCAAAGGAGGCCCGCTTGGGCCGTTTCGCGCCAAAATCACTCGATCTCGACGGCAAGGTGATCCTGGTCACCGGCGGGACCGGTTCGTTCGGCCGCCACTTCGTCGACACCGTCCTGAAGCGTCACGCCCCGCGCAAGCTGATCGTCTATTCCCGGGACGAACTGAAGCAGAGCGAGATGCAGCTGGACCTGGCCGAAAGATTCCCGCGCGAGACGCTCGCCTGCATGCGCTTCTTCCTTGGCGACGTGCGCGACCGTGCGCGCCTGACCCTGGCCCTGCGCGGCGCCGACATCGTCATCCACGCCGCGGCGCTCAAGCAGGTGCCTGCGGCGGAGTACAATCCCTCCGAATGCATCGCCACCAATGTGATGGGGGCGGAGAACGTGGTCTGGGCCTCGCTGACCAACCGCGTGCGCCAGGTGGTGGCGCTGTCCACCGACAAGGCCTGCAACCCGATCAACCTCTATGGGGCCACCAAGCTCGCCTCGGACAAGACGTTCGTGGCGGCCAACAATCTCTCCGGCGACATCGGCACCCGGTTCTCGGTGGTCCGCTACGGCAATGTGGTGGGCTCGCGCGGCAGCGTCGCCCCGCTGTTCCAGCGCCTCCTGAAGAACGGGGCGATGCGGCTGCCGGTCACGGACCCGCGCATGACCCGGTTCTGGATCACCCTGTCGGAGGGGGTGGACTTCGTGCTCTCCACGCTCACCATGATGCGCGGCGGCGAGGTCTTCGTGCCGAAGATCCCCTCGATGAAGATCACCGACCTCGTCGAGGCCATGGCGCCTGGCGCGGGCATCGACATCGTCGGAATCCGCCCCGGCGAGAAGCTGCACGAGATGATGATCAGCGCCGACGACGCGCGCAACACGGCGGAACTGGGCGACCGCTACGCCATCGAGCCGGCGTTCGTGGAGTACGCCCGCGCGCCTTTCCGCCTGAACGGCGGACCGGGCGCGGTGCCGGAGGACTTCTCCTACGCCAGCGACACGAACAGCGATTGGCTGTCCGGGCCTCAGCTGGTCGCCATGCTGGCGGAGAAGGGCGCCTGATGGCGTTCCTGCCCTATGGACGCCAGAGTATCGACGACGAAGACGTTGCCGCCGTGGCTGCCGCCCTGCGCGCGGACTTCCTGACCACGGGACCGACGGTGGACGCCTTCGAGGCGGCGTTCGCGGACTTCGTCGGCGCGCGCCACGCGGTGGTCTGCGCCAACGGCACGGCCGCGCTGCACCTGGCGATGCTGGCTTTGGACGTCCAGCCGGGCGAGGTGTGCGTCGTCCCCTCGATCACCTTCCTGGCCAGCGCCAACTGCGCCCGCTACGTCGGCGCGGAGGTGGTGTTCGCCGACGTGGACCCCGACAGCGGCCTGATGACGGCTCAGACCCTCGACGACGCCCTCGCCAGGGCCGCGGGTCGCAAGGTGGCCGCGGTGCTGCCGGTGCATCTGCGCGGCGACGTGGCCGACCTGGCCGCCATGCAGGGCCTGGCCAGGGCCGCCGGCGCGGCGATGGTCGAGGACGCCTGCCACGCGGTGGGCTCCCTCGCCGCCTTCGACAACCGGCCGGCGCGCGTTGGCGACAACAGGTTCAGCGATCTGGCGTGCTTCTCGTTCCACCCGGTGAAGACCCTGACCACGGCGGAAGGCGGCATGGTGACCACCGCGGACGCGCGGCTGGCCGAGCGGCTGCGTCGGCTGCGCAGTCACGGCATGGTGCGGCCGCTGGGCGCCGAGCCCTGGTGGTATGAGATGCCGGAGATCGGCTTCAACTACCGGCTGCCCGACGTGCTCTGCGCCCTCGGCCTCTCGCAGATGACCAGGCTGCCGCGTTTCATCGCGCGCCGGCGGGCCCTGGCGCTGCGCTACGCCGAAGCCCTGGCCCCGCTGGCGCCCCTGGTTCGCCAGGCCGCATCCCCGCCCTGGTCGGACCCGGCGCTGCACCTGCTGGTGGTTCTGATCGACTTCGAGGCCGCCGGGCGCAGCCGCGCGGAGGTGGTCGCCGCGCTTAGAGCCAGCGGCATCGGGACCCAGGTGCACTACATCCCCGTTCATCGGCAGCCCTACTACCGCGACCGCTACGGCGACATCGACCTGCCGGGGGCCGAGGGATGGTACGCGCGGTGCCTCACCCTGCCGCTGTTCCCGGACATGCAGGACGCCGACGTGGATCGCGTCGTCGGCGCGCTGACGGAGGCGTTGGGAGTCACATGAGCGGCCCCGAAATCGAGATCGCCGGGCGCAGGATCGGGGCGGGCCACGAGCCCTTTGTCATCTGCGAGCTGTCCGGCAACCACAACGGCAGCCTGGAGCGGGCGCGGGCCATGGTCGACGCGGCCGCCGCGACCGGCTGCGACGCGATCAAGCTGCAGACCTACACGGCGGACACCCTGACGCTGGCCAGCGACGCGCCGGGCTTTCGCATCGAGGAGGGACCCTGGGCCGGGCGCACCCTGCACGACCTCTACGCCGAGGCGTTCACCCCCTACGAGTGGCACGCCGCCCTGTTCGAGCGCGCGCGCCGGCTGGGCGTGACCCTGTTCTCCACGCCGTTCGACGACAGCGCCGTGGACCTGCTCGAAGGCCTGGGGGCGCCGGCCTACAAGATCGCCTCGTTCGAGGCCGTGGATCTGCCGCTGATCGCCCGCGTCGCCCGTTGCGGCAAGCCGATGATCATCTCCACGGGTCTGGCCAGCCTGGCCGAGATGGGCGACGCCCTGAACACCGCGCGCGACGGCGGCGCCGCGGGCGTGGCGCTGTTGCACTGCGTAAGCGCCTATCCGGCCCCCATCGAGGAGGCCAATGTGCGCACCGTGCCCGACCTCGCCCGCCGGTTCGGGGTGGTGACGGGCCTTTCCGACCATACCCCCGGCACGGCCGCGGCGGTGGCCGCCGTGGCCCTGGGCGCGGCGATCATCGAAAAGCACTTCACCCTCGCCCGCGCCGACGGGGGCCCCGACGCCGCCTTCAGCCTGGAGCCGGCCGAGTTCACCGCCCTCGTGCGCGACTGCAAGGCCGCCTGGCGTGCGCTTGGCTCGGCGACCTACGACGAACTGGGCAGCGAGCGCGCCGCCGCCGGCCACCGCCGCTCGCTCTATGTGGCGGCGGACGTGAAGGCCGGCGAGGCGCTCACGGCGGCGAACGTCCGCTCCGTGCGTCCCGGCTACGGACTGGCGCCGAAGCACCTTCCCGAGGTGCTCGGGCGCAGGGCCTCGCGCGACCTGCGTTTCGCCGAGCCCCTGGATTGGTCGATGGTGAAGTAGGGCGGCCCTACTTGCGTTGCAGCTCCAGGTCCGAAGGGTTCGGCAGCTTGCCGCCGCGTTCCTTCATCAGTTCGCGCAGGTCGCGGTCCACTTCGGCGCGCTGCGGCGGCAGCAGCACCGGATAGTGATAGCCCTCGGCCTGGGCGCCGGAGCTGACGTGCTGGGCGTCCACGAAGATGAAATAGCCCTGGTAGGCGCCGTTCACCACCGGCGCGCCCTGCAGGTGCGCGGCCTCCAGCAGGACCGCGCAGTTCTCCAGGGTGCTCACGCCGCGCGCGACCACGGTGAATCCCGAGAGGCCGTCCGGCGGATCGGCGCGCCAGCAGACGCCCTCGTTGGTCGGCGCGGCGGCCTGGCTGCACGCGGCGAGGCTGAAGGCCGCGGCCGCGGCGATGACGAACGACTTTGCCAGGGGGTCGGCTCCAGGGGTCTGGCGGTCTAGATAGCCGACGCGCCCGACCGGCGCACCCTCAAGCCGCGAGCCCGGCCCATTTCAGCATGTCGCGCACCCGGTCGATCTCCTCGGGCGCGGCGGCCAGCTCAGCCTTGGCTTCGTCGGTGCGCATCAGCTTCAGCGCCGCCTGCCGCGCGCGCTCGGAGACCGGGCCGTTGGGGGCGGTGTCGCCGATGGACAGTTTCAGCAGCAGGGTGAGGCGATTGACGATCGGCGCCGAGGCCTGGACCACGGCGTGGATCAGCTTGGCGTCGGCTTCGACCATGCCGCCCACCTCGCCGATCTTGCCGCGGATCGGGCCTAGGTCCTCCTCCACCAGACCCGCGCGGGAGGCGGACCGTTGCAGGGCGGCCAGGGCGGCCAATCGCATCGCCGCCGAATCCGGGCCGTAGCGCATCTCCTTCTCGAACCGCAGCCCCCCGACGTGGGCCGCCAGATACCTGGCCGCGTGACGCTTGTTGGCGGCGCCGATGACGTTCTCCACCAGCCAGATGAGGGCTTCGGCTTCCTCCCGCGCGGAGCCGTCGCGGCCCAGGAAGGCCTCGACGAACTCCGCTGTGACCAGCATTCGCGAGCGCGCCACGAACGCGGCCTGCACATCGTCCAGCGGCAGGGTCTGGCCGGACGCCGCCGTCAGCGCCATGGCCAGGGCGCGCAGCAGCTTGATCTCTCCGGCGGGGTCGGCGGCGCGCAGGCGGCGGGGCCCGTTGAGTTCGCGCAGCACCCGGCGCGCTATGGCCGCGCGGGAGTTGCTGAAGCCGGGCTGTTCGAGCCATTCCGCCAGACGGATCGCCGGGCCCTCGAGCGGCGGCATGGCGCTGGCCACGGCCGGCTCGGCATCGATCAGCGACTGCACGGCGTCCTTGGCGGCGAGCCGGGTCATGGCGGCCAGCCGTCCGCCGAGATCCAGCTCCGGGCCAAGCAGATCGGCCATGCCGGCCTTGGACTCCAGGATCTCCGACAGCGGCTGCTCCAGGACCTCGAACGCCAGGGCGCGGGCGGGCGGGGCGATGGGCGCCGCGTCGGCCAGGTCGAGCAGGCGCGAGACCTTGCTGGACCAGCCGCGCGCCGTCGCCATGGCGCCGGCGACGGCGCCGCCCAGCAGGTAGACCCGCTCCGGCTCGTTCATCAGGCTGTCGGCGGCGCTGGCGAAGCTTTCACGCTCGAGATCGGGAAAGGCGTTGCGCTTGGCGTCCTTCAGCACCCGGGCGATGGCGCGTTCGGCCAACCCCTGGAAACTGCGCATGAGTTCGTGGGTCGACAGGCCGCGCGCCTGGGCCTCCGGCACGGCGACCTTCTGGATGGCGTGCTGCAGTTCGATGCCCGCGGCCTCCAGCCGCTCCACCAGATCCGCCCGGTGCAGCAGCTCGAACGCCGTCGCCTGGTGGCGGGTGAGCCAGGCCTCGAGCAGACGCCCGATCCGGTCCCGGGCGTGCCCGGAGTAGAGGTCTGAGGGCGACACGCACAGTGGCTCGCGGTCCTCCACCACCTTCTTAGGCTTGGCCGTGGCCGTATGGCCCTTGGAGAGGATGGTGACGGAGCTGAACTCGCGGGCCTCCTCGTCGAGGGTCTCCCGGGTCACCCGCACGGCGGCCACGCGCTTTTCCGCCAGCAGGGCCTCCGCGGTCTCGACCACGACCGCGCGGTCCTCGCCGGCCATGTCCAGCGACCAGGGCGACGACGGCAGGCGGCGGACGAAGAGTTCGTAGTGGACCTGCGCCATTCGACCGCGGCCTTGCCGCCTCCGCCTGTTCCCCGCGGGCCGGATTACGCGCGCCAGCACCTTGCATTACGCTTAATGCCGTATTGCATTTCCGTGGCTTAGGCCCAATTGAGGCCACGGTCTTAGGGCCAAGCCAGCATAGGGCCGATCAGAGGACCCGCCTGGTTCATTGATGACGCAGGCCGGCGCGTCTAGGCTTCGCCGCCGGCGCGGGAAGGATAGCCACAGCATCCATGGCGAAGATCACTCTGGTGGATGACGACGAGAACATCGTCGCATCGGTCTCCCTGGCTCTGGAGAGTCACGGCCATAGCGTGAAAGCCTATTATGACGGCGCGTCCGGGCTGGCCGCGCTGGAGGCGGACCCGCCGGACCTCGCGATCCTCGACGTGAAGATGCCGCGCATGGACGGGATGGAAGTGCTGCGGCGCCTGCGCCAAACCACCGAATTGCCGGTGATCATCCTCACCTCGAAGGACGAGGAGATCGACGAGATCCTCGGCTTCAACCTCGGCGCGGACGACTACATCCACAAGCCGTTCAGCCAGCGCCTGCTCATCGAACGGGTCAAGGCGGTGCTGCGCCGCGCGCGGGCGGACGAGGACGAGGAAAACGCCGGCGGATCGGCCGCCGCCGCCGGCGCGGGCGGAGCCGGCTCCAAGGCCATCAAGCGTGGCCGGCTGACCCTCGATCCGGCGCGTCACGATTGCCTGTGGGACAACCGGCCGGTGCGCCTGACCGTCACCGAGTTCCTGCTGCTGCAGTCCCTGGCCCAGCGCCCGGGCTTCGTGAAGAGCCGCGACAACCTCATGGACGCCGCCTACGACGACCAGGTCTATGTCGACGACCGCACCATCGACAGCCACATCAAACGCATGCGCAAGAAGTTCCGGCAGGTGGATCCGGAATTCGACGCCATCGAAACCCTATATGGCGTCGGTTACCGCTACCGCGAGATCTGAAAGAGCGAAGCCGGCCGGCGACTCGCTCTGGCCCCCCGGCTCGCGGCTCGGGCGGCTGATCGTCGTCCTCAACTTGCTGGCGCTGGCCGTGCTGGTGGGCGGCGCGCTGGTGCTCAACGAGATGCGCACCACCCTGGTGAAGTCGCGCGAACAGTCGCTGCTCACCGAAGGCAAGCTGATCGCCAACGTCATCGGCCAGTTCGCTACGGCGGGCGACCCGGAACCGGCGCTCGACGCCAGCCAGGCCAGCGACATCCTGCAATCCCTGGACATCTCCGGGTCCGAGCGGGTGCGGCTGTGGGACGCCGACGGCCACATGATCGCCGATTCCTACGTGGTGGCGGACCGGGTGGAGCGCTCGGAACTGCCGCCCGCCCGCAAGCCCGGCGAGAAACCCTTCGTGATGCCCGGCTTCCCCATGCCCCCTCGCAAGGTCGACACCGCCCAAAAGGAAGTAGGCGCGGCCCTGCGCGGCGAGACACAGCAAGGTGTGCGGGTGTCCGAGAACGGCGCGCGAGTGGTCTCGGTGTCGATACCGCTGCAGCGTGTGGCGGCCGTCGTGGGGGTGCTGACGCTGGAATCCGGCGACGTCGATGAGATCATCGCCGGCCAGCGCGTGGCGCTGATTCCGTTCATCGTCATCGCGGTGCTGGTGAACTTGCTGTCCTCATTCGTGCTGACCCAGATGATCGCCCAGCCGGTGCGGCGTCTGGCCCGCGCCGCCGACAGCGTGCGCCTGTCGCGGGCCCGCGCGATAGCCCTGCCCGACCTCGCCGACCGCAAGGACGAGCTCGGCGACCTCGCTCGCTCGCTCGAGGACATGACCCACGCCCTGTCGGAGCGCATGCAGGCGATCGAGCGCTTCGCCGCGGACGTGGCGCACGAGATCCGCAACCCGCTCACCTCGATACGGTCGGCGGTGGAGACCCTGGGTCTGGTGAAGGACGACGCCGCGCGCCAGCGCCTGATGGGCATAGTGCAGCAGGACGTGCGCAGGCTGGACCGGCTGATCACCGACATCTCCAACGCCTCGCGACTCGACGCCGAGCTGTCGCGAGAATCGCCGCGGCCGGCGGACCTGGCGAGGCTGCTGCACGATATCGTCGCGGTCTACGAGGCTGGTCTGCGTGCGGGGGAAGTTCGCGTGCGCATGATCGAGCCTGGCGGCGGGCCGTTCGTGGTCTCCGGGCGTGAAGGTCCGCTGGGCCAGGTGTTCCGCAACCTGATCGACAACGCCCGCTCGTTCAGCGAGGCTGACGCAGAGGTGCGCGTGAGCGTCAGCCGAGACAAAGGGCGGGTGATCGTGGCCGTGGAGGACGACGGCCCGGGCATGCCGCCGGAGAGCCTGGAGACCGTGTTCGAACGGTTCTACACCTCGCGGCCCAAGGGCGCCGCGTTCGGCGGCAACTCGGGATTGGGCCTCTCCATCGCCCGCCAGATCGTCGAGGCTCACGCCGGCGAGATCCATGCGGAGAACCGCCTGGACGCCGAGCGCGGCGTGGTCGGCGCGCGCTTCGTGGTGGCCCTGCCCGAAGCCAGGAGCCCGTCATGATCCTGCACGCCGGCCTGATCGCCCGGCGGGTGGGCGGACTGTGGCGCGGGGCGCTGATCGAGGGCGCCTCCGGCGACGGCAAGAGCGACCTGGCCCTGCGCGCCCTGGACGCCGGGTTCAGGCTGGTGGCCGACGACCGCGTGCTGGTGTGGGTCTCGGGCGGCGCGCTGTACGGCCGCGCGCCGGAGCCCCTGACCGGTCTCATCGAGGCGCGGGGCCTCGGCGTCCTGGCCGAACCGCCGATTCCGTTCGCCGCCATCGTGCTCTCCGTGCGCTGCGAAGACGCCAGCGCGACCCTGGAGCGGCTGCCGGAACCGGAGACCGTGCACATCGCCGGAATCGCTGTTCCGCGGCTGCGTCTGCGGGCATTTGAGGATTCCGCACCTGCGAAGATGCGCCGCGCTCTCGACCATCTTGGAGCAACGCAACAACAGGCGTATCAAGCCTCTCCTCGCGGCCTTCGGGGCCGCGGCGGAATCGGGGAGTCCGCTTGAGGCACGCCGCATGATCGGGCTCGTGATCGTCACGCACGGGCGCCTGGCCGAGGAGTTCGTCTACGCCATGGAGCATGTGGTCGGGCCGCAGCGCGCGGTCGCGTCCATCTGCATCGGGCCGGACGACGACATGGAGCGGCGGCGCCGCGACATCCTGGCGGCCTGCCAGCAGGTGAGCGACGGCTCCGGGGTCATCCTGCTCACCGACATGTTCGGCGGCACGCCCTCCAACCTGGCCATCTCCGTCATGGAACAGACCAAGGCCGAGGTCATCGCCGGCCTGAACCTGCCCATGCTCATCAAGCTCGCCAGCGTGCGCACGCGCGAGGATCTGACCAGCTGCGTCGCCCACGCCCAGGAGGCGGGACGCAAGTACATCTCCGTGGCCTCCTATGTGCTGGCCGGGGAGAAGTAGCGCCGATGAGCGCTGAACGTGCGGTGGAGATCGTCAACGAACGCGGCCTGCACGCCCGCGCCTCGGCGAAGTTCGTCAAGCTGGCGGCCGGCTTCGACGCCGAGGTGACCGTCTCCAAGGACGGCTCGACCGTGGATGCGCGCTCGATCATGGGCCTGATGATGCTGGCCGCGGGTCCCGGCGCCCGCATCGACATCCGCGCCGACGGCCCCGAGGCCCGCGCGGCGGTCGACGCCCTGGCCGAGCTGGTAACCAACCGCTTCGAGGAAGACCGGTAGAGCCGACCTCCCTCCCCTTTACGGGGAGGGAAGATCGGCGCCACGCGCCGATCGGGTGGGGATGTTCGGACAAACCCCTTCAGCGCGCTGCGTCGGACTCCCCTACCCGGACCGCTTCGCGGTCGTTCCCGCCCCCGCAGGGGAGGGCGCCCATGGGCTTCAGGCCCAATTCTTCCATCAGGCGGTCGTCGGCGCCGCGTTCCGGATTGGCGGTGGTGAGCAACCGTGCGCCCACGAAGATGGAGTTCGCGCCGGCCAGGAAGCAGAGCGCCTGCAGCTCGCGCGACATGTGCTCGCGCCCGGCCGAGAGCCGCACCACGGCTTTCGGACACACCAGCCTGGCCACGGCGATCATGCGCACGAACTCCAGGCCGTCGATCTTGTCGCTATCGCCGAGCGGCGTGCCCTTGATGGGCATCAGGTCGTTGATCGGCAGGCTCTCCGGATGGGCCGGAAGCGTGGCGAGCTGGTGAAGCAGGCCCGCGCGGTCGCGACGGGTCTCGCCCATGCCGACGATGCCGCCGCAGCACACGGCGATGCCGGCCTCGCGCACGGCCGCGAGGGTGTCCAGCCGGTCCTGGTAGGTGCGCGTGGTGACCACCGTGTCGTAGTAGTCTGGCCCCGTGTCGAGGTTGTGGTTGTAGAAGTCGAGCCCGGCGTCCTTCAGGGCGCGGGCCTGGTGCGGTTCGAGCATCCCCAGCGTCGCGCAGGTCTCCAGGCCCAGGGCCTTCACCCCGGCGATCATCTGCGCCACCTTGGGCGTGTCGCGGTCGCGAAGATCGCGCCAGGCCGCCCCCATGCAGAACCGCTGAGCCCCGCCCGCCTTGGCCTTGGCCGCCTCGGCCACGACCGCCTCGACGTCCATCAGCTTGGAGGCCGCCACGCCGGTCTTGAAATGCTGGGACTGGCTGCAGTAGCCGCAGTTCTCCGGGCAGCCGCCGGTCTTGATGGACAGCAGCTGGGACAGCTGCACCTGCGTCGGATCGAACCAGCGGCGGTGGACCTCGCCGGCTCGGAACACCAGCTCGGTGAACGGCAGGTCGAACAGTGCCTCCACCTCCGCCAGGGTCCAGTCGTGGCGAGGCTGCGCGAAGTCGCGAATGTGCATGGGATACTCCTTAAGCGCGAGTGGTTAGCCCGGCGCGCGCTCGCCGCCAAGCCCCGCTGGCCACGCGCGGCGCCGTTCGTGCTAGAAGCAGCGGCCGCGGGGCGGCGGAGAACGCCATGGCCAAGGCGCCACGCGAGATTGAACTGAAATTCGTGCTGCCCCGGGAGCGGCTGGCGTCCGTGCTCGCCGAATCGCCGGCCCTGTGCGCCGCGCCGCCCAAGGCGATGACCTCCACCTATTTCGACACGGATCGCCGCAGCCTCAGGACGAAGGGCTTCTCGCTGCGCGTCCGGCGCGTCGGGGCGAAGTTCGTCCAAACCGTGAAGCGCGGCGACGCGGCGCTGGATCGCGGCGAGTGGGAATCGCCCGTCGCCGGACCCGGTCCTGACGTCACCCGGCTGATGGGCACGCCCGCCGGCAAGGCGTTGCGCTCCCGGCCCAGGCTGAAGCCGCTGTTCAACGTCGATGTGGCGCGGCGAGCGGCGACGCTCACCGAAGGAGAGTGCGTCATCGAACTTTGCCTCGACGATGCGCAGGTGAAGACCTCGAATCGCAAGGCCGCGTTCGCCGAACTGGAGCTGGAACTGAAGGCGGGGCCTGTCGTCGGCCTCCTGACCTTCGCGCGCAAGCTCGCGGCAGGCCAGGATCTTACGGTGTCGCTCACCGCCAAGTCGGACCGGGGCTTCATGCTACTGGCGGCCGGCAAGGGGCGGGCGGTGCGGTTCACGCCGCCGCAGATCGACCCGAAGCAGACGGCGGGCCAGGCTTTCCGACTCGCCGCGCGCGCCTGTCTTCGGCAGATCGCCGCCAACGCCGAAGCGCTGCGCGAGCGCGCCAGCCCCGAGGTGGTGCACCAGCTGCGTGTCGGTCTGCGCCGCCTGCGCAGCCTGTTCACCACCTTCAAGCCTTTAGTGCAGGACGCCAGCCTCGACGCGCTGAAGGCCGAGCTGAAATGGCTCACAACGGAGCTCGACGCGGCGCGCAACCTGGATGTGCTGATCCAGGGCGACTACCGCGCGGCGCTTGGGGAGCACGAGAACGCCCAGGGGCTGAAGGACCTCGGCGCGCGCCTGCGGGCGCAGCGGCGACTGGCCTACGCCCGCGCCGCGGCGGCGGTGGAGAGCCAGCGTTTCAGGCGTCTGCTGTTCGATACGCTGGCCTGGACCGAGATGGGCGCCTGGACGGCCAGGAAAGCGCCTGGGGCGAAGCCACGTGAGCGGCGCATCCGCAAGTTCGCGGTCGACGCCCTGGAAAAACGCCGCCGCAGGATCATGCGCGACGGCAAGCAGCTCGCGCGCCTGGATGCCGGCCATCTCCACAGGTTGCGCATCGAAGCCAAGAAGCTGCGCTATGCGGCGGACGTGTTCGGCTCGCTGTTCGGCCAAGCCAAGCGGTTCCGCCATTTCGTCGGGTCGCTGAAGGCGCTGCAGGACACGCTTGGCCAGCTCAACGACATCACCGTGGGCCAGTCGCTGGCGCACGACGTGGCCGCGGCCGCCGGCTGGCCCGACGCCGAGGCCGCCTTCGCAGCCGGTCGCATCACGGGCGCACAGAAAGCCCGCGCGGAACGCGTGACCGCGGAGGCCGCGAAAGCGTTCGACGGCTTCGCGCAGGCCAAGCCGTTCTGGGACTGATCTCGCTCACATCCAGATATAAAGACATCCTTATATCTTGTTGCCGCCCGCGCGGCGCCCGGCTATAGAGCCGCCAGCCGAGTTCAAGGAGCGCCGCGTGGCCGACTACATCGTCAAGGATCTCGCCCTGGCCGACTGGGGCCGCAAGGAGATCGAGATCGCCGAGACCGAGATGCCCGGGCTGATGGCCGTGCGCGCGGAGTTCGCCAAGGACCAGCCTCTGAAAGGGGCGCGGATCGCCGGCTCGCTGCACATGACCATCCAGACCGCGGTGCTGATCGAGACCTTGCAGGCCCTCGGAGCGGAAGTGCGATGGGCCTCGTGCAACATATTCTCCACCCAGGACCACGCCGCCGCGGCGATCGCGGTCACCGGCACGCCGGTGTTCGCCATCAAGGGCGAGACCCTGGTGGAATACTGGGAATACGCCCACCGGATCTTCGAGTGGCAGGGCGGCGGCCATCCCAACCTGATCCTCGACGACGGCGGTGACGCCACCCTGCTCTGCGTGCTCGGCCCCAAGGCGGAACAGGACCCGTCGCTCCTCGACCACCCGAACAACGACGAGGAAGAGGCGCTCTACACGGTGATGAAGCGCTATCTGAAGGACAAGCCGGGCTTCTATTCGGCCATCCGCGCCGCGGTGAAGGGCGTGTCGGAGGAGACCACCACCGGCGTGCACCGGCTCTATCAGATGGCCGAGCGCGGCGAGCTGCCGTTCCCGGCGATCAACGTCAACGACAGCGTCACCAAGTCAAAGTTCGACAACCTCTATGGCTGCCGCGAGAGCCTGGTGGACGCGATCCGCCGGGGCACCGACGTGATGCTGGCCGGCAAGGTGGCGGTGGTGTGCGGCTATGGCGACGTGGGCAAGGGCTCGTCGGCCTCCCTGCGCCAGGGCGGGGCGCGGGTCATCGTCACCGAGATCGACCCCATCTGCGCATTGCAGGCGGCCATGGAAGGCTATGAGGTCCGCACCCTCGACGACGCCGTGAAGACCGCCGACATCTTCGTCACCGCCACCGGCAACAAGGACGTGATCACCGTCGACCACATGCGGCAGATGAAGAACAACGCCATCGTCGCCAACATCGGCCACTTCGACAGCGAGATTCAGATCTCGGGCCTGCGCAATTTTCAAGTGGGACGAGATCAAGCCCCAGGTCCACCACGTGGAGTTCCCGGATGGCAAGAAGATCATCGTGCTGTCGGAGGGCCGCCTGGTGAATCTCGGGAACGCGACGGGCCACCCCAGCTTTGTGATGAGCGCTTCCTTCACCAATCAGACCCTCGCCCAGATCGAGCTGTGGACCAACGGCGCGCACTACGGGACCAAGGTCCACACCCTGCCCAAGCACCTCGACGAGAAGGTGGCCATGCTCCACCTGGAGAAGCTGGGCGTGCAGCTGACCACGCTCTCCAAATCCCAGGCCGACTATATCGGCGTGCCCCAGCAAGGCCCGTTCAAGCCGGACCACTACCGGTACTGACGGCACGGAACTCGTCACGGGGCGTCACCCCGGCCGCAGGCCCGCGTTAGCGGGCCGGAGAGCCGGGGCCCGACCCGCCGGTTCATAGACGACATCCAGCTGGGGAGCGGCGCATCCGGCCCCGGGTCTGCGCCCCCGGATCAAGTCCGGGGGCTCCGCCCGGGGTGACGGCCCTTTGGCGATGTCGGCCGCAACATCGCTTGCCAAATCCTATAAGTCGTGACTTATTCATGCCCATGCCCGACGCCACCGTCTTTCGCGCCTTAGCAGACCCCACGCGCCGCGCGGTGTTCGAGCGGCTGGCGGATCGGGAGATGACCGTCTCGGAACTCAAGGCCGGGTTCGAGGTCTCGCAGCCGGCGATCTCGCAGCACCTGGCGGCGTTGCGCGGCGCGGGGCTGGTGCGCGAGCGGCGGGAAGGGCGGTTCGCCTACTACCGCGTCGATCCGGCGGGCCTGTCTCCCTTGGCCGCCTGGGTGGATCGTTACCGCGCTTTCTGGCCCGAGCGCATCGAGCGCCTGAAGACGGTTCTGAAGGGGATGGACCAATGAGCGAGCTGCCCGACGCCGTGGTGGTCGAGGCCGACCTCGAGGAGGCGCCGGACAAGGTCTGGCGGGCCCTGAGCGAACCGGACCTGCTGGAGGCCTGGCTGTTTCCCAACGACATCCGGCCCGAGCCGGGCGAGCGCTTCGCCCTCGAGGACGGCGGCCGGCGGATCGACTGCGAGGTGCTGGAGGCCGAGCCCGGGCGCACCCTGCGATACAGCTGGCGCGAGGCCGACGCGGGCGTCGACAGCGAGGTGAGCTTCCTTCTGACCCCCGCGCCGGGCGGCGGTACGCATCTGCGTGTGGTGCATGCCCCTGTCGTGGTCAGCCTGGCCGCCGCGCGGGCGCGGCGAGGCGCGCGGCTCGCCTTCGCGGCCCCGCGAACGAACTGCGGCCTGCGTAGGGCCGCATGATGAACCTCGTACCCATGGTGATCGAGGAGTCGAGCCGCGGCGAGCGGGCGTTCGACATCTTCTCGCGGCTGCTGCGCGAACGGATCATCTTCGTGAACGGGCCGGTGGAGGACGGCATGGCCGCCCTGGTGTGCGCCCAGATGTTGTTCCTGGAAGCGGAGCACCCCAAGAAGGAGATCTCGCTCTACATCAATTCGCCCGGCGGCGTGGTGACCGCCGGCATGGCGATCTACGACACCATGCAGTACATCAAGAGCCCGGTGGCGACCTTCTGCATGGGCTTCGCCGCCTCCATGGGCTCCTTCCTGCTGATGGCCGGCGAGCCGGGCCGCCGGGTGGCCATGCCCAATGCGCGGATCATGATCCACGAGCCGTCGGGCGGCTTCCAGGGCAAGGCCTCGGACATCGAGCGACACGCCGAGGACGTGCTGCAGACCAAGCGCCAGATCATAGGCCTCTACGCCAGGCACTGCGGGCGCACGGTGGAGGAGGTCGACCACGCCCTGGAGCACGACAACTTCATGAGCGCCGAGGAGGCCAAGGCGTTCGGCCTGGTGGACGAGGTCTCGGCGACGCGCGCGGAGGCGGCGGCGTAGCGCTCCCTCCCCTTCACGGGGAGGGAAGAGCGATGCGAAGCATCGCTCGGGTGGGGGAGTCTGGACGCATCCACGATCGCCGGACGGGTCTGTGCACCTCACCCGACTCCCCCACCCGGATCGCCAACGCGATCGTCCCTCCCCATGAAGGGGAGGGAGCGCTAACTAGCGCAGATGCCCCGCGTGCTGATCCTCTCCAGCTTCGTCTCGGCGAGCCGCGTGGGCGGCGGGGCGCAGGCGCTGGCCCTGGCGCGCCTGGGGATCGAGCCGGTGCTGGTCCCCACGGTGCTGTTCGGACGCCATCCCGGCTGGGGCCGGCCGGGCGGCGGTGCGGTGGACGCCGCAACCGTGCAGGGCATGCTGGACGGCATCGAGGCGCAGGGCGGATTCTCCGGCGTCGACGCCGTGATCACCGGGCATTTCTCCACCGCCGAACAGGTTGCCGTCGCGGCGAGGGCGATCGGCGCAGTGCGCGCGGCGTCCCCCGGCGCCTTGATCGTGGTCGATCCGATCATGGGAGACGCCGGCGCGGGTCTCTATGTGAAGGAGGCGGTGGCCCAGGCGATCGCCGGCGAGCTCGCGCCACTCGCCGATCTGCTGTGCCCCAACGCCTGGGAGCTGGAACGGCTCACCGACCGCCCGGTCTTCGATCCCGCCAGCGCGGTGGCCGCGGCGCTGGTGCTGCGACGACCCGTGATGGTCTCCTCCGTCGAGGCCGGCGCACAGATCGGCGTGGTCTATGTGGACGAGGGTGAGGCCTGGCTGGCCGCCCATGCGAGGGCGGCGTCCGCGCCCAACGGTACCGGCGACCTGCTCACCGCCCTGTTCAGCGTGGCGCGGATCACCGGCGAGTCCGCCGCCCGGGCGCTCGAGCTGGCGGTCGGCGGCGTGGCCGAGGCCATCGCCGGTTCGGCCGGCGAGCCCGAGCTTTCGGTCGCATCGATGCCGGCGCGGCTGCACGCGTCGCCGCGCGTGCGCGTTGAGAGGCTGGATGGCTGAAGCGCCGAGGCCGCCTGTTCGGCGCTGAACTAGGCCGGTTCCTCCAGCGTGATCCCATGCATCCGCCGGCTCGCCCGCCACGCGCCGAAGATGAAGGTCACCACGCCGGCCCAGATGAACACGAACGAGAGCGCCCCCAGGGGCGACAGGCGCTCGCCCACCGCGAGGCCGATCAGGAAGCCCATGGTCGGACCGATGAACTGCAGGAAGGCGATGGTCGACAGCGGCAGGCGCCGCGCCGTCCAGGTGAACAGGGCCAGGGGCGCGACCGTCGCCGGTCCGGTGAGCGCCAGCAGCAGTGAGACGCCGGCGGCGTGGCCGAACATCGCGCCGCCCGTGTGGCCGAGCCACAGGACGTAGGCGAGGCCCGGCGCCGCCATCAGCAGGCACTCCACGAAGAGGCCGGCCTGGGCGTCCACGGCCACATGCTTGCGGATGACCCCGTAGACGCAGAAGGTGAACGCCAGGAACAGGGAGATCACCGGCGGGTGGCCGAGCGCCACCGTCTGCAAGACGACGCCGATCGCCGCCAGGCCGATCGCCACAGCGCCCACGGGCTCGATGCGCTCGCGGAACACAATCGCCCCGACCGCCATGTTGAGCAGCGGATTGATGTAGTAGCCGAGGCTGGATTCGATGTTCCGGCCGTGGTTCACCGCCCAGACGTAGACCGACCATCCGCTGCCGATCATCAGGGCGGAGAGGGCGAGCAGGCCCAGCAGCCTTGGGGTGGCGAAGACGCGGCGCACCTGGTCGCCGTGCCCCGCCAGCAGCACCAGCAGGCCCGCCCACGGGGCGGACCACATGGCGCGCTGACCGAGGATCTCCCAGGAACTCGCGCCCGCCCTGCCCGCGACGATGAACAGGACGGGCATGAAGCCCCAGAGGAGATAGCAGCCTATTCCCGCGAGGAGCGCCTGGCGGGAGCCGCCCGGCGCGTCAGCGGGTAGGCTCATGCGATGACCTTGCGTCCGATCACGCCACGCTCGTCGGCCAGCTCGGCGATCTGCACGGCGTTGAGCGCGGCGCCTTTTCGCAGGTTGTCGGAGACGACCCAGATGGTGAGGCCGTTCTCGATGGTGGGGTCCTTGCGGATGCGGCTGACGTAGACCGGGAACTCGCCCTGGACCTCCTTGGGCGTCACATAGCCGGTGGAGTCGCGCTTATCGACCACCACGATCCCTGGCGCGTCGCGCAGCACTTCGCGCGCCTCGTCCTCGTCGAACGGGCCCTCGAACTCGATGTTCACCGCCTCGGAATGGCCCACCATCACCGGCACGCGCACGCAGGTGACCGTCAGCTTGATAGCTGGATCCAGTATCTTGTGGGTCTCGTTCCACATCTTGGCTTCCTCGTCGGTGTAGCCGTCGTCGCGGAAGGTCCCGATGTAGGGGATCACATTGAAGGCGATCTGCTTGGGGAACAGCTTCGGCTCGGAGGGGCCGAGGACGAACACGCCCTTGGTCTGGTCCCACAGCTCGTCCATGCCCGCCTTGCCGGCGCCGGACACCGACTGGTAGGTCGCCACCACGACCCGCTTGATCCTCACCGCGTCGTGCAGGGGCTTCAGCGCCACCACCAGCTGGGCGGTGGAGCAGTTGGGATTGGCGACGATGTTCCTGCGGTGCGCATAGCCGATGTCGTCCGGGTTCACCTCGGGGACGATCAGCGGCACGTCGGGGTCCATCCGCCAGGCCGAGGAATTGTCGATCACCAGCGGGCCGGCGCGGCCGATCTTCGGCGACCACTCCTTGGACACGGCGCTGCCGGCGCTCATCAGCACCAGGTCCACGCGCGAGAAATCGAACTGCTCGATGTCCTCGCACTTGATGACGCCGTCCTTCCAGCCGACCTCGAGGCCGATGGATTTGCGCGAGGCGATGGCGTGCATGACGTCCACGGGGAAGTTCACTTCCTCGAGGATGTTCAGCATTTCACGGCCCACGTTGCCCGTGGCGCCGACGACGGCGACCCGGTAGCCCATGGCGACACTCCTGACGTAAGGGAGCGCTCACCTACGCCTTGATGCGCTTCGAAGCAAGGCGGACAGACGTTTCGCGGTGTACGGGGAGAGAGCCGGATGACGGGTGCGGGGATGCCGTTCGCGGAGCTCATGGGCGTCGAGATCGTCGAGCGCGGAAAGGCTCGGGTGGTGGGTCGCCTGACCGTCCGCGAGGACCTCTGCACCAACGGCGGCATCCTGCACGGCGGCGCCTACATGGCCTTCGCCGACACCCTCGGCGCCATCGGCGGCGGTCTCAACCTGCGCCCGGGAACCGGGACCACGACCTTGGAGAGCAAGACCAACTTCCTGGGCTCGGCGCGGCTGGGCGAGACCATCACCGGCGAGGCGACGCCCCTGCACTTGGGCCGCCGCTCCAGCGTCTGGCAGACCCGCGTGACCAACGCCGACGGGCGCCTGCTGGCCCTGGTGCTGCAGACCCAGATGGTGCTGGAGGCATAGACCATGCAACGCCCGCTGCCATAGGGCTCTACACACGCAAGGCTAGCGGCTGTTGCAATACAACCAACAGTTCCCCGAGAACAAAATGTGTCCTACGAACTGTAAGTTACACTTACGTTTGGAACGTTTCAGCAACTTTCCTGCCGATACCCCGGTTCGTCGAATGCAGCCAGGTCACGGTGGCCAGGCCGACCGCCATGAGTCCGACGCCGAGCCACAGCACGCCATGGACGTCGCGTTCGCTGACCATCAGCGAGGCGAGGAAAGGTCCCAGGGCGCCGCCCAGCAGCTGCGCGCCGCCGCTCTGCACCGCTGCCCGGCGAGAGGGATCGGCCTCGATGGTCATGGGCACCAGGAACGGGCCGAGGAACAGGCCGAAGAGGCCCGCCGTGGCGTTGGCCGAGACGAACACCCAGGCGGGGATCTTCAGGGCGAACAGCCACCAGACGGCCAGATAGGCGACGGAGGTCGCCAGGAACACGGCGAACCAGCGCACCCGGCCGGCAAGGGCCGTGGCCGCGGCGCCGCCCGCCACCTGGGCGGCCAGCGAGACCCACAGAGCCGTGCGCGCCACGTCCGCGGTCCAGGCCCGCCTGCAGCGCCAGCGGCTGCAGATAGACCCCCACGGCGGCCGACGCGCTCACGTAGACCAGGGTGCCGGCCAGGGCGATCCAGCCCCGTGTCGACGGCGCGCCGGCGGTGGTCTCGCCGGGGTTGAGGTCGGCGTAGCGGCTGGGCGTGAAAAAAGCCGGGACCACGCCGGCGAGGCTGCAGATCGCCAGGCTGGTGAAGCCGCCCGCCGCGCCGTAGACGCGCATGATCCAGGCCGCGAAGGCTACCGCGAGGATCAGCTGGGCCGCCGTCTGGGCGGTGAAGAAGACGCCGGCCCAGCGTTCCGGAGTCGCGGTTCGCGAGATCATGCCGACGGTGATCCACAGCAGCACGCCTTCGAGCGCGCCCGCGGCGCCGCGCAGCATGAACACGCCAAGCTGCCCGCTGTTCGACGTGGCCAAGTCGCAACCCGCCAGCAGCAGGGACGCGAGCGCGCCGATCAGCTTGAGCCTGCGCGGCTTCACGGCGATGCCGGTGAGCGCCGTGGCGAGGCCCATGGCCAGCAGCTCGATCATCGCCGCCTGGCCGATGCCCGCCTCGGTCAGCCTGTGCTCCTGCGCCAGGGCGCCCAGCAGCACGGGCAGGACGCCCAGCACCAGCAGGGAATTGACGCCGACGGCGATCGCCGCGGCCGCCTCCCGGGCGGACAGGGGCGGGCCGATCGCCTCGTGGACGACGTGGTCGGGGCCGGCCCGGCTCACGGCTCAGAGCCGGGCCAGGATCGCGTCGCCCATTTCCGACGTGCCCAGGGCGCCGCCGATGTCGCGGGTCCGGGCCCCGGCCTCGAGCGCCGCGATCACCGCGCCGGCCAGACGGTCGGCGAGATCCGACCGGCCCAGCGACCAGCGCAGCGCCATTTCGAAGGAGAGGATCGCCGCGATGGGGTTGGCCCATCCCTTTCCGGCGATGTCCGGCGCCGAACCGTGGATCGGCTCATACAGACCGGGTTTGCCCGGCTCGCCGAGCCCGGCCGAAGGCAGCATGCCGAGCGAGCCGGTCAGCTGGGCGGCCTCGTCGGAGAGTATGTCGCCGAACAGGTTGTCGGTGACGATCACGTCGAACTGGCGCGGGTTCTTGACCAGCTGCATGGCCGCGTTGTCGGCCAGGATGTGCTCCAGGGTCACGTCGGGGTATTCCCGCTGGTGCAGGGCGGTGACCACCTCGCGCCAGAGCAGGCCGGTTTCCATCACGTTGGACTTCTCGGCCGAGGTCACCTTGTTTCGCCGCCCCCGGGCCAGCTCGAAGGCTACCCGCGTCACCCGCTCGATCTCGTGCGTGGTATAGACCTGGGTGTCCACCGCGCGCCTCTGACCGTCCGCCAGCACCTCGATGCCGCGCGGCTGACCGAAATAGACCCCGCCGGTCAATTCGCGCACGATCATCAGGTCGAGCCCTTCGACCACCTCGCGCTTCAGCGTCGAGGCGTCCGCCAGCGCGCCGAAGCAGACGGCCGGCCGCAGATTGGCGAACACCTCCATGCCGGCGCGCAACGCCAGCAGTCCGGCCTCGGGCCTCAGGTTTCTGGGCGCGCTCTCGAAGCCGATCCCGGACACCGCGCCCATCAGCACCGCGTCCGACGCCTTGGCCTCGGCGAGGGTCTCGTCGGTCAGCGGCGCGCCGTTCGCCCTGAGGCTCGCGCCGCCGAACGGGCGCTCATCGATCACCAGATCGTTGGTCAGGCGCTCGGCGACACGCTTCACCTGCGCCGTCACCTCGGGACCGATCCCGTCGCCGGGCAGCAGGAGAAGCTTGGGCATGCGCGGCGCCTCTAGAGGGATCGTTCGGAGGCCACCTCGTAGGCGAAGAGCCGCCGGTCGGAAACCCCGAAGCTGGGCCAGGCGGCGCGCCATCTCGCCATGTGCTCGGTCTGGAAGTGGGCGTCCAGGGCGGCCTGGTCGCGCCAGCGCTCATACACATGGATCAGCCCGGGCTCGCTCACGTCTTCGGCGTAGCCGTAGGCGAAGCAGCCGTCCTCCGCCCGGCTGGCGTCCATCATCTGCTTCATGTGCGGCCGCAGGCCGTCGAGCTTCTCCTGCGGCACGCGCACGGTTCCGGCGACGATCAGCATCAGACCTTTTCCAGCCAGGGCGCAGCGAGGGCCTGGCGGGCTTCGTAGCGGTCGATGTCGGCGGCGGCCTGCAGGGTCTCGCCGATGGAATCCAGGCCCTTCAGCAGCTTCTCCTTGCGGCCCGCATCGATGTCGAAACGGAACTTCCGGCCGGACGGCGCGGTCACCGTCTGGGCCGCCAGGTCCACCGAGAATACGTGGTTGCCGCCCTTGGCCTCGGCCATGAGCGCCTTCACCGCCGGCTGCGGCAGGGCGATGGGCAGCAGGCCGTTCTGGAAGCAGTTGTTGTAGAAGATGTCGGCGAAGCTGGGGGCGATCACGCAGCGCACGCCGTAGTCCAGCAGGGCCCAGGGCGCATGCTCGCGCGACGAGCCGCAGCCAAAGTTGTCCCCGGCGATCAGCACGCCGGCCCCGGCGTAGCGCGGATCGTTGAGCACGAAGTCCGGCTTCGGCCGGCCCGCCTCGTCGAAGCGCAGGTCGTAGAACAGCCCCTTGGCCAGCCCCTCGCGCTCCACGGTCTTGAGGAATTGCTTGGGGATGATCTGGTCGGTGTCGAGATTGGCGATGTCCAGGGGCGCCGCCTTGGCGTGGATGTCGGTGAACGGCTGCATTGTCAGATCTCCAGGACGATCTGGACGTTAATATCGAGGAGGACGCCACTCACGAGGGCTTGTCGTCGTCGCCATAGAACATGGCCTCGATCTCAGGATCGGGATCGTCGAAATTGTCCGGCAGCCTCCAGCCGTAGTGGTCCCAGAAGCCGAAACGCGGGGGATGACGATCCTCGTTAGCGGTCAGGGGCGCCAATTTCGCGAGCGGCTTTCCGTTCTTCGCGATGACGATGACTTCGCCTGCGGCGGCTTCATCCACCAGCGCTGACAGCTCGGTCTTGGCTTGATCGAGATTCACCTGTTTCATGCCGCACACACAGGAGGCCTGACCAACTCAGTCAATCCTCGCTCCCTTTGTCGGCGCTGATCATCAGGCTGGGAGCGCCCGCCACGCCGGATCGGACGGTGAAGACCTGGGTGCCCGGCTTGCGCCCCTTGCGCACCTCGGAGACGTCGAAGCCCGCCGCCGCCAGCCGCGCCTGCGCCGCATCGGGGTCGCGCACCCGCCAGGCGAGGCCGGAGAGCCGGTCCGGCTCGGTGGACAGGGGCGTGTCCAGGCTGGCGCCGATCTCCACCACCGCCCCGCCGCAGCGGAAGAACAGCAGGCGCGAACCCCACTGCGGGTTCGACCTGTCCAGACGGAAGTCGAGGCCCAGCCGCGCGCCATAGAGGGCCACGGCGCGGTCCGGATTGGGGGTGTTGATCACCACATGGTCCAGGGCGTGGACGCAGTCGTCGTCGAGGATGGCGGCTTTACGCGGCGGGCCCCGCCGTTCGGCCAGGGCGATGGTCACGCCGTGGCTCGCTTCGGGATCGATGAAGGCCAGGCGCCAGGCGTCGGTGGACAGCAGGTACGCCGGCTCGGCGGTGGGCGCGCCCCGGCGCTCGAGCATCCGCCGGGTCTCGTCCAGGTCGCTGGCCGCGAAGGCCAGGCCCCAGAGCCCTTCGCCGGCGGCGGCGATCCGCGCGCGCACCCGCTCGCCGCTCTCGCCGCGACCGTCCGCCGCGACCACGTCCAGGGCCATGTTGGACAGCTGGAACCAGGCGTGGCGCGCGCCGGCCGCCTCCTCGCGCCAGTCAGGCGGGCGGCCCAGCAGGGCCTCGTAGGCCGGGGCGGCCACGTCCAGGTCGGCCACCGCGACGGCGATATGGTCCAGGCCCTCGATCATTGGATTTCCATAAGCGGAGCGACGAGGCTTCCGTTGCGTGTCAGATATCGCCGAGCCTGCTTCGTCAAGTCGGCGACATTGCGTTTCAGGGTCTCCAGACCGGCGTCGTCGCTACGCAGCGTCGTGAACAGGGCCAGGGCGAAGGCCCAGGTTCGCTCCGAGAAGTAGCCGCTGTGGCGAGACCTCCAGCCGTGACCGCCGGCGCCTTGGTATCCGGAGAACTCGAAGGCGTGGTTCGCGGCGAAGACGCCAAACCCGGCAAAGGCCACGGTGAGCTCGGTGGTGAGCTCGTGAACCTCGCGGCCGCCGGGAATCGGTTCGCGGACGGTGCAGATGATGTAGTGCGCCAACTCGTGGGCCAGGGTCGCGATGAGCTCGCGTGGTCGTTCGGCCAAGTCGCTGGCGTAGCTGATGAACACCTCGCCGTCCTCGATCCTGAACGTGCCGTTCGGCGCGCCCGTCGACTGTATGACGGCATATTGCGCAACCCTCACACTGGCCGGCGGTCGGTCGAAGGCTTCCAGGGTGCACGGCCAGTCGCCGAGGCCCATCAGCCGCTTGGTGAGGTCGAAGATGTAGAGCGCCCGCTCGTGGCCCTCGGTTTCCGTTGGCGGATAGAAAGCCCGGTTCGCGGTCACCAGCGGTCGGGCGCACAGCCGTTCGACGCCACCGAGATTGCGCATCAGCCAGGCCCAGGTCTCCAGGGTCCAGGCCTCGAGGTCCCGGTCCAGGAAGGTCGATTTGCCGAAAAGTCCCACAGCCCTCTCCCAACCAAAGGTTGCAGGCTACAGGAACTCTCGCACATCGGCGATATGGCCGGCGATGGCGGCGGCGGCGGCCATGGCGGGGCTCATCAGGTGGGTGCGGCCGCCGCGGCCCTGCCGGCCCTCGAAGTTGCGGTTCGAGGTGGACGCGCAGCGCTCGCCCGGGGCCAGGCGGTCGGGGTTCATCCCCAGGCACATGGAACAGCCCGGCTCGCGCCAGTCGAAGCCCGCCTCGCGGAAGATCGCGTCCAGACCCTCGGCCTCGGCCTGGTCCTTCACCAGGCCGGAGCCCGGCACCACCATGGCCCTGACGTGGCCCGCCACCTTGCGTCCCCTGGCGATGGCCGCGGCGGCGCGCAGGTCCTCGATGCGGCTGTTGGTGCACGAGCCGATGAACACCCGGTCGATGCGCGCCTCGGCTATCGGCTGCCCCGGCTCGAGCCCCATGTAGTCCAGCGCCCGGCGCACCTGCACAGCCCTGGCATCGTCCAGGGCGGCCGGATCGGGCACGCGCCCGGTCACCTCGACCACGTCCTCGGGGCTGGTGCCCCAGGTCACGGTGGGGACCAGGGCGGCGACGTCGATCTCGATATCGCGGTCGAACCGCGCGTCTGCATCGGTGGAGAAGCTCCTCCAATGCGCGAGCGCCATCTCCCAGGCCGCGCCCTTGGGCGTGGCCGGGCGGCCGCGCAGATAGTCGAACGTAGTCTCGTCCGGCGCCACCAGGCCCGCGCGCGCGCCGCCCTCGATGGTCATGTTGCACAGGGTCATGCGCTCTTCCATGGAGAGCGCGGCGATGGCCTCGCCGGCGTATTCGATCACATGGCCGGTCCCGCCGCCGGCGCCGATCCGGCCGATCATGGCCAGGGCGAAGTCCTTGGCGCCGACCCCGGGCGCCGGCTCGCCGACGAAGCGCACCCGCATGTTCCTGGACTTCATCTGGCGCAGGGTCTGGGTGGCCAGCACGTGCTCCACCTCAGAGGTGCCGATGCCCTGGGCGAAGGCCCCGAAGGCGCCGTGAGTGGAGGTGTGGGAATCGCCGCAGACGATGGTCATCCCCGGCTGGGTGCGGCCCTGCTCGGGGCCGACCACGTGCACAATGCCGTTGCGGGGGTCGCCCATGGGAAAGAACTCGATGCCGTGGTCGGCGACGTTGCGTTCCAGGGTCTGCAGCTGCAGGCGGGCTTCCTCGTCGGCCACCGCGGCGACGCCCAGCGCCTGGCCCTCGGTGGGCACATTGTGGTCGGCCACCGCCAGGGTGCGGTCGGGCCGGCGCACGCCGCGGTGCGCCGCCCTCAGGCCGGCGAAGGCCTGTGGCGTTGTCACCTCGTGGATCAGGTGGAGGTCGACATAGACGATCGACTCGCCGTTGGCGTCGGTGGATACGACATGCGCATCCCAGATCTTGTCGTAGAGGGTCTTGCCGGCCATGGCGGGGATGTAAGGGCTCCCCCCCATCCCCGTCCAGTTCCAGGCGCATTGTTGACGCTCCCGGGACCACGAAGACTCACCACGGAGGTCACGGAGAACCACGGAGTTCACGGAGCGGGCTTTCGATGCTCAGGGCGTCACCCGGGAAAAGCCGCGCCAGCGGCTCGTTCGGCATGTCCCGCGCGCCGCCCGCGCGTGAAGGCCACAGTCTCCGTGATCTCCGTGCTCCTCCGTGACCTCCGTGGTTGAACTTCACCGCCGGCGCGGGCCACCTTCCCCTCGGGGGAAGGACACGTTCGGCTACGCCGCCCGGGGCAGCTGGTGGATCTGTGGCGGCCTCGCGGCCGGCGTTTCCTCCAGCACGCCCATGTCCGACAAGGTCGCGCGCAGCGCGGCGTCGATGGGGGTGTGCGGCTCGGCGCCGAGGAAGGCGGTGAGCCTGGCGTTGTCGAGGCCGATCGGCCTGCGCCACAGGTAGCGCATCTCCCAGAGCTCGCGGAACATCTCGACCACCGGCGACAGGGCCAGAACCACCGCCCAGGGGAAGTCGCCGATCGGTACGTCCGCCCGGCCGCTGGCCCGGCGGATGGCGCAGGCCATGTCGTTCTCGCCCTGCAGCCAGTGGCCCCGGAAGTGAAAGTCCTCGAAGCGGCCCAGCCGGTCCTCGGCGTCCACCAGGCGCGCCAGGGTCTCCGCCAGATCCGGCAGATAGGCGAAGGCGTGGCCCACGTCGGCCGGGCCGGCGCGGCGGATGCCGGTGAGGCGCGATCCGCGCCGGGTGGTCAGCCAGGCGAGCGAGCTGTTGGGGGCGGCCGGCCCGAAGAAGTCGCCGGCGCGCAGGATCAGCACCCTGGCGCCGCGTTCGCAAGCCGAACGCAATCGCCGTTCCATCTCCACCCGCAGGGCCCCCTTGCGGGTCGCCGGCGCCTGGGGCGCGCCCTCGGCGATGGCCGGCCCGCTGTCCGGGGCGAAGTTGTAGACGTTGCCCGGCAGCACCAGTCGCGCGTCGACAGCCATCGCCGCCTCCAGCGCGTTCTGCAGCATGGGGACCACAAGGCCCTTCCAGTTGTGATAGCCGGCCGGGTTTGCGGCGTGGATGATCAGGTCCGCGCCCCTGGCAGCGGCCAGAACCTGCGCGGCGACCATGGCGTCGCCCTTCACCCACTCGATCGGGGTGCGCGGGCCGCTCTGCCGGGCCGCGGCCTCGGGATTGCGGGCCAGGGCGCGGACGGTCCAGCCGTGCTTGATCAGGGCCTGGGCGGCGTGGGCGCCGAACGAGCCGGTGGCGCCGATGACCAGGGCGGTCTTCCGGGTGCGGGCGGTGGGGGACATGAGAGTTCTCCGTTGGGGTGACGCCCATATGCGCCCGGTCTTCGATATTCGAAATTGCATGAAGTTCTGGATCGACTATACGAAAATGTATGACAACCCCGGAGTGGGACCTCTACCGATCCTTCCTGGCCGTGGTGGACACCGGCAGCCTCTCCGGCGCCGCGCGGGCGCTCGGCCTGTCGCAGCCTACCGTCGGCCGACACATCGAATCCCTCGAAGCGGCGCTGGACGGCGCGGTGCTGTTCACCCGCTCGCCCGGCGGCCTTGCCCCCACCGAAGCGGCGCTGGCGCTCCGGCCCCACGTCGAGGCCATGGCGTCGGCGGCCGAGGCCCTGCTGCGCACCGCCTCCGGCGAAGCGGCGGGCGAGCGGGGCGTCGTGCGGGTGACCGCCAGCGAGATCGTCGGCGCCGAGGTGCTGCCGCCGATCCTCGCCGAGTTCCATGAGGCGCATCCGGGCGTGACCGTGGAGCTGGCGCTGAACAACCAGCAGGAAGACCTGCTGCGCCGGGACGCGGACATCGCCGTCCGCATGGCCCGTCCCACCCAGGGCGCCCTGCTCGCTCGGCGGGTGGGCTCGGTGAAGCTCGGCCTCTACGCCCATCGCCGGTATCTTCAGAAGCACGGCGAGCCGCGCGGCTTCGACGAGGCCGGCCATTCGGCGGTGGGCTTCGACCGCGACACCCAGACCCTGCGCGCGCTGAAGGACCTGAACCTGCCGCTGCGCCGGGAGATGTTCGCCTTCCGCTCGGACAGCGACCTCGCCCAACTGGCCGCCGTGCGCGCCGGATTCGGCATCGGCGCCTGCCAGGTCACCATCGCCCGTCGCGACCCCAACCTCGTGCCCGTGCTGCGGGAGGTGTTCGACTACGACATGGAAATCTGGGTCGCCATGCACGAAGACCTGAAGGCAAGCCGGCGCATGCGGCTGATGTTCGACGCCCTGGTGGCGGGGCTGCAGGCCTATGTGGCGGAGGGCGCGTGAGCCGCGGCCAAGCCGCCGCATTGCGCGCCTGGACGGGCTCGTCTATCCGGAGCCGGGCAGGGTTGGTCCGGCCGGCGAAGGGCAAGGTTCCATGCAGGGTCTGGTGACGGTGTTCGGCGGGTCGGGGTTCGTCGGGACCCAGGTCGTCCGCGCCCTCGCCAAGCGCGGGTACCGCATCCGCGTGGCGGTGCGCCGGCCCTGGCGGGCCTACCGCTCGGCCCTGATGGGCGACGTGGGCCAGATCGAGGTGGTGCAGGCGAATGTCCGCGCGCCAGAGACGGTGGCGCGGGCGCTGGAGGGCGCGGAAGCCTGCGTCAACGCCGTGGGCCTGCTCTATGAGACCGGCCGCCAGAAGTTCCAGGACGTGCATGCCCAGGGCGCCCGGACCATCGCCGAGGCGGCCAAGGCGGCGGGCGCCGCGCGCTTCGTGCAGATCTCGGCGATCGGCGCGGACGCCCACTCGACGGCCAGATACGCCCGCACCAAGGCGGCGGGCGAGGCGGCGGTGCGCGAGGTGTTCGCGGACAGCGTGATCCTGCGTCCGTCCATCGTCTTCGGGCCCGACGATCACTTCTTCAACCGGTTCGCGGGCATGGCGGTGTTCAGCCCGGCCCTGCCGCTGATCGGCGGCGGCCACACGCGCTTCCAGCCGGTGTTCGTGGGCGACGTGGGCAAGGCGGTGGCGGCCGCCGTCGCCTCGCCCGATGCGGCGGGCCAGACCTATGAACTGGGCGGCCCGGGCGTCTACAGCTTCCGCGACCTGATGGAGCTGACCCTCAAGGAGATCGGCCGTTCGCGCATGCTGCTGGCGATCCCCTTCGGCGCCGCGAAGCTGATCGGCGCGGCCGGCGACCTCGTGGCCCTCTCGCCGTTCCCCATCGCCCCATTGCTCACCGACGACCAGGTGGAGCTGCTGCGCGCGGACAACATCGTCCACGAAGGCGCCCTGGACCTCGCCGACCTGGGCGTGCAGCCCACCGCCCTGGAGCCGATCCTGCCCACCTACCTCTACCGCTTCCGCAAGGGCGGCCAATACGCCGACCTCGGCGCGCCGGTGGTGGAGCACGTCGCCTGAGGGATAGTGGTTCCGGCCCGATTGCGTGGGTTGGCTTGCATTACTTCGTTACACATGGTAACTCAAATGGCGCGCCCGAATGCGCGACGGCGGTCTTTGACATCGTGAAACGAATTGCGCGCGGCCGGTGACCGGCGGGCGGCGCGCCCGCACAGCCAGGCTCCCAACCCCCACACCCGAAATTTCCCCGCGAAAGCGGGGACCCAGGCGTTTTTGTTTGTTCCTTCGGCCCACACCCGCACGGCCCCAACCGATTGCAAAAAAGCCTGGGTCCCCGCTTTCGCGGGGAATTTCGGATTGGGGTAATTGGGGGTGTGGGGCGCATGCGCCCGTTCTCACCTGTTGCGCACCTGTTATGCATCGATAACAGGCCTGTTTGGCGCCTGTTATCACCTGTTATCACCTGTTCCTGGCGGATATCAGGTGGTCTCAAGCCATTGAACAATCACGGCTTCCAGACCGTAACAGGTGGAAAAAAC
>JBIOEG010000030.1:0-49622 GCA_044445825.1 Caulobacterales bacterium
AAACAGGCCTGTTATCGATGCATAACAGGTGCGCAACAGGCGGCGGCGGACGCTTGCGCCCCACACCCCCAATTTCCCCAATCCGAAATTCCCCGCGAAAGCGGGGACCCAGGCTTTTTTTGTTTGCGCCTTCCGTCCACACCCGCGCGGCCCCAACCGATTGTAAAAAAACCTGGGTCCCCGCTTGCGCGGGGAATTTCGGGTGTGGGGGTTGGGAGCCTGACTGTGCGGGCGAGCGCCTGCCGATCTCCGGCCCGCGCTGTCTTCATTTCACGATGTCAAAGACCAAGGTCAGGCCCGCGGGCCAGCCCGCGCCACGTCACCATTCGCGCGCTGATTTGGCGAGGCCGCAGGGAAGGATAGGGCAAACACGAAAAACACGAAAAGCACGAAAGGGCCGGCGTCCCTCCGAGCCGCCGCCGACACAACGTCCGCGTTCGTGCTTTTCGTGTTGTTCGTGGTTCCCTCTACTCCTCGTCACCCCGGAAAGGCCGCAGGCCTCATCCGGGGCCGGACCCGCCGGTTCATAGACGAAATCCACCCAGCCCGCGGCCCGTCCGGCCCCAGGGCTCCGCCCGGGGCGACGAAGCTGGGGAACGGCCAGAACGCCCTACCGGCGCGGGGGGTCGCGGCCTTCGAAGAAGGCGCGAATGGCCGAGCCGAGGTACTCCGGATTGCGCACGGCCAGGAGGCCGGCAGCCAGGGCCGAGACGATGGAGACCACCGGCTTCTCGCGCACGAAGTCCAGCACCCGGTCGACGAAGCCCACGGGCTCATCGGATCCGGGCTTTCGCTTCGGCGGCTTGCCGGCGTTGGCCAGGATCACCCCGATCAGGGCGATGAACAGCGCCGCGCTGCCCGCGACCACGCCCGCCGCGGCGGGCTGGCCCACGTAGATCTTGGCGAAGGCGTAGAGCGCGAAGGCCAGGGCGACCACGCACACGCCGGCGGCGACCGCGAACATGGTCACCGCGGCCAGGGTGAGGAGCAGCCTACGTATCACTTGCTGCGGTTGGCCAGCAGCAGGCCCAGCAGCAGGCCCACGCCCAGTCCCGCCAGGGTGGCGGTCACCGGACGCTCCTTGACGCGCTCGACCAGATACTTCTGCGCTTCGTCCATCTGCTGGCTGGCCTTCGGCGCATAGGCTTCGGTCTGGCTCTTCAGCGCGTCGACGCCTTCCTTCAGCACCTTCTCCAGGCGCTTGGCGGCGTCGCCGAGGCTGCGCTCGGCCACGGTCATGGCCTCGGCGAAGCTGCGCTGTCCGTTGTCCAGGGCGGCCTTGGCATTCTTGACGGCCGTTTGGGCGTCCTGAGCCGCGTCAGCGGAAGTGGTCTCGGCGGACATCGCAGGTTCTCCGAACGTTGAAAGCTGTGCATGCGGCGGGCCGCGGTTTTCGCCCCGCAACGCCTGAGCGTCATTGGGGTTCCAGCCCGCGTTCTACTTGCCAACTATAAATGGAAGCTTGAGCGAATACGAATGACGATCAGGTGTCGCCTCGCTCGCCCGACCGTCTTATGGTTGCGGCATGGACGACGCCGCGCCACAGCTTCCGTCCCAGATCAGCCATGACGATCGGCTCGCGCTCGAGCAGCAGCGGGCCAGCCTCGCCCTCACCGCCGCGGGCATGGGCGAGTGGGAGTGGGAGATCGACGAAGACCGGCTGGTGATCAGCGAACGCATGGCGGCGATCACCGGGCGCAAAGCCGGGTCCGCGCCGGCCAATCGCGGCGAGGCGGTGATCGGCCAGATCCACCCGGAAGACCTGGCGCGGCTGCGCGAGACCATGCGCGACGTGCTCGCCTCGAAGAACCGCTACGAGCTGGAATACCGCATGGTCCGGCCGGACAACGGCAAGACCCAATGGATGATGAGCGCCGGCGTGGTCATGCGCGACGCGGCCGGCGCGCCCAAGCGGGTGATCGGCGTCGTGCAGGACATCACCGAACGCAAGGCCCAGGACGCGGTGCGCGAGGCCCTGGTGGCCGAATTGGATCACCGGGTGAAGAACGTTCTCGCCTCGGTCCAGTCCCTGGCGGCGCAGTCCGCGCGCAAGACCACCTCCGTGGACTATTTCCTCAAGACCTTCGCCGGCCGGCTGGAGGCCATGGCCTCCGCGCACGCCCTGCTCACCGCCACGCGGTGGCGCGGCGCCGACATCGGGCATATCGCCGCCGCCGAACTCGCCGGCCTGGCGTCGGGCCAGGCGCGCTGGGCCGGGCCGGAGATCACCCTCAATCCGCGCGCCACCAACGCCCTGACCTTGGCCCTGCATGAGCTGGCCACCAACGCCGTCAAGTACGGCGCACTTTCGGTGGAGTCCGGCCAGGTGGAGGTGGCGTGGGCTCGCCTGCCGGAAGGCGGCTTCCAACTCACCTGGGTCGAACGCGGCGGCCCGCCGGTGAGCCCGCCGACCAGGCGAGGCTTCGGCACGACCCTGCTGGAACGGGTCACCGGGCGCGAGCTGGGCGGCGAGGCCAAGGTGGACTTCCACCCCGCCGGCCTGCGCGCGACGCTGCGCGCCGACGCCTCGGCGCTGGCCGTCAGATCCGAACCGGTGAAAGTCGCGCCCGCGCCCGCACCCGAACCCGAACCGACCCAGGACGGCGCGTCGGAGGGACCGTCGCCGGTGGACGGCGTGCGCGGCCGCAAAATCCTCATCGTCGAGGATTCCATGCTGCTGGCGGTGGAGCTCGAGGCCGGCCTGGCGGAAGCCGGCGCCCAGGTGGTGGGCGTCGCGACGGACGTGGACGAGGCGATGTCCATGGTCGGCCTCGACTTCGACGTCGCCGTGCTGGACGCCAATCTCAACGGCAAGTCCGTGGCGCCGGTGGCCGCGGCCCTGGCGGCGGCGCACCGGCCGTTCATCATCGCCACCGGCTACGGCGACGCCGGCCCCGCGCCCGAGGCCTTCAACGTGCCCGTGGTGCGCAAGCCCTACAACGTCCACCAGATCGCCGCGGCGATCATCCAGGCCCTGGCATAGCCTCCCTCCCCTTCACGGGGAGGGAAGATCGACGCGAAGCGACGATCGGGTGGGGATGTGTGGCGACACGCGCACCTGACGGACGAGCGGTGTCGCACCCAGACTCCCCCACCCCGGCGCTCCGCGCCGACCCTCCCCATGAAGGGGAGGGAGGGCTTCACACCACCCCGTCGGCCTTCAGCGACGCGATCTCCGCCACCGACAACCCCAGCTTCTCCCGCAGCACCTCCATGGTGTGTGCGCCCAGGGGGGGACCCGGCCAGCGCACCGAGCCGGGGGTTTCGCTGAGCTTGGGGAAGACGTTCTGCATCTTCACCTTGCCGAACACCGGATGCTCGGTCTCGACGATCGCCTCGCGGGCGCGGAACTGCGGGTCCTCCAGCATGTCCGGCGCGCGGTAGATGCGCCCGCAAGGCACGCCGTGGCCTTCGAGGAGGACCAGCAGGTCCTCCAGCGCATGTTGCGACGACCAGCCGGCGATCAGCTCGTCCAGCTCCTTCTGGTTGACGCCCCGGCTGGCGTGGTCGCGGTAGCGCGGAAGGTCCTTGAGTTCCGGCCTGCCCATGGCCTCGCACAGGCGGGCGAACACTCCGTCGCCATTGCCGCCGATGAGGATCATGCCGCCGCCGGCGGTCGGATAGACATTGGAGGGGGCGATGCCGGGCAGGATGGAGCCCGAGCGCTCGCGCACATAGCCGGTGAGGTCGTATTCGGTGACCAGGTTCTCGGTCATCGCCAGCACGCTCTCATAGATCGCCGCGTCGACCACCTGGCCGCGGCCGGTGCGCTGGCGCGCATGCAGGGCCATCATGATCCCCATGACCGCGTGGGTGGCCGCCAGGCTGTCGCCGATGGACAGGCCCGCACGGGCCGGCGGCCGGTCAGGCTCGCCGGTGATGTGCCGCAGGCCGCCCATGGCCTCCCCGATCAGGCCGTAACCAGCCCGCGAGGCGTAGGGTCCGGTCTGGCCGAAGCCGGACACGCGGGCCATGACCAGGCCGGGGTTCTGCGCCGACAGGCGCTCGTAGGAGAGGCCCCATTTCTCCATGGCGCCGGGGCGGAAGTTCTCGATCAGCACGTCAGCCCCGGCGATCAGCCGCCGGGCGATGGCCTGGCCCTCGGCCGCCCGCAGGTTCAGGGTCACGGACTTCTTGTTGCGGCCGATCACCGGCCACCAGGGCGACTCGCCCTTGGGCAGGCTGCGCCCCCACTGGCGCATGGGATCGCCGCCCTTGGGGTCCTCGATCTTGATCACCTCGGCCCCGAAGTCGGCCAGGATCTGGCCGGTGAACGGCCCGGCGATCAGGGTGCCGAGTTCCACCACCTTCAGGTCGGACAAGGGTCCGTCAGACATGCATGAGCCTTCGACCTAGAATCGTGCGCACCGACCGACCCCTCACCAGACCTCTCCCCGTCCCGCCTGCGTCGGGACGGGGAGAGGGATACTGAGAGACTGGCGCAAGCTCAACGATCCCGACGACACGCCGTCCTCTCAGTAGCCCTCGCCCCACGCAAGTGGGGAGAGGTGAGGCGAGAGGCCTCTCCGCGGAACCAGAGTTGGGGCTCAAAAGAGCCGCCGTCAGCCCGTCACCCGCACCAGATTGTCCTCGGCGCTGCGGTCGATGAGCTTGTTGTAGGGATCGACGCCGGCCTGCGTCGGGCGCCTGGCCACGGTGAAGGTGATGGTCTGTTCGCCGGAGTGGATCGGCCGGCGCACCAGGGCGAGCACGCTCGCCGCGCTGAACCCGGCCTTGCCCGGCTCGGCGGTGAAGACGCCCACGTCCATGGCCTCGGAGAACGGCGCCGCCGTCTGGGCGCCCTTGCCGTCGGCGTAGAGCTTGTTCGCGTCGATAGTGACCGCCACGTCCCAGCGCCCGTCCGGCCGCTGGCGGGCGACGGCGCGCGTGGCTTTCAGGTCGTAGATGGTGATGCGCTCGAACAGGTCGGTGATCAGCGCCTGTTTGTCCGCCGGCGCCTCGCGCCGCAGGGCGGCCACCAGGTCGAGCGCTGTCGGATAGGGCGGGCCCTTGAAGGCGTACTGGGCGACCAGGCTTCGCAGGGCGGCGTTGACCTTGTCCTCGCCGATCTCGTCGGCCAGGCGGTACATCACCAGCGCCCCCTTGCGGTAGTGGATGTAGGGCTGGTCCTCGACGCGCTCCAGGGGGACCTCCGGCCGCCCCTCGGCGCCGCGGGCGCGCAGATAGGCGTCGAGCTCGTACCTCAGGAACTTGCGGATCATGTCCGGCCCATAGAGCCGCTTCATGACCATCAGCGCCGAGTACTGCGCCAGGGTCTCCGAGAGCGCGGTGGCGCCCTGCTGGTCGGCGCCGACCACCTGGTGCGCCCACCACTGGTGCGCCAGCTCGTGCGCGGCGACGTAGGTGACCAAGTCGATCCGGGACGGATCGCGGGCGTCGGCGATGAAGCCGAGCCCCTCCGACCACGGGATGGTGCCCGCGAAGGACTGGGCGAACTGGGCGTAGTCGGGGAACTCCACGATCCGCACCTGGCGGAACTGGTAGCGGCCGAAATTCGCCTGGTCGTAGTCCAGGGAGACTTTCAGCGCGTCGATCATCCGCCGCACGTTCCAGGCATGCTGCGGGTCGTAGTAGACGCTGAGGTCGACGCCCTTGTAGCGCTCGGTGCGCACGGCGTAGCGCGCGGACTGGATGGAGAAGAACTGCAGGATCGGCGCCTCGGTGACGAACCGGGCCGTCCGCCGCCCGGCCCGGGTCACGTCCGAGACCCGGTAGCCCGGCGCGATCGGGGTCTGGTCGGCGTCGGTGGTGACGGTGATGTCGGAATTCACCCAGCCGACGTGGTCGATGTAGGAGAACTGCCGCGAGGCGACGTCGCCGAGGGGCGCGGGATGCAGCTCGCTGGGCAGGCCGTGCCTGCGCCGGGCCGTGCGGTCTGTGAGCAGGTCCTCGCGGGTCATGCCGAGTGACGGCGCGATGTCGGAGGAGTCCACGAAGGTCCCGTTGTCCAACACCCGCGTCAGGTCGCCGGAATTGCGGAAGCCCTTCTGGCTGATCAGCGTGGTGAACGACAGCCTGCGCTGTTCGCCGGGCTTCAGCGGGCTGTCGAAGGCCCAGATGCGGTAGTTGAACCGGTCGTAGGTGGTTTTCGGCCAGGCCCCCTGCACGCTGAGCGCCAGCACCCTGGCGTCGCGGTCGAAGCGCACGTGCACCTCGCGCAGCGGCTGGCCGGTGCGGTTCTCGATCACATAGACCCCGCGGGTCTCCAGGCGCGGCTCGTGCGGGTGGATGTCGATGTCCAGCTTCACCGAGACCACGGTGGGTTGGGGAACCCGCTCGAACGGCAGCAGGGTCTTCTCGTAGTCCGCCTTCCACGCCTCGTTCGACTGACGCGTGCGGTACTGGTTCCAGACGTTGGTGTTCTGGTAGATGAACAGGCCGCTGGCCAGCATCACCGCCACCGCGCCGCCTGCCACCAAGCCCGCCGGCCCCCTCAGCCTCGCCAGGGCGTGCACGAGCCTCGGCCGCAGGCGGCTCTCCACGCCGCGCCGCCACAGCCCATAGGCCGCGGTGAGCAGCAGCAGGGCGAAGGCGCTCCAGTAGAGGCGGAACCACCAGGGGCCGATCCAGAACCTGCCCTGGCCGTTCATGTCGGAGAACGGCCCAACGGCGCGCCCCACGAGGTATGGGTCGTAGTTGTACAGCCCGTGTTCGAAGCCGAGGTTCGGCAGGGTCATGGCGGCGACGATGAACAGCACCATCACGCCCCAGCCGACGAACTTGTGCGGGCTGACCACCTGTATGAACACCGCCAGGGCCGCCAGCAGCGTGCAGTCGACGCTGGCGGGCAGCAGGAACCACAGAAGGTACTTGCCGATCTCCAGGCGGCCGTAGCCATGGCCCAGCTGCACGGCGATGGCGCTCAGGACGCTGAGCCCCAGCGACGCAACCAGCACCAGGGCGACCGCAGCGGTCTTCGGCGCGACATAGGTCCAGTCGGGGGTGGGGGCCGCGTCGACGAACTCGTGGGTGCCCCGGTCGCGCTCGCGCCAGACCAGCTCGCCGGCGAAGTAGATGGCGATGATCATGGCGAACAGCACGAAGGCGCCGTGCAGCACCGGGATCAGGATGCGCGTCACCGGATAGAGGGCGCCTCCGTAGCCGGTGTCCTCGGTGGCGAACCACAGGCCGTTCGCGGCGTTCGCCAGCCCCAGCCCCATCAGCACCCAGAACACCGGCGACTTGAACACCTGGGCCAGGTCGAGGCGCGCGCGGGCCGCGAACTGGGCCCAGACCCATTGTCCATCGAAGCTGCCGGTTCCGGTTGACGCGGACGCGGGCGGCGGCTGGGCGGCGAGCGTTCCCGAGGCCCGGGAGGGCCTGCGCGCCGACCCGATCGTCTGGAAGCGGAACAGCGGGTAGGCGAGGGCCAGGAACCCCGCGCCCAGGCCCAGGGCGTAGAGTCGGTTCCACAGCAGCAGCCCGTGCAGGGCCGGGACCAGGCTGTTGCGCTCGGCCGCGGTCCAATAGCGGGTGGTCTGGTCGAAGGCGGCCATGCCGAGCGGCTCGAGCCGGGCGAACAGCATCGCCAGCTCCGGCCGGCTCAGCGCCATCGCGGCGGCGCTGTTGACCACCAGGAACAGGATCGCGCCCACGAAGGTCCAGCCCATGGACCGCGTCACCGTCGCCAGGGCGAAGAACATCGCCGCGGTCAGGAACAGCGTCGGCAGGGCCAGGGCGACATAGGCGAAGACAAAGGCGCGCCACATCAGGGGCCCGTTGGTTTCCGGGTCGACCCAGGGGGCCAGGGATCCGGCGACGATGGCCAGGGGCACGGCCAGGAAAGCCAGGGCGGCCGCCGCCAGGCCGCCCGCGAAACGCCCGTATAGGTAGTCGAACTTCGAGACGCGGGTGGCGCGCAGGATCTGGCCGAAGCCGGTCTCGTCGTCGCGCACCACTGAGCCGGCGGCGAAGGCGGCGGTGACGAACATGAAGAAGGCGGAGAGGATCAGATTGGTCTGGGCCACCGCATAGGGGCCGTTCTTGTGCAGATTCGCCGTGTCGCCGATCTGGATGTTGCCGGCGACCATGAACAGGAAGGTCAGCAGGAAGGCGAACAGTCCCACCACCCAGAACAGCGGCTGGCGCAGTTGGTAGCGGAATTCGAAGGCGGCGACGGCGCCGAACACCGTCGGCCTCAGATCCCCGCCACGGGCGGGCGGTGCAGGGTGGAGAAATAGACGTCGTCCAGTCCCGGCTGGACGGCGGCAAAGCCGTCGCCGGGTGGTTCGTCCGACAGGATGTGCACCCGGGTGCGCCCGCTGACTAGGCGCGTGGCGATCACCTGGCGCTCACGGCGCATCGCCTCCAGATCGGCCCTGTCGATGGTCTTGGCCCACACGCGGCCTGCCAGGGACTGCATCAGGGCCGCCGGCGGGCCCTGGCCGACGATGCGTCCGCCGGCGATGATCGCCATCAGCGGGCACAGGTCGGCCACGTCGGCGACGATGTGGGTGGACAGCAGCACCACCACGGTCTCGCCGAGGTCGCCCAGCAGGTCGAGGAAGCGGTTGCGCTCTTCCGGGTCGAGACCGGCGGTGGGCTCGTCCACCACGATCAGGTCGGGATCGCCGATCAGCGCCTGGGCTATGCCGAAGCGTTACCTCATTCCTCCGGAAAAGCCGCTGAGCGCCTTCTTGCGCACGTCCCACAGGTTCACCTGGGCCAGCAGCGCCTCCACCAGCGCCTTGCGTTCCGCCCGGTGCGAGAACCCCTTGAGCACCGCCATGTGGTCCAGCATGTCCTGGGCCGAAATGCGCGGATAGACGCCGAAGTCCTGCGGCAAATAGCCCAGGCGCCGGCGCAGGGCGTCCGGCTGCTTCAGCACGTCGATGTCGTCGAAGCGCACGAAGCCCGAGGTCGGCGCCTGCAAGGTCGCCACGATGCGCATCAGGGTCGACTTGCCCGCCCCGTTCGGGCCCAGCAGGCCGAACAGGCCGCGCGGCGCCAGCAGGTTGACCTCGTCCAGCGCGGGCGTGTCCGCACCCGGATAGACGTGGGTCAGGGCTTCAATGATCAGCATGTCCGATTGATCGCTGTGGCGACGGCCGCCCCGCCCGCGCCGCCTCCCTTCCGCCATGCACGGCAAGGGCTTCTTGGGCAAGTGAAAGAAGCGTTAGGCGGCCCTGTTCAAGGCGCATCGGCGGCGCTAAGGCCACGCCATGACCGCCTATGCCTTCGCGCCGCCCGCCCAGCCCGCCGTGCCGATACTGGGAGAGGATTCGCTGTTCCCGGTGCGGCGCATCTATTGCGTCGGCCGCAACTATGCCGCGCATCGCAGGGAGATGGGCGGCGGCGACGACCGCGACCCGCCGTTCTTCTTCGCCAAGCCGCCGGACGCCGTCGTGCCGCCCGGCGGCCGGGTACCCTATCCCAGCGCCACCAGCGAGCTTCACCACGAGATGGAGCTGGTCGTGGCGCTCGGCGCGGGCGGCGCGGACGTGCCGGTGCAACGGGCGCTGGAGCTGGTGTTCGGCTACGCCGCCGGCGTCGACCTGACCCGCCGCGACCTGCAGTCGGCCTACCGCGCCAAGGGCCAGCCCTGGTCGGCGGCCAAGGGCTTCGATTTCAGCGCCCCGATCTCCGCTATCCGCCGCTGGAGCGGGGCGCCGCCGCTGGGGCGCATCCGACTGGCGGTGAACGGCCAGACCCGGCAGGACGCCAGCGTCTCGGACATGATCTGGAACGTCCCGGAGATCATCTCGGAGGCGTCGAAGCTCTGGACGCTCGCTCCCGGCGACCTGATCTTCACCGGAACCCCCGAAGGCGTCGGCCCCCTTGCGCGCGGCGACGCCGTGCGGGGCGAGGTGGAGGGCGTCGGCGCTCTGGGCTTCGAGGTGGTGTGAGCCGCGTGACCCTCGTCCTGCACAGCATGTGGCGGGCCACCGCGCCCTACCGGGTGCGCATCGGCCTCAACCTCAAGGGCCTGCCGTTCGACTATGTCCCCGTGGATCTGCCTGGCGGCGAACAGCGCGGCGAGGCCTACCGCGGCGGCGTCAATCGCCAGGGCCTGACGCCCGCCCTGCGCACCGACGACAGCACCCTCACCCAGAGCCTGGCGATCCTGGAGTGGCTGGAAGAAACGCATCCGCGGCCGCCGATCCTGCCGAAGGACCGCCTGGACCGCGCCATCGTCCGTTCCATGGCCCTGACCATCGCCTGCGACATCCACCCGCTCAACAACCTGCGGGTCCTGCAGGCGCTGAGCGGCCTGGGCGTCGCCGCTGGCTCGCCGCGGCAGCGCGACTGGATCCACGGCTGGATGCAGGAGGGCTTCGACGCCCTTGAGCCTCGCGTGGCCGAGCATGGGCGCGGCTTCGCCGTTGGAGATGCGCCCACCATCGCCGACTGCTGCCTCGTCCCGCAGGTCTACTCCGCCGAGCGCTACGCCTTCGACCTCGCGCCCTATCCGGCGATCCGGGCGGCGGTCGATCACGCCCGCGCCCATCCCGCCTTCGCCGCCGCCCACCCGGACCGGCAGCCGGACGCCAGGCCCTAACCGCCCTTCACCCGCACCCGCGACTGCGCCCGCCGGCCTTCGGCGTCCACCACGGTGATCCGGTAGAAGCCGGGGCCGCCGGGCCGCCAGATCGGCTGGCCGCTGACCGGATCGCGGGCGACCGGCGCGCCGTCCACGTACCAGTCCAGCCGGTCGCCGCCAGCCGCCAGGACGAAGCCGCGCGAGGCCGGCCCATAGCCCTGCGCCTGCACCAACGCGCCGTCAGGCGGAAAGATCAGGCGGGGGCCGTCGGCGCCCGCGCGTTGCAGCCGCTGTAGGGCCGGCGGGGCGGCCTTGGGCGCGATGGGACGGGCGGCGGAGGCCGGCGCGCCCACCTGGTCGGCGACGTCGAAGAGCAGGGGTAGGGCCGCGTCGCGCCCGGTCATGTCGGCCCGCGCCCCGCCGTCCGCGCGGCCGGTCCAGACGGCGATCACATAGCCGCCGGCGACGCCCACCGCCACGGCGTCGCGGAAGCCGTAGGAGGTGCCGGTCTTGAAGGCCATAGGCGCGCCGTGGGTCAGCGCCGCCGGAGCGCGGCCCCTGGGCGGCGGCCCCTCGCGCAGGATGTCGAGGATCTGCTGGGCCGAGGCGGGGCGGATCAGACGAATGCCGGGCGCCTTCGCCGTGGCCGCCGCGTCGCGTTCGGTCCAGGCCAGGGGCTTGGCCAGGCCGTCGTCGGCCAGGGCCGCGTAGAGCAGGGCCATGTCGCGCAGCGTGATCCCCTCGCCGCCCAGCGCCAGGGCCAGGCCCGCGTCGGTGAGGCCGGCCTTGGGCCGCACCAGCCGCGCGCCGGAGGCCTCGATGCGGGTCTGGAAGGACTGGGCGCCGATGCGGTCCAGCGTCGCCACCGCCGGTACATTCAGGGAGTGCACCAGGGCCTCGCGCATGGTCACCCGGCCGTGGAACACCCGGTCGAAGTCCTCCGGCTGATAGTCGGCGAAGCGTTGCGGCGCGTCGTCGAGTTCCGTGTCGGCGGCCACCACCCCGTCGTCCAGGGCGAAGGCGTAGATGAAGGGCTTCAGCGCCGAGCCCGGCGAGCGCAGGGCGCGGGTCATGTCGATCCAGCCGCCGGCGGCGTCGAGACCGGCCGAGCCCACCGCCGCCCGCACCGCCCGGCTCTTCACCTCCACCACCAGGATCGCCGCCTCGTTACCGTCGCCCTGCGCCCGCGCGGCGGCGGCGGCGAGGGGCTCCAGCCGGCGCTGCAGGTCGGCGTCGATGGTGGTGACCACCGAGGCCTGGGACGCGGGCGCGGCGCGGGCCAGCTGCCCGGCCGCGTGCCAGGCCAGGGCGGGAAATCCGCCGCGACGGGGCAGGGACTCGGCGTCGGCCTCGGCGGCCTGGGCCCGGCTGGCCAGCCCGGCGCGCACCATGCGCTCCAGCACCCGCCGCCGCGCCACGCGAGCGGCGTCGGGACGCCGGTCCGGCCGGCGCGCCTCGGGGGCCTGGGGCAGGGCGATGAGCAGGGCCTGCTCGCCGAGGGTCAGGCTCTCAGGCGAATGGCCGAAATAGGCCAGGCTCGCGGCCCGCACGCCCTCCAGGTTGCCGCCGTAGGGGGCGAGGGTGAGGTAGAGGGCCAGCACCTGCCGCTTCGACAGCCGCGCCTGCAGCTGCAGGGCGCGCAGCATCTCCAGCAGCTTGGCGCCGATGGTCCGCCTGTGCGGCGCCAGCAGCCGGGCGGTCTGCATGGTCAGGGTCGAGGCGCCGGAGGTCACCCGCCCGCGCAGCGCCGCCGAGGCCGCGGCCCGAACCACCGACATGGGATCGACGCCCGGATGCAGGGCGAAGCGGGCGTCTTCCAGGGCGACGAGCCGCCGCAGATAGGCCGGGTCGGTGCGCTCCAGGTCCGCGCGGATGCGCCAGCGGCCCTGCTCCACCGGCAGGGCGCGCAGCCACACGCCGCGGCGGTCCAGGGCCACCGGCGACGACCGCTCGCCGCGCGAGAGGTCCGGCGGGAAGGCCGCGTCCAGCCCGATCACCGCCAGCTCGAGCGCCACCAGCGCGATCAGCGCGATCGTGAGGCGCGGAATGAACGCCTGGGCCTTGCCCATGCCTGCACTACCCCAGCGGCGTGATCACCGTGCGCCCTCCGGCCGAGCGGGCGTTGACGCCGGCGTGGTACATGTCCAGCGCCTGGGCGCCGGGCAGGTAGAAGTCGCCCGGAGTCACCGCCCGGACGACGTAGGCGAGCGCGAAGGTCTTGCCCCCCGCCAGATCGAGCGCCGCGACATAGCGGTCGTCGCGGGATTCCTGCACCTTGGGCGTGGTGAGGCTGCCCAGGAACTTGAACGGACCGTGTTGCGCGTCGTCGGGTCCCAGCACCGTCTCGATCTCGAAGCCGGCCGGCAGGGCGTCGTTCACCGCCAGGGCCACCGTGCGGCCCTGCGACGAGGCGCCGGCGATGCGCACGATCACCCGGTCTCCCTGCCTGAGGCTGGCCAGGTTCACCGGACCGCCCGTGAAGTCGTAGTAGGTCTTGTCCACCGAGACCCCGTTGTGTTCGCCGGGCGGCGAGACCAGCGGCGTGCCGCGCACCGTCACCGTGCGCCAGAGCGGTCCGCCCCCGGCGTTGATGAAGCGGGTGTCGGCGAGCCTGCCGTTCACCGCCCAACGCGGCGTCAGGCCGGACGACGGCATGGACACCACCGCGCCGGTGGCCTGCACCTGCATCGGCCCGGCCGCGCGCAGCATGAAGTGAGCCGCCTGCAGCAGACGCGCCTTCTCCTGTGTGTTGAGCAGGTCGGGGTCCTTCACCGCGCCGTCCAGCCGGCCCTGCAGGCCGCGCGCGACGTCCGGCTCATTGGCCTCATAGGCGAGCGCGATGACGCCGGCGAGGTCGCGCAACGGGCTCTGGTACCAGTCGTCGCTGTCCACATAGACCACCGGCCCGATCTGCAGCAGCGGCCGCTTGTAGCCCAGCGCCGCGCCGGCGTGGGCCAGGGCGTCGCGCGCCCGGGCCTGGTCGCCCATCATGGCGAGGCCGGCGCCCACCTGGGCCATGGCCAGCGGCGAGCCCTCCGACTTCATCTGCACGTCGTGCCACCAGCGCAGCCGCGCCAGGTCGCCGCGCCCTGCCTTGGCCAGGACATAGAGCGCATAGGCCGAGGCCCGCGAGCGCATGCGCGCCGTCGCGGCCTTGGAGGCGTCAGCGCTGCCGCCCCACCAGTCGGGGTACTCCAGGCGATAGGCGACGGAGGCGAAGCCGTCCGGCCGGCTCACCTGGCGCATGGCGTTCAGCGCCTTGTCCAGGGCCTCGTCCGGCACCGGCGCGCCGCGCGCCCGGGCATCCAGCAGGAAGTCGGTGATGTAGGCGCCGAGCCAGGGATCGGCTTCGTCGTCGCCGACCCGCCAGAGCCCGAAAGCGCCGTCCTCCGTCTCCCGGTCCAGCAGCTGGCCGACCGCGTCATTCAGCGCCGCCGACGAGCGCCGCAGCTTCGGGTCGGGGCTCATCTCCACGGCGTAGAGCAGGGGATAGGCCGTCGAGACCAGCTGCTCGCTGCAGCCGTAGGGGTACTGCCAGAGCGACAGGGCTATAGGCCCCGGATCGAAGCCCTTGAACGGCGAATAGCTCACCTGCACGGTCACATCCCCGGCCGCGAGGCCGTTCAGCAGATCCGGCGTCGGCGTATAGGCCGCGCCCGGCGCCTGGAGTTCCTGGGTGTCCCGGGTCAGCGGCCCCCAGCCGAGGCGGGTCTGCAGCGGGTAGTCCTTGGCGGTGCTGAAGCCGGGTCCGGTGACGGTGAAGCCCACCGAACCGATGCCGGTGCGGGTCGGCGCGCTGAACGGAATGTGCTCGGCGACGCGCTGGTGCAGAGCCAGCTGGATCAGCTGGCGGAACGCCGCGACGATGCCGCCCGAGGCGTGCATCCGCGCGTCATAGGCGCCGGCCCCGCCTTCCACATTGTCCAGCTCCAGGGTGGCGACGGCCTTGTCGCCCGGCGCTATGAACCGCGGCAGGTTCAGATCGGCGACCACCGGTTGGCGCACGGTGAGTTCCTTCGCGCCTGAGCCTACCGCCGCATCGGTCCAGGCCACCGCCATGATGCGCAGCTGGCCGTTGAAGTCGGCCGCCGGCAGCTTCACCACGGCCCGCCCGTCCGATCCGGTCTCGACGATGCCGGACCACAGGGCCACCGTCTTGATCGGCGTGACGGTGAGCCCCTCGCCGCCCAACTCGTCGCCGCCGAAGTCCACATTCGCCGGCGCGCCCAGGTTGGGATCGAGCAGGCGCGCATAGTCGTCGCGGTACTCCATCGAGAGCGCGCGCTTGCCGAAGTACCACTTCACCGGATCGGGGCTGTCGGCCTTGGTGAGCCGCAGGATCCCCTCGTCCACGGCGGCCACGGTCACGTGGGCGGTCTTGCCGAAGCCCAGGCCCTGCACCTGGATCGGGACTTCCACGGGCGCCTTGGAGTCGATCTTGTCCGGCGTGCCGATGTCCACGGTCAGCCGCCGGTTCTTCGGGTCCAGCGGCACATAGACCAGGCCGAGCGCCCGCCGTGGCAGCGGCGTCGCCACCGGATCGCGGGGCTGGATGACGCTGACCAGCACATAGGCGCCGCCGCCCCAGGCCGCGGAGGTCTTCAGGCGGATGGTCCCGCCGTTCTCGCCCACATTGAAGGTCCTGAAGTCGATCAGCCGATCGGTGGCCACCGCCACCTGCGCCTCGCCGCCATAGGGCGCCTTGACCGTGATCTCCACGGTGTCGCCTTGCTTGTAGGCGGCGGAGCCGGCGCTCACCCGTACGAAGTCGGGCGAGGTGGCGTCCTGGGCGGGCGCGCCCCAGCCGGCGGAAAAGCGGATCACCGAGCGGGCCCCGTCCGGGCCGGTGAGTTCCAGGCGATAGTCGCCCCAGCCGAGGTTGTGATTGATCCTCAGGCCCTGGCCCGCCGCGATGTCGCGCGCGCCGGTCTCGATCACCTTGTCTCGGCTGGTGCGCCGCCACTGCCAGCGACCGTTGTCCTGATACCAGTCGTAGCTCCAGTTCTCGCTGATCAGGCTGTAGGCGACGCCTGGCGCGGCGATCCGCGCGCCGGCCCCGTTCACGGCGATCACGTCGAGGCTCACCGGCGGGGCGCGCTCGCCCGAGGACTGGCCCTGGATCACTTTCGCGCCGAGATAGACCGGCTTGGAGCGCACCCTCAGGGTCAGGCTCTCGCGCACCGGCCGCCCGCCGGGCTCGAACACCGAGGCGGTGACTGTCGCCAACAGGGGATCGGCCGTGTCGGCGGCCTCGGACCCAGCCAGGCTCAGGCCGGCGTGGCCGGCGCCGTCGGTGACGGTGGTTCCAAGATCGAGCTGTTTTTCCTGGAACGGCGAGACCTGGTCGCCCCACTGGTAGTCGGGATAGGCCGGAAAGGGATTGGGATCGACCTTCAGCCGCGCCTCGCCCTGGGTCTGCAGGCCCGCGCCGACAGCGCCGTAAAGGAACCTTGCGGTGACATCCACCTTGCGCGTCTCCGCCGCGGTCACCGGCACGTTCTCCTGGCCTGCGGTGGTCACCGCCAGGCGCTGCGGAACGAAGTCCTCCACCGAAAACGAGAGGCTGCCCGCGTCCTGCGTGTAGCCCTCGATCTGCAGGCTGGCCGTCCAATGGCCGCGCGGCGCGCTGCCCGGCAGCGATACGTCCACCGCCAGCGCGCCGCCGGGCGCCCCGGCGAACGGGTAGGTCTTGAACACCAGGCCGGAGGGCCGCTTGACCACGATCGAACCCTTGCGGTCGGCCACAGCCTTGGCGTCGGCGTCGCGCACCAGGGCGGTCAGGTGGACCGTCTCGCCGGGTCGATAGATGCCTCGGTCGGCGTAGAGATAGCCGTCCACCGGCGTCGCCAGCGTGCGGCCCGCCGTGGGATCGCTGGCGTCGCCCGCCGCGCCGCGCCCGCCGACGCCGAGCTTGGAGAGGTCTTCGGGCGAGCGGGAGAGGTCGAGCACCGCGAGGTCGGTCTGAGGGCCGTAGGCCATGACCATCTTCGCCGCCGCCCCGTTCTCGCCGGTGAGCAGGCTGTGCGCGAAACTCACCCGCCCAGAGTCGTCAGTCTTGCCCGTGGCGAGATCCTCGCCGTCCCGCGCCACCAGTGACACCGGCACGCCCGGCAAGGTCTTGGCGGTCTTCAGGGAGCGGACCACCACGTCGAGGGCGTCGCGGCCCGAGTAGCCGATCAGCGCCATGTCGGTGAACATGACCCAGCGCCGGGCCTGGGCCGGCGGCTTGCCCTCGCTGTCCTTCTCGGCCAGATCGCGCCCGCCGGAGGCGTCGCGCGCCTTGATCACATAGGCGCCGGCCCTCATCTGCTTCAGCACCGCGCCCAGGGGGAAGACGGTGGTGGCGTGGGCGCCCGGGTCGCCTTTGACCGCGACCGAGCCCTTCCAGATGATGCTGCCCTCGTCGCCGGCGCTGTCGTCGCCGTCGTCGTAGGCGTATTCGCCCTCGGCGGTGGGATCGGGAGCGCTGATCGAGCGGCGCACCAGGTTGCGGTCGGGCACGCGCCAGACTTCGATGGCCAGCTTGGTGACGTTGACCGTATCGATGCCGACGCCGTCGGAGTCTTCGCGCGGCAGGATCACGCCCGTGCCGGAAAAGCCCACATAGGGCGGCTTCTCGCCGTTGGTGAAGTCCACGTCGGCGTTGTCGGCCAGGGTGTCGCCGCCCTGGGCCGGCAGGCCCTTGAGCAGCGTGATGCGCCGGTCCGTGAAGCCGACGCCGCCCACGCACAGCTCATCGCCGTTCACCTTCACCGATGGAGCGTGGCCGAGGTCCGGCGAGACCATCACGAAGTCGCTGTAGGACTTCGACGCATCCAGCGGCTTGCTCATCCGCACGCAGGCCAGCGGGTCGGCGCCGGAAGTGTCCAGGCGGTTGGTCCACACGGCGAAGCCGTCGGGCTTGGGGACGCCCCGGCGCGGCGCGTCGGCGGCTCGCGGATGGCCGAACAGGCTCCACGGCTGTCCGGCGCGCCCGGCGAGCTGGCTCGCGGCGGGGAAGCCGCCAGGCAAGTTCTTGGCCACCAGGAATCCACCGCCAAAGCCCACGATCAGAGAGACGATCGCGGCCGCCGCCAAGTTCCGGTTCATCGGTGGTTTCCCCACGGCGTTCCCCCTACAGAACGGGGTTCGCCGAGGCGATGGAACCGCATGCGCGGGGTGCGGTCAATCGGCGCGACGGGGCGATCCGCGCGCCATCGTAAACGCACCTTAACCCTCTTGCCGCCATAGATCGCCGCTCAGTGGGTGTGGAGGCGGCATGGCCAGGACGGCGCGCAAGACCGGAACGGAACTGGTGCGCGAGTTCGCGGCGGCGACCTGGGCGCACCCCGGAACGGCGCGGTTCCGCGGCGGCGTGGTCGCCAGCCTCGGCGCCGGCCTGATCCTCGCTCTGGCCACCTACAATGCCGGCGATCCCAGCCTGAACACTGCCGCACCGGGGGCGCCAGGCAACGCGCTTGGCGCCGTGGGCGCCGACTTCGCCGACCTGGCGAACCAGACGCTTGGGCTAGCCGCCTGGGTGGGCGCGGCCCTGATCGTCGTCATCGGGCTGATGCGCGCCGCCGAGCGCGATCCGGCGCAGTCCCGCGGACGCCTGCGCTGGCGCGCCGTGGCGGGTCTGACGGGCGTCATCGCCCTGGCGGGACTGCTCGCCGCGCCCAGCCCGCCGGCGATCTGGCCGCTGGCCACCGGCTTGGGCGGCCTGGGCGGCGAGGCGCTGCTAGGCGGGTTCACCCGGCTTGTCGAGTTCATCCGCCTGCCCGCCGCCGGCCTGGTCGCGACGGGGTTGCTCGCCCTGGCGAGCGTCTGGCTGATCGCGTGGGCCATGGGCGTGGGTCGCCTGCACGTGGTCGCCTTCGTCGGCGGGCTCTTCCGTCCCCGCCCGGCGTCTCGTGCGCCGGCGGTGGCAAAAGCCTCGCGCGGGTCCCGCAGCGACAGGTCGGCGCCAGCGCCGGATATCGCCGCGCCGGCCGCCGAGACCGCCGTCGCCACCCCGCTCAGCATCAGGACGCCGAAGACGTTGCCCAAGTCTTCGGGCCGAGAGGCGCGCGAGAGCCAGCCCAGCCTGCCGTTCACCGCCTCCGAGGGCTTCCAGCTGCCGGAACTGGCCATGCTGGCCAAGCCCAAACCTCGCGCCTCCGCCTTCGACGAGGGCGCGCTGCGCCAGAATGCGCGCCTGCTGGAAAGCGTGCTGGCCGAGTTCGGCGTGCGCGGCCAGATCGACCAGATCCGCCCGGGGCCCGTTGTGACGCTCTACGAGCTCGTCCCGGCCGCCGGCGTGAAGTCCGCCCGGGTGATCGCCCTCTGCGACGATATCGCCCGCTCCATGAGCGTGGCCGCCTGCCGGGTCTGCGTGGTGCCGGGCCGCAACGCCATCGGTATCGAGCTGCCCAACGCCAAGCGCGAGACGGTGTATCTGCGCGACCTGCTGGCGTCGGCGGAATACGAGAAGGCCAGCCAGGTCCTGCCGCTGGCCCTCGGCGAGACCATCGGCGGAGACCCCTACATCGCCGACCTTTCGCGCATGCCGCACCTGCTGATCGCCGGCACCACCGGCTCGGGCAAGTCGGTGGGGGTCAACGCCATGATCCTCTCCATCCTCTACCGCCTGCCGCCCAGCGAATGCCGCTTCATCATGATCGACCCGAAGATGCTGGAGCTGTCGGTCTACGACGGCATTCCGCACCTGCTGGCCCCGGTGGTCACCGATCCGAAGAAGGCGATCGTGGCCTTGAAGTGGACGGTGCGCGAGATGGAGGACCGCTATCGGCGGATGTCCAAGATCGGCGTGCGCAATGTCGCCGGCTACAACGAGCGGGCCCATGAGGCCGCCGCCAAGGGCGAGCACTTCGTGCGCACGGTGCAGACCGGCTTCGACGAGCAGGGCCGGCCGATCTACGAGGAAGAGAAGCTGCGTCCAGAACCCATGCCCTATCTGGTGGTGGTGATCGACGAGGTGGCCGACCTGATGATGGTGGCCGGCAAGGACATCGAGACCGCGGTCCAGCGCCTGGCGCAGATGGCCCGCGCCGCCGGCATCCACCTGGTCATGGCCACCCAGCGTCCGTCGGTGGACGTGATCACCGGCACCATCAAGGCCAACTTCCCCACCCGCATCAGCTTCCAGGTCACATCGAAGATCGACGCCCGGACCATCCTCGGGGAGCAGGGATCCGAACAGCTTCTGGGCCAGGGCGACATGCTGTACATGGCCGGCGGCGGACGCATCACCCGCCTGCACGGACCCTTCGTCTCCGACGGCGAGGTGGAGACCGTGGCCGCTTTCCTGCGTGAACAGGGTGAGCCGCAGTACCTCGAGGACGTCACGGCGGCGCCCGACGACGACGAGGCGGGCGGCGATCCGCTGGGCGAGGGGGTGGGAAACGACCTGTACGACCAGGCCGTCGCGGTGGTCACCCGCGACCGCAAGGCCTCCACGAGCTACATACAGCGCCGCCTGCAGATCGGCTACAACCGCGCCGCCTCGCTGATGGAACGCATGGAGCGCGAGGGCGTTGTCGGCGCCGCCAACCATGCCGGCAAGCGCGACATCCTGGCAGGCCCGCCGCCGAGCTGAGACTGCCCCGGCGCGCGCGGCGCCTTCTGGACATCGCCGGGGGAAGCGTCGAAAGAGCCTCATGCCTGAACTCAACCCGACGCGCCGCGTCTTGGCGGCCGGTCTGGTCATCGCCGTCGTCCTGGCGACCAGCGCCTTCGCCGCGGGCAGCCTGTCGCCGGACGACGCCGCCCTGCAGGCCAAGGCCGTCGCCTATCTGGACGGGCTTACCAGCGCCAAGGGTCGCTTCACCCAGACCGACGGCAAGGGCCGCACCGCCGACGGCACGCTCTATCTGCAACGTCCGGGCAAGGCGCGCTTCGAATACGACCCGCCCAACGGCCTGCTGATCACCTCGGACGGGCGCACGGTGACCGTCTCCGACAGCCGCCTGAAGACCTTGCAGCGCTACCCGCTGCGCGAGACGCCGCTTTCGCTGTTCCTGGATCGGCACATCCGCATCGACAAGGGCGTCAAGGTGGAGAAGGTCACCCGCAACGCCGGCGGCTTCACCGTCCTGGCCCGCGATGCGCGCGGACCGGCGGGCGGCCAGGTGGTGCTGAGTTTTGCCGACAACCCCATCAGGCTCATGGGCTGGACGATCACCGACGCCCAGCGCCAGACCACCCGCGTCATCGTGTCCGACCTGCACGCCGAGGCCGGTCTCGCCGAAGGCCTGTTCGAGCAGGCGCCCGGCGGACAAGGCGTCAGGCGGTGATTGTGGTAAGAGTGTCACAATCAAGAGGAACCGACTCTTGCCTTGACATTCCAAAGGCCAAGTTGCAAATATACAACTATCGCGGCGGATCATCCGACCTGATCCGTCCGACCCGTGCCGGAACCTATCCCCTCCCGGCGGCGGCATGAGAGACGACTTTATACGCCCGGGCGCCGACGCGGCGGCCGGGCGTTTTCTTGCCCGCCGCGCGTCAATGATGCATCGCAAACCATGCGCTTGCGAATCGCCACCTGGAACGTCAATTCCGTGCGCCTGCGCGCCGAACAGGCGGCCCGGTTCATCGCCGAGGCGGCGCCCGACGTCCTGTGCCTGCAGGAGATCAAGTGCCGGGAGGCGGAGTTTCCCGCCGCGGCGTTCGCCGACGCCGGCCTGCCGCACCTGAAGATCAACGGCCAGAAAGGCTGGCACGGCGTCGCCATCGCCTCGCGCCTGCCCATCGAGGACGCGCCCGCGCTCGAGGTTTGCCGCGAGGGTCACGCCCGCGCCGTCTCCGCCCGGGTCGCCGGGGTGGAGATCCACAATTTCTACATTCCCGCCGGCGGCGACGAGCCCGACCGGCAGGCCAACGCCAAGTTCGATCACAAACTGGACTTCTACGAGCGCCTGACCGCCGACATGACGCGCCGCGACCCCGCCGCGCCACTGGTCATCGCCGGCGACTTCAACGTGGCGCCGGGCGAGAACGACGTGTGGAACCACAGGTTCATGTCCAAGGTGGTCAGCCACACGCCCATCGAACTGGAGGCCATGGCGGCGCTGAAGACCAGCCTCGGTTTCATCGACCTCGCTCGCGAGACCACGCCTGAGCCGGAAAAGCTGTTTTCCTGGTGGAGCTATCGCGCGGCGGACTTCCGGGCTTCGAACCGGGGCCTGCGGCTCGACCACATCTGGGTGACGCCCGGCCTGCGCGACGCCGCCTTCCGTCTCGGCGCGGCGGCCTGCCGGGTGCATGACGACGTCCGCGCCTGGGACCGCCCCAGCGACCACGCCCCGGTGACCGCGGATCTCGTGCTCTAGAGTCTGCGGCATGTCGCCGACGTCGACAGCGGACTTGCCGCGCCGCGCCAGTCCGCGTACCGGCGCACTGGATGTCCGCGCTCATCGGTTCGCCCCTGCGCAATCTGGCGGCGGTCGTCGCCTTCCTGATGACGGTGACGCTGCTGGCGACGCTCGCCTACATGGCGGACGGATGGAGCTTCCTGGACGCCTTCTACATGGTGATCCTGACCATCTACACGGTGGGCTTCCGTGAAGTGCATCCCATCGAAGGGGTGTATCTTCGCACCATCACCCTTGGCGTAATGTTCCTGGGGTGCACCGGCATGATCCTGATGACCGGCGCCCTGGTGCAGGTCTTCACCGCAACGGAAATCCGCAACCTGCTGGGCTCGAACCGTTTGAAAAGCGACATCGATCGACTGAGCGGCCACATCGTCGTCTGCGGCTTCGGCCGCATCGGCGGCATGCTGGCCAGGGAACTGGCCGACGGCGGCGCGCCGTTCGCGATCATCGAACGCGACGAGAAGCGCGCCGAGGAGGCCCGCAAGCTGGGGTTCCTTTGCCTCGCCGCCGACGCCACCGAGGAGGCGGCACTGGTGGCCGCCGGCGTGGCGCGCGCCCGCGCCCTGGCGACGGTGCTGCCGGACGACGCGGCCAATGTGTTCATCACGCTGAGCGCCCGCAGCCTGAACCGCGGCCTGCAGATCATCTCGCGCGGCGAGGCGCCGTCCACGGAGCGCAAGCTGATCCACGCCGGCGCGGACAAGGTGATCCTGCCCACCCACATCGGCGCCGAGCGGATCGCCGAGCTGATCCTGCACCCGGCCAGCGCCGCCCTGTTGCGCGGCTCGGCCAAGGCGCGGAGCGTCGAGCGGAGCCTGCGCGAACTGGGGCTGGAGATCGAGGTGGTGAGCGCCGCAGAGCACAGCGGCGTGCCCGGACTGACCGTCGAGGCGTTGGAACGCCGGGCCGCCGGCGCCTTCTTCGTGGCCCAGGTCGATCGGCCCGGCGGCGAGCCGCTGGTCAGTCCGCCAGGCGAGACCGTGATTCAGCCCGGCGACGGCCTGGTGCTGGTCGGGCGCCGCATCGGAGCCTTCGGCGCGGCGTTCGGCAGGACGAGCTAGGGGGCCAGGCGGTACCCGCCCGCCTCGGTGATCAGCAGCTTCGGGCCCGCCGGGTCCGGCTCGATCTTCTGGCGCAGGCGATAGACGTGGGTCTCCAGGGTGTGGGTGGTGACGCCGGCGTTGTAGCCCCACACCTCGGTGAGCAGCTCCTCGCGCGAGACCACCTTGCCGCCCGCCCGGTACAGGTACTTCAGGATGTTGGTTTCCTTGTCGGTCAGGCGGATCTTCTTCTGGCGCGCGTCGATCAGCATCTTGGCCGCCGGCCGGAACTCGTAGGGGCCGATGCGGAACACCGCGTCCTCGGACTGCTCGTGGCTGCGCAGCTGGGCCCGGATGTGGGCCAGCAGGACGTTGAACTTGAACGGCTTGGTCACATAGGCGTTGGCGCCGGACTCCAGGCCCAGGATGGTGTCGGAATCGCCCGCCGCGGCGGTCAGCATGATCACCGGGGTGGACAGCCCGCCATGCCGGATCATCTTGCAGGCCTCGCGCCCGTCCATGTCCGGCAGTTCGACGTCCAGCAGGATCAGGTCGGGGTGAGATTCCTTGGCGATGCGCACGCCCTCGCTGGCGGTGGCCGCCTCGCGGGCCGTGAATTCCTCATGCAGCTGCAGCTGTTCCGACAGCAGGCCGCGCAGGTCAGGATCGTCGTCGACAATGAGAATCGTCTTGGGCTGCGCCATGAGGCCTCACAATGCACCGTTCCGCCCCTTATCGCCAAGTGCGCCGCGGGGTAGGAGGATTCAATGGTCTACACCGCCTTCGCCGATGGACGCTTTGATCTTGGCGCTCGTGTGACGCGCCGCGCGCGGGGCTGATGGCCGGGCGGCGTTCAGACCTGGCGCGGCTCGCGCGCGCCGAACAGGGCCGATCCCACGCGCACCGACGTGGCGCCGAACCGAATCGCCAGTTCGAAGTCCGCGCTCATGCCCATGGAGAGCTTGGCCAGGCCGTTGCGGGCGGCGATCTTGGCCAGCAGGGCGAAGTGCGGGCCGGCGGGCTCGGCTTCGGGCGGAATGCACATCAGGCCCTCCAGGACGAGCCCGAACTCGCCCCGGCAGCGGGCGATGAAGGCGTCCGCCTCCCGGGGGGCGACGCCGGCCTTCTGGGGCTCCTCGCCGGTGTTCACCTGAACATAGAGGCGCGGCGCATGGCCTGCCCGCTGCGCTTCGCGGGCGACGGATTCGGCCAGCCGCGCGCGATCGATGGTCTCGATCACATCGAAGAGGCCCATGGCCTCGCGCGTCTTGTTGGTCTGCAACGGGCCGATCAGGCGCAGTTCCAGACCATGGCGACGGTCGCGCCACCGCTGGGCGGCTTCCTGCACGCGGTTCTCGCCGAACACGCGCTGGCCGGCGGCGAGGACCGGCGCGATGCGCTCCCAGGGCTGCATCTTGGAGACGGCCACCAGGACGACGTCCCGCGGGTCGCGTCCCGCCTCGCGCGCCGCCGCGGCGATGCGCCCCAGTATCTCGGCGCGGGCCTGCGCGCCCCGCGGAGCAGGTGATGGCGACGCGGGCAAGAGACCTCCTGTTGCGGACCGGCCGGAGGCTAGAGGCCACGCGGCGAAACTCAAGGCCGCGGTTACCGACGCTGCTGTTCTTCACCGACCCCGGGCGCACGCCGGATGCCGGCGCGGTTCTGCGGACCCTGCCGCGCGGCGCGGGCGTCGTGTTCCGGGCGTTCGGGGCGGACGCGGCGCTGGCGGACGGCCAGGCCCTGGCGCGAATCGCCCGGCGGCGGCGGCTGACCTTCCTCGTGGGCGCCGATCACCGCCTGGCGCTGGCCCTCGGCGCCGACGGCGTGCACCTGCCCGAACGGCTCGCCTGGCGCGCCGGCGCCCTGAAGCGGGCCAGGCCAGGCTGGATCGTCACCGTCGCCGCGCATTCCAGGATGGCGACGGACCGGGCGAGGCGAGCGGGCGCCGATGCGGTCGTCGTCTCGCCGGTCTTTGCGAGCCGCAGCGCCTCCGCGGGCGCGCCGATGGGCGTGACGCGATTCGCCGCGCTCATCCGAGACGCCGGCTTGCCGGTCTATGCCCTGGGCGGGGTCACCGGCGCGAACGCGTCACGCGCCATCGCCGCCGGCGCGCGCGGAATCGCCGCTGTCGAAGCGTTCGCCCTCGAGGCGCCGGCGCAGGCTAGAATTTGAAGGTGGTTTCCAGGCGCACACGGGGCGCCGGCGTCTGCGCCGTCGGGTGCTGCGGGTCCGGCGGCTGGTCGCTGCCAAAGCTGACGGCGGGGCCGACGCGCAGGGACGGTGTCACGCGGTAGAAGGCGCCGACCTGGGCGTCTCGCCAGGTGACGTCACGGTCGGCCGGCTGGCTCATGTCGAACTTCAGACCCCAGCGGCCGGTCTTGGCGTCCCACTGCAGGCTGCGGTGAGAGGCCTGAGGGGTGATCTGGTTGGGCTTGGGCGCGAACTCGCCGCTCATGGAAAAGGCGTCAGTCGCCGGCGTGGTGTTGATCGGATCGGCGTACGCGGCGGCGCCCGCAACGGTCGCGAGACCGAGTGCGCCGGCCGCCATGCCTGCGATCCGAATGAGTTTCATCGTCTCCCGAGCCGACCCATTTGTCCTGTGAGCGTCTTACGCCCAACTCCCTCACTTTTCGATTAAGGTTCGCGCATGCCAAAGGTCAACCCGTCGGCGCCATTTGGACGCAGGCTTCGCGCTTTGCGTGCGCGTATGTGGCGATGAAGCCACGTGATTCCCATTTGCGCTCCCCGGCGGATGTTATAGACGGCGTTCTCGGCGGGGTGACGTCACATTCGCGCGCCGCGAATATTGTTGGATTGGAGCGCAATCATATGCCCCTGGAGCGTCGGTCCCTGACGCGCATCGCCGTCATCGCAGCCGCGGCCGTCGCGGCAGCCGGCCTGGCCGGCTGCGGCGGTCTCGGAATGCACAAGACGGCCGCGGCCACGCCCGCCGGCGCCATCGGCGTGAACAGCTACCTGTGGCGCGCCAGCCTCGACACCCTGGCCTTCATGCCCCTGGCGTCCGCCGATCCCTACGGCGGCGTCATCAACACCGACTGGTACGTCAACCCCGAGAAGCCCGACGAGCGCTTCAAGTGCACCGTGTACATCCTCGACACCCGTCTGCGGGCCGATGGCCTGAACGTCACGGTGTTCAAGGAAGTGGCCAACGGACAGGGCGGCTGGGTCGCCTCGCCCGTCTCGTCGCAGACGCCGCAGGATATCGAGAACGCGATCCTGACGCGGGCCAGGCAGCTGCGCCTTTCCAATCTCCGGGGCTAGGACGCAAGAGAATTGCGCCGGGCGGCCGTTTTCGGTAAGAGCGAAGCATGCGCAAGCACACCTCACGCACGCTTCTTCTCTCGCTCGGCCTTACAGGCCCCTGGGCGCCGACCTAGGCCGCGGGACAGATCTTCGCGGCTCGGCGCTCAGGGGTAGATCGCCGCAACCCCCCTGGAACGCCTGCGAAGAGGTGAGGCCGCCATGGCCCGCTACAATCCGAAAGAAGTCGAGCCCAAGTGGCGCGCCGCCTGGGCCGAGGCCGACGTCTTCCGCGCCGAGAACCGCTCGGACAAGCCCAAGTACTATGTGCTGGAGATGTTCCCCTATCCGTCGGGACGCCTGCATGTCGGCCATGCGCGCAATTACGCCATGGGCGATGTGGTGGCCCGCTTCATGCGCGCGCGCGGCTACAATGTGCTGCACCCCATGGGCTGGGACGCGTTCGGCCTTCCTGCCGAGAACGCAGCGGCCGAGCGCGGCGTCGATCCGGCCGCCTGGACCTATGACAACATCGAGGTGATGCGCGAGGAGCTGAAGCGCCTGGGCGTCTCCATCGACTGGTCGCGCGAGTTCGCCACCTGCGATCCGGCCTACTACGGCAAGCAGCAGGCCTGGTTCCTGCGGCTGTGGAAGAAGGGGCTGGTCTACCGCAAGGAGGGGCTGGTCAACTGGGACCCCGTCGACATGACCGTGCTGGCCAATGAGCAGGTCATCGACGGCCGCGGCTGGCGTTCCGGCGCCATGGTCGAGCGGCGCAAGCTGACCCAGTGGTTCATGCGCATCACGGACTACGCCGACGCGCTGCTGGACGGCCTGAAGGGTCTCGACCGCTGGCCGGACAAGGTAAAGCTGATGCAGGAGAACTGGATCGGCAAGTCCCGCGGCCTGAAGCTTTCGTTCCGCTTCGCCGACGCCGCGCCGGATGGCTTCGAAGCGGGCGTGCCGGTCTACACCACTCGGCCCGACACCCTGTTCGGCGCCAGCTTCGTGGCCCTGGCCCCCGACCATCCCCTGGCCGAGCGCCTAGCCGCCGGCGACGCCAAGGTCGCGGCCTTCATCGCCGAGTGCCGCAAGGGCGGGACCTCGGAGGCGGAGATCGAGTCCGCGGAAAAGTTGGGCTTCGACACCGGGCTGAAGGTGCGCCATCCCTTCGATCCGAGCTGGACCCTGCCCGTCTGGATCGCCAACTTCATCCTCATGGACTACGGCACGGGCGCCATCTTCGGCTGCCCGGCGCACGACCAGCGCGACCTGGATTTCGCCCGCAAGTACGGCCTGCCCGTGAAGCCCGTGGTGCTGCCGCCGGGCGCCGATCCGGCGACGTTCCAGGTGGGCCAGGAGGCCTATGTCGACGCCGGCCGGATCTTCAACTCAGGCTTCATGGACGGCATGCAGGTGGAGGCCGCCAAGGCCGCGGCCATCGCCCGCGCCGAGGCCCAGGGCCAGGGCGAAGGCGCGACGGTCTATCGCCTGCGCGACTGGGGCGTGGCGCGCCAGCGCGGCTGGGGCTGCCCGATCCCGGTGGTGCACTGTCCGGCGTGCGGCGTGGTGGGCGTGCCCGAGGACCAGCTGCCGGTGACCCTGCCGAAGGGGCTGGATTTCAGCCGGCCCGGCAATCCCCTGGCCCAGCATCCCACCTTCAAGCACACGACCTGCCCCAGGTGCGGCGCGGCGGCGGAGCGGGAGACCGACACCCTCGACACCTTCGTGGACTCCTCCTGGTACTTCGCCCGCTACGCCAATCCGGACGCGGTCGAGCCGGTGGACAAGGCCGCGGCCGACGCCTGGCTGCCGGTCGACCAGTACATCGGCGGGGTCGAGCACGCCGTGCTGCACCTGCTCTACGCGCGCTTCGTCACTCGGGCCCTGAAGGACGAGGGCCTGCTGTCGGTGGCGGAGCCCTTCGCCGGCCTGTTCACCCAGGGGATGGTCACCCACGAGACCTATCGGCGGCAGAACGGCGACTGGCTTGAGCCGCAAGAGGTCGACGTGGTCAATGAAGGCGGGTTTCGCCGCGCCTATCTGACCGACACCCGCGAGCCGGTGGTGATCGGCGACGTCGAGAAGATGTCCAAGTCCAAGCGCAACGTGGTGCGGCCGGCGGAACTGGCCGACACCTATGGCGTCGACGCCGCGCGCCTGACCGTGCTGTCGGACTCGCCGCCGGAACGCGACGTGCAGTGGACCTCCGCCGGGGTCGAGGGCGCCTGGCGGCTGGTGGGCCGCATCTGGACGGAGTTCGACGCCCTGACCGACGACTGCGGCAATGCGAGCGGCGAGGATCCGCGGGCCGTGGAGCTGCGCCGCCTGACCCATCGCGCCATCAAGGCGGTCACCGAGGCGATCCCGGGCTTCAAGTTCAATAGCGGCATCGCCCGGCTGCACGAATTCGTGAACACGGTGAAAGCCTTCCCGGCGGCCAGGGCCAGCGCCGATCTGCTGGCCGCCCGCCGCGAGGCGCTGTCGGCCCTGGCCCGCCTGATCGCGCCCTTCGCGCCGCACCTGGCGGAGGAGTGCTGGGCAAGGCTCGGCGAGGCCGGCATGGTCGCCCAGGCGCCCTGGCCGGTGTTCGATCCGGCCCTGGCGGCCGACGAGGAGAAGGTCCTGCCGGTGCAGATCAACGGCAAGCGCCGCGGCGAGGTGCGCGCCGCGCCGGGCGCCTCCCAGGCCGAGGTGGAGAAGATCGTGCTTGACGATCCGGAGATCGCGCGGCGCCTTGATGGCCTGACGATCCGCCGCGTCATCGTGGTCACGGATCGCATCGTCAACATCGTGGCGGCATGAACGGCATGGGCGCGGGGGTGAACAGGGCGGGGCTGGCGGTTTCGGCGCTGCTGATCGCCGCCGGCCTTGGCGGCTGCGGCTTCACGCCGCTCTACGCCACGCCCGGGGTCGCGCCGGGCCTGTCGCGGGTGCAGGTGGTGGCGCCGGAGGGCCGGGTAGGCTTCCTCCTGCGCCAGGACCTCGACGACGCCCTGGGCCGCGACAACGCCGCGACGCCGGCCTGGCGGCTCGACATGCAGTTGACCCAGGTGCGCAACGCCCGCGGCCTCAACGTCGACAACACCGCCCAGCGCTATGAGCTCGACGCCCAGGTCTCCTACACCCTGACCGACCTCGCCACCGGCAAGGTCGCGCACTCCGGCCAGGTGTCCAGCGCGGTCAGCTACGACTCCGCGGCCCAGCCCTACGCCGGCATCGCCGCCCGGCAGGACACCCAGGATCGCATCGCGGCCGACGCGGCGCAGAAGATCCAGTTGGATCTCGCCACCTGGATGGCGACGCGTCCGGCGAGCTGAAGCCTTGATCCTCAGCCGCCGCCCGGACATCGAACGCTTCCTGCAGGCGCCGGACGGGGCGATCCGCGCGGCCCTGATCTACGGCCGCGACCTGGGCGTGGTGCGCGAGCGCGCCGCCGCCCTGGCCGGCAAGGTGTGCGGCCGACCGGACGATCCCTTCGACGCCGCCCATCTCACCGAAACCGACCTCGACGCCGATCCGGGCAAGCTGGAGGGCGAGCTGATGGCGCTCTCCCTGATGGGCGGGCGCCGGCTGGTGGGTCTGCGGCTCTCCGGCGAACGCCAAGGCCCGGACCGGCTTGCCGCCGAGGCGCTGGAGGCGCACCTGGCCGGCCGCCTGAACCCCGACGCCTTCTTCCTGGTCGAGGCGGGCGCCCTGGGCCGCGACTCCGGCCTGCGCCGGGCGGCGGAGAAGGCGGCCGGCTGCGCCGTGATCCCCTGCTACGAGGACGAGCCGGGCGATCTGGCCCGCATGACCCGCGAGGCCCTCGCCCGGGACAAGGTGTCGCTGACCAGCGAAGCCCTGGACCTCTTCGTTCGCCGCCTGCCGCACGAGCGCGGCGTGGCGCGCAGCGAGATCGAGCGGCTGGCGCTGTTTCTCGGGCCCGGCAGCGGGACCACCGCCACGGCGGACGACCTGCAGGGGTTCCTTGGGGTCGAGCCGGAAGCCTCCCTCGCCGATGCGGCCAGCGACGCCTTCGGCGGGCGTCTCGCCGCGGCCCAGTCGGGACTGAGGCGCGCAGCCGCGGAGGGCGAGGGCGGACCATCGGCGGTGCGGGCGCTCAGCCTGCATCTGGGACGCCTGCGGCGCACGGCCACCCTGCGCCAGGCCGGCGCGGAACTGGCCGAGGCGGCGAAGGCCTCGGGGGTGTTCTGGAAGAACGAGCGGGAGTTCCTGCGTCAGGCCCGCGCCTGGGGCCTGCCGCAGCTCGACGAGGTGCAGCCGGAGGTGCTGGCCGCCGACCGCGCCTGCAAGCAGACCGGGTCCCCCGACCACCTGATCGCTGAGCGCCTGGCCCTGGCCATAGCGGCGCGGGCGCGTCGTCTGGGGCTGTAAGGCGGCGCGGAACAGGTCCGGCGGCCTGTTCCGACCTGTTATTGACCTGTTACACCTGTTATTTCGCACATTTCGCCACCTGTTCCGGGTGAAATCCTCTGCCTGTTCAGTGAGTTGAAAACCGGCCCCCGGCCCAGGAACAGGTGAATAACAGGTCGGAACAGGCGCCAAACAGGTCATAACAGGCGGATAACAGGCCGGAACAGGCGGCGGCGAGCTTGTCCGACTGGCGACGCCCGCCGGCCGCACCTTCGACGACAACGAAATCCATAGCGAATTCGTCGCGATTTGGGCAGCACCCCGTCGCCGAACGGGCGCCCCCTCGGGGCCTCAGTATTCCACCGCCGCCAGGTACAGCCCCTCGGCGGGCGCCACCGGGCCGCAGGCCTTGCGGTCGCGGGCGTCCAGCGCGGCGCGCACGTCCTCCAACGCCCACCGCCCCGCCCCGACCTCGGCCAGGGTCCCGGTCATGGAACGGACCTGCCGGTGCAGGAAGGACCGCGCGGCGAAGGCCAGGCGCACCTCTTCGCCTTCGCGCCAGACCCGCGCCTCGTCCAGGGTCTTCATCGGCGTCTTGGCCTGGCAGTTGATGTCGCGGAAGGTGGTGAAGTCGTGGTGGCCCACCAGCGAGGCGGCCGCCAGACCCATGGCGACTTCGTCCAGCGGCTTCTTCACATGCCACACCCGCCCCTGGTCCAGCGCCGGCGGGCTGCGGCGGGCGAGGATGCGATACAGGTAGCGCCTGCTCTTGGCGGAAAAGCGCGCATGGAAACCCTCGGGCGCCAGTGACGCGTCCAGCACCGAGATCGGCTCCGGAACCAGGTGGGCGTTCAGGGCGTCGCGCACCACCTGCGGCTTCCAGTCGCGCGCCAGGTCGATGTGGACCACCTGCCGCAGGGCGTGCACGCCGGTGTCGGTGCGCCCGGCCGCCTGCAGGCGCAGGTCCTCGCCGCAGAACCCGCGCACCGCCCGCTCGATGGATCGCTGGATGGTGGGCAGGTCGCCCTGGGCCTGGAAGCCGTGATACGGCCGCCCGTCGTATTCCAGGTCGAGCCGGTAGCGGGGCATCAGCTCAGCCGGGTCCCGGCGCGCAGGGGAAAGCCGCGCAGGAACTCGCCGGCCTCCTGCACGCCGCGCCCCTCGCGCTGGGCCCGCAGGATGCGCACCGCGCCCTCGCCGGCCGCCACCAGCAGGCCGTCGTCGAGCAGCGTCCCGGGCTCGCCCTCGCCGTCCTCGACCCTGGACAGCAGCGCCTTCACCCGCACCGGGCCGCGCTCCGACGGCGCGGTGAACCACGCGCCGGGGAACGGCGAGAGTCCGCGGATCTGCCGGTCGAGGTCGGCGGCGGGCCGGCGCCAGAGTATGCGCGCCTCCTTGGGCCGGAGCTTCCTGGCGTAGATGACGCCCTCCTGCGCCTGCTGCGTTTCCACCGCGGTCCCGGCCTCGATCAGCGGCAGGGTGCGCACGATGAGCTCCGCCCCGGCCAGGGCCAGTCGGTCGTGCAGCGTGCCGGCCGTCTCCAGGGCGTCGATGCGCAGGCGGGCGGTCGCCAGGATCGGGCCCTCGTCCAACCCCTCGGTCAGGCGCATCACCTCTATGCCGGTGACCATGTCGCCGGCCATGATCGCCCGCTGGATCGGCGCGGCGCCCCGCCAGCGGGGCAGCAGGGAGGCGTGCAGGTTGAACGAGCCGAGCCGCGGTGCCTCGATCACCTCCCGCGGCAGTATCTGGCCGAACGCCACCACCACCGCCGCGTCCAGCCCCAGCGCCCGGAACGCCGCGATCTCGCCCGGGTCGCGCATGGACGCCGGGGTGCGCACCGTCAGGCCGTGCCCGTGCGCGAAAGCGTGCACCGGCGATGGCGAGAGCGTGCGTCCCCGGCCGCGCGGCGCGGGCGGCTGGGAATAGACGCAAGCCACCTGATGTCCCGCCGCGACGATGGCCGCCAGGCTGGTCACGGCGAACTCCGGCGTTCCAAGAAAGGCGAGGCGCATGCGATGGGCTCTAGCGGCGGGCGGGGCCGGGCGCAATTTACCCGTCGCCCAGGAGCAGCCCGCGGATCCACCTCAATATCGTCACCCCGGCCGGAGCGCCCGGCCTTGAGCCGGGGGCGCAGAGCCGGGGCCGGACGCGCCGCTGCTCAGCTGGATGTCATCTATGAACCGGCGGATCCGGCCCCGGATCGGCCCGGGCCGTCCGGGGTGACGATTGTGGGAAGCGACCTACATCACCTCGGCCTTCGCCGCCTTCCTCACCTGTTTCACCGCCCGCTCGCGCTTCAGGCGCGACAGGTGGTCGATGAACAGGACGCCTTCCAGGTGGTCCATCTCATGCTGGATGCAGACGGCGAACAGGCCCTCGGCGTCCTCCTCCACCATCTCGCCCTGGTAGTCCTGGTAGCGCAGCCGCACCTTCGCCGGCCGCTCCACTTCCTCATAGATCTCCGGCACCGACAGGCAGCCCTCCTCAAAGGGCTGGGTCTCCTGCGACGCCCAGACGATCTCCGGATTGACGAAGCAGCGGGGCGCGGGCGGATTGTCGCCGCGGGCGAGGTCCATGACGATCACCCGCACGGGCTCGCCCACCTGGATCGCCGCCAGGCCGATGCCGGGGGCGGCGTACATGGTCTCCAGCATGTCGTCCATCAGGGCGCGCAGGGCGTCGTCCACGCGCTCGACGCGCCTGGATTTCTTCTTCAGGAAGGGCAGGTCGGTGTCGACCGTGAGGATGCGCCGCAGGCTCATTCGGCCGAGGTAGGGGCGGGGCTCACCACCGTCAAGACCGGCGGCCGCGGCGGCCCGTCACCCATCGGGCCTGGCGCCGCCTCGGCCGAAAGCTTGGTCAGCGGCCGCACGCCGCCCTCCACGCTGGGCAGGTCGGGCAGGTTCTTGCCCTCATGGTCGGTGGCCAGGTCCTCGAAGCGCTTGGCCTGGGTCAGCACCTGGGTTTCCAGGGAGGCGACGAACTGGTTGTAGCGCGTGACAGCGCCCTCCAGCGCGCGGCCGACCCCCGCCACGTGCCCGCCCATCACCGAAAGGCGCTTGTACAGTTCGCGGCCCAGCTGGGCGATCTCCTTGGCGTTCAGCGCCTGCTTCTCCACCCGCCAGCCGTAGGCCACGGCCTTGCACAGGGCGAAGAGGGTGGTGGGCGTCACCAGGATCACCCGCTTCTCCATGGCCTCGGTCATCAGCTCCGGCGCGCGCTCGAGGGCCGCGGCCAGGAAGGCGTCGCCGGGCACGAACATGGCCACGAAGTCCGGCGAGGCGTCGAACTGGTCCCAATAGGCCTTGGCCGACAGGCTGGAGATGTGGGCGCGCACGCTCTGGGTATGGCGCAGGTAGCAGGCCTCGCGCGCGGCTTCGTCCGCGGCGTCCTGCGCCTCAAGGAAAGCATTCAGGGAGCACTTGGCGTCGATCACGAACACCCCGCCGCCGGGCAGGCGCACCACCACGTCGGGCCGCCGGGCCCCGCCCTCGGCGTCCACCGACACCTGCTCCTCGAAGTCGGTGCGGGCGTTGAGCCCGGCCAGCTCCAGCACGTTGCGCAGCATCTGCTCGCCCCAGCGGCCCTGCACCCCGGCGCCCCGGCGCAGTGCGGTGGACAGCTTGCGCGCCTCGTCCTGGGTGGCGACGGTGGCGGTGAGCAGGGCCTCGATCTGCACCTTCAGCCCGCCGCTGTCGGCGACGCGCTGCTGCTCCAGCGCGGCGACGTGGACGGTGAACTTTTCCAGGCTCTCGGCCATAGGCTTCAGCTGGGCCTCCAGCCGCTCCCGCGCCACCCGGTCCTGGGCCTGGAAGGTCTCCGTGGCCCGCTTGACCATGGCCTCGGCGACGCCCTGGGCGGCCTGCGCCGCCTCGGCCTTGACCAGCTCGCCGGAGGTGCGCGACTGCTCCTCGAGCGCCCGGGTCCGCGCCTCGGCCTCCGCCGTGCGCTGCGCCAGCTGCATCATTCGCGCCTCGGCCAGGCCCGCCCGCCTGCGCTCGACCACCGCCCAGCCGGCCGCCAGCGCCGCGACCAGGGCAAGGATGCCCAAGGGAATCAGAGCGTTCATGCTCCGTTCTTAGCGGGATTCACTGGTCCGGTCAGTTTGATTTTCGGCCGCCCGGCCGGACTGTGCGGCGCCGCCGCAGCTGTGACATGATGGGCCATGACCGACGCCAAGCCGAAAATGACCCCGCGTCCGCTCGGTTTCTTTTCCGACTGGTACGTTCAGGTGGTCTGGCCGAGCGGCCACAGCGAACGGGTGACCGGCTTCACCAGCGAAGCCCATGCCCGCGGCTGGATCGAGCACGAATCGGCAGCCTGGATCGACAAGATGCGGGGGCCGAGGAGGTAGGCGAAGACGGCCCCGCGCACCCTACGCCGGCCGCCGGGCGCGCATGGCCTGGGCGATGGTGCCGTCGTCCAGCCAGTCGAGGTCGCCGCCCACGGGCACGCCCCGCGCCAGCATGGTCACGGACACCTCGGCGCCGGCCAGGCGGTCGGCGAGGTAGTGGGCCGTGGTCTGGCCGTCGACGGTGGCGGGCAGGGCGAGGATCACCTCGCGCACCTGGGGCTCGCGGGCGCGGGCGATCAGGGCGCCCACGCGCAGGGCCTCGGGCCCCACGCCGTCCAGGGCCGACAGCAGGCCGCCCAGCACCTGGTAGTGGCCGCGGAACGCCCCGGCCCGCTCCATGGCCCAGATCGAGCCCACCTCCTCCACCACGCAGATCAGCGAGGCGTCGCGCTCGGGATTGGCGCAGATGGCGCAGGGATCGGTGGTGTCCAGCGAGCCGCACACCTGGCAGGTCTTCACCCGCTCGGCCGCCTCGGCGAGCGCTCGGCCGAGGGGAACCAGCAGCTGTTCGCGCCGCTTCAGCAGCGCCAGCGCCGCCCGGCGCGCCGAACGCGGGCCGAGCCCCGGCAGCTTGGCCAGCAGGGCGATCAGTCGTTCGATCTCGGGTCCGGCGGAGGCGGCCAAGGGGGATCTCTAGGCGGAGCAGGGCAGGCTGTTGTGGGCGTGGGTGCGTGCGGTTTCAAGCATCCGCGGGTGCGGGCGGGGTCCATTCGGCCAGGATCCGCTGCTTCAGGACGAAGCGCTGGAGCTTGCCCCGGTCGTTGCGGGGCAACGTGTCGACCACATGGAAGTGCACCTTCGGAAAGTGCATCAGTTCCGCCGCCACCAATGCTTTCAATGCTTCCACCGGCGGCCGCGGCCGGCCCTCGAAGACCAGGTGCAGCTCCTCGCCGCCGGCCCCCGGCGTGGCGAAGGCGGCGACGGTCTTGCCCGGGAAGCGCGCCTGGACGACGCCTTCGATGGTCTCGGCGGCGATCTTGTGCTCGCCCACCACCACGACGTCGCTCACCCGCCCCTTCAGCGTCAGCCTGCCGTCCTCGCCGAACACGCCGAGATCGCCGGTGTAGAAGTAGCCGTCCTGGAACCAGGCCCGCGTCGACTCGGGGTCCTCATGATAGCCGGCGACGCCCGGCAAGGTGTCGACGCGCACGCGGCCCACCACGCCCACCGGCAACGGCGCCCCGCCGTCATCGGCCACCTGGACCACGCGCCCCGGAATCGGCAGGTGGCTGGCGACATCCGCCGGCTTTTCGATCGGCGTGGCGGTCCACACCCCCACCTCGGTGGAGGCCACCGATTGCACGACGTTGGGGGTCAGTCGGGCAAGCGTATCGGCCGCCACAGCCGGGCTCAGCGCTGACCCGGTGACCCACAGTCGCGGCGCGCCGGGCCAGGGACGCTGCGCCGGGTCGGCCAGCAGGCGCTGCAACATGGTCGGGGTGGCGACGGCGTGGGTGAAGGTCCCCGCGAAGCCGCCCGAGGCCGCCGGCTGAGCCACTTCGAAGGCGCCGCCCACGCTCCAGGCCGCCAGCGGAACGATAAGGCCCACCGAGCTCCACGGACCCCAGTCGAACACATTGACCACGCTTTCCTGCGTCAGCTGGTAGAGCGCCACGCGCCGCTGAACCTGCAGCTCTTCAGTGCTCGGCTCGATCAACACCTTCTTGATGACGCCGGTGGTGCCCGAGGTCAGCATGAGCCTGCCGGCCGGCGAGCGGGACGCCGGGGCGTCGCCTTCCGCTTCGCCGAGCGCGCCGGCGAGCACGTCGACCGGAACGCGCACCAGCCTTACCGCGTCTCCCGGCGGCAGGCTGGGAATGTCCTCGGCCCCGCTCACCACGAGGCCGGCGATGTCGCGCAGTGCGAGCTGCGGGATAATGTGCGCCTCGGGAATCGCCACGGTGGTCTGGCCGAGGCTCTGCAGGGCGAGGGCGAGCACCCAGGTGTCGACCACGTCCTTGACGCAGAGCACCGCGACGGCGCGCGGCTTCAGGCGCTGGCGCGCCAGATGCCGCCTGGCCGCCTCGATCCGCTGCGCGAACGCCAGGTAGGTGATCGGCGTCCGGTCCCGGATGACCGCGGTCCGGCCAGGGGACTGGAGGGCGTGATCGAAGATGCTTCGGCTCATCGTCGTGGCGCCCGCGGGCTAGGCCGGCGCGGCGTGCGAGTCGCCGCGCTTCCAGTCGGCGAGGATGCGCTGCTTGAGGATGAAGCGCTGCAGCTTTCCGCGATCGTTGCGCGGCAGGGCCTCGATGACGTGAAAGTGCACCCGGGGAAAGCGCGGAAGCTCGGCCGCGACCAGCGCCCTGAGGTCCGGCTCCTCCGGTCGGGCGCCTTCGAACACCACGTGCAGCTCTTCGCCGGCGCCCTGGGCCGGCGTTGAGAATACGCCCGCCGTCCGGCCCGGAAACCAATTCTCGACCGCCGCTTCCACGGTCTCCGCGGCGATCTTGTGCTCGCCCACCACGACGACGTCGCTGACCCGGCCCTGGATGGTCAGGCGTCCGCCGGCGTCGAACCGGCCGAGATCGCCGGAATAGAAGAACCCGTCGCGGAACCAGGCGCGCGTCGCCTCCGGGTCCTGGTGATAGGCGTCGACCCCGGGCAGGATGTCGACGCGGATGAGCCCCGCCTCACCGGCCGGCAGCGGGCGGCCGGCTTCGTCCACCACCTCGACCACGCGTCCGGGGACCGGGCGATGGCTGGCCACGTCCTCTGGCCGCTCGATGGGCGTGACGCACCAGACCCCCGCCTCGGTCGACGCGACGATGTGGAACAGGTTGGGCGTGAGGCGCCGCAGGACCTCGGCGGCCAGGTCGGCCGGCACCGCGCCGCCCCCGGCGAACAGGCGCGGCGACCCCGGCCACGGCGCTTGTGCGGGATCTGCGAGGATCTCGCTCAGCATGGTCGGCGTGGCGATGGCGTGGGTGAAGTCCGGTCCCTGGGGCGCCCCGGCGTGGGGCGCGGGCTGGCGGATGACCACCGTGCCGCCCAGGCCCCACATGATGGTCGGAATCATGTGGCCGATGGAGGTCCAAATGCCCCAGTTGAGGATGTTGAATACCGTATCCGGCGTGACGCCGAAGGCCGCGATGCGCTGCGCCAGGTGGCCGGGCTCGCTGGCCGCGTCCACCAGAACCTTCTTCATCGCGCCGGTGGTGCCGGACGTCACCACCATGTGCCCACCCGGAACCTTCGCGGGGGGCAGGGCGTCAGCCCGCCCGGCCGACGCGCCGGTCAGCACATCGATGGGCGCGCGGATCAGGCGCATCTCGCGGCCGTCCGGGAGCCCGGCGAGGTCCTCCGCCCCGCTGGCCACGATGCAGACGACGTCGCGCAGGCGCATGGGTCCGATGAGGTGCGGCCCCTGCGCCGCCACCGTGGTCAGGCCGAGATCGCGCAGGGCGAGCGCCAGCACCCAGGCGTCCACGGTATTGGCCACGCACAGCACCGCCACGCCGCGGCGCTTCAGGTGCTGGCCGGCCAGGTAGCGGCGCGCGCCTTCGATCCGCCGGGCGAACTCCCGGTAGCTGATCGATGTATGGTTGTAGAGGATCGCCGGCTTGTGGGGCGTCTTCAGCGCCTGGTCGAAGATCCGCCGCGCCACGCCCCCGCCCGGCCGGTCAGAACGGCATGCCGGGCATGCCCGCCAGCGGCCCCGCCGCCTCGCGCATGATCTCGGTCTGTTTGACGTCCAGCTTGCGCTTGGCGTCGGCGTGGGCGGCGACGATCAGGTCGCAAACGATCTCGCCTTCGCCCGGCGACATCAGGCTCTCGTCGATGCGCACCCGCGCCAGGGCGCCGGTTCCGGCGAGCACCACGCTGACCATGCCCCCGCCGGCGGAGCCTTCGACCTCGGTCTCGGCGAGCCGGGCCTGGGCCGCCTGCAGCTTCTCCTGCATGGCCTGGGCCTGTTTCATCAGGGCGCCGAGATCCTTCACGCTCTAATCCCCGTCTTCTTCGCCACTGTCGCCGTCGCCGACGGCGTCGGCGGCGGTCTCAGGCGCCGCGATCTGCCGGACCTCCAGCACCTCGGCGCCGGGAAAGGCGTCCATCACCTGGCGCACGAAGGGGTCGGCCAGCACCTCCGAACGCGCGGCATCCTGGTCCTTGCGCTGCCGCTCGGCCAGGGTTTCGGCGCCGCCGCCGCCCTCGGACGCCACCAGCCATGGCTGGCCGGTCCAATCCTTCAGCCGCGCCGACAGCCTCTGGGCGAGATTGCCGGGCGCGCCGGGCGCCGGCTCGAAGGCGATGGCGCCCAGCCGGAAGCTGATCAGCCGAACATACCGCTCCACGTCGAGCTTCAGGGCGACGTCGCGCCGCTCGTCGATCAGCCGCACCACGTCCTCGAACGCGCGCAAGGTGACCTGCGGCTCGGCGGCCGGCTCGGGGCGGTTCAGCATGCGCGGCGCGCCGCCGCCGCCCCGGGCGCTCATCTGTCCGCCGCCGTTGGAGGGCGCCGGCGAGGGCCCTGCGGCGCCTTGCGTCGGCTCGCCGGAGCGCAGCGCCTTCAGCGCCTCCTCGGGACCGGGCAGATCGGCGGCGTAGGCCAGGCGGATCAGGGCCATCTCCACCGCCGCGGAGGGGTCGGGGGCGCGCCGGACCTCGTCGTAGGCGCGCAACAGCATCTGCCACAGGCGCGACAGGGCGCCGGCCGAGAGCGCCGCGCCCATGGCCGCCAGCCGGGCGGCCTGGTCCTTCGGGACCGCCAGGGCGTCCGGCCCGATGGCCTTGGCGACCGAGGCGCCGTGACAGTGCTCCAGCAGGTCCGAGACCACCGTGGCCGGATCGGCGCCGTAGCCGTAGAGGGTGCGGAAGGCCTCCAGCGCTGGCCCCATCTCGCCGCGCACCACCTTCTCCAGCAGTTCGATGGTCTGGGCTCGGTCGGCCAGGCCCAGCATGTCGCGCACCGAGGTCGCAGTCACCAGGCCGCCGTGCTCCACCTGCACCATGGCCTGGTCGAGCAGGGACTGGGCGTCGCGCACCGAGCCCTCCGCCGCCCGGGCGATCAGCGACAGGGCCTCGTCCTCGATGCGCACGCCCTCGCGGCCGGCGATCCGCTTGAGGTTGGCCTCGATCACCGGCGGCTCGACCCGGCGCAGGTCGAAGCGCTGGCAACGCGAGAGGATGGTCACCGGCACCTTGCGGATCTCGGTTGTGGCGAAGATGAACTTGGCGTGCGGCGGCGGCTCCTCCAGCGTCTTCAGCAGGGCGTTGAACGCCGCCGTGGAGAGCATGTGCACTTCGTCGATGATGTAGACCTTGTAGCGCGCCTCGCTGGGGGAATAGCGCACCCCGTCGAGCAGCTCGCGCATCTCGTCCACCTTGGAGCGGCTGGCGGCGTCGAGTTCGAGGACGTCCATGTGACGGCCGTCGAGGATGGCCTGGCAGTGGCGTCCGAGATCGCCCAATGCCGTCACCGACGGCTCGTGCACCGTGTCGCTCTCGTAGTTCAGCGCCCGAGCCAGCAGGCGGGCGGTGGTGGTCTTGCCCACTCCGCGCACGCCGGTGAGCATGAAGGCGTGGGCGATGCGGCCGGAGGCGAAGGCGTTTTGCAAGGTGCGGACCATGGCCTCCTGGCCGATCAGGTCCTCGAAAGTCTTCGGCCGGTAGCGCCGGGCGACGACGGTGTAGGCGCTCTCGCGGGCGGGAGGCGGCGCCGCGGCCGGCGCGCCGCCGAACATGTCGCCGGTCAGCTCATCACGCCCCGCCTCTTCACGCGCCTCCGGTTCGGTTTCGGGCGTGAGGTCCTGGTCGGCCATTCAATCTGAGGCGCTGGAGGCTGAGGCTGCGGTGGAGACCGGCAGACGACCCGGAGTAAACTTCGTTACGGCTGCTTCCTTCCGGACCTGACCGGGTTGGCGAGGCCTCCGCCCATCGCCGATCTCCGCCCCCTATATCGCGTGCGGGCGAGGGCGGCGCAAGCTTCGCCTGGGGGCATGACGGGAGCGGCAAGACGTCCTAGAACGCCGGCCATGCCCCTAGACGCCTTCATGAACACCTTCGCCGGCAATCCCCTGAACCGGGCCAGCGACCGGCGGAGCGACGCCGCCTGGGTCACGGCGAAGCTGGCCGATCCGGACTCACTGGCCATCGCGATCTGGAACGGCAAGCCGCTGGTGGAGGACGCCAAGGGCGGCGGGGTGCAGATAGCCTATGTGCGCGCCGCGATGGCAGGCGAGCTGTCGGCCGGAGACGAGCGGCTGCTGTTCATGGGGCTGTGGCAGGACACGGCGGTGTTCGCCGTCGATCTGGAAGGCCAGACCGACCCCGCCGACGGGCCGCTGCAGGGCCTGGGCCGCTTCGAGGACCTGCGGGCCATCGCGCTCACCTTGCCGGGCCCCGATGCGGCGATCCTCGCCACCGCCAAGGCGATGTTCGAGTGGCGCCGGAGACACCGCTACTGCGCGGCCTGCGGCGCGCCCAGCGTGCCGGCCGAGGGCGGCTGGAAGCGGGTCTGCCCCACCTGCAAGGCCGAGCACTTCCCGCGCACCGACCCGGTGGTGATCATGCTGCCGGCCAAGGGCGAACGCTGCCTGCTGGGCCGCCAGGCCGCCTGGCCGAAGGGCATGTACTCGGCCCTGGCGGGGTTCCTGGAGCCCGGCGAATCCATCGAGGAAGCCTGCGCGCGCGAGCTGCACGAGGAGGCGGCCCTGCGCACGGTGAAGGTGCACTATCACTCCACCCAGCCGTGGCCCTATCCGTCGTCGCTGATGATCGGGCTGATCGCCGAGGTGGAGAACGAGGACGCCTCCCCTGACCAGACCGAGCTGGACGAGGTGCGCTGGTTCACCCGCGACGAGGCGAAGAAGCTGATCCGCGGCGAGATCGCCGACGCCCGGGCGCCGGGCGCCATGGCCATCGCCTTCCAGCTCATCAAGGCCTGGGCGGAGGGTTAGGGGCGCTCGCCCCTCATCACTCCTCCAGCCCGTCTTCGGCGTCCGGATCATCCGGCGGGCCGGGCTCGTGGATCAGCAGGTCGCCAGGCTGGCAGCCGAGTTCCCGGCACAGGGCGTCGAGGGTGGAGAAGCGGATCGCCCGGGCCTTGCCGGTCTTCAGGATCGACAGATTGGCGATGGTCACGCCCACGCGGTCGGCCAGCTCGGTCAGCGACATGCGCCGGTCGAGCAGGATGCGGTCGAGGTGGACGCGGATCGGCATGCGCGGGCTGCTAGATCGTCAGTTCGGCGTCGCGGCGCAGGCGCGCGCCCTCACGGAACACCTCGGAGAGCACCAGGATGACCAGCACCGCGAACCAGGCGGTGAGGTTGAGACCGCCGCCGATGTGCAGCACGCCCCCCAGGAACACGTGGTCCATGCCCCGCGCCATGTATCGGCCGACTTCCAGCAAGGCCAGCACGCCCGCGATCACCCGCAGGCGGCGCACATTGTCCGGGTGGAACGGGTCGCCGGCGGTCATGGTGGTGGCGAAGATCCGGCGCAGGCGCCCGACGATGAGGATCACCCCAACCAGATAGAGCTCCACGCCGGCGACGACGGCCGTGGCGATAGGCACCGCATTGGGCGTCTGGAGATGCAGGCTGTCTATCTTGAGGGCGGCGGAAAGCACGCCCGGATTGAAGCTGATGAGCAGCAGGCCGAGGATCGCCGCGGCGATGATGCCGGCGGAGACCCAGAGCACATAGAAGAAGACGTCGAGGATGACCTTCAGGAAGCTCGAGACGGAGCCAGGTCCCAGCGCGCGCATGTTTCGGATCGCCCCCCTCTCAATCGGGCCGGCGACGGACCGAAAACAGTCTCGCCGCCGAACCCGGCCAATCTAGGCCAGATGCGGCGGCGAGCATGCCCGCAAGGCGCGGCGCACGGAAGGCGCCGTACTCAATGGCCGAAGGCCAGGAAGGTGACGGCGACGATGGGCAGGCCCACCACCACCAGGGTGTTGATCAGGGCCATGGCGGCCCGGTCGATGGTTTGCAGGAAGAGGAGGTTGGTCATGGTCGTGTTTCCCGTCTTGTGCAGTGCAGCATGAAGTCGGCTTTTGGCCGGGTCCCGATTGGCCCTCCAGGGCCGTTCGTTGCGCTATTCAATAAGTCCGCATCGTTTATCGATCAATAGAAATTATCGTTTATCGATATTAAATTGTCGCAATGCATTAAAAACCGGTCATGCTTGCGGGGCCGGCGGCCTTGCGCGACTTAAGGGTCCATGAGCCTCGTCCTGCCCCCCGGCGCGCGCCTCGTCGCCGCCACGCACAATTCCGGAAAGGCGCGCGAACTGGCCGCGCTGATGGAGGGCCGCTTCGAGGTGGTCTCAGCCGGCGACATCGGCCTGCCCGTGCCCGAGGAACCCGACGCAACCTTCACCGGCAACGCCGTGTTCAAGGCGCGCGCGGCGGCGGACGCGTGCGGCCTGATCGCCCTGGCCGACGATTCCGGCCTGTCGGTCGCGGCGCTGGGCGGCGCGCCCGGCGTGCACTCCGCCCGCTGGGCCGGACCGGAGCGAGACTTCCGCCACGCCATGGCGCTGGTGGAGCGTCGCCTGGCGGACACCGAGTCCGACGACCGCTCCGCCTGGTTCACCTGCGCCCTGGCGGTGGCCTGGCCGCGAGGTCCGGCGGTGGTGGTGGAGGGACGGGTGGACGGGTCACTGGTGTTCCCCGCCCGTGGCGAGCACGGCTTCGGCTATGATCCCATCTTCCTGCCGCAGGGCGGCGCGCTGACCTTCGGCGAAATGGAATTCTCGGCCAAGGAGGCGATCAGCCACCGCGCTCGCGCCTTCGCCAAGCTGAAGGCGGCGCTCATTGACTGACGCCGCGCCCGGCGGGGCGCCGCCGATCGGCCTCTACGTCCACTGGCCCTATTGCGCGCGGCTGTGCCCCTACTGCGACTTCAACATCTACCGCGACCGCGGGCGGCGGGACGAGCAGACGACGCTGGTCGCCGCGATCCTGGCGGACCTGCGAACGCAGGCCGCGCGCGCCGGGCGCCGTCGCCTGGTCTCCATTTTCTTCGGCGGCGGGACCCCGTCGCTGATGGACCCGCCGGACGTGGCCGCGATCGTCGCGGCGGCCCAGGCCCAGTTCACCGCCGACGCGCGGCTCGAGGTGACGCTGGAGGCCAATCCCACCGACGCCGAGGCCGCCCGTTTCGCCGCCCTGGCCCAGGCGGGGGTGACGCGCCTGTCTCTCGGCGTTCAGTCGCTGGACGACGCGGCGCTGACCTTCCTGGGCCGCAACCACGACGCGGCGGCGGCGCGCCGCGCCGCCGAAGTGGCGGTCAGGGCTTTCCCGCGCCTCTCCATCGACCTGATCTACGCCCGGCCCGGCCAGAGCGTCGCCGCCTGGCGCGGCGAGCTGTCCGAGGCGCTCGAGCTGGGCGCGGAACACGTCTCGCCCTACCAGCTGACCATCGAGGCCGGCACCGCCTTCGACCGCGCGGTGCGGCGCGGGGCCTGGTCGCCGCCGGACGAGGACCTCGCAGCGGAGCTGTTCGAGGCCACGGGCGAGGTGCTGGGCGCGGCGGGCCTGGAAGCCTACGAGGTCTCCAACCACGCCCGGGGCTCGGCGGCGCGGTCGCGGCACAACCTCCTCTACTGGCGCGGCGAGGACTACCTCGGCCTGGGACCGGGCGCGCACGGGCGGCTGACCGTCGCCGGGGCGCGCTGGGCGAGCCTGACGGCGGCCAGGCCCGCCACCTATGTGTCAGCGGTGGCCGCGAAGGGCGACGGGCTGGTCGCGTGGGAACGCCTGTCGGACCGCGACGCGGCGCTGGAGCGCCTGCTCATGGGTCTGCGCACCGTGGAGGGCGTTCCACTGCCGGATCTGGCGCCGCTCGCGATCGATGGCGCGGTCATCGCCGGGTTCTCGGACCAGGGCCTGCTCGTCCAGAGCGGCGGGCGGCTCATCGCCACGTCCCGCGGCCGTTCGGTGCTCGATCGCCTCACCCTGGAACTCGTCGGCGCCGGTGTTGCCGGCTGAGACCGCCGCCGCCTATATTGAACACAGTCCCCGGAGCCCGACGCTTGGCCGAACGCCCGCCGCCGCCCGCCCTGTCCGCCGCGCCTCTGGCCAGCGGCCTCTATCTGGTGGCGACGCCCATCGGGAACCTGCGCGACATAACCCTCAGGGCCCTGGACGTGCTGGCCGCGGTCGATCTGGTGCTGGCCGAGGACACCCGCGTCACCGGCAAGCTGCTGTCGGTGTACGGCATCTCCAACAAGCTCGAACGCTATGACGAGCACGCCGCCGCCCGCGCCCGGCCCAAGGCTCTGCAAGCCCTCGCCGCCGGCGCGCGCGTTGCCCTGGTCAGCGACGCCGGCACGCCGCTGATCTCCGATCCCGGCTACAGGCTGGTGGGCGAAGCGGTGGCGCAAGGCTCGGCGGTGTTCCCGGTCCCCGGGCCGTCCGCCAGCCTCGCCGCCCTCACCATCGCCGGCCTGCCGACCGACCGGTTCCTGTTCGCCGGCTTCCCGCCGCCAAGGTCGGCTGCGCGCCGCGCCTTCCTGGCGGAACTGGCGCCGGTGCGCGCCACCCTGATCTTCTACGAGAGCGGGCCGCGCCTGGCCGCCAGCCTCGCCGACATGGCCGCGGAATTCGGCCCGCGCGCCGCCGTGATGGCCCGCGAGATCACCAAACTGCACGAGACCGCCGTGCGCGGGACCCTGAACAGCCTGGCCGCCGATCCCGCGCTGAGAGCCCCGAAGGGCGAGATCGTCATCGTGGTCGCCCCGCCCGAACGCGAAGCCGCCCGCCCGGGAGACGCCGAGGCCGCCCTCAGCGAAGCCCTCACCCGTCTGTCACCCGCGGAGGCCGCCGGCGAGGTGTCCAAGGCGCTCGGCCTGCCGCGCCGCGAGCTCTATCGCCAGGCCCTGGCGCTCAAGGGGCGCTGATGGCGCGCGACCGCAGCCTCACCGGCCGCAAGGCGCGCGAGGCCGGCCGGCGAGGCGAGTGGCTGTGCGCCCTGTGGCTGATGGCCAAGGGCTACCGGATCGTCGGCTTTCGCCTGCGGACCCCGCAGGGCGAGATCGACCTGCTCGCCCGCAAGGGCCTGGTGCTCGCGGTCGTGGAGGTGAAGCTGCGCACCAGCCTGGCCGTCGCGCTGGAGGCCGTCGGCGAGCGCCAGCGCCAGCGGTTGCGCCGCGCGGCCGAGAACTACGCCGCCCATCGCCGCGACCTGCGGGGCGCGGCGGTGCGCCTGGACCTGATGGCCCTCGCGCCCGGACGCTGGCCCTGTCATATTCGCGACGCATGGCACGGTGAGTAGGCGCCGCGCGTTCAGGGACCATGACCCGGGAAGAGGCCGAAAGCATCCTGAGGAACGCCGGCGAGGCGGCGGACGAAGCGTTTCCGCTGTTCGAGGCGGCGCTCGCCTGCGCGGTGCACGAGGATCCCAGCCGCGATCCCGACGTGGCGCGGGCCGTCGCGGCCGAAGCCTCCGAGCGACTGATGGCGCGACTGGCGGGCAAGGAGTCGCCGGAGGAGGCGCTGGCCGAGACCATGGCGGGGGACCTGCGGCTGGCCGGCGACCTGATCAACTACGACCACCCGGACAACGCCGACGTCATCGCCGTGTCGGAGCGGCGCAAGGGCATTCCCGTTGCGCTGGGCGTCTTTTACCTGGACGCCGCGCGTCGCTGCGGTCTGCGGGTGCGCGGCGTCGACTTCCCGGGACACTTTCTGCTGCGCATCGAGACCGACGAAGGCCCTCTGGCTCTCGATCCGTTCAGCGAAGGGCGCGTGGTGCTGCCCTCCGAACTCACCCGGCGGGCGCTGCATGCGGGCCTCACGCCGGACATCGCCGACCGGCTGGACGCCCTGATGGCGCCGGCCAGCGACCGCATGGTGCTGATCCGGCTGCAGAACAACATCTTCGCCCGCGCCCTCGCCGCCAGGGACTTCGCCCGGGCGGAGCGTTCGGCCCTGCGGCGCGCCCTGATCGATCCGCGCGACCATCGCCCCTGGCTCGACGTGGCCGCGGCGCGCGAAGGGCAGGGCGCCCTGGCCGGCGCCCTGCAGGCCCTGGCCCAGGCCCAGGTCCTCGACGGCGGCGCGGCGATCGCGGCGAGAGCGGCCCGCGAACGGGTGCGGCTGAAGCTGAACTGAGCGCGGCGCGCCGTTTTCTGGCTTGCACGCCTCCGAACCAGACCCGACAAGCGCCCAGCCAGAGCGCGGAGTCTTCGATGCCCCTGCAGGTCGCCGTCCAGATGGATCCCATCGAGAGGGTCAACATCGAGACCGACACCACCTTCTTCCTGATGCTGGAGGCCCAGACGCGCGGCCACGGCCTGTGGGTCTATGCGCCGGAGCGCCTGGCGCTGGAGAACGGGCGGGTGCTGGCCCGTGGGCGGCCGCTGAACCTGCGGGCCGTGCATGGCGACCACCACAGCCTGGGAGAGTCGGAGGTGCGCGAGGTCTCCGACTTCGACGTGGTGCTGATGCGCCAGGACCCGCCCTTCGACCTGGCCTACATCACCGCCACCTACTTCCTGGAGAAGCTCCACCCCGCGACCCTGGTGGTGAACAATCCCGCGGAGGTGCGCAATGCGCCGGAGAAGCTGTTCGTCACCGAATTCCCCGACCTGCAGCCGCCGACGCTGATCACCAGCGATGCTGAAGCGATCTACGACTTCCGCGCGCGGCACGGCGACATGGTGCTCAAGCCCCTCTATGGCGGGGGCGGCTCCGGGGTGGTGCGCCTCAAGGCCGACGATCCGAACCTCGACGCCCTGCTGGAGCTCCATGCGATGATCGGGCGCGAGCCGGTGATCGCCCAGAAGTTCGTCCCCGCGGTCTCCAGGGGCGACAAGCGCATCCTGCTGGTGGACGGGGAACCGGTGGGGGCGATCAACCGGGTGCCCGCCAAGGGTCAGGTGCGCTCCAACCTCGCCCGGGGCGGGCGGGCCGAGGCGGTGGCGCTGACCGCCCGCGACCTGGAGATCTGCCAGGCCATCGGCATGGAGTTGAAGACCCGGGGTCTGCTGTTCGTGGGTATCGACGTGATCGGCGACTACCTGACGGAGATCAACGTCACCTCGCCCACCGGCGCGCAGCAACTGAAGCGCTTCGGCGGTTCCGACACGGCCGTGGCTCTGTGGGATCGTATCGAGGCGATCCGCGGGGTGATCTGACTGTAAGACGCAAGTACAGATACCTGTTGTACAGCTTAACACCGCGTACCCAGGTCATTGTATTGCCACACTCTCCCCAATCGTTCTATTTTTGTTCTTGATCCATCCCGGCGGCTATGTTCGGGTGTGGATAAGTCGGTAAGATAGGGGTTGAGGGATTGGCGGCGCGCGTTGTGACCGTGGCGTTCGAGGGCGTGGAGGCCCGCCGGGTGGACGTGGAGGTCCAGCTCACCGGCGGCCATATAATGTTCTCGGTGGTCGGACTGGCCGACAAGGCGGTGGCGGAGAGCCGCGAGCGGGTGCGGGCCGCCTTCGCGGGCCTGGGCCTGGCCATGCCGGCCAAACGCATCGTGGCCAACCTCTCGCCGGCCGACCTGCCGAAGGAGGGCAGTCACTACGACCTGCCCATCGCCCTGGCCCTGATGATCGTCATGGGCATCCTGCCGGCCGACGCCATGGACGGCTGGGCGGCCGTCGGCGAACTCAATCTCGACGGCCAGATCGCACCGGTGGCCGGCGCCCTGCCCGCGGCCATGGCGGCGGGGTCCTGGGGCATGGGCCTGATCTGCCCGGAAGCCTGCGGTCCGGAAGCCGCCTGGGCCGGCCAGACCGCGGTTCTCGCGCCGCGCTCGCTGATCGCCATCGTCAACCATTTCCGCGGGACCCAGGTGATGGGCCAGCCGAAGCCGGGGCCGATGCTCGACGGCGCCAGCGCGCCGGACCTGCGCGACGTAAAGGGCCAGGAGCACGCCAAGCGGGCGCTGGAGATCGCCGCGGCAGGCGGCCACAACCTGCTCTATGTAGGCCCGCCGGGCTCGGGCAAGTCGATGCTGGCCCAGCGCCTGCCGGGCTTGCTGCCGCCGCTGTCGGCCGAGGAACTGCTGCAGACCTCCATGGTGCATTCCATGGCCGGGCTGATCGCCAAGGGGGCGCTGACCCGCGCCCGACCTTTCCGCAGCCCGCACCACTCGGCCAGCATGGCCGCCCTCACCGGCGGCGGCCTTCGCGCCAAGCCGGGCGAGGTCTCCCTGGCGCACAACGGGGTGCTGTTCCTGGACGAGCTGCCGGAGTTCGCGGCCCAGGCCCTGGATTCCCTGCGCCAGCCGCTGGAAACCGGCGAGGTGATGGTGGCCCGGGCGAACTACCACATCCGCTATCCGGCCAAGGTGCAGCTGGTGGCGGCCATGAACCCCTGCCGCTGCGGCCGGGGCGGGGTGGGGCGCGGCCATTGCGGCAAGGCCCCGCGCTGCATCGTGGGCTACCAGAGCCGGGTGTCCGGGCCGCTGCTGGATAGAATCGACCTCACGGTGGACGTGCCGCCGGTCACCGCGGCGGACCTCGCCTTGCCGCCGCCGGCCGAAGGCACGGCCGAGGTCGCCGCCCGCGTGGCCAAGGCAAGAGAGATCCAGGCCGGCCGCGCGGAGGGCGGCGACGGCGCCCCGCCGCTCAACGCCAGGGCGGAAGGGGCCTGGCTGGAGCGCATCGCCGCCCTGGACGATCCCGCCCGCGCGCTGCTGGCCCGGGCCGCCGAAGCCGGCGCGCTCAGCGCCCGCGGCTGGACCCGCACCATGCGCCTCGCCCGCACCATCGCCGACCTGGAAGCCTCCGCCGGCGTGCGCCGCGTGCACGTGGCCGAGGCGCTGATCTACCGGCGGGTCTCGCCG
>JBIOEG010000031.1:0-48391 GCA_044445825.1 Caulobacterales bacterium
AAACCCAATTCGTACAAAGGGTTACAGCCACCTGATATCCGCCAGGAACAGGTGATAACAGGTGATAACAGGCGCCAAACAGGCCTGTTATCGATGCATAACAGGTGCGCAACAGGTGGAGGCGGACGCTGGCACGCACGCCTCCACCTGTTGCGCACCTGTTATGCATCGATAACAGGCCTGTTTGGCGCCTGTTATCACCTGTTATCACCTGTTCCTGGCGGATATCAGGTGGCTGTAACCCTTTGTACGAATTGGGTTTCCAGACCGTAACAGGCGGAAAAAACACCGAAATAACAGGTGGAACAGGTGAATAACAGGTCGGAACAGGCGCCCGGGCTGCCGCGGTCCGGTCCGTCCGGTCGTCTCAGTGGGCGGCGCCGATGGCGATGGCGCTTCCGCCGATCACGGCCATGCCGCCGATGAAGCCCACGACAGCGTACAGCACCACCTCGACCACGATGGTGACGACAATCGAGACGATGACGTAGCCCACCGCCTTGTCCTCCGGCACCTTCATCAGCCGCGGCAGGCCGAGCCAGTACAGGTAGAGGCTGTACAGACCGACGATGCTGAGGATGGCGAGGACGGGTATGACGCCGAAGACGCCGGCGAGCCAGGCTGCGGTGTAGGCGTAGACCGTCGCCTTCAGGGCCTGGATGAAGTTCTTCTGGCCACCGAAGTTCGCCGCGAGTTCGTTGGCTATGAACGCCGACACATACACCCCGACCAGGCTGGCGACGTAGGTCAGGACACCGACGAGCACCCCGGCGAAGATGTTGGGCTGCACGCACACCCCGAGGATGCACACGGGGAACATGCGCCCGATGATTGTTGCGATCGCGGGAATAAGGGCCAGGATCGCGGCGTATCCGACGTACAATCCCTGAACCGTGGCCGGCTCCGCGTCGATGACCGCCCATTCCTCCTTGGGCTTGAGCAGGATGTTCTGAATTCTTGTGACGATGTTGCCGCTCTTCGGCCCTTCGACCACTGTCATGCCGCCCTCCGGTTATAACGGGTTGGATTCCCTCGAGGGACGCTAACCCAAGCCTCGCCTTGACGATATCACAGTTACGCGAAGAGCGGGCAGCCATGCCCAGCGCGGCGCCGTATCCTGTGACGGTTTCGCGAATCAGGAACGCCATGGCCCGCGACGGCGCACTCTATGTCTGCCAAGCCTGCGGCGGCGCTTCAGCGAAGTGGTCGGGGCAGTGCGCCGCCTGCGGCGGCTGGAACACCCTGGTCGAGGAGGTGCAGTCGCGTCCGCCGGGCGCATTGGCGCCGGCGCGCGGCGCGAAACAACGGGGCCTCGCCTTCGAGGGCCTGCTCAGCGAGGACGCCGCGCCGCCGCGCATCGCCACCGGGGTCGAGGAGTTCGACCGCGTCTGCGGCGGCGGCGTGGTGCCGGGATCGGCGGTGCTGCTGAGCGGCGATCCCGGGGTCGGCAAATCGACCCTGCTGCTGCAGGTCTGCGCCCATGCGGCCCTGAGGGGCGCGTCCTGCGCCTATGTCTCGGGCGAGGAGGCGGTGGAGCAGATCCGCTCCCGAGCCGGCCGCATGGGCCTGTCCCACGCCCCGGTGCGGCTGGCCGCCGAGACCGCCCTGCGCGACATCGTGGACGGGCTCAAGCGCGAGCGCTTCGACCTGGTGGTGATCGACTCGATCCAGACGCTTTGGAGCGACATGCACGAGGCGGGGCCGGGCTCGGTGACGCAGGTGCGCGCCTGCGCCGGCGAGCTGGTGCGCCTGGCCAAGAAACGCGGCGTCGCCATCCTGCTGGTCGGGCACGTCACCAAGGACGGTCAGGTGGCGGGCCCGAAGGTGGTGGAGCACATGGTCGACGCGGTCCTCTCCTTCGAGGGCGAACGCGGGTACCCGTTCCGCATCCTTCGCGCGGCCAAGAATCGCTTCGGCGCCACCGACGAGATCGGCGTGTTCGAAATGGGCGACGCGGGCCTCGCCGAGGTGAAGAACCCCTCGGCCCTGTTCCTCAACGAGGGCGGCGAGCGCGCGGCGGGGGCCGCGGTGTTCGCCGGCATCGAGGGATCGCGGCCGGTGCTCGTGGAATTCCAGGCCCTGGTGGCGCCGTCGTCCTACGGAACGCCGAGACGCGCCGTGGTCGGATGGGATTCCGGACGGCTGGCGATGCTGCTGGCGGTGCTGGAAGCCCGTTGCGGCCTTGGATTCGGGACCCGGGACGTCTACCTGAATGTCGCCGGCGGTCTTCGCGTCAACGAGCCGGCGGCGGACTTGGCCGCCGCGGCGGCCCTGGTGTCCTCGACCATGGAGCAAGCCCTGCCTCAGGACTGCGTCGTGTTCGGCGAGATCAGCCTTTCCGGAGACGTGCGGCCGGTCAGCAGGATGGAGATGCGGCTGAAGGAAGCGGCCAAGCTCGGCTTCACCCGCGCGATCGGTCCCGCCAACGGGACCGAGGTCGCCGGCGTGCGCCTCGACGCGGTGGCCCGGCTGGCCGACGCCGTGCGCCGTATCGGAGAAGCCGATTGGGCGTCGCAGCCGGTGGGCGACCGCGCGTGAGCCTTTTCGACCTCTTCGCCGGCCTCCTCATCATCGCCTCCGCCCTGGTGGGCTGGATCAGGGGCGGCACGCGCGAGGTGGCGACCGTGGCGGCGCTGGTCGTCGGCCTGGTGATCGCCTTCTTCGCCCTGAGATTCACCGGTCCCATCGCGCGCCACGCGATCCACACGGCGTGGCTGGCCAACATCACCGCGATCCTGATCGTATTCGTGTTCGTCTATATCCTGCTGCGCGTCATGGCTTCGGCGCTGGGGCGCCGGATTCACGAGACCGCTGTGCTCGGGACCGCCGACCGGGTGATTGGAACGGGCTTCGGGCTGCTGCGCGCGCTGGTGGTGCTGGGCCTGTTGAACCTGCTGATCACAGCGGCGACGCCGCCGGACCGGATGCCCAAGTGGATTTCCGGCGCCGCGCTCTACCCCGTGTCCGACGCCGGAGCGCGTGTGCTCAAGGCCTTTGCGCCGCAAGGTGCGGCGCTGGCGCGCAAGGTGGCCCCGGCGGTGGGGCACGCGGTGACCGGGCCCGACAAGACCAACTCAGCCAATGCCGGCGACAACTAAGGCCAGCGCCATATGACGGACGATCTGGTAGGGAAACCGCGGTGACGAAACACAGACCCCGGCAGACGGCGCCCCGGCGCGATCCCCTGGACGACGAGATGCGTCTGGAATGCGGCGTGTTCGGCGTGTTCGACGTGGAGAACGCCTCCGCGGTGGTGGCGTTGGGCCTGCACGCCCTGCAGCACCGCGGCGAGGAGGCGTGCGGCATCGCCGCCTTCGACGGCCAGGGGTTCTACACGGAGCGCCACATGGGACATGTGGCCGATGCCTTCTCCGGCGGCGACCTGGTCGAACGACTGCCGGGAGCGGCGGCGATCGGCCACACCCGCTACTCAACGGCCGGCGGCAGCGTTCTGCGCAACGTTCAGCCGATGTTCGCCGACCTCGAGGCCGGCGGCGTCGCCATGGCCCACAACGGCAACCTCACCAACTTCCTCACCCTGCGCAAGCGGCTGGTGGCCGAGGGCCACATCTTCCAGTCCACCTCCGACTCCGAGGTGATCCTCCAGCTGATCGCCATTTCGCGAAAGGCGAAGTTCGTCGACCGCTTCATCGAAGCGCTGAGCCAGATCGAAGGCGGCTACGCCCTGGTGGGCTTGACCAACAAGAAGCTGATCGGCGCGCGCGATCCGCTGGGAATTCGGCCGCTGGTTCTCGGCGATCTCGGCGGCAAGCCGGTGCTGGCCTCCGAAACGCGTGCGCTAGACATGGTGGGCGCAAGGTTCGTCCGCGACATCGAGCACGGCGAGGTCATCGTCATCTCGCACGACGGCGTTGAAAGCCTGCGCCCCTTCCCTGCGGCGAGGGCTCGTCCCTGCGTCTTCGAGTACGTCTATTTCGCCATGCCGGACTCGGTGGTGAACGGGCGCTCGGTCTACGAGGTGCGCAAGCGCATGGGCCAACGCCTCGCCGACGAGAGCCGAGTCGACGCAGATGTGGTGGTGCCGGTGCCCGACTCCGGCGTGCCGGCGGCGCTCGGCTACGCCCAGGCCGCGGGATTGCCATACGAAATGGGCATCATCCGCAACCACCACCTGGGCCGCACCTTCATCCAGCCGAACCAGGACGCGCGCGAACTCAGCGTGCGCATGAAGCACAGTCCCAACCGAGCAGTGCTGGCGGGCAAGCGGGTGATCCTGGTCGACGACTCGATCGTGCGCGGCACCACCACGGTCAAGGTGGTGAAGATGGTGCGCGACGCCGGCGCCAGGGAGGTGCACCTGCGCTCCGCCTCCCCGGCGATCCGCTTTCCCGACTTCTACGGCATCGACATGCCCGACCGCGAACATCTGATCGCGGCGAGGATGACCGTACCGCAGATGGCCAAGCACTTCGGGGTGGACAGTCTGGCGTTCCTATCGGTCGACGGTCTCTACTGGGCGATGGACGCCGGACCGCGCGATCCGGATTGCCCGCAATTCACCGACCACTACTTCACCGGCGACTATCCCACGCGACTCCTCGACCGCGAGATCGCCGAGGGCCGCAACGACCAGGTCGAACGTCAGCTTTCATTCCTGGTCGACGCCTGAGGATCTGCGCTTGAGGTCCTGGCTGTCCCGGCTGCGGCCGGATCCCTACGTCGTCGCGATCGTGACGATGGTCGTCCTGGCCAGCGTGCTGCCAGTGCACGGCGCGCTCACGGCGCCCTTCGCCCTGTTCACGAAGCTTGCCATCGCCCTGCTGTTCTTCCTGCACGGCGCGCGGCTGTCGCGAGAGGCGGTGATCGCCGGGATCACCCACTGGCGCCTGCACCTGCTGGTGCTGGCGACCACCTTCGTGCTGTTCCCTCTGCTGGGCCTCGCCGCCCAGCGACTGCCTACGGCGATCCTGCCGCAGACCCTGAGCGCGGGCGTGCTCCTCCTGTGCTGCCTGCCATCCACCGTGCAGTCGTCCATCGCCTTCACCTCCATCGCCCGGGGCAATGTGGCGGCGGCGGTGTGTGCGGCCTCGGCGTCGAACCTGTTCGGCATCTTCATCACGCCCGTGCTCATCGCCGTGCTCATGAGGGGAAACGGCGGCGGCTTTTCCCTCGGTCAGGTGCAGGCCGTCGTGGTGCAACTCCTGCTGCCGTTTCTGGCGGGGCAGGTCGCGCGCCGCTGGATCTTCGGCTGGATCAGCCGGCACAGCCGCCTTGTCGGCCTGGTGGATCGCGGCTCGATCCTGATGATCGTCTATGGCGCCTTCAGCGACGCAGTGGTCCAGGGCATCTGGCAGCGGGTCTCCCCCTTGCAGATCGTCTGGCTCGCCGCGGTGTGCGGCGTCCTGCTGGCCATGGTGCTCGCTTTCACCGCCACGGTGTCCCGGGCCCTGGGCTTCAACAAGGCCGATGAAATCACCATCGTCTTCTGCGGCTCCAAGAAGAGTCTTGCGTCCGGCGTGCCCATGGCGGGCATTCTGTTCCCGACTGGGAGCGGCGGCGCGTCGGTGGGCCTGTTGATCCTGCCCCTGATGATCTTCCATCAGCTGCAGCTCATGGCCTGCGCGGTGATCGCCCAGCGGTATGCCGCACGGGCGGAGTAGGCTAGAAGGCGCCGCCACCCGGAGTCGACCGTGTCACACACCCTTCCGCATGAAGGCCGCATCGCGATGGTCACCGGCGCGACGCGCGGCATTGGCCGAGCCAGCGCCCTCGCCCTGGCCGGCGCCGGCGCCCAGGTCGTCGCCGTCGGCCGCACCCAGGGCGCTCTGGAGGAACTCGACGACGAAATCCGCAAGCTGGGCCGGGCGAGAGCCACCCTGGTTCCCCTCGATCTCACCGACGGCGCGAGCATTGACACCCTGGGATTCGAGATATTCCAGCGTCACAAGCGCCTGGACGTGCTGGTCCACGCCGCCGCGATGCTAGGCGGGCTCTCGCCGGTCGCCCACATCGATCCGAAGATGTGGGACAAGGTGATCAGCACCAACCTGGGCAGCGCCTACCGCCTGATCCGGGCGTTCGAACCGCTGCTGCGCCAGAGCGAGGCCGGCCGCGCCCTGTTCCTCACCTCGGGCGTGGCGACGCGGCCGCGGGCGTTCTGGGGGTCCTATGCAGCCACCAAGGCGGGGCTCGAGGCGCTGGTGCGCTGCTGGGCGGACGAGCTGGAGCACACCAAGGTCCGGGCGGTGCTCATCGACCCCAATGTCATGCGCACCAAGATGCGCGCCGAGGCCATGCCCGGTGAGGATCCGGCCACCCTGCCCGACCCGTCGGAGATCGGGCCTATGATCGTGGAGTACGCGGCCGCCGCGGACCTTGGCCTGCCGGTCGAGACCGTGAAGTGGCGCGCGTGGAAGGACGCCCGCTCGCCGGCTTCGGCTTGACCGCGACCTTCGGCTTGACCTTGGATCGCCCGGACTTGGCCGCCCCCAGCCGCGCAAGCTTCGGCCGCGCCGCCGCGGCCCGAGCGCGGGCCGCACGGGCCGCGGGCTTGCCGGCGTCGCCGCTCTCATCGGCGTAGGGGTTCTTTCCCGACTTCACGGTCAGCCGCACGGGGGTGCCCGGCAGGTCGAAGCTCTGGCGGATGGAGTTGATCAGGTAGCGCCGATAACTGTCGGGCAGTTGGTCGGCGCGGCTGGCGAACAGCACGAAGGTGGGCGGCCGCGCCTTGGTCTGGGCGATGTACTTCGGCTTGATCCGCCGCCCGTTCACCGCCGGCGGCGGGTGCCGCTCGACAGCCATGTGCAGCCAGTCGTTCAGGTCCCGGGTCTTGAGCTTGGTGTCCCAGTCGCCATGCGCTTTCACGACGGCGGGCATCAGTCGCTCCAGGCCCCGCCCGGTCTCCGCCGACAGGGCCACCACCGGCGCGCCGCGCAGTTGCGGCAGCATGCGTTCGGCGTGCTGGGTGAAATCCTTCAGCTTGGCTGCCGGATCGTCCACCAGGTCCCACTTGGCCAGCACGAATACGAGGGCGCGGCCCTCGCGCTCCACCAGATCGGCGATCTGCAGGTCCTGGGTCTCGAAGGGGTGCGTGGCGTCCATGACCAGCACCACGACCTCCGCGAAGGTGATCGCCCGGATCGAATCCTGGGTAGACAACTTCTCCAGGGCCTCGTTGATGCGCGCCTTGCGGCGCAGGCCGGCGGTGTCCACCAGCCGGATCGGCCGGCCCCGCCACTCCCAGTCAACCGGTATGGCGTCGCGGGTGATGCCGGCTTCCGGGCCGGTGAGCATGCGATCCTCGCCGACCAGGCGGTTCACCAGTGTAGACTTGCCGGCATTGGGCCGGCCCACGATGGCCAGGCGCAGCGGCTTGTCGCCCGCCTCTTCCTGATCCTCGCCGGAGACCGGGGCGACGGCGTCGATCGCCGCATAGAGGTCGGCAAGGCCCTCGCCGTGCTCCGCCGAGATGGCGATCGCCTCTCCCAGGCCCAGCCGATAGGCGTCCAGAGCGCCGTCGTCGCCCGCCCGGCCCTCGGCCTTGTTGGCGATCAGGATCACCGGCTTGCCGCGTTTGCGCAGCAGTTCGGCGAAGGCTTCGTCCACCGGCGTCACGCCTTCGCGCGCATCGATGACGAAAAGCGCCACCTCGGCTTCGTCCAGGGCGCGCTCGGTCTGACGGCGCATGCGCGCCTCAAGGCTCTCGTCCACCACATCCTCGAAGCCGGCGGTGTCGATGAGGTCGAGTTCCAGGTCGCCCAGCCGGCCCGTGCCGAAGCGCCGGTCGCGGGTCACGCCGGGCCGGTCGTCGACAATGGCGAGTTTGCGCCCGGCCAGCCGGTTGAACAGCGTCGACTTGCCGACGTTGGGCCGCCCGACGATGGCGAGTTTCACCATGGGCGCACGCGGGGTCGGGTTATGACATCGCCTGACATCTCATCAGCGGATCGCCACCAACTCCGCCTTGTCGGTCGCGACGTAGAGCATCGAGCCGGCCGCTATGGGGCCGATCAGAGCGTCTGAGCCGAGCTTCAGGGAACGCTCCTCCGCGCCAGTCTTGGCGTTCAGCGCCACCGCGTCGCCGTGGCTGGACACCGTGACCAGGCGGCCGCTGGCCAGGATCGGCGTAGACCAGTAAACGCGCTCGCCTTTCTTCTTCTTCTTTTTCTTCCCCTTGGAGTCATCGGGGTTGAGGTTGTGGATCCAATAGATCTGGCCGCTGTCGCGGGAGATGCAGATGGCTCGGCCCGTCAGGTCGATCACATAGACCACGTCGCCCGCCGCCCAGGGCGCGGTGGTCGCCGATATCGGCAGCTGCCAACGAAGCGAGCCCGTGCGCAGGTCGGTGGCGGCCATCACGTCCGAATGGCTCACCGCGAACACGTCGCCCTTGTAGATCACCGGCCTGCCGGCGATGTCGCGGATCTCGGACAAGGCGTTGTTGCGGCTGGCCCGCGACAGACTCTGATTCCACAGCTCCGTGCCGTTGTCGGCGCGCAGGGCGACGAGTTCCCCCGACGCGAAGGACGCGACGACGGTGTCGCTGGTCAGCGCGGGGCTTGACGCCGCCAGGATCCGCGCCGGCTCGGTCAGCGCCTGATAGGTCCAGTCGGGGGCGCCGGTGTCGGCGTTGAAGGTCAGCAGCTGATCGTCCACGTCCACCACATAGACACGCCCGTCGCCCACCGTGGGCGCCGAGTGCAGCGGGGCGTCGGTGCGCGCTTCCCAAATGATCCTGCCCGTCGCCGCGTCGAGCTGCGCCACGAGGCGGAAACCTGAGGAGACGTAGAGCTTGCCGGCCGCATAGGCGACGCCGCCGCCGAACGCCTCGCGGTCGCGCTTGGACTTGGGCATGACATTCACGCGCCACAGTTGGGCGCCGGTGCGGGCGTCGTGCGCCGAGACGTCGGCCTCGCCGTCCATCACGAACACCTTGCCCTCCGCGGCGACGGGCGTCGCGGTGACGAAGAATCGGCGATCTCCGCCCTTGCCGAACCTGGTACGCCACGCCACCGCGAAGTCCTGCGCCGCCGCGACGTTCTCCACCGACTGTTCCGGCGTGCCGCCGGGCAAGGGCCAGTCAGCGATCGGCTGCGGCGGCGGAAGCAGGAAGTCCTGGCCCCTCAACGCGTCGGCCACCTTGAGCTGGTCGTTGAGCTCCAGCAGTGAAATCCGCTCGCCGGGCGAGGCGTGCGACTGCGCCGACTTGCTCTTGAACGGATTGGCGTTCTGCAGGGTGGAGCAGGCTGTGAGCGCCAGGGCGGCTACCGCCACGGCGGCGAGCGCGCGCGAGGGGCGTCCGAACGTCATTGATTGGCTCCGGGTTGGGAAGCGGGGGCGCCGCCCGGAGACTGGGCGTCCGGCGGCGGCGCGACACTGGTCTGGCCCGGAGGCGGCAATGTGGCGGCGATCTGCACCGCCTTGATGACCGTGGGCGCTTCACCTGAATCGATCACCGCCACGGCCATGCGCGCACGCTGGCGCATTTCGTCGGACGCGCCGAGCGATATTGAGACGCCGCTGAAGTCGCGTCGCGCGTCAGCCGTCCGCCCGGCCCTCAGTTCGGCCATGGCGAGGGCTTCCTTGGCGTAGAGGGCGAATGGGCGCTTGGCGTCGGTGAGGGGCCGCAGCCGCGCCTCGATCTGCGGCAGGGGGGCGGTATCGAGCACCGCGAGCCCCGCGCGAAGGCTCGCCAAGTCGCCGAGGAGCGGATTTGGCGCCGCACGCGCGGCCTCGCCGAACAGACTCGCCGCCTCGTCCGCCTTGCCTGCCGCCTGACGGATGCCGCCCTCCTCCATCAGCGCCAGCGTCTTGTAGGCCGGCGATCCATCCTTGGCCGCGGCCTCGAACTGGCTGAAGGCGCCGGTCGGGTCGCTCTGCTGCAGCGCATCGAGACCCTTCTGGTATTCGGCCGCGGCCCTGGCGGCTTGCCTGGCCTGGTACACAGTCCAGCCCCAATAGCCCAGGTAGGCGACCAGCAGGACGGTGAGTACCGCCGTCACCCATGGCGCGATGCGCCGAACCAGCGAGGAGTAGCGTTCGGTGCGAAGCTCCTCCTCGACCTCATCGAACAAATCGACCACTTGTGGGGGAGCTCCGGGACCGGCTGCTTCGTCAGGGCCGGGAACCTAACGGCTGAGGCGCGCCGCTGCAACGCGGGCTTTGGCGAGGCGAGGCGCGCTCATGGCGAATGTCGCTCTGGCGTTACCGAGATTTAACTTAGAGTTACCGTTCCGCACGCGGAAACTGGCCGGGGGCTTGGGGGTGTCGCGGGAATGAGCAGATCGTCGCTACTGAGCGACCTGAAGATCGACCGGGAGCCTGAACGCAGGCCTCCCGCGGGCGGCGGCGGTCGCCTGTGGTGGATCCTGGGTGCGGCGGGGATCCTGGCGCTGCTGGTCGGCGCGCTCGTCTGGTTCCTGGTGGTGAGGCCTGACCTTGCGCGCGTCGAAACGGCGACGGCGGCGACCTGGACTGGCGCGGCGAGCCGGGGCGGCTCACTGCTGGATGCGTCCGGCTATGTGGTCGCCCGCCGCGAAGCGACGGTCTCCAGCAAGATCACGGGCAAGGTGCTCGAAGTGCTCATCGAAGAGGGGCAACGCGTGCGCGCGGGCCAGGTGATCGCGCGCCTCGATGACTCGAACGTCCGCGCCGCCGTGAACGAGGCGCGGGCCCAGGTGGCCGCGGCGGAGGCCAGCCTGAAGGTGGCGCAGACGTCAGTGGAGTCCGCTGGCCCTCGCTATCAGCGCAGTCAGCGCCTCCACACCGCCGGCTATCTCAGCGATCAGGATGTCGAGGACGCCAAGGCGACCTTCGACACCGCCCGCTACACGCTCGAGCTCGATCAGCGCCAGGCGCAGGTTGCCCGGGCCGCCCTCGAGGTCGCACGACGGTCGGAGGACGACACCGTTGTGCGTGCGCCGTTCTCCGGGGTTGTGACCGTCAAGGCGGCCCAGCCCGGCGAGATGGTCTCGCCGATATCCGCGGGCGGCGGATTCACGCGTACGGGGATCGGCACCATTGTCGACATGGATTCCCTGGAGGTCGAGGTCGACGTGGCGGAGAGCTTCATCAACCGCGTGAGCCAGGGCATGCCGGCCACGGTCAAGCTGAACGCCTATCCGGAATGGGAAATTCCGGCCGAGGTGATCGCCGTGATCCCCACGGCCGACCGCTCCAAGGCCACGGTGAGCGTGCGGGTGGGCTTCAAGACCAAGGACCCGCGCATCGTGCCGGAGATGGGCGCTCACGTGGCTTTCCTTGGCCCGGCTCAGACCGCGTCAGGCCCGAACGACCGAAGCGTCATCGTGCCGCCGGACGCCGTGGTCACGGAAGATTCCGGTCAGCCGGTGGTGTTCGTCATCGCGGACGGCAAGGCTGAGCGCCATGCCGTGCGTTTGGGTGATCACGGGCCGCAGGGCCAGGTCGTCGTCGCCGGCCTGGCGCCGGGCGACGTGGTGGCCGTGGAGGGCGCTGACAAGCTGAAGGACGGCGTCGGCGTCAGGGTGACGAAGCAAATGACCGGAAAGTCGTAGGCGGGGAAGCACGATGGATTCGCTGGTGAGCGTCAGGCGCGTGGCCAAGAGCTACAAGCGCGGCAAGCAGAGCGTCGAGGTGCTGCACAACCTCGATCTCGACGTCGCCGCCGGCGAGTTCGTGGCGCTGATGGGCCCCTCTGGATCGGGCAAGACCACATTGCTCAATCTGATCGGCGGCCTCGACCGGCCGACGTCGGGCGAGGTGGTGGTCGCAGGCGAGCACATCGACCGTCTTTCGGGCGGCGCCCTGGCGAAGTGGCGGTCGCGCCACGTGGGTTTCGTCTTCCAGTTCTACAATCTGATGCCGACGCTGTCGGCGGAGCGGAACATCGAACTGCCCTTGCTGCTGACCTCGCTCAGCGGCGCCCAGCGCAAGCGCAGCGTCAACGCGGTCCTCGAGCTTGTGGGTCTCACCGACCGCCGCAAGCACAAGCCGAGCGAACTTTCCGGCGGACAGCAGCAGCGCGTGGCGATCGCCCGCGCCATCGTCGCCGACCCGACGCTGCTGGTCTGCGATGAGCCGACCGGAGATCTGGACCGCGAGACCGCGGCGGAGATCCTGACGCTGCTGCAGCAGCTCAACCGCGAGCAGGGCAAGACCATCATCATGGTCACGCACGACCCGAAGGCCGCGGAGTTCGCCGGTCGCATCGTGCATCTCGACAAGGGCACCCTGGCCGCGGAACCGGCGGAGGCGGCGGCGTGAAATTCCTCCACCTCGTCTGGGCCGGCATCTGGCGCAGGCGGGTGCGGGCGATCCTGACCTTTCTGTCGGTGGTCAACGCCTTCCTCCTGTTCGGCATGTTGCAGGGCTTCGCCAGCAGCATCGACAACACCATCGCAGAGACGCACGCCGAGTTGCTGCTGACCCAGAACAAGATCAGCCAGATCGAGCCCATGCCCATGGCCATGATGCCGCAAATCCGCGCCGTGCCCGGCGTGCGCGCGGTGGCGCCGGTGATGATCTTCCACGGAACCTACCGGACGCCCGTCCAGTTCCTGCGGAGCTTCGCCGTGGACCCGTCGCTGCTCACCGAGGCTGACGCCCAGCTGAAGCTGCCCCGGGCCCAGATCGACGCCCTGAAGCATTCCCGCGCCGGCGTTCTCGTGCCGTCGACCGTGGCCGCGCAGTTCGGCTGGAAGGTCGGGCAGCGCATCAGCCTGCACTCCCTGTTCTGGACCAACCGGGATGGAACGCCCAACTGGCCGCTCGACGTCGTGGGCATCTTCCCTACGGTGAAGGACGATTTGTTCTTCGGTTCGGCCATGCTGGTGAACTTCGACTACGCCGACCAGGGCCGGACAGCCTCCCACGGCACCACCAGCGTCTTCCTGGTGCGAGTGATGGACCCGAAGAACGCCCAATCCGTGGCCCTGGCCATCGATCGGGTATTCGCCAACTCCGCTTACGAGACCAAGACCTCGAGCGAGCGTCAGCTGGCACAGGACTCCATTAGGCAGATTGGCGACATCGGCTTGGTGGTGCGGCTGATCCTGGCCGCAGTGTTCTTCGCCCTGCTTTTTTCTGTAGGCGCGGTGATGATGCAGTCTGTGCGGGAACGGACCCCGGAACTGGCGGTGCTCAAGACCCTTGGCTTCACCGACCGCGCGGTGCTGGGCCTGATCCTCGCCGAGAGTCTGGTGTTCTGCCTGTTCGCCGCCGTGGTCGGCTTGGCCCTGGCCGCCGCCCTGGCCGGGCTGGCCCAGAAGCTGGTCGGGTTCAGCCTGCAGCCGGGGTCCATCATGGGGGTGGGCTTGCTCTTCGCTGTGCTGCTGGCCCTGGCCACGGGCCTGCCGCCCGCGATCCGCGGCATGCGGCTGCAGATCGTCGACGCCCTGGCCGGACGCTGAGGAGACTTCCATGAGCTTCTTTCGTCAGGTGTGGGCAATGACCGCCATGAACCTCGCGGCGATACCCCAGCGGCCGGGCGCGGCGCTGGTCACCATGATCGGCGTCGCTAGTGTCGTCGCCGTATTGATCTCGCTCCTGGCTGTTGGCGCGGGGGTCAACCGCTCGGTGAACCTGGACGATCAGCCAGAGCGCGCGGTGGTGCTGTCTGGCTCCGCGCCCGTGGAGTATATGGGCAATTTCACCCCCGCCCAGGTGGCCATGATCGCCGAGGCGCCCGGCGTCCGGCGCGACCCCCAGGGACGGCCCATGGTCCAACCGCTCGCCGCCGTCATCGTCGAGGTGGCCAACAAGACGGACGGCGCCACGGCCAACCTGCTGTTTCGCGGCACTGGCGACATCGGCCGGGAGATGAACAAATCCACCCTGCACATCGTCCAGGGCCGCATCTTCAAGCCCGGCCTGCACGAACTGATCGTCGGCCGCGCCGTGCAGAAGCGTTTCCGGAACATGGACGTGGGAGACGTCATCGCCCTGCGCGGCGTGCCGTGGAACGTCGTCGGGCTCTACGAAGACCAAGGGGCGCTTGACGAGAACTCCATCGTCGCGGACGCCGATACCGTCCTCGCCGCATTCCAGCGTACCGGCTACCAGAGCGTGGGCGTGATGCTGCAATCGCCGAAGGAGCTTCGTCGCTTCAAGGATGCGTTGACCAGCAATCCGCAGCTGAATGTGACAGTGAAAAGCCTGTCGCAGTACTATCACGACCAGACCAAGGGCCTGACGTCGCTGTTCGATTTCGTGGGCTACTTCGTGGGCGGAGTGATGGCGGTCGGGGCGGTGTTCGGGGCGATCACCACCATGTACTCCGCCGTTGACGGGCGGGTCCGCGAGATCGCCACCGTGCGGGCTCTGGGCTTCGGCGGAGCGGCCGTCGTTACCTCAGTGATGATCGAATCCCTGCTGCTGGCCATCCCGGGCGCGCTCGTGGGGATCGGCCTCGCTTGGCTGCTGTTCAACAACCACGACATGTCCACCGGCGGGGTCAGCTTCGCCATGACCATCACCCCCGGCTTGGTGGTGCTTGGCGTCATCTGGGCCGTGGTGATCGGCTTCATCGGCGGCTTCGCGCCTGCCATCCGCGCGGCCCGCCTGCCGGTGGCGACGGCGTTGCGCGCGACGTGAGGCGTGCGGCTACTTGTCTGAGACCACTCGCGTCCTGGAGAAATAAGTCTCGGCCTCCGCCGGGAAACGGCGGGCGCGGACGTCCGCGGCGTAGGCGCTCGCGGCGCGTTCGATCTGCGCGCGCAGGTCGGCGTAGCGGCGGACGAACTTCGGGGTCCAGTCGAACAGGCCGAGCATGTCGTCGGTGACCAGGATCTGACCGTCGCACCCCGCCGAGGCGCCGATGCCGATGGTCGGCACGTCGATCAGGGCGGTGACCTGCCTGGCCAGGGCCTCGGCGACGCCCTCCACGACCACGCAGAACGCCCCGGCGTCCGCGGTCGCCTCGGCTTCCGCCGCCACCCGGGCGCGCTCGTCGCTGGTGCGGCCCTTGGCTTTGAAGGCGCCGTCCACGTTCACCGCCTGGGGCCGCAGGCCTACGTGGCCCATCACCGGAATGCCGCGCTGGGTGAGGTAGGCGATGGTCTCGGGCACGGTCGGCCCGCTCTCCACCTTCACCGCCTGGCAGCCGGTCTCCTTCAGCAGCCGCACCGCGTTGGCGTAAGCGACTTCCTTGCTGCCCTCATAAGAGCCGAAGGGCATATCCACCACCACCATGGCCCGCCGCGAGCCCCGCATCACCGCCTGGCCGTGCAGGATCATCATCTCCAGGGTGACGCCGACCGTGTTGGGAAGGCCGTGCAGCACCATGCCGACGCTGTCGCCCACCAGCAGCAGGTCGCAGATCGGATCGAGGATCTCGGCCACTGGCGCGGTGTAGGCCGTCAGGCACACCACAGGCTCGCCGCCCTTGCGCGCGGCAATGTCGGGGGCGGCGATGCGCCGGACCACCTCTTCACGCTGGCTGGACAGATCAGATCTCCCGGATCGCCCGCGCAATGCCGAAGCCGATGGCGACCACCGCCAGACCCAGCGTCATCCAAAGCACGTCGGTGTTCAGGGCGAACCCTGGAGGCAGAAGGTTGTCGGGCAGCACGTCGAGCAGCCTGTCGTTCAGGAAGCGGTCGGACTGCGCGCCAAGGGCGTGAATCTGGCCGATGGCGCCGGACCCGAGGATCTGGGCCGAGCCGATCATGCCGCCGGCCAGGCCCATCACGCCGATCAACAGACGCCGCGCCGTCCAGCCGCGGTCAAGCCGCTCGGCCACGCGCAAGGCGAACAGGTCACCGTCGCGAAATGCCGGCGCCTCCGCGTACATCCGCTCGAGTCTGGCTTCGAAACCAAGGTCAGCCATGGACCTGCCTCTGCCCTTCCCCGTCTGGCGCGAGCCGTCGACGGAGCTTATCCAAACCACGTTTGACATGGGATTTGACCGTTCCCAGTGGCGTATTCAAGGCGGCGGCCACTTCAGCGTGGGAAAGACCGCCGCCGTAGGACAATGAGACGCAGAGCCGTTCGGCCGGCGACAGCAGCTTCAGCGCCTCATCCAGGTCGATGCGGGCGTTGGCGCCGCCTTCCCCGCCTGCGTCCGGCGCGGGTTCGTCCTCAGGATCGGCAAGCAGGCTGGTGCGCGCCTCGCGCCGCCAGCGTTTCACATAGAGCCGTGCGGCTATGCGCTTGACCCAGGCCTGGAACGTACCGTCTCCGCGGAACTCGCCGATCTGCTCGTAGGCGGCAAGGAAGGCGTCCTGGGCGATGTCGTCGGACAGCGCGCCGTCCGCGCCCATGCGCCGCAGCAGCCCGCGCACCGCCGACGAATGGCGGCGCACCAGTTCGCCGAACGCGTCGCGCCCGCCGGTCGCCGCAAGCGCGACCAGATCGAGGTCGTGAGCGCTGGCCATCACCGGGCCTCTGGCTCGTTCGCCTCCCATGTGCGCTGCTCTCCCGCTGCGCCGTGTTGGGAGATCAGGCCTTCGGCGCGTTGCGCTTGGCGAGCCAGAGCATCAGGTAGCCGAGGCCTATGAAACCCGGGATGGCGCCGCTGCCGGCGATCATGCCCCCGACGATCCAGGCGGCGATGTCGCTGACCGACATGAAGGCGTACCACGCGCCGACGCCGAGACCGAGCATGCCCAGTCCGACACACACCAACACCACGCCGCGGCGGAGGTCGGCTTCCTCGGAGGTAGAGTAGGGTCGCGTCTCGACGCTGCCCTGCAGACGTTCGATCAGTTCCGGCGGAACCGGCTGGCCCTTTTCGTAGGCGGTCCGCAAGGTCTCATGGATCTGAGCCCGATCGCGCGCCGCATAGTAGCTGCGGATCCAGATCGGCCCGACCACCACCGCTATGATCATGAAGATGCCGAAGATGGGTATCATTTCGCCTATCCATTCCCCGTACATGTCGTGCTCTCCGTATGCATGAGCGCCGCTTATGCGCTGTTTTGATCTGTAGAGGCGCGTACGGCCATGGTTGGATGCGAGAATTGCCATGAAATCTTCGTAAGATCGACACGGCTGTCCAAATCGTGCGGGACCAGGCGTCATGAAGTCGGCGCAACATCGCGTCTGCCGACGACCCTGATGGAGACTCCAATGCAATACATCCTCACGCTCTACGTGGACGAGGCCGGCTGGCCCCGGCTGACTGCCACTGAGCAGGAACAGGGGATGGCGGCCTATGCGGCATTCACCCAGGCGCTGCAGACGTCGGGCGCCCTGAAGGCCTCGGGCCGGCTTCAGCCCAGTTCCACGGCGACCACCGTGCGAATGGCGAACGGCAAGCCGCAGGTGCTCGATGGTCCCTTCGCCGACTCCAAGGAGCAGTTCGGCGGCTATTTCATCATCGACGTCGCCGATCTGGACGCGGCGATCTCCTGGGCCTCGCGATGCCCGGCCGCCGGCCATGGCGTCGTCGAGGTCCGTCCACTGTGGAGTTAACGTGTCCGCGCGCCTCACTCGACGCGCCGCCGTGACTTTGGCCGGCGGCGACGCTCTGGCGCGGGGCGCGGCCGAGGCGGTGGCGCGGCGCAGCTACGGCAAGCTCGTCGCTCTGCTCGCGGCCCGCACCCGGGACGTTGCCGCCGCCGAGGACGCGCTCGCCGACGCCTTCGCCTCGGCGCTCCGGGATTGGCCTCTGAAAGGTTGCCCGGCGAACCCGGAAGCCTGGCTGCTCACGGTAGCCCGCCGCAAGCTGATCGACGCCGCCCGCCGGCGCCAGACCGGCCAGGCCGCTGGGGCTCAGTTGCAGGTTCTGGCGGAGGAGCTGGGCGCGGCGGAGAGCGCCACGGAGATTCCTGACAAGCGGCTGGCGCTGATGTTCGCCTGCGCCCATCCGGCCATCGACGCCGGCGTGCGCGCCCCGCTGATGCTGCAGACGGTGCTGGGACTGGACGCCCGGACCATCGCATCGGCGTTCCTCACCTCGCCGGCGGCGATGGGCAAGCGCCTAGTTCGCGCCAAGGACAAGATCCGCAAGGCGGGCGTCCCGTTCGCCGTCCCGGAGCGCGACGCCCTTTCGGACAGGCTGGAGGCCGTGCTGGACGCCGTCTACGCCGCCTTCACCGAAGGCTGGAGCGATCCTGGCGGCACGGATGTCGTGCGCCGCGACCTCACGGAGGAGGCGTTGTACCTCGCGCGGCTGGTGACCGAGTTGCTGCCCGCCGAGCCCGAGGCCCTGGGCCTGCTCGCCCTGTTGCTGCACGCCCACGCCCGCCGCGGCGCGCGGCGCACCGTTCCCGGAGACTACGTTCCTCTCGCCGAGCAGGACCCCGCGCTTTGGGATGCGCCCATGATCGATCAGGCGGAGGCTCTGCTTCTGCGGGCCAGCGCGCTGGGCGCCATCGGCCGCTTTCAGCTGGAAGCCGCCCTGCAGTCGGCGCACGTGTTCCGCCGCCGAGCGGGCCGAGACAACTGGGCAGACGTCGTGCACCTTTACGACGCCCTTTTTGAGCTTACCGGCTCGCCCGTCGTGGCGATCAACCGCGCGTTGGCCATCGCGGAGCTGAGCAACGCCGGCGCCGGGCTCGCGGCCCTGCCGCAAGTGGCCGCCGACGCCCGCCTCGCCGAATACCAACCGTACTGGGCCGCGCGGGCGCAGCTGCTGGCGAAGTGCGGCGACGTACCTGCGGCCCACGAAGCCTACACCATCGCTATCGGCCTGGAGCGCGACCCCGCCGTGCGGCGGTTCCTGCAGCGCCGGCAGGCGGCGCTCGCCAAATAGTTGAAGCCTGCGGCACCGACATTTTGACTCTCGCGCTACTGCTTGCCGGCTTGACGCATTCACAACCATAGCGCTAGAGAGAACGTAACAAGAACCGACGCCGACGGTTTGGAAACTGCGGCGTGAGGGCGGCGAGTCCGCGCAAGTTGGCGAGGGTAGACTGGATGCTCACGTTGAGACCACAAGCGATGGCGGGAGCCGTGGTGCTCGTTGCGCTGCTGGGATCACCCTGCCTGGCCGGCACGCCGCAGGCAGCCAGAGCCCGCGTCGAGGCGGCGCTCGAGAACATCGCCACGCTGGACCGTCCCGACGAGGAAGGGCTCGCGACCGCTTGGGACGGCAACAAGTACGTCCAATGCCGGCAAACGGACGATCACGCCACGCTGTGCGAGGCGGCAGGCGCGCTCATGCAGCCTTCGCTCAGCCATGTCCTCACCGCGGAGCGGGTCAAACGGCTCGAAGAGCTAGGCTGGCGCCTCGACTCCAGCTTCGGAAACTATCTGCAGACCTTCCCTGACACTGTCTCGGCGAGCCAGGTCGCCGACAAAGTCATGCAGGCGCTGGCGGAAGGGTACGACGCCGATCTCACCAATCTGGAAGTCGCTAGCGCCTGGGTCGCCAGCGAACCTTGTCCGCCGCGCAATGGGCCGAGCCAGAACCTGGCCGGCATGATCAATGACGCACCGGCCATGGCGCCGACCGCCGTGCGTGTGTGCGCATACACGTCAGGACCGGCGGGGGATCTGTTCAGCCTGTACGGAGCAAGGGTGACCGGGGAGATTCAGCGCCTGCGCGTGAATATCGATCGTGAAGTGTATTTCGCGTTGACCACGGACGCCGGCTACGTCCAATGCCGACCCCGGACATCACCGTCAGCTATTGTCTGTGAGGCGGAGTCTGCGGACAGCTGGCCGGTGCTGGCGCGCGTGCTTACCCCCGGACGCGTGGCGATTCTGCACTCGGCGGGGTTCGCAGATCCGGGCCGCTCGCCGAACTATTGGAAGGCCTATCCCAGCGACGCTTCCGGCGACGCCGCCATCGCCTGCGAACTGCTTACCATTCTGCATGACGTCTACGGCTACGACGGTTCGCCGGCGCCCACATTCAGCACCGAAGAGGGGGGCGATTAGAGATCGCGTACCGGTCGGATCGGGCTGCAGGACGCAAACTCTGGGCGCTCAGCAGACTCGCCCGCAGCCAAACCCCTAATCTCAATCTCACGCTCTGGCATCGGCGGGCGGCGCTTGGCCGAGTCAACCAGCCCGCATCGCTTCTAGATCGGCCTACGTGAAGGGAACCACGGCCAGCACCAAGACGGCTCCGCAGCAAATCATGCCGACAAACCAGGCCAACGACCGAACGAACGGGATCTTCAGCCAGTAAGAAAGAGCATAGACGACGCGCGCGCCGATATAGGTTTCAGCCGATAGTTGCGAGGCCCCGGTCGTGCGATGCAGCACTAGGATCACGACAACCGGCGGCACATACATCAAGGCCGACTCGATATTGTTGGCGAGCGTTCGCGTCGCGCGGCCGAAAAAGCCTTCCATGGCTGGCGGCATGGACCGATCGCCGACCACATAGGGCGTTCCTCGCAGTACGACATTGCTTACGTGCTGAACCAATGCGGACAGCCACACTAGGACGGCGGCGAAAATCACTGAGATCGCTTCGATCGAGGCCATGTGCGCGGCGAGGTTTTGGCTGGGCATTGTTGAATCTTCCCTATGAATTCCGCTCTCTTCGCGGCCCACGCCAAATGACCGGAGGACTCCCGAGAGGAGACCGTATCCCGGACCTCGACATAATGGACCGTTCGGTCCATAATGAGCAACGGCGGGACTGGACTGTCAAGTCCAATTGGTTTGGCATCTCGGAATGTCGGCGAAAGAGGAGTCTGACTCACCGACCCTGACCGCTCGCGGAGCGGCGACACGCTCGCGCATCGTCAATGCTGCGGCCGACCTGATCTATGCCCATGGCGTGGATCGGACGAGCCTGGACGACGTCATGGCCGAGGCCGGCGTGAGCAAGTCGCAGCTCTATCATTACTTTGCAGACAAGGACGCGCTGGTGCTTGAAGTGATCGCTCTCCAGACGGAGCGCGTTCTCAGCGCCCAGCAGCCACATCTGGGCGCGCTGGACTCTCTGCGGGCGCTCCAGTTGTGGCGTGATGCGCTCGTCCAACTCAATGCTAGAGCGGGCTCCAAAGGATGTCCGCTCGGATCATTGGTCAGCGAACTGGCGAATGACTCCGAAGCTGCGCGAAAGAGCCTCGCGGCCGGGTTTGAGATCTGGAGCGACTGCATCGAACGTGGGCTTACGAAGATGCGCGAGCGTGGCGCACTTGCGGCATCTGCGAACCCGCATGAATTAGCTGTCGCTCTTCTGGGTGCAGTCGAAGGTGGTCTTCTGTTGTCGAAGTTGTCGCAAACGAGCCACCCCTTGGAAATCTCGATCGATATGGCCATCGCCCATGTCGCCCGGCATATGAGCTCTACGTCGGAGCGCTCACCGCGCAAGAAGCGCTGATGATCCCAAATCTGGCGCATGGCGCTCAAGGTGAGGCCGCGAATCTGGCGGCGATCCGCCTCTAAGACGAAGGGTGGACCTGCATATATTCCGCTTCCTCGGCGGTGCTTTCCCGCCCTAGCGCTTCGTTTCGGAGCGGGAAGCGGCCGAACCGCGCGATGATTTCGTGATGCTGCCGCGCGTAGCGATTGTCGCCGTGTCCCTGTTCAATCAGGAGATCCTGGTCGCTCATCGACTCGCTGTGCATCAGCGGCATGTAGAAGAAGTCTAGCTGCGCTCCGCTCAAGGCGCGGTCGAATCCCTTCTCGATGCCCTCTCTGGTCAGGCCGACGGCTTGCGCATCAGAGGCGAAGGCGCGGGCCGAATCGCGGAACATGTTGCGAGGAAATTGATCGAGCAGGATGATCAGGGAGAGCATGGACTTGGGCGCGAGGCGCCATGCGTCCAATTTTCCTGAACCAGCAGCTTGATATGTGGTCAGATAGCGGCGCCGGATCTCCGCATCAAAACCGTCGTCTTGAGCGTACCATCGGGAACTGGGCGAGGACAGGAACCAGAATACGAGGACGTCTTGGGAAGAGGAGATTACCATGGGGCTCATTCGTCCCTAAGCGGGCGCGGCGGCGGCCAGCAGCGCCGGCAGCGCCTCAGCCACGGTGCGCAAGGGCCGGCCGACGAGCTCCTGGAGGGTCGGATCGACCTTGGCGAGTTCACCGTTGGCCCGGGAGGCGAAGCCGCTCACGAGCGAGCGGGCGATCGGTTTGGGGGTCCCTCGCGCGACCAGCATGTCGAGGTAGGCTCCCGGATCGACCACGGTCCGGGTGATCCGGCGCCCGACGATCGCACTGGCTAAGGCCGCGATCGCCCGGAAGTCCAAGCCTTCGGGCCCGGTCAGGAGCAGCGTCTCGCCCTCGTGACCGCCCGTGAGCATGAGCCGCGCGATCCCTTCGGCGAGATCGGCGCGCGCGACCCATGCGGTTAAGCCATCGGGCGGCAGCGTCAGCTCTCCCTTGATGATACTCGGGCCGAGAAACATCGGCAGATTCTCGATGAAGTGGCCATTGCGCAGGATCGTGTGGGCCAGGCCGGATTCCGCCAGGCAGGCTTCTGTATCCAGATGACCCGGCGCCAGATCGAAGACCGATCCGGCGCGCTGCACGATGCTCGTGTAATAGATGTGCCGGACGCCGCCGCGCCGCGCCGCGTCGATCGCGTTGCGGTGCTGCACGAAGCGCGCGTGGTTGTTGACGGTCTTCGTCGAGATGACGAGGAGACGCTCGGCGCCGTCGAACGCCTCATCAAGGGTTTTTGGCTTGTCGAAGTCGCCGTGCCGAACGCGGACGCCCAGCGCGGCCAGCGGCTGGGCCGCCTCCGGCTGGCGAACGCTCACGCCGAGCTCCAAGGCCGGCGTTATCCGCAGGAGCTGCTGAACGACGCTCGATCCGAGGCCCCCGGTCGCGCCGGTTACAACGATTTTCCGATGGTCGCGCGCCATGCTGTCTCCTCAAGCGGGCACCGCTCGTTCCCGGTGGAAATGGCATCACCGGATTTGTTCGACAATCCAGCATGATCCGTATGCCCTATTCGGAGATTCCGATCAGAATAATGGCGAGATGAAGATTGAAGCCACGCCGAGAACAGTCAGCGTAGCGGCGGCGGCTTCGCCATCACCGCGGCTGGGCTTTCAGGGCGTCGATGAAGGCTTGCAGAGCCGCGGGCATTTGGCGCCGGCTTGGATAGTAGAGAAAAAACCCGACCGAGCGTGGCGCCCAGTCCTCCAGCAGGGGAACTAGCCGCTTACTGGCTACATAAGACTCTGCAAAGATGGCGGGCACGCGGGCTATGCCCACGCCATCCAGAGCCGCACGGATGGCAAGATCGCTCTCGCTGGTGATCAGCGAGCCTGTAACGATCACCTCTAGACTCTTGCCGCGCCTCTCGAAATCCCACCGGTGGATCACTCCACTCGCAAAACGCTGACGGAAACAGTTGTGCTCCCGAAGGTCTCCCGGCGCCTTTGGTCCAGGGTGCTTGGCCAGATAGTCCGGCGACGCGACAAGCGTCGGCCGCGCATCCTCGCCGATGCGTACCGCAATCATATCCTGCTCGACGCGATGGCCGGGCCGGATGCCGGCATCGAAGCGGTCGCGCACGATATCCGTGAGCGCGCTCTCGGTGACGACCTCCAGAGTGATGGCCGGATGCGCCGTGAGAAAGTTCGCGAGCATCGGCTCTATCACCTGCTTCGCCGCGGGCCGCGGCACCGTGAGCCGCAGATGACCTGCCGGCTTGTCGCGGAAGACGTTGATCGACTCTACTGCCGCCTCAAAGCTCTCAAGCGCCGGGCGCAGCTCCGCCAGCAGGCGCTCGCCGACCTCGGACAGGGCGACGCTGCGCGTGGTGCGGTTGAGCAGCCGCACGCCGAGCTTTTCCTCGAGCGCCCGGATGGTTTCGCTGAGCGTCGAGCGGGAGACGCCGAGCTGGCGCGCCGCCTTGGCGAAGCTCGAGCGCTCGGCGACCGCCACGAAGGCGTTCATCTCAGCGAAGCCCAGCTTTCGCATTGGTCGGATACTCCGAATAGGGCATGCGGATCATGCCGGATTGTCGAACAAAAGGTAGGGCCTTAACTCCTCCGAAGCAAGCGAGCAACGGACCAGACCCGCAGAGTATGGGGCGATCAGCGCACCGATCAGGGCCTTGCTCTTCGAAGGAGAGACGAGATGGATCAGATTTCGCGCTATCACCCCCTTCTCGTAGCGCTCCACTGGTTGCTGGCCTTGCTGATCATCGCGGCGCTGGCGCTCGGTGCCCTGGTGATGGTGCATCTGCCCAACACCAATCCGATGAAGCTGGAAGCCCTGCGCAGCCACTTGATCGGCGGCGTACTGATCCTCGTGCTGATGCTGGTGCGCCTTGTGGTGCGCAACCGCAGCCGCCGCCCTCGTGCTGCGCCCACCGGCAACGCCTTTCTGGATCGTGTGGCCTGGGCCTCGCACCGGATGTTCTATCCGGCCGTATTCGGAATGGCGGTGAGCGGCCTGATCATGGCGTTCCAGACCCACCTGCCCGAGGTGCTGTTCGCCCACCACGGCGCCCTGCCGCGCGACTTCTGGGTCTACCCGATCCGCACGGTCCACTTCGCGATCTCGCGCGTGCTGATGGTCCTGATCGCGCTGCATGTGGCGGGCGCGCTCTACCACACACTGATCCTCAGGGACGGACTGCTGCGGCGCATGTTCTTCGGCCGCCGCACGCCGGCGCCGGCCCCCGCCGCTCTCAACACGCCCATGTCCGGAGCTCAACTATGACTCTCATGACCCCCGCCCAGGCCGTCGCCCAGCTGCTCAGCCTGATCGTCTTCGCCGCCATAGCCCGCTGGTACGTCGCCCCGTGGCTTGGCAGGGTCTCACGCGCCCAGGCGCTCACCGCGCTGCTTTGGTTGCATGTGTTCCGCTATGTGGCGCTCCAGGTTTTCGCCGCCCAGCGCGAGGGATTCCCGATCTCCCAAGGTGGGGCGATGGAGATCGTAGCCGGCGATGTCGCGGGCGCGGTTCTGGCCTTCGCCGGCATTGCACTGCTCAGGGCGCGCTCGCGCCTCGCCGTTCCGGTCGTCTGGGTGCTGGCCCTGGAGACCATCTACGACACCTATTCCAACATCAGCGGCGGCGTGCGCGAGCATCTGATGGGGGCGGCCACCGGCGTGACCTGGATGGTTCTCAGCTTCTTCGTGCCGATGGTGGTGGTCAGCGGCGTGCTGCTCGTCTGGCAACTCGTTGCACGACGCGGCGAGGCGCTCGACGGCCGTAACTCGCAGACCACGGCTCCCCTACTCGCCGACGTCGGACGAAATTTTGAGTTCACCCCTCGAGTCCCCACAGATCGCTACGAGCCCGTGCCGTAGCTCGCGCAAGGGCTTCGCCTTTGAGACCTAAGTCAACAGCTTGTCGCTCGAGCCCGTACGGTCATGGCAACCGCGCGATCTCTGAAGATCAACGAACCCCCCTGAAAGGAGTCAGGCATGACAGCCTCCGATCCACATCCCAGAAAGCGTGTCGCAGTCCTCGACACTGAGATGAGCTATGTCGATGTGGGCGAAGGCGAGGCCATCGTCTTCCTGCATGGCAATCCGACGTCTTCGTACCTTTGGCGGAACATCATTCCGCACGTGAGCGACATCGGACGGTGTCTCGCTCCAGATTTGGTCGGCATGGGGCAGTCGGGCCGGTCGCCAACCTATTCCTACCGTTTCGTCGATCATGCGCGCTATCTCGACGCTTGGTTCGACGCCATGAACTTGAGCAACGCTATCCTGGTCGTTCATGACTGGGGCTCGGCGCTCGGGTTCCACCGCGCCCACCGCCATCCGGATCAAGTCGCGGCGATCGCCTACATGGAGGCGATTGTCCAGCCGCTGAGTTGGGAGGGTTTCGGGGAAGGCGGGGGCATTTTCCGCGCGCTCCGTTCGAGCGCCGGCGAGCACCTCATTCTCGACGAGAACGCCTTCGTCGAACGCGTGTTGCCGGGCGCCACGGTGCGGACCCTGAGCCAGGAGGAGATGGCCGCCTATCGCGCCCCATTCGCGGAGCGCGAAGCACGGCTGCCCACGCTGATCTGGCCGCGCCAGATCCCCATCGACGGCGAGCCCGAGGACGTGACCTCGATCGTCAAGGCTTACGGAGCGTGGCTCAGCGAAAGTCCGATGCCGAAGCTGTTCGTCGCCGGCGAGCCCGGAGCAATCGTCGCGGCCGGAAGCGCCGGTCAGGCGTTCTGCAGAACCTGGCCAAACCAGCAAGAAGTGACCGTCAAGGGGAGGCACCTCCTGCAGGAGGACTCGCCGGGCGAAATCGGCGCGGCGCTGAGGATGTTCGTAACCGATACGCGCCGCTCGGCGCGCTGAATTCCAGGAGCAGACATGACCCTTAAACAGGAACTCGAAACGCTCTTTGCCGAATCCGCCAAGCAGGTTCCGCCACAGTTACTCGCCGGGCTGCAGGCGTCGATCGATGACGTCCGCCACTCGGGGATAGCCGAGCACGCCTGGACGTCGGCGCGCTGGCGCCGGAATTCGCGCTGCCCAACGCGTTGGGCAAACCGGTGTTGCTGGCCGACCTGCTGCGGCGGGGCCCGCTGATCATCAGCTTCTACCGGGGGAGCTGGTGTCCTTACTGCAATCTGGAGTTGCGCGCCTATCAGCGCATTCTCGGCGACATCCGCGCCGCTGGCGGGGACTTCATCGCGATTTCGCCGCAGACGCCTGATTTTTCGCTGTCGACCGCGCAGAAAAACGCCCTCGAGTTCGAAGTGCTGAGCGACAGCGGGAACCGGGTCGCCAGCGCGTTTGGCATCGCATATCCAACCCCGGAAGTCGTGACGCGGATTACAGCCTCCTTTAGCGTCGACCTCGCCGCGATCAACGGGGGCGGCGGGGAACGCCTTCCCATTTCCGCGACCTATGTCGTGGCCCAGGATCGCCGGATTCGCCTGGCCGAGGCCAATGCCGATTTCCGCGTCCGCTTGGAGCCCGCGGCCGCATTGGCGACCATTCGGGAACTGGCGGGTGAGCGAACGCGCTTCGAAAGAACCGTGCCCGGACATGGGCCATAGCCCGTTTCAATACAGACATCAGCAACAAGGCTGCGAGCTTCGTCTTACCTTCGGATGGGCCAAAATCATTCCCACTCGATGGTCCCCGGCGGCTTGCTGGTGACGTCGTAGACCACGCGGTTGACGCCCTTCACCTCGTTGATGATCCGGGTCGCCGTGCGGCCGAGGACGTCCCAGGGGAATTCGAAGAAGTCGGCGGTCATGCCGTCGGTGGAGGTCACCGCGCGCAGGGCGAGCACCTCCTCATAGGTCCTCGCATCGCCCATCACGCCTACGGTGCGCACCGGCAGCAGCACGGCGAAGGCCTGCCAGATGGAATCGTACAGCCCAGCCTTGCGAATCTCGTCGAGGTAGATGGCGTCCGCCTTCTGCAGGGTTGCGACCTTGTCGGGCGTCACCTCGCCGGGGATGCGGATGCCCAGGCCTGGACCGGGGAACGGGTGGCGGCCCACGAAGGCCGGCGGCAGGCCGAGTTCGACGCCGAGGGCGCGCACCTCGTCCTTGAACAGTTCGCGCAGCGGCTCGACCAGCTTCAGCCGCATCCGCTCGGGCAGGCCGCCGACGTTGTGGTGGCTCTTGATCACCGCCGAGGGCCCGCCCCGGGCCGACACGCTCTCGATCACGTCAGGATACAGCGTGCCTTGCGCCAGGAACGCCGCGCCCTCGATCTTCGCCGCCTCGCGGTCGAACACGTCGATGAACGCGCGGCCGATGGCCTTGCGCTTGCCCTCCGGGTCGGAGACACCGGCCAGCGCCGCCAGGAAATCCCTCGACGCATCAACGTGGATCAGAGGGATGTTGTAGTGATCCCTGAAGAGGCTCACCACCTCGTCCGCCTCGTTCAGCCGCATCAGGCCGGTGTCCACGAACACGCAGGTCAGCTGATCGCCGATCGCCTCGTGGATCAGCACCGCGGCTACCGAGGAATCGACTCCGCCGGAGAGGCCGCAGATCACCCTGCCCTGCCCCACCTGGGCGCGGAGACGCGCGACGGCCTCCTCACGGAACGCCGCCATGGTCCAGTCGCCGCTCAGGCCGGCGATCTCATGGGTGAAGTTGCGCAGCATCAGCGCGCCTCGCGGCGTGTGCGCCACTTCCGGGTGGAACTGGATGCCGTAGAGCCGGCGGCCTTCGTCGGCGATCACGGCGAAGGGCGAGCCGGCGGAGGTCGCCACCACCTCGAAGCCCAGGGGAATGGCGGTGATCTTGTCGCCATGGCTCATCCACACCGGTTCTTCGTCGCCGGGATCGCCGAGGCCGGCCAGCAGCGGCGATTCGCGCTCGATGCGGATCTCGGCGCGGCCGAACTCGCGGGCGTGGCCGCTCTCCACCGCCCCGCCCAACTGGGCGCACATGGTCATTTCGCCGTAGCAGATGCCGAGAACAGGCACTTCGAGGTCGAAGATGCGCGGCGACGCAGCCGGGCTCTCGGCCTCATGGGCGCTGGCCGGACCACCGGACAGGATCACCGCCTTCGGGGCAAAATTGTCGAGAATGGCGTCCACCCGGTCGTAAGGATGGATCTCGCAATAGACCCCGCTCTCGCGCACCCGCCGGGCGATCAGCTGGGTCACCTGACTGCCGAAATCGACGATCAGGACGCGTTCGTGATGGGCGGGGTCTGTCATGGCCGGCATGTAGTGGAGAATCGCCCGAGCGTCATGATGCTCGAACCAGTTGGGCGACAAAGAAGCCGTCGCAGCCCGCGTTGCGAGGGGTCAGGCGCAGGAAGCCAGGCTCGGTGCGCCAGGTCCGGGCGAACGCCAGATCGATCGGCGCGACACTGAACTCAGGGCGGCGCGCCACAAACGCCGCGACGCGGTCCTCGTTCTCCTCGGCGAACAGGGAGCAGGTGACGTAGATCAGGCGGCCGCCCGGCTTCACGAAGGCCGCCGCGCCGTCCAGCACGGCGTCCTGCTCGGCCATGCGGCGCCCGAGCTGCTGCGAAGTCAGCCGCCACTTGGCGTCGGGATGCCGGCGCCACGTGCCGGAACCCGTGCAGGGGGCGTCCACGAACACAAGGTCCATGCGCCGTTCCAGTCCCCTCAGCGGGTCGGCCGCGATGGGCGAGCGGACCTGCAGGTTGCGCACGCCGGCGCGCTGGCTGCGGCGGACGGTGTCGGTGAGTCGGCGGGCGTCCGCGTCATAGGCGTAGAGCTGCCCGGTGTTTCCCATGGCGGCGGCCAGGGCCAGCGTCTTGCCGCCGCCGCCGGCGCAGAAATCCAGCACCTGCTTGCCCTCGATGTCGCCCGCAACCGCCGCGGCGATCTGCGAGCCGAGATCCTGCACCTCGAACCAGCCCCTCGCGAAGGCCGGCGAGGCCTCCACCGGCGCGGCTCGCTCGCTGGGCGCCGGCGGCGGAATCCGGATGGCGTTCGGCAGGACTTCGACGGGTTCCGGGTGGAAGGTCGCCAGGGCCTTGATCACCTGGTCGGGCCCGGCCTTCAGGGCGTTGACGCGCAGATCGACGGGCGCCCGCGCGGCGAGCGCCTGCGTCTCCATCGCTCGGCCCTCGCCGAACACTCGCTCCAGGGGCGCGTCGAGCCAGTCGGCATAGTCGCCCCGCACCGCCGGCGGGGCGTCGTCCAGGGGCTCGGGCGCGCGCAGGCGCTGGAGCTCCGCCTCGCTCAGCGGTCCTGGGCCGTGTTCCTCCGCCGCGGCGGTCTCCAGCCGCTCCACCGGCCAGCCCCATAGGACCCGAAGGGCGCCCAGCACACGGGCTCGGTCGGTGTCGGCGGCCATCATCCAGCCCAGCGAGCGGCGGCGGCGCAGCACGTCCAGCACCAGGCCCGACACGAAAGCGCGGTCCTTGGCCCCGGCGTAGCGCGCGCCCTCGCCCCAGGCCTTCAATGCCAGGTGCGCGGGCCCGTGGCGGGCGTCGATGTCGTCCAGCACCGCGATGGCCGCGGCGATGCGCCCACCGTCCCGCACCGCCTCAGACCGCCGTGGGGTAGTTCGGCGCCTCGCGGGTGATCATGACGTCGTGCACGTGGCTTTCGCGCAAGCCCGCGCCGGTGATGCGCACGAAGCGCGCGCGCTTCTGGAACTCGGCTATGTCCATGGCCCCCACATAGCCCATGGCCGCGCGCAGGCCGCCGACCAGCTGGTGCACCACCGGCCCGATGGGACCTTTGTAGGGCGTCTGGCCTTCAATGCCCTCGGGCACCAGTTTCAGCGCGTCCTCCACGTCCTTCTGGAAGTAGCGGTCGGCCGACCCGCGGGCCATGGCCCCGAGGCTGCCCATGCCGCTGTACGACTTGTAGGATCGGCCCTGGTAGAGGAACACCTCGCCGGGCGCCTCATCGGTGCCGGCGAACATCGAGCCCAACATGGCGCTGGAGGCGCCCACGGCGATAGCCTTGGCCAGATCGCCGGAATATTTGATGCCGCCGTCGGCGATCACCGGCACGCCGGAGTCTCTCGCCGCCCGCACCGCCTCGGAAACCGCGGTCAGCTGCGGCACGCCCACGCCAGCGACGATGCGCGTCGTGCAGATCGAGCCCGGACCTATACCCACCTTGATGGCGTCCGCGCCCGCGTCGATCAGGGTCCGGGCGCCGTCATAGGTGGCGACGTTGCCGGCCACGATCTGCACGCGATTGGTCTCACGCGCCAGGCGGGCCACGGCGTCGGAAACCTGCTTGTTGTGGCCGTGGGCGGTGTCGATCACCACCACGTCGACCCCCGCGTCCATCAGCGCCAGGGATCGCTGGAACCCCAGATCGCCCACCGTGGACGCCGCGCCCACCAGCAGGCGTCCCTGCCCGTCCTTGGCGGCGTTGGGATGGGCTTCGGCCTTCTCCATGTCCTTGACTGTGATCAGGCCCACCGCGCGATAGGCGTCGTCCACCACGATCAGCCGTTCGATCTTGTGCTGGCGCAGCAGATGCCGCGCCTCGGCCTGGCTTACGCCCTCGCGGGCGGTGACCAGGCCCTCGGTGGTCATCAGTTGGGAAGCCGGGATGTTGTCGCCGGACTCGAAGCGCACGTCGCGGTTCGTGAGGATGCCCACCAGCTTGCCGGTCCGCCGCTCCACCACGGGGAACCCCGATATGTGTCGGCGCGCCTTGATCTCGCGGATTTCGCTGAGCGGCGTATCCGGATGGATGGTGAGCGGGTTGATCACCATGCCGCTCTCGAACCGCTTCACCTCGCGCACCTGATCGGCCTGCTCCTCGATGGTGAGGTTGCGGTGCAGGATGCCGAGCCCGCCGGCCTGGGCCATGGCGATGGCCAGCCGGCTTTCGGTGACGGTGTCCATGGCCGCGGACACCAGGGGAATGTTGAGCGCGATCTGACGCGTGAACCTGGTCGCCGTATTGACCTGGGTCGGCATCACTTCGGACGGACCCGGTTCGAGCAAAACATCGTCGAAGGTCAGCCCTTCGCGAATCTCCATGAGACTCTCCGTTTTGCGGGGCGGGTATAGCTGCGGCGCCCGGGCGGGGGAAGTCCCCGCGCGCCGAATGTGCTATTCTGCGTCGATCCGTGGGGGTGGCCCATGACGCATGAGACCAAAGACTACGGCGCGCCGCGCAAGATCCACGAACACCGGGGGGGCCTCGCGCTGGCCCTGACGCTGATCGCCATCGCGATAGGCATCGCCGTCACGGTGGGGCTCAGTCTGGAAGAGCATCGGCTGGAAGCCGCCAAGTCGACGGCGGTGGTGCGCCAGCGCTGACCGTGGTGTCGCCGGGTTCCTAGCCGTTCCGCCGCGCCGCGGCGCGCGACAACCCGCGCATTGGCGCCCGCTTTTCCGATGGCGCCTTGGCTTCCGCCAAACGCGCCCGCACCCGCGTGAGGTCGGGCTCTTCTGCGCGGAAGTCGGCGGCCCGGCCCAGGCGAGCATTGCAGGACGGACAACGCACGGACTCGTCATCGGCCGCCTCGCCGGGAACCTCCAGCTGCGCGCCGCAGGGCCGGCACTTCCAAACGAGCGGTTTCGCCGGCCGTTGCGCCGCCGCGACGGCGGGCTGGGTCGCGGGCGCGAACCTGAGATGCAAGGTCGGCCGTCGGGGTGTGTCGCTCATGGATCCCAGGAAGCAGGGCCGCCTCCGCGGCGACCGGCGGCCCGTTATCGGATCGCCGGCCGCCGCGCAAGCCATCACTGTCGGTCGAGCACCAGGACGCGGAATGTGCCCAGCTTGGTGGTCGGCCGCTGTCCGGCGGGGACGGGCAGAATGTACTCAGCCGTCGGCAGGTAGACGCGGCCGCTCGCCGGGTCCACCGCGCCTGTGCGCGCGCCGATCTGCGTCGCGACCTTGTCGATCACCGTGTTGTTGGTCGGCCCCGACAATGAGATCACCTGGAGCGTCCCGTCCAGAGCGCACGGAATGTAAGCCAGGTTGCGCGTGGGATCGTAGATCACCGCATCCGGAAACCCGCCGATGGCGAGGCTGGCGATCTCATTGCCCGTGGAAGCGTCGACAATCTTGGCGACGTTGTTGCGGCACGCCGCGATCAGGCGGTCGCCGGACACATAGGCGAGGCCCGTGGGGCTCTTGCAGTCCTTCATCACATAGGTCGTGGCGACCGCCCGCTTGGACATGTCGATGACGACGATCGAGCCGGTGTTCTCCTGGTTGACGAAGAGCTTGCCCTTGCCGTCCAGGGCCGGGAACTCCAGCGACCCGCCGACCTTGATCGTTCCGACGACCGTGCGCGCGGCCGGGTCCACCAGGCTGACCGTGCCGCCGTCGCCGCTGACCACCACGACAAGCTTCGAGACAGGGTCGTAGATCGCGCTGTCCGCGTCGTCGGCGACCTTCAGCGAAGCGACCAGGCTTCCGTCCGCCGCATTGATGATCCGCGCGGTGTTGTCGCCGCTGTTCGTGGTCACCAGCACCTCCGAGCCGGGTATGGGCACCACGGCGTGCAGGTGGCTGCCCTGCGCCAGCACCGGCGTCACCTTGCCGGTGGCGGCGTCGATGGACATGACCTCATCGCCGTGGGCCACATAGACCCGCCCGCGCGCGGCGTCCCAGCTGGCGTAGTCCCAGCTGTCCGGCGGTGGCGCGATGCTCGTGACCACCTTGAGGCCCGATCCGCCCGGCGCGGGCTGGGCCGCTGCGGAGCCGGCGCACAGGGCGAGCCCGATCAGGGCCCCGGCGAAGAGGGCTGCGGTTCTGTTCATTTCGGCTCCCCGAGAAATTTCTCGCATCGTGCGTTCATAGTGCTCGCGGCGTCGGCTTAGCGCCCCGCCGCGTCTCAGCCAAGGCCGATGCGCCCAACCTTGCGGCGAATCAATCTGGGCCGGCATCAATCCTCACACGCCAACGAAAGCCGCCGCCCACGCGGTTTAGAAGTTGCGCGTAACCGTCACGCCGAAGGTGCGGGTTGGATAGTATTTCGCCAGGAACACTGACTCCGGATTGCCGCTGAAGAGTTCGTTCAAGTCCTGGAACAGAACCGTAACGTCTGCTGCGTGAAGCACGGGTTCGGCGCCAGTGATGTTCTTACCCCAGGCCGACACCTTCCACTTCTTGTCTTCTGATACATAGTCAAGGTGCGCGTTGACTATGCCGTTCCAAACGCTCTTCTGCTGAAGGAACGGCGGAGCGCTGTTGGCGTTATCGAAAAATACCTTCGAGTGGTATGTATAGTCTATTCCGAAATCGATCATTCCCCGGTCGGACCCGACCGCATGGTGGATGTCGGCGGAAAGGTGCACCTGATCCTTCGGCGCATAGGGGATCCAGTTTCCGAAGATGTCCGGCGGTGGCTGGTCCGGGTGGTGCGACGTGAAATGCGAGTCCATGTAGGCGAAGGTCGCGCCGAGGGTCAGCCAATCGGTGGCCAACAGCGAACTCTCGACCTCGACGCCGTCAACCCTGGCGTTGCCCGCGTCGGCGGTAATAACCGTCGGGACATTGTTGATGTTCTTCAACTGCGAGGTCTGCAGGTCGCGGTACTCGTCGTCGAATGCATCCGCGTCCAGCACCAGCCGGTTGTCGAAACCGGTGAACTTCTCGCCGATTTCATAGTTCCAGACGGTTTCCGGGTTGAACGGTGTAGCGAGCGCGGCGTTGACCGCGGGGCCAGAGCCCGCGAGGTCGTATCCGCCGCTCTTGAAGCCCTCGGTGGCGGTCACGTAAGCCATGAAATGGGTGTTGGGCTGGTACGAAAGGGTGACCTTGGGCGTGACGGAATTCCAAGTGTGGGCGTAGGAGGAGTCGGCAGGGAAGAGGGCCGGATCGACGATCGAAAAGGCGATGGTCGACCTGCCGGATTTGCGCTCGGTGCTCAAGCGTACGCCGAGCGTGAGCTTGAGCATCTGGGTCAGCGCGTAGTTGCCCTCGCCGAACGCGGCGAAGCTGTCGGTGGCGACCTTCTGATCCGAAGTCTGGGTGTAGTCGTTGGGCGGCGTCCCGAAGAAACCGGCGACGGTGTTGGGATCGAAGAAGAAGCCGAGCGGCCCGCCCTCGCGCTTGTCGGAGTGCAGGGCGAATAGGCCAACGACCCAGGTCAGGCGCTGCTCGGCCGGCGAGGCCAGGCGGACTTCCTCCGAGAATTGCGTGTCGTGAACCAGACCCACCGTCGGCAGCTGGTTCTCCGGATCGCCCAGAACTGTGTTGGGGAACTTCGCATCCACGTAGCGATACCCACTGATCGACGTCAGGGTCCCGACGGGCGACTCCCAGGTGATACGCGCCGCCAGGCCGGCGATATCGCGGTGCTGGTAGCCGTTGATCGCCTGGTTGGTGTCGTAGGGACTGTAGGACAGGGTCGGGAACAGCTCTGGCGTGAAGTTGCCGAGCAGTCGCGTCGGATAGCCGCCCGAGCGGTCGATCAGATAGTCGGCGCTGAGCAGGACGCTGACCGTCGAGCTGGCGTTCCACAGCAACTGGCCCCGCACGTCGGCGATGTTTATGCCGCCGGTCTTGTCGTGCAGCGTGACGTTGTTGATGTAGTCGTCGCGATGGGTGACGTCGAAGACGAGCTTGCCGGCTACCGAACTGCTCAGCGGTCCGGTGAACAGACCCCGCAGTTCAGCCTGGTTGTCCGAGCCATAGGTCCCCTCGAACCTGGCCTTGGGGTCGAAGCTGGGCGGCGCCGTGCGGATGATCACCGCCCCGCCGGTGGCGTTGCGGCCGAACAGCGTGCCCTGCGGGCCGCGCAGCACCTCGATGCTGGACAGGTCGAAGAGGTCGGGGTTGACGTCGCCCAGCCCGGTGGTCGGCACGTCGTCGATGAAGGTGGCGACGGCGTCGTCCCATCCCGCGGCGTTGTTGTTGATCAGGGTCCCACGTATCGAGAAGTAGGATTCCTGGGCGCTGAACTGGGTGAACGTGAGGTTCGGAACCAAGATCGCGACGTCGTCGAGCCGCTGGATGCGGTTGTTCTCGATCGTCGCTGCGGTGATCGCGGTATCCGCCAGCGGTGTCTCCTGAAGCTTGGTATCGCGGTGTTCGGCGGTGATGACGATGCCGCCGACCTCTGTGACGGCGGCGTTCGACGCGGTCGCCGTGTCCGTGGCCGCGCAGGCGGGCGCGGCGACGGCTATCGCCAGCCCGATCCACACCAGCGGGTTACGGCAGACTCCGGCCAGCAGCCGGGCCGCTGAATACGGTGAGCCTCCACTCGACATATTCGCTCTCCCAGATTTGTTGTTTTGGCCGCCGCGCCGCTGCGTCGCGCCTTGGCGGCTCGTTCGTTCAGTTCACGTCGATGACCATGATGCGGAAGGTGCCCGGCGCGACCGACGGGCGCTGCCCTCTGACCAGTTGCAGGTCGCCCGCGGGCAGGTAGAGGCGCCCGTTTTGGGCATCGAGCGCGCCGGTGTGGACGCCCGGGGCGACCGTGACTTTCGCCAGCACCTGCGGAACGCCGCCCTTGCCCAGACCCACCACCGTGAGTTCGCCCGGGGCAATGGTCGGCACGTAGAACACGTGCCGCAGCGGGTCGGTGACGACGGCGTCGGGATACTTGCCGATCGGGACGGTCCCCAGGATCTTCCCGGTCCTCGAGTCCGTGGCCACGGCCTTCAGGCCGGCGCAGGTGGACAACAGCACGCCGCTCGCCTGGTCCAGGCCAAGGCCCGACGCGTCTGCGCAATCCGGCAGTGGATAGCGCTTCAGGACCTTGTGCGAGGCCATGTCGATCACCGCGATCTCGCTATGATCGGCGATGTTGGAGAAGGCGTGGCCCCGCCCGTCGAACATCGGCGAGCCGGGTTCGCCGCCCAGAGGCAGGTGACCCAGCACCTTGCCCGTCTTCGGGTCCGCGAACACCGCGTCGTCGTCCGTTCCGTCCATGATGATCAGCTGGCCGGTTTTCGGATCGAGGCCGGCGCCGTCCGGCTTGCGCCCGGTGGGGATCGTGATGAGCGGCTTGCCGGTGGCGCGCTCGAAGATCACGGCCGTGTTGTCCGCGCCGTTGGTGATCAGCGCCCGGCCGCCAGACAGCGGCACGATCGAGTGCACCTGGTGGCCGGCGATCAGCGGATTCGTCACCTGGCCGCTTTGCGAGTCGTAGACCGTCAGTCCGTCCTCGCGCGAGACGTAGAGACGGTGTTCGGCCGGTATGTAGGTCGCGTAGTCCCAGAAACTGTCGCCGGCGGGAATCTGACCCACCACCGGATAGGTTTTCGCCGCGACGGTCGCCGGTGCGCCCGAACTCGCGCCGGCCATCGCCACCAGCACCGACGCCAGGGCCACACCCATCAAGATCTTCATCGCTCTCCCTCGTGGCGTTCGACGCAGACTTCACCCCGCGAACAGGATCATCCTGTCGCGGCCCCGAAACTCATGTTTGAAAATTGGCAGGTTCCGCTTGGCCGGCCCGCGCCGCACACGACCTGAAATGTCATAGAGCGACCCGTGACAGAGGCACCCCCAACCGTTGTAGGGCCCGATCGCGGCAACCGCGCGACAGCCGGCATGCGTGCACAGCCCTGACACCACCAGCCACTGTCCATCCCCAGGCGCGCGATCCTCGTCGCGCGCCGGATCGGGCAAGGCGGACGCCGGGACCGCACGAACGGCGGCAACCTCGTCAGGGGTGCGCCGGCGCAGGAAGACCGGGTCCGTATCGATCAGCACGATCTGCCAATCGCCGGGCGCCACGCGGCTGACGTCGATCGGTTCGCCGAAGTCGACGATCTGCTGAGGCTCGACCTCGGCTGCGCGCACGCCGGCCGCGGCCGTGAACGCCGCCACTCCCGCCACCAGCGCGCGGCGATGAATGCGGTCAGGGCCGGTTCGGTACATCGATTACGCTCAGGCGTTGGGGCATTTTGCCCACCGGGATCTGCTTGAGCTCCTTGAGGGTGTCGATATCGATCACCGACAGGGTGCCGGAGCCGCGGTTCGAAACGAAGGCGATCCGGGAGTCCGACCGCACGGCGATCCAGTTGGGGTCGTCGCCGACCTTGACCGTCCCGACCAGCCGATAGTCCGGCACGCTGTAGACCGCCACGTAGCCGGCGATCGAACCGGCGGCGAGCAGCTTGTGGTGGTCCGGCGTGAACGCCAGGCCATGGTCCACGGTGTAGGGATAGCCCGGCTGTTCCGTGCCCGGCGGCAGCGCCGGCAGGTCCACTGAACGGACCTCGTCCGTCGCCAGGTCGCGCACCTTGAACCCGTGGAAGCGAGAGAGCTGATACACCAGGTGTGTCTCGTCCGCGTCCAGATGCAGCGGCCGCACCGCCTCGCCCGCCGCCAGCGACTGGATGATTCGACCCGTCTGGGTGTCGTAGACCCAGATCCGGTCGCTGATCATGTTGCCAACGTAGAGCTTGCGCCCATCGCGCGACATCTCCAGGCCATGGTTGCCCAGGGTGGCGTACCACTTGGCGAGCACCTGGCCGGAATGGGCGTCGAGCACGACCAGATAGTTGCGGTCGAACAGCGGCACGAACACCCGAGACCCGGACGGATCGACCGCCAGGTGGTGCGGCGAGCCCTCGACGAAGGTCGACCAGACGATCTTGTCGGTGGCCGTGTCGATCGCCATCACCTTGCCCGCCTCATTGGCTTGCCAGCCCAGGGGACTTCCGGAGGAGATCTGGGCGTTGGCGAAGGCGAGCCGTCCGTCCGGCGAGCCGATCACGTCGTCCGTGTAATCGCCGATCGGCACATGGCCGGCGACCTGGAACGTTTCCGCGTCGACCACGTAGATGTCCTTGGTCATCGTAGCCTGGACGTAGACGTACTCGTGCCCGGTCGGAGCGGCGGCGGCGGCGCCCGCGATCATTGACGCCGCAAGCTGCAGCGCGGCCGCCGCGATGACCCCGGCTAGCCTCATCCCCACCCCCCTTGTTCCGTATATCGGAACGATGTACCGGTTTTTTGAAGGTTAGCCCAATCTCGGCGGTGGTCAATGAGTTCGGTGCGAGTGGCGCTCCGGGTGCTGGAGGACGTCGCTTTCCATCAGCCGGTCGGCGTCAGCGAGGTCGCCCGGCGGCTTGGCCTGTCGAAGACCACCACTCAGCGCGCGCTGGCGATTCTGCACGACGCCGACTGGATCGAACCGGCGGAGGAGGCGCGCACGGCCTGGGCGCTGTCGATCCGCGCCCTGGTGGTTGGCGGCCATGCGGTGGATTCCCGGCGTGGCCTGCGCAGCATCGCCGTGCCGGTGATGGAGGAACTGCGCCGCCGCACCGAGGAGACGGTGCATCTGTTCGTACGCAGCCATGACCGCGTGGTGCTGGTGGAACGGCTCGACGGGATCAAGCCCGTGCGGGTGTTCAACCCGCTGGGCGGCTACGCCCTGCTTCACCGCACCAGTTCAGGCAAGGCGGTGATGGCGCATCTGAAGCCGGACGAGCTGGCCGCCTATCTGGCGCGGCCGATGACCACCGGAAGCACCCATGCGCCGATCGACCCCGACGACCTTCGCCGGGAGCTGGACATGGTCAGGGCCTGGGGCTTCGCGGTCAACCTAGCCCAGAACCAGCCGGACGTCAGCGCCGTGGGGGCGCCGATCTTCGACGAGCAGGACAACGCCATCGGCGCGATCACCATCTCCGCCCCGCCCGAGCGGCTGGTCGAGGCGGCCTGCATGGACCTGGGGCCGGTGGTGAGCGACGCGGCCCGGCGCATCACGCTGGGAATGCGCCTGCGCCGTTGAGTAGCAGCGCCAGCGGCCTTGAGCGCGACGGCAAAGCTGTGGGATGAATTGTCGTGGGGCGGCTGAAGTTCGCGCCGAAGGGCCGACGGACCATGGCACTCGAGCAAGACCGCGCCAACCGAGTGCCGATCAGCGTGGCGGTGATCCTCGCCACCCTGATGAACACCATCGACGGGACCATCGCCAACGTCGCCCTGCCGCACATCCAGGGCAGCGTCTCGGCGGCCCAGGACCAGATCACCTGGGTGCTCACCTCCTACATCATCGCCACGGCAATCATGACGCCGCTCAGCGGCTGGCTCTCGATGCGCATCGGCCGCAAGCGGATGTTCCAGTTCTCGATCTTCGCCTTCACCATCGCCTCGATGCTGTGCGGCATCGCCACCACGCTGCCGGAGATCGTGCTCTTCCGCTTCCTGCAGGGCCTGGCCGGCGCGTCGATGATGCCGCTGTCGCAGGGAGTGATCCTCGACCTCTACACGCCCAGGGAGCTGCCCACCGCCATGTCGCTGTGGAGCGCGGCGATCATCCTGGGGCCTATCATCGGACCCACCCTGGGCGGCTGGCTCACCGACACCCTGTCCTGGCGCTGGGTGTTCTTCATCAACCTGCCCGTCGGCATCCTCGCCTTCCTGGGCGTCACCACCTTCATGTCGACGGATCGCGGCGGGCGAGAACGGCCCTTCGACGCGCTCGGCTTCACCGCCCTGGTGCTGTTCATCGGCGGCCTGCAGCTGATGTTCGACCGCGGACCGAGCCAGGACTGGCTATCGTCGAAGGAGATCTGGATCGAGGGCGGGCTCGCGGCGATCGGCCTCTATATCTTCGTCGTCCAGACGGCGACGGCTGAGCATCCGTTCTTCGACCGCGCCCTGCTGCATGACGGCAACTTCGTCAGCAGCACCTTCTTCAGCTTCTTCGTCGGCATGCTGCTGTTCTCGTCCAGCGCCCTGCTGCCGCTGATGATGCAAAACTACATGGGCTATTCGGTGCTGGAGACCGGGTTCGCCAACACGCCGCGGGGCATAGGCTCCTTTATCGCCTTCCTGTTCGTCGGCCAGCTGGTGCTGCGCTTCGACGCGCGGCTGGTGCTGGCCGCGGGCCTGGCGATCAGCGCGTTCGGCCTGTGGGAGATGACCCATTTCGACCTCGCCATGACGTCGGCGCCGATCATGGTCACGGGCTTCATCCAGGGCGTGGGGATCGGCCTGATCTTCATGCCGCTGAACACAATGGCCTATTCCAGGATGTCGCCGGACATGCGCGCGGAAGGCACCACGGTGAACACCCTGGTGCGGTCCCTGGGCTCGGCCCTCGGCATCTCCATCGTGCAGGCCTCCTGGACCGTGAACGCCGCCGTCGCGCACTCCGATCTGACCGGCCACGTGCAGCTAGCCGACCCGGTGTTTCGCGCCGGCATGCCGCAGGCGTTCGACCCGTCCTCGAGCGGCGGCGCGGTGGCGCTGAACGGAGAGATCACCCGCCAGTCCGGCATGGTGGCCTATGTGGACGTGTTCCTGCTGATGTTCATGCTGACCATCGCGATCGCGCCGCTGATCCTGATCATGCGGGCGCCGCAACCCGTGGGCGGGCCTGTCGAGGTGCCGGCGGAGTAGCTTGGCGCTACGTGCGTCTCGTCATTGCGCACAGTTAACTGTCAACCTGGGGGTGCGGCGCGCTAGACCGGAGCGCGTCATGAACCGGCTGGTCTCCCATGCGATCGTACTGTCCCTCGGCGTCGCCTCGTGCGGCGCGGCGCCGCCGAATCTGGCCGTCACGCCGGCCCAGTGGCGCGAGGACCTTCGCTACTTCGCCCAGGAACTGCCGAAGCGGCACATCAACGCGTTCCACCACATCTCCAAGGACGCCTTCGCCGCCGAGGTGAGCGACCTCGACGGCCGCCTGGGCCGCCTGGACGGCGACGAGAGCTTCGTGGGTCTGCAACAGATCGCGCGGTCGATCGGCGACGGCCACACCGGCGTAGACACGCCGGACGACGCGGCCAGCCTGCCGCTCAACATCCGGCACTTCGGCGGGCAATACCGGGTCGTCTCCGTCGCTCCGGGCCACGAGGCGCTGCTCGGGACGCAGCTCGTCGCTATCGATGGCGTGCCCGTCGAGGAGGTCCGCCGGCGCCTCCTGACGGTGACGGCCGCCGACGAGGGCATGGGCGTGCGCGACTGGTCGGTGGATCGGCGCATGACGGTGGGCCTCTATCTGCACGGCCTCGGCGTCACGCCGCGGCGCGATCAGGCGGCGCTGACGCTGAGATCCGACGACGGCCGCACCTTCACCGCCGACCTCGCCGCCCTGCCGGCGGGCGCCAAGCCGGCGTGGGTGTCGGCGTCCGCCGCGACGCCGCTGATGACCCAGCATGAAGACAACGCCTTCTGGTGCGCCCCCGCCGCGCCCGACACGGTCTATTGCGACTTCCGCAGCTACGGCGGCCTGTGGCGGTCCGTCAGCGGCCTCCACGACGTCCTGGCCTCGCCGCCGAAGAAGCTCGTCATCGACATGCGCCAGAACGGCGGCGGCGACTACAACGTGGGCCTGATGTTCGTGGTCGGCCCGATCCAGCACAATGTGCAGATCAACCGCAAAGGCCATCTCTTCGTCCTCGTGGGGCCGGCCACCTTCTCCGCGGCGATGTCCAACAGCGCCCACTTCCGACAGCGCACGGCGGCGATCCTCGTGGGCGAGACCATCGGCGAGCGGCCGAACAGCTATCAGGAGCGGCGCGAGCTGACCCTGCCGAACTCCCACCTCGTGGTCTCGTACTCGACCCGGCTCTACCAGTTCGCCCCGGGCGATCCGACCAACGAGATCAGGCCGGACGTCCCCATCGAAACGGGCTGGGCCGACTACAAAGCCGGCCGCGACCCGGTGCTGCAATGGGTGATCGACCAGCCCGACGCGCCGTAGGGACGGTCAACCGGAACCGTCGGCGATCACCTGTTCCACCTGTTCCACCTGTTCCACCTGTTACACCTGTTATTTTCGGTTTTTTCGCCGCCTGTTCCTCGAAAATACGCAACCCGAACAAAGGGTTGCAAGGTCGCCTCGGCCTCAGGAACAGGTGAATAACAGGTCATAACAGGCGCCAAACAGGTCATAACAGGCGGATAGCAGGCGCCGAGCAGGCGACCGCGCCGGATTCCCGGTCGGCGGACGCACCTGTGAGACTGCGGAAATCCTACCCGAAAAGTGACGATTTGGGCAGTGCGTCGGCGAGCCTCGACGCCCGTTTCGCGCTCTCATCGTGGTTAGGCCCGCGTAAAATCCCGATTGAGAGCAAGTTAAGCGGGGCCGCCTAGGCTCGTTCACGAATTGAGCAGACCAAACTCGAAGCGGCCGCCGGCGCGCTGGCCGAAGCCGCCCTCGAGTTCCCGGATCTGCTCGCCGCGTACTGACTTCCGACGTCTCGTTCATCAGGCCGCTCGACGCCCAGTCCTGCGTCGGCGGGCGGCCGCCTTGGGGTTTGGCTTCGATGGGTCCTGGAATTACCAACACCCGGTTCGTGGAGGATCGCCGTGACGCTGCTTAGCGACGCCCTGACCGTCAGCTGCGTCTGGCTCGTGTGGTGGCTGGTGCTCGGTCATCGGCCCGAGCCGGCGCCGGCCCTCCTCCGGGCGAGCGCGCACCGCGCCCGACGGGGCGGCGCGACGCCCAACCGCACCTCGAGATAGCACCCGGCGCCCAACGTTTGTCCACGAACTGGATCCCCTGACCATGATCAACGCCAAGGGACGACTCAGCACCGACGTGCTCGCATTGGCTTCGGTCGCCTCCATCGCCGCGTTCGTGGCGATCCTCTGCGTGGTGGCCGCGAGCTATCCGGGCGCACGCCCCCTGCTCACGGTGGTGATCACCGGACTCGGCGCCGGCGGCCTGATCCTGTTTCGCCAGCTGCGCAAGGCGGCCAGCAGCCTGACCACCAGCGAAGCGCGCGCCCAATATGTCGCCACCCACGACGCGCTCACCCAACTTCCCAACAAGGCCCTGCTGATCGACCGTCTCCAGGAGGCGGCGAAGCAGGCCCGGTCCTTCGAGGGCGGCGCCGCGATCGGCGTCCTGTGCATCGGTCTCGACCGGTTCGAGGAGGTGGTCGAGGTTCTCGGCCTGGCCGCCGGCGACGACGTGGCGCTGGAACTGGCCGCGCGGCTGAACGCGCAGTGCGGCGAGCGCGACACGGTCGCGCGCATCGGCGATGACGTTTTCGCCCTGCTCTGCTCGAGCGCCAACCGCGAATCCGCCCAGGCGCTCGCCGGCCGAATGCTCGACGTGCTGTGCGCGCCCTACGCGGCGGCGGCGGGCCAGGCGGTCATCACCTGCTCGGTCGGCGTCGGCTTCCTCACCCGCGGCCTGGACAATCCCGCCGAGGCTCTCAGACAGGCGCAGCTCGCCCTGTCGAACGCCAGGCGGCTGGGCGGCGGCCACCACAGCGTCTTCGATGTCTCGATGGATCAGGCGCTCAAGAGCCGCAAGGCGCTCGAGGTGGAACTGCGCCACGCACTGGCCGCGAACGCCCTGACCATGGTCTATCAGCCCCAGGTCAACGCCAAGGGGGTCATGGTCGGCGTCGAGGCCCTGATGCGCTGGACCAGCGAACTCAGTGGCGAGGTCTCGCCGGCGAATTTCGTGCCGCTGTCGGAGACCTGCGGACTCGGCGGCGTCCTCGGTCGCTTCGCCCTGCGCCAGGCCTTCGCCGATTCGAAGAGATGGCCGGGCCTGAAGGTCGCCGTGAACATTTCGGCCCCCCAGGTCCGCTCCGGCGACCTCGTCGCGACCTTGAACGAGCTCCTCGCCGAGAGCGGCTGCAATCCGCGCAACTTCGAGCTGGAGATCACCGAGGGCGTGCTGCTCGCCGACGAGGCGGAGACCTATGAGACGCTCAACGCCATCCGCCGGCTGGGCTTTTCGATTTCTCTCGACGACTTCGGCACCGGCTACTCGAGTCTCAGCTACCTGCGCCGCTTCCCGGTGGACAAGATCAAGATCGACCGCTCGTTCATCTCGCACCTCGGCAAGCGGCCGGAGTCCAGCGCCATCGTCAAGGCGATCATCGACCTGGCGGAGGCGCTCGAGTTGAAGGTGATCGCCGAGGGCGTGGAGACACGGGCCCAGGCGGACCGCCTCGCCGAACTCGGCTGCACTCACTACCAGGGATATTTCTTCAGCCGTCCGGTGGCGACCCGGGTGATCGACGAAATGCTGGCGGGACGCACCAAGCTGGCCGCCTGAACCATTCGCCGCGCGGCACACGCGCACAACCAAACGAGGCCCGAAGTCGAGCCTCGCACCGCGTCGCGGGCCGCCGGAAGTCCAGTGGAGGGGGGGTAGATGAACGTCGACAAGGTCTGGGGTCGCCCAATCATGGTGGTCGAGGACGACTTCCTGATTGGCGAATTGCTGGTGCTGCGCCTGGAGATGGCCGGCTATCGGGTCACCTGGGCGAGAGACGGCGCCGCGGCGCTGAACATGATCGACCGCGCCAAGCCCGAGCTCCTGGTGCTCGACCTGGGGCTTCCCGTGCTCGACGGTTTCCAGGTGCTCGAGCGGCTCCGCGCCCGGCCGTTGTGGTCGCAGCTGCCGATCCTCGTGCTAACCGCGCGGCAGTGCGAAGATGACGTGAGGCGCGCGGTGCGCCTCGGCGCCACCGACTACATGGCCAAGCCCTTCAACGACTTCGTCCTTATCAAACGCATCGCTCGGCACCTCTGCGGCGCGGCGATCGACCCGAAGCCGCCCGAGGTCGCGGCCCCCCGCGAGGTGTGGTTCGTGGATTGAAGCTCGGCGAGCATCGCCTCGCCAATTTCACTCGCCAATCCCCTCCCCGCTTGCGCGCGCGGCTCTGACGCCGCAACCTGAGCCGAAAGATCAGGGAGACCAGCATGGGGACGACGACGCAAGAGCCGGCGCGTCCGGCCGTGGCAGGCGACGAGCCGGTCGGCCGGGACGGGGCCACGCAAGACTACTACGACCGGATCAAGGAGCGGTTCGCCGAGGCGCGCGACCTGCGGCTGAAGTACCGCCCCGAAGGCACGGCGCAGTACACCTCCGACCTGACCGGCGGACTGGCCAAGTACGAGATCGACCCCTACGCCGACGACAGCGCGCCGCGCGAGCCGATCACCGACACGGTGGAGTGCCTGTTCATCGGCGGCGGATTTTCGGCCCTGCTCACCGCGGCGCGGCTGCGCGAGCGCGGCGTGACCAGCATCCGCATCGTCGAACGCGGGGCGGACGTCGGCGGCACCTGGTACTGGAACCGCTATCCCGGCGCCGCCTGCGACGTGCCCTCCTACGACTACCTGCCGCTGCTCGACGAGATGAACTACGTGCCCTCGAGCCTCTACGCCAAGGGCCCGGAAATCTTCGCCCACTGCCAGGCCATCGCGCGCCGCTACGATCTCTATGACCTCGCGGTGTTCCGCACGACGGTGACCTCCACGGTGTGGGACGATGAGGAAAAGCTCTGGTGCATCGGCACCGACCGCGGCGACGCCATGAAGGCGCGGTTCGTGATCTGCGCCAACGGCACCCTCTCCAAGCCCAAGCTCTCGAAGATCAGGGGCATGGAGACGTTCGCGGGCTACTCGTTCCATTCGTCGCGCTGGGACTACGGCTACACGAGGCAGGACCTGTCCGGCCTCGCCGACAAGGTCGTGGGCATCATCGGCACCGGCGCCTCGGCCGTGCAGGCGATCCCGCGCCTGGCCAAGGCGGCGAAGGAACTTTACGTCTTCCAGCGCACCCCATCCTCCATCGACCTACGCAACGACCGGCCGACTGACCCGGAGTGGATCGCCCGGCTGAAGCCCGGATGGCAGCAGGCCAGGCGCGAGAAGCACCTGCGCGGCCGCGAGATCGACGCCGTGAAGAAGGCGGAGCTCGCCGCCTTGTCACGCGAGGAGAAGATCCGCCGCCAGGAGAACGACAACATCGACTACATCATGCGCATCCACCGGCGCATCGAGGAGGTCGTCGAGGACAGGGCCACCGCCGAGGCCCTGAAGCCCTGGTACATGTTCATGTGCAAGCGTCCCTGCTTCGACGACGAATATCTGCCAGCCTACAACCGCCCGAACGTCCATCTGGTGGACACCCAGGGCAAGGGCGTCACCGAGATCAATGAACACGGCCCGCTGTTCGAGGGCCGCAGCTATCCCCTCGACGTGCTGATCTACGCCACCGGGTTCGAGGTGCAGAAGACCGGCATCTACAACGAGATCCGCGGCAAGAGCGGCCTTGAGATCAATGAGACCTACCGGGACGGCCTGCGCACCCTGTTCGGCGTGCACACCCACGGCTACCCGAACCTGTTCATCATGGGCGGCTACCAGGCCTCGTTCCAGTTCAACCTGACCTTCATGCTGCAGACCCAGGGCGACCACATCGCCGAATGCATCGCCTACGCCCGCGACCACGGCCATGCGGTGATCGACGTCTCCCCGGACACCGAGGAATGGTGGGTGCAGGAAGTGATCAAGCACCGCGGCAAGACCAGCCGCAACCAGGACTGCACGCCGGGCTATTACAACTTCGAAGGCGAGTTCAACCGCCGCCAGGACGGCAACTACAACGGCGGCTTCCTGCAATACTACACACACATGCAGGGCATCCGCGGCGAACTCGACAAGCACTTCGTGTTTTCATAGCCCAGCGGCGAGCGGCCGGTTCGCCAGGGGATCCAAGCCCGCCAGATGCCGGAACCCGTCGTCATCTGCGACTACGATCCGGCCTGGCCGCAACGCTACGAGACCTTGCGCGTGCGCATCGCCGAGGCCCTGGGCGACTTGGCGGCGAGCATCGAGCACGTGGGGAGCACCTCTGTCCCGGGCCTGGCGGCGAAACCGACCATCGACCTGAACGTGGTCCTGCGGTCGCCCGACGAGCTTGGCGAGGTGATCGGGAGACTGGCGCGACTGGGTTACGCGCATGAAGGCGACCTCGGCATCGCCGGCCGCGAAGCCTTCGCGACGCCGCCTGGATACGGCACGCACGACCATCACCTCTATGTTTGCGCGCCGGACTGGGTCGGACACGGCGAACAGCTGGCCTTTCGCGACTACCTGCGCACGCATCCGCATGCAGCCCTCGCCTACGCCCGACTGAAGCGATCGCTGGCCGCAAGACATCGGAACGACCGAGCCGGATATGCCAACGCGAAGGCCGGATTCGTCAGGGCCGTTCTCAAGCGCGCCGGACTGGGCTGAGCCGCGCGGCCAAGCCGCCAGCTACCTGCGCGTCGTGATCTCCGAAAGCGGACCGCCGTCACGGATCGTCTTGTTGCGATAGATGACGACGCCAATGCGGTTCGGCTTGCGTCGCAACGAGTCGCAGAACGCATCCCAGTGCTCCGATGGGACCCACAGGCACCGCGCTCGCGGATCTTCGTCGATCGCAATGTCCACAAGGGCCTTGATGTCCATGCGCGCCTGACCTGCGATCGCCGAGCGGGTGGGCCGAGGCTACTTAGCCACGCTCGGGTACGCCATGAAATCGTCACCCCGGAGGGCCTGCAAGGCCAATCCGGGGCCGGACCTGCCGGTTCATAGACGACATCCAGCTTGGTCGCGGCCCGTCCGGCCCCGGCTCTCCGCGTCCTTACGGACGCTCCGGCCGGGGTGACGAGGTGGGAGCGTCGGGATCGTGAGCACGGCCCCCCAGGGCGGTGGGGGCGGCCCCGGAGCGCCGTTCGAGGCGCCGCAGTTCGCTGGCCTCTCCACCTCGTCACCCCGGACGGCCTGCAGGGCCGATCCGGGGCCGGACCCGCCGTTTCATAGACGACATCCAGCTTGGTCGCGGCCCGTCCGGCCCCGGCTCTGCGCGTCCTGACGGACGCTCCGGCCGGGGTGACGCAGCAGGGCAGCCTACCCTACGGATCGACCCGCGCCTCGGCGTAGCCGCTGAGCACCTGGACGCCGTCCTGGTTGACCGTGGCGACGTCGAGCTCGACCAGCTTCACCCCGTCCTTCTCGGTGACCGCCTTCACCGTGGCCGTGGAGTCCAGGGTGTCCCCCGGCCAGACCTGGCTGGTGAAGCGTACGCCGTACTTGGTCAGCCGCGCGTCGCCCACATAGTCCGTCAGCATCTTGCCGGTCATGCCCATGGTCAGCATGCCGTGGGCGAAGACGGAGGGATAGCCGGCCACTTTCGTGGCGAAAATTTCGTCTGTATGCAGCGGATTGTAGTCGCCCGAGGCGCCCGCATACTGAACGATCTGGGTGCGCTTGAGGTCTTCCACCAGACGCGCGGTGTGGGTGTCGCCCACCTTCAGCTTGCTCGCTTTCAATGCCATGACGGCCTCCTAATTCTGGTCGACGGGGCGTTCGGTGCGCACACCGACGCCGCGCGCCGTGACGACGAGTTCGCCCTTCTGGTCGCGGTATTCGGTGACCGATTCCGAGAACACCAGCTTGCCGGACCGGCGCCCCTCGCGCTCCCAGGTCTTGCCGGGCTTGGTGGTCGCGGTCAGCACGTCGCCGGGCTTCAGGTGGCGGTGGTATTCGAAGTGCTGCTCTGCGTGCAGGCCGCCGCCCCCACCGCCAC